>CAZWAK010000251.1:0-8498 GCA_964631865.1 uncultured Heliobacteriaceae bacterium | reverse complement strand
CAGTCTGCAAATGGATCACGCCCAGGTAGCGCCGGTAATGCTCTTCCCGACTCATCCCGGTCGCCGCGAAGAATTCGCTTTCATCCCAGCCATTGCGCAACCAATAAGCCAGCGCATCCAGCGTCCCGCGATTACAAAGCAACACCTGCTGCGGCTGGGCGGCTGCCGCGCAACTTTCTTCCAGCGCGATCTGTAGCTTCACGACCGCCTGCTGAAAGCACTGCCGCTGGCCATCCAATCCGGCTTGAAACAAGAGCGGGGCGGCTTCGGGAACCAGCAGCCAGCGCGCGCCGCGCGGATCGGCGGCGCGCAGTTCACGCAGCAAGGTGGTCTTGCCGCCACACGGGCCGCCGGTCAACACGATGCGTGGACAGCCGTTCATACGCCAGTCATCAGATTGAGAGTATTTTGCTCCGGTGGCGAGAGTTGATCGTTTCACGCCACCGCGAATTCGGTATATTGCCGCATCTCCGGTTCGTGGAAGGCCAGCACGATGTCTTCTTTCGGCACGCCCGCTTCCAGCAAATCCGTAGCGATGCCGTCTTCCGTCCAATCTTCTTCGATCCAGAATTTGCCGTCCCGGATGCGTCCGAAGAAGGTGATGCCGTCCACTCGTTCGCCGCGCGACCAGCCGACATTCGCCCAGATGAAATTGTCGCGTTCTTCGTCAATCACCAGCACTGTTTCCACGCCGGGCTGCGGATGCCGATTGGCCAGTTCTACATAGCGGGTCAGAATTTGTTTCAGGATTTGGCGATACCTGATTCCTTTGTTCATTGCCTGATTGCCCCGGCAGCGGTATAGGCACTGGCCAATGGATTGGCAATTCAGCGCGCATGAAATTGGCCCGCTGGACTGAAGGATGCGACGGCCTGGCGCGCGAACATCCCCTCCGAGGTAGCGCGATTTGCCAAATCGCATTACGCCCAAAACACGTGCGCAGAAGTCGTGCTTTGGCGAGCGAAGTGGTATGATGCGCGCTCCCATGAACATTGATCGTCGTGAATTTGTGACTGCGTTGACGGCGGGCGCGTTGGCTCCCATCGGACAAGCAGGCACGCAACGAAAGCCAAAGAAGATGAGCGCAAAATCTTATGACGTAGCTGTAATCGGCGCGGGCGTGTTTGGCGCGTGGACAGCTTGGCATTTGCAAAAAGCGGGCAAACGAGTCGCGCTGCTGGATGCCTATGGCGCAGCGCACAGCCGGGCGAGTTCCGGTGGCGAATCGCGTGTGATTCGGATGGGCTATGGCGCGGACGAGATTTATACGCGCTGGTCAATGCGCTCGCTCAAGTTGTGGCAGGCGTTTTTCGCGCAGGTGAAGCAGCCGCTGTTTCATAAAACCGGCGTGCTGTGGATGGCGCGCGAGCAGGATGCGTATACGTTGGCAACGAAGGCGACGCTGACGAAATTGGGCGTGAAGTTTGAGGAGTTGCCGCGCGCGGAACTGGAAAAACGCTGGCCGCAGATTTCGTATGGCCCGGTGACGTGGGCGTTGTATGAACCCGACAGCGGCGCATTGCTCGCGCGGCGGGCGGTGCAAGCGGTCGTGGAAAATGCGGTCAAAAATGGCGTGCAATATTTGACGGAAGCCGTCAGCGCCCCGTCTGGCAAGGGCAAAATTGATTCTGTCAAAACAAGCAGCGGCGAATCCATCAGCGCGGGCGCGTTCGTGTTTGCCTGCGGCCCGTGGTTGCCAAAAGTGTTTCCGAACTTGCTCACTGACCGCATTCATCCGACGCGACAGGAGATTTACTTTTTCGGCGCACAGCCGGGCGACAATCGTTGGCAGCCGCCCGCGATGCCGACGTGGATTGATTTCGGGGCGGAGATTTACGGCATCCCGGATTTGGAAAATCGCGGCTTCAAAGTCGCGCTGGATCGCCACGGCCCCGCGCTTGACCCCGACACGAACGAACGCATCATCACCCCGTCGTTATTGGCCGAAGTGCGCAAACATTTGGCGGAACGCTTTCCCGGTTTGCAGAATGCGCCGCTGATCGAGTCGCGCGTGTGCCAATACGAAAACACGTCGAACGGCGATTTCCTGATTGATCGTCACCCGGAGTTGTCGAACGTCTGGCTGGTCGGTGGCGGTTCAGGACACGGCTTCAAACACGGCCCGGCGCTGGGCGAATATGTGGCGGCGCGTGTTGTGCAAGGCGGCGAAGTCGAAAAGCGGTTTACGTTAACGACAAAAGAGAAAGTGCAAAAGAGATCCGTATTTTAGCGAGATAGAACACGGATCAAACAGATGCGACGGATTACAACCGATTGATCCGCCTTCATCCGCCACATCTGTGTTATCCGTGTTCTATCAATCGAACACGGATTGAACGGATGCTACAGATTATGACCGATTGATCTGTCCTGCTCCGTCGCATCTGTTTGATCCGTGTTCCGTTCAATTCCCAACTGGAGGACCCAACCCATGAAACCCCGTCTATTCACGTTCTTGTTGATTACCATTCTGCTCGCGCCAATCATCGCGCAACCTTCACAACCATCGAATCCACTCAAGGGCTTGCAATTTCGCAACATCGGCCCGTATCGCGGCGGGCGCGTCACGGCTGTCGCGGGCATCACGTCGCAACCGAATGTCTATTACTTCGGCGCGACGGGCGGCGGCGTGTACAAAACCACCGATGGCGGCGTGAATTGGGTGAATGTGTCCGATGGCTTTTTCGGCACGGGTTCGGTCGGCGCGATTGGCGTCAGCGAATCTGATCCCAATATCATTTACGTCGGGATGGGCGAGTCGCCAATTCGTGGCAACGTGTCGCACGGCGATGGCGTGTACAAATCAATGGACGCGGGCAAAACGTGGAAGCGCAGCGGCCTCGACGATTCGCGCCACATCGCGCGCCTTCGTGTGCATCCGAAAAATCCTGACTTGGTTTACGCAGCCGTGCTCGGTCACATCTTTGGCGCGCACGAACAGCGCGGCGTTTATCGCAGCAAAGACGGCGGCAAAACGTGGGAGCGCATTTTGTACAAGCACAACCAAACGGGCGCGATTGATTTGATCCTCGATCCATCGAATCCGAACGTGATGTACGCCGGCATGTGGGAAGTCAAACGCACGCCGTACAGTTTGGAAAGCGGCGGCAAAAATGGCGGCTTGTTCAAGTCTACAGACGGCGGCGACACGTGGACGGAACTGACGCGCAATCCCGGCGGGCCGAAAGGCGAATTCATCGGCAAGATCGGCGTGACCGTTTCGCCCGTCAATCCTGAGCGCGTCTGGGCCATCATCGAAGCTGAAGACGGCGGCGTGTTTCGTTCGGACAACGGCGGCAAAAATTGGTTCAAGGTCAACGAAGCGCGCAACCTGCGCCAACGCGCCTGGTATTACTCGCGCCTTTACGCCGACACGCAAAACGCGGACACGGTTTATGTGCTGAACACGGGCTTTTACAGATCGCAGGACGGCGGGCGCACATACACGCCGATTTCGGTGCCGCACGGCGACAATCACGATTTGTGGATCGCGCCGAACGACAATCAGCGGATGATCAATTCCAACGACGGCGGCGCGAACGTGAGCTTCAATGGCGGGCGCAATTGGACGGAGCAGGATCAAGCGACAGCGCAGTTTTATCGTGTGTCAGTAGACAACGATTTTCCGTATCACGTCTACGGCGCGCAGCAGGACAATACGACCGTGAAAATCAAGAGTCGTTCGTCCGGCGGTAGTATTGATTTGCGGGATTGGGTGGTGACCGCAGGCTTTGAATCCGGCTGGGTTGTCGCGCATCCGAAAGATTCCAACATCGTGTTCGGCGGCAACTACGACGGGCTGTTGGCGCGGCTGGATCATCGCACGGGACAATCGCGCGATTTGAATGTATATCCCGACAATCCGATGGGTTGGGGCGCGGAAGGAATGAAGTATCGCTTCCAATGGAACTTCCCGATTTTCTTTTCGCCGCACGATTCCAACGTGCTGTACACGGGCGGCAACGTGCTTTTCAAAACCACCAACGAAGGCCAAAGCTGGCAAATCATCAGCCCCGATTTGACGCGCAATGACAAGTCGAAACAAGGCTCATCGGGCGGCCCGATCACGAAAGACAACACGAGCGTCGAGTATTACTGCACGATCTTCGCCGCGATGGAATCACCCGTCAAAGCAGGTGTGATTTGGGCGGGTTCGGACGATGGCTTGGTTCACGTCACACAAGACGGCGGCAAGAATTGGGCGAACGTCACGAAGAACATCGCCGGCTTGCCCGAATGGAGTCAGATCAATTCGCTCGACGCTTCGCCGCACGACGCAGGCACGGCATACATCGCCGCAACGCTGTACAAATCTGACGACAACAAACCGTATCTGTACAAAACCAGCGACTACGGCAAAACGTGGAAGAAGATTGTGAAAGGCTTGCCCGACAATTCGTTCACGCGCGTGATCCGTGAAGACCCGCATCGCAAAGGCTTGTTGTACACAGGCACAGAGACGGGCTTGTATGTGTCGTTCGATGACGGCGAAAACTGGCAATCGCTGCAACTGAATTTGCCCGTCGTGCCGATCACGGATTTGGCGCTTCAAAAACGCGACAAGGATTTGGTCGTTGCGACGCAGGGGCGTTCATTCTGGGTTTTGGATGATTTGAATGTACTGCATCAGATGAAAGATGAAGTAGCGAAGGCGGACGCTCATCTCTTCAAACCGGAAGACACGTATCGCACGGTGGGCGGCGGCGGCTTTGCGAATCCGATGGCAACGGCGGGACAAAATCCGCCGTCCGGCGTCGTCGTGTATTACCATTTGAAAGACAAACCGAAGGACGAAGTGACGCTGGAGTTTTTGGATTCTTCCGGCAAATCCATCAAGAAGTTTTCGAGCAAAGCGGCAGCCCCAGAAGCCGCACCCGCTGCGGCAGAAGGCTTCGGCTTTGGCGGCGGCGGCACAGCGCGCGTCGCAGCGGAAGCGGGCTTGAATCGCTTCGTGTGGGATACGCGCTACGCGGACGCCGCGCGCTTCCCCGGCTTGATTATGTGGGCGGGCAGCGTGACCGGGCCGCGCGCCGTGCCCGGCAATTATCAAGTCAAACTCGCCGTCGGCGGCAAAACGATGACCGAATCGTTTGAGTTGAAAAAAGACCCGCGGATTGCGACAACGCAAGAAGACTTCGCCAAACAATTCGACCTGCTCTGGAAGATTCGCAACAAGCTCGACGAAACGCACAACGCGATCATCAAGATTCGTGACATCCGCACGCAAATCGAAGCCGTGTCCAAACGCATCGCGTCACAACCCAACGCCAAAGCGGTCGTGGATGCGGGCAAAGCCTTGAATGCCAAAATCACCGCGATTGAAGAGGCGTTGTATCAAACCAAAAACCAAAGCAATCAAGACCCGTTGAATTACCCGATTCGCCTGAACAACAAACTCGCAGCATTGGGTGGTTCAGTCGGCGGTTCGGACAATCCGCCCACCGATCAGGCATTGCAGGTCTATGCGGATTTGTCTTCGCGCATTGATGCCGAGTTGCAGAAGTTGGAGCAAGCGGTGAAGACCGACGTTCCTGCATTCAATCAAGCGGTGAAGGCATTGGAGGTTCCGGCGGTTCTGGTGAAATGACAAACACGTATTGATCTATTTTTTCTTGGAGA
Source organism: uncultured Heliobacteriaceae bacterium (assembly GCA_964631865.1). Taxonomy (GTDB): domain Bacteria; phylum Acidobacteriota; class Blastocatellia; order RBC074; family RBC074; genus JAFDVL01. The sequence goes on along the minus strand of CAZWAK010000251.1, from coordinate 2,879 downwards.
ATCCGAATGATGAAAATTATTTTGCTGACTATCACATTACTTTTATTCACTGTCGTAGCGACGGCCCAACCCGTCGGCTACGCAGACAAAATTCTGGGTCGCTGGGATGTCACGGTGCAGGCGTCCGATGGCACAACGTTCCCGTCGTGGTTTGAGATTCAGCATCGCACGGAAACCTCCATTATGGCGCGCGTCGTCGGGCATTTCGGTTCGATGCGTTACGCAACCGAAGCTTCGTACAAAGACGGACAACTGACGATCAAAGTCCCCAAACAATATGAACGCAATCCCGATCTGCTGATCTTTGTGAGCAAATTGGACGGCGACAAATTGGTTGGCACGGTGCAGGATGAAACGGGTGCGACGGTCAATTGGACTGCCGTTCGAGCGCCGGAAATGCGGCGCACAACCAACCCCGCGTGGGGCAAGCCGATACAGCTTTTCAATGGCAAAGACCTGACGGGATGGAAACCGCGCAACAACAATCATCCGAATTGCTGGATGGTAGAGAACGGTTTGCTGACGAACAAAACGCCGTGTGCGGATTTGATCAGCGAGCAAAAATTCACCGACTTCAAATTGCACGTCGAATTTCAAAACGTGAAGAACGGCAACAGCGGTTTGTACTTGCGCGGACGCCACGAAGTGCAAATCAATGACGCCTTCGGACAAGCAGCGGATTCATTGCGGATGGGCGGCGTGTACGGTTTCCTCAAGCCCAATGCCAACGCGACGAAAGCGCCGGGCGAATGGCAAACGTTCGAGATCACGTTGATCGGGCGGCGCGTAACGGTCGTGCTGAACGGGCAAACGATCATTGAGAACGAAGAGATTCCCGGCATCACAGGCGGCGCGCTCGACGCACGCGAAGGCGAACCGGGGCCGCTGATGTTGCAGGGCGATCACACGAAAGTGACGTTCCGCAAAATTACAATCACGCCAGCTAAATGAGAAAAGGAGAAGGGGAGATGGGGACAAATACCGCTCCCTATCCCCCCTTCTCCCTTTCTCCCTATCTCCCCTTTTCCCTCACGCAGCGGGCAAAGTGATGCGAAAGCGAGTTCCCTGCCCCAATTGCGATTCAACGTCAATGCTGCCGCTGTGCATTTGCACGGCGCGGAAGGCTTGGGCGAGGCCGATGCCGCTGCCGTTGTCTTTGGTGGTGAAATACAAATTGAAAATCTTCTCGCGCATCTCTTCCGGGATGCCGACACCCGTATCAGCGATGCTGAGTTCGACTTGATTGTTGTGCCATGCGGTCGCCAGCGTCAGGATGCCGCCGTCGGGCATCGCCTGACAAGCGTTGATGACGATGTTCAGCAACGCTTGTTTGAGCAAATCAATGTCCGCCTCGATCCACGCTGGTTCGCTCGCCAAACGGAATACGACTTCAATTTTATGCGCCGGGGTGAGCGGGGCGAGCAGCAGCACTTCGCGCAACAATTCGTTGGCGTCGTATTTGCGCGTTTGCAATTGCAGCGGGCGCGTGAAATCGAGAAAGGTTTGCACGACGCGATTCAGGCGATTGACTTCCGACGTCAGCACATCCACGTGTTTGGCTGGGTCTTTGCCCGAATCGAGTTTGCTGCGCAACAGTTCCAAATGCAGCACCATCGCGTGCAACGGGTTTTTGACTTCGTGCGCGACGCCGGACGTGATGCGGCTCAGCGCGGCGAGGCGTGTCGCATAATCCAATTGCGTTTCCAACCGCTTGAGCGATTCAAAATCGCGCAAGGTCAGCAACGCACCCGCCAATTGCCCGCGCTCTTCAAACACCTGTACCGACGCCAGCAGCTTTTGTTCCGTGTGCTCCGGCGTGGGCAGGACGAGCGTCTCTTCGCGTGGTTGACGCGCGGCGAAGGCACGGCGCGTCAAGCTCATCAGCGGATGTTCTTTGCTCAACACTTCGCCGAGCAAAGCGCCGCGCAACGTATGCGGAGCGGGTTTGCCGTTCCCGCCGTTCGGATGCAGCAACAACCGCTCGGCTTCCGGGCTGGCCATCATCACGCGCTGTTCGCGGTCGAGCAGCAACAACCGATCCGGCAAATTGTTGACGACCTGGCGCATTTGATCGCGCATCGCTTCGATCTCGTTGCGATTGCCCGCGAAGCGTCGTCCCAACTCGCGCAGCCGTTGCGCCGCGCTTTGCAAATCCTGCGCCGACGGCTCGTTCGTTTGCGTCGCGCTTTCCACCTCAAGCTGTTCGATCAGGCCAAAGAATTCGCGCAACGGTCGCAGCACCAGATTCGACAGCAACACGGCGAACAAGATGCCGAGCAAAGCGGCGACGCTGGCGACAATCAAAGTGATGCGCAAACTCGGCGCGACTTCGCCGTAGAGCGTTTGTCCTGGAAGCCCGACGACAAAACGTCCGAACGGTTGATTGTTGACGTTGAGCGGCGTGGTGATTTCGTATAACGCAGCGCTCCGGCGTAACTCGCGCCATTGTCCGACCCACGATTTGGCGGCGAGCGTTTCCAGCGGGATGATGAGGGCAGCTTTGCGCAGTTGACGCGGGTCGGATTCGACGATGACCGCGTTGTCCGCCGCCAGAATGGCGAGGTACGAAAAATATTGACTGTTGCCGCCCGCCGCCAGCCAGGCGCGCACCTGGGCATCTTCCTTGATGGCGTCCTGCGCGGATTTGTTGGGGTTGGCGTCAATGGCTTGTTGCGCCAATGCCAGGACATTCGTCGCCACCATATTGCCCGCCGCAGTCTTCGCCGTCAGATGTTCGCTCAGCAACCGCGAACACTGAAAGTAGGCCAAGGCCGCCACGACAATTAGAATCAGCCCCACAATGACCAACAAGTAACGGGCGCGAACAGACATAAAGGAAGCTACGATTGAAAATCAAAAGGCAAAAGGCAAAAATTAAA
>CAZWAK010000250.1:0-8587 GCA_964631865.1 uncultured Heliobacteriaceae bacterium | reverse complement strand
TTTGCCCAAACAAGCGCGCGGCGAAACTGTCTTTATTCCACGTTTCAATCAGCCAATAGCCATGTGATTTCGTCGCGTTTGCGGCAACCAGCAAGGCTTGGCGCAAATCGGCAAAATGCGCGATGACCTGAATCATACTGACGAGGTCGTAGGTTTGGTTGGTGCTCAGCGATTCCAATGCGCCTGCTTGCACGTTCAGCCCCAATTCGTTGCGCGCATACGCGGCCATCTTGGGGTTCGGCTCGATGCCGTCGCCCTGCCAACCGCAATCCACAAAGCCCTGCAACACGAAACCCGCCGCTGCGCCAACGTCCAGCATCGTTCCGGGTTGTAGATACTTCTGCAATCGTTTGCCGTACCAGCGTCCGTGCTCGCGCAGAATGCGCGCTTCGCCCAGATAATCGGGGTAGCCCGCGCCGCCGCCCTGAAAATATTGGTCGCCGTACACTTGCTGCGTGTGTTCGAGTGAAGTCGCCAGATCAGCAAAACGATGCCCGCAAGCCGTGCAATCGCGGATGCCGTAGCCGTGCGCGGTAAAGGTGACTTCGCTCGTGTGCTGACAAATCGGACAAAGCATGGATTATTCCACAGAGTAAATAATGACCGGTTGCGTGTGCGACCAATTGGCAAACTTGCGATGGATCGTTTGCGCGAGGTTGGCAGGCAAAGGCTTCGTCACAACCGCCACAACGCGCCGCAGCCAATGTTCAGGCCGTTGATAGCGATAGACCTCGCGCCAATGCGCGGGCGGATGCGTGATTTCAGGCGGATACGAATCTTCGCGGTGATGCGCAAGCATGTGCTGATTGATGGCAACATACGTGTGCTGAAGGTTGATCGGCGGCGTTGGATGCACGTCTTCCGCGGGCTTCGGCAGGCGAAAGTTTTGATAGGCTTCATTGCGCCGGAACCCATCGAAGTATTGCAGGAAGCGTTGATCGCTGCGATGCGCGTAAACGGGGCGATCCGTGTGCGTTTGCGCAAACGCCCAAATGGCGCGCGCATTGTCGCCGTGCGCGCGATAGCTTTCGTGCAGCAAATAGACAAACGGCAACGTGCTCAACACGATCAAGACGAGCGCGAGAATTTGCAACCGCTGCGCATACTCGCTTAACCACACCGCCGTCACGACCAGCAACGGCGCGCTGAACATCAGGATGTATGACTCAATTTTGTAGAGCGGCACGTACGGTTTGACGCTGGTCGGATAAAACGTGAGGATCAACCAAAACGTACACGCCCACAGCAAGGCATAACGATGCGATGATGCGCCCGCGCGCCGCTTCGAGACGCGATGCAGCAGCATCAGCAACAGCAACACAAAGCTCAGCCCGACATAATGAAAATCTACGAACATCCAGTACAAATACAGCCACACCGCATTCTGCACTTGAAAGCCGCCCGCTGTGACCGGAGCGTTTAAAGCTTGGTCGTGCAGGATCAAATGCAGCCGCGCCCAGCCATTGCCCGTGACTTGCTGAAAGATGACGAACTCCAATGCAAAGACGAGCAAAAAGCCTGCGCCCAACCACGCCCAATTCCATTCGATGCGCCGCCGCCAGAGCAACACGAAGAGGAAAAACGGCGCAATCAAAATCGCCACAAACTTCGTCGCATACGCCAGCGCGAGCGCCACGCCGCTGAAGAAAAAGAACCATCGTTTGTTGGTCGTCGCCGTCTCGCCGCGCACGAAGCAATACAAGCTCAGCAATAACCAAAAGCTCAACGGACAATCCGCCATCGGCTGTGTCGCGTAAACGATTTCGAGCGGAAACGTGGCAACTAAAATGCCCGCCCACATTGCCGCGCGTTCGCCGCTGCAATGCCATGCCATTCGATACGCCACTGCAACTGTGCCGAGCGATGTCAGCAGCGGCCACAGTGCCGAGCTGAATTCGCGCACGCCGAAGAGTTTGTAACTCGCGGCGAGCGGAAACAGCACGCCCCACCGCGTTGTTTGTTCATAGAAATAGCCCGGATTCCATTGGCCTTGCACGATGTCCCACGCCGCTGCGCTGTAGGTAAACGGATCGCCCGGCGCGATGCCGTGAAAGAAGATGACGCGCAGAAGGAAAGCGAACGCGAGGAGGAATACCAATTTGATGGGGAGTAAATTTATGTGACCGGGCATTAGCGATGGCGTGACCATTGGAACGATTAGATCGAGAGGGTAATCGCTCCCGTAAGCCCATTGTAAAACAGCGTACCGTGTTGCAAAAAATCACGTCCGATCAAAGCGATAATTCCTTGTGGCGCAAGATTGGCTCCAACGGCGCGTGGGACATTGATTTTAATGGGATAGCCAATGATTTCCAGTTGAATGGGGTAAACATTTTGCGGCGTGGCGGCGTGCGAAGCGGAAGTCATCTGTACAACATCAATCACAGGCAAATTCATCGTGCGGGCCAGTGCTTCGTCAATACAGGTTACGGAAGCCCCCGTGTCAATCAATCCGCGCCCCGATTGCGGAGCCGGAATCGTTTGCCCGCGCTGAACTAACTGCGCCGCGAAATTTTGCTCCAATTCGACTGAGACTTGTACGAGCGGCCCTTGTGTAAGCAGAGTGGATTGCGGAGGAAATTGCACCGTCCGTCCATCCGCTGTTTTCCCAACTGAATTATTGTACTGAATGTGGAGTATCGGCACGAAGTATCCCCAAACTTAACGCCGGGATGCTGACAACCTCTGGTGTTTCTACGACGCGGCGTACGAGAAAAGATTGTAACCCAAAGCACCTTGCGCCTTCTGCCAGAGCTTGTTCGATAGTGTCAAAAAAGCCAATCAAAGTTTGCTCTTTGACAACCGCAAATTTCCCGCTGTGTTGCTCCAACCATCCCGTTAGATGATCGCTAAAATATTTGATTTCCTGTTCGAGCATTGTCATACCGCCTTTGCTTGAAACCGACTCAACTTAATTTCATTGCTTGAAGATTATCTTGTCCGTGCGTACCTCAAGTCAATCTCGCACATCGTGGGGCTTGAGTTGGAACAGACAATAATCGTCACATTCCGCGCGCACAGGATAGGTGCGGCGCAAATCTTCTTCAAGCTGTTTTTTCTGGCGGAACGTGCTTTTCGCTGCGAGATAATATTTCGCGCCGCGTTTGATAAAGCTCGCCACCGACTCCAACGACTGCTCTTCGATGCACACGTTGAAGCCTTTGCGATCCGCCCAGTACATCATAAACGAAGCGTTGTACGCGACCGGATAGCCTTCATCCTGACAGACACCGCCTGTGACCAGAATCAGATTGTCTTCAGGAATCAGCGCCGCAAACGACTGCGCACAAGCGCGCAGCGGCGAGGCTTGCCAATGTTGTTCGTCTACGATGATTTGTCGCGCCTGGAATCCGAGCACGCCAATCAGACAAACCGCGCCTGCTGCTTGCGTCAAGCGTGTCCAGGGCGATTGAGGTTTTAGATCGCGCAACGCTTCGACACCGCTGCTGATGAGCAACGCCGCGCCAGGAACGGAAACGATGTGGTAATAGGCCGCCCATTGATCGCCCGTCGTGCGCGCCGCGATCAAGTAATACACGAGCGTGGCGAGCAGCCAATAAAACCCGTATTGCACCGCCTTCTCGCGCCATTTCAGCACAACGGCGACAGCCGCCAGCAACATGCCTGTGACCATCCAAACGTACAACAACTCTGACCGCGCAATGCCGAGCACAAACGACGGATTCGTGAACAAATCCCATCCCGCCCAATGATATTCGTTCGACACGCCGAGCGAGTTGCCGTACTGCAACCAGAACCGATGCGCGTGCGCGTACCACAACGCGCCGGGCAATAACGCCGCGATGCCGAACAGCCACAGCCGCACTTGCCGCAGCGCCGTGAAACCATATTTGCGCCATAACAACAGCACGAAGAACAAGCCGATGTGCGCGGCGGTCGCTTTAGCTAAGATAGCAGCGGCAGTCGCGACACAGGCTCCGAGCAAATGCCAACGTGATTCCTGGTCGAGCCAGCGGATGAACCAATACGCTGCCAGCACATAACCCAGCAGCATCAATCCTTCGGGTTGCAGCGAATTGGAAATGTTCGTGAAGAGCGGATTGAACGTGAAAAAGATCGCCGCCGCGACTGCGCCGATGGGCGGCAACAAATATTTCGCCAGCTTGAAAAACGCCAGCATCGTCAGCAGCGAAAACGCATAGTTGATGATTCTGCCGAGCGGTTCGTATACGCCAAAAATTTTGTAGCCCCACGCGATAGCCCACGGGTACAACGGGAACTCCATTTCGGCGTAACCGGGCGTGTCGCCGCGCCAATCCACGCGCGGATAAAACAGGTTCATGCCTTCGCGGACGTAACTGCGCGCGATGCCTGCAACATCGCATTCGCGCCACGACGGACGATCCACCGGGCGCAAAATATCCAGCGCGTGAACGCCCGCCCCCAACACAAACACCAACGTCAAAAACAAATTCACTTTTTTCATCGCGCGGTATTGGAAGGAAGCACAGGTTGACCGACCACTTGTTGCATCAGCTTGGGATAGTTGCGGGAGAAGCGGTGGCGCAGAATTGTGCGCAGCATCCGAAGCGCAGTTTGCGAAATCTTGAAGTAGTTCGCCGAATGCTTCGACTCGCCACCGATGCGTTCGTGATACGACACGGGCACTTCGATGATGCGTTTGTTGACTTGCAACACGGCAATCATCATCTCCGGCGACAGTTCCGGCCCGACGCCGTGCAGCAACGGACGAATCGCTTGATACGTCTCGCGCCACAACGCGCGGTAGGTGCAACCGACATCGGTGAAGCGGGGTTGATGCCCCCACCACAACGCTTCGACGCCTTTCGCCACGAGCACATTGCCCCAGCGCACTGGGCCGCGCATATTCGTGCTTTGTTCGACCAACTCGCGTGTTGTGCGCGTGCCGACGACCATGTCCGCGTCTTTCAGGTATTCGAGCAGCTTGCTCAGGTCGCGCGATTTGAACGAGTGGTCGGCTTCGACGACGACCAGAATGTCGCCGATGGCGCGATCCAGGCCGTAGCGAATCGTGTCGCCGTAGCCGATGAGCTTCGCGGTTTCGACGCGCGCTCCGGCGGCGGCTGCAACCTGCGCCGTGTGGTCGCGTGAGGAATTGTTCACGACCAGCACTTCGTCCACGAGGTCTTTGAAATCTTCGACGACAAAGCCAATGGACGCTTCTTCGTTGTAAGCCGGAATCACGACGCTGACTTTGCACGTGGCAAAGCGTTCGGCGCGAATTTTGTATTGCGCGTAGTTGTAATCGTCAACGGTGTTGATGTTGAAGTATTGGCCTGCGAGATAAAACGGACGAACGCTGTTGTCCGCCTGCGCCAACAAATTGATCGCGTCAATCAATTCGATGCGACCGGAACGCGGTGAGGCGGGCGTGTTGCGAATCGCCGTGAAGATTTCGGGCGTGAAGACGAACGTGCCGCAGCCGAGCAAGTTGTTTTCGATGTGGGTTGGCTTTTCGATTAAGGACGTGATGCAACCGTCGTTGATGTTCAGCGCGTAATTTTTCTTGATCTGATGCAGGTCTTTCGTCGGCAGCACGCCACAAATCGCTTTGGTCGTCGCATCGAATGGACGGAGCAAGGCTTGATGATTCGCGTGATGATACAACTCATCGCCGAGGATGGTGACGAACGGTTGCTGCAAGACTTCTTCCGCGAGCAGCATGCCGCGCGCCAAACCGATGTCCGGCTCATCGCATTTCAAATAGCGCAACGACACGCCGAGCGAGGCCCCGCTGCCAAAGCGGCTGACGATCTGCTCGCCTTCATAGCCGATAATGACCGTGATGTCGTGAATGCCGAGTTGATCGCGCAGGATTTCGATGTTGCGCTGCAACAGGGTTTTGCCGTCAATTTCAAGGAGTGGTTTGGGTAAGTATTGGGTTTTCGGGTAAGCCCGAATGCCCCGCCCGGCGGCAGGGATCAAAGCTTGGGTTAACATAATTGCTCCTACAAGTGAGAACGACTTCAGGTCAGCACTGAAGTCCGGGACAAGTTCACCAGGAGGCCGAATCGCAATGGGGGGAATTGGTGCGCGAGTTGGATACTGGCGCACCAACGTGGTTTAGTTCGCGAACTGGTTGTTATAGTTTTTGTCGTAACTGAGGCCCGCAGGATGGACAGAAACCAGCCTTCCCGCTTGTTTGATGGCCGCAGCGTGTTGGTTCATTGCCAAAACAGTAAAGTTCGACCGCAACAGTTCTATCATCTCGCGAACGATAGCAACCTTACGATCTCCGGTCATTTGCATGCCGGGAAAAAATGCCAATTCCTTCACATCATCGCAGCCCAAAAAATCAAGCGGATGCAGAAGAATGGACGGTTGCACGCCTGCCACTTGGCAGAGTTGCAGTGCGGTGCGGAAATACAACTTGGCGAGCGCCGGGGAATAACTGCTCGCGTAGAGGATGTAGCTAATGTGAATCGGGACTTTGAAGAGTGGCAACGTCGTCACAGGAATTTCCAGCAACGCGCCTTCGGGCAATTGCCACTGATACGGTTTGAGCGGACGCAGGCCTTCCGAAAATTTACCGAACAAGGCTTTGCGTTGCTCGCGCTCTTCCGGCGTCAGCTTCGCTGTCGCAAAATAATACGCCCGCGCGAGCGGCCCCAAATACGTCGGGAACGTTGAGCAATCATATTCGTAACCGCGCCGCTTCAGCACGCGCAACAGTGGTTCAGAGCAGCTAAACCCAGGGCCGCGAAAGCCCGTCGTGCGCTGGCCCGTCGCGCGTTCGATCTGTTCTTCGGCACGCGCGATTTCATCGGTGATTTGTGGCTCGGTGTACAAATGCAACCAGGGTTCGTGATGAAACGAATGATTGCCGATTTCATGTCCGGCGGCGGCGAGTGAGGCCAGCGCCGCGTGATTTTTTTTGAGCGCCGCATCCTGCCCGACGATGAAAAATGTGATCGTTTGCTCGAAGTCTTTCAGGAACCGCAACACGCGCGGCACGACGAGGTCGAGGTACGACGGAAACGATTCCCAGCCCGCATCGCCGTGCGTTTTCAGGTACGACCATTGGTTGTCGAGGTCGAGCGAAAGACTTGCTATCGGTTTCATGATCTCATCATTCTTCCTTCTTCATTTTTCCTTCTTCATTCTTTTCTGTGCGCCAAGGCTTCAATCTTTCACTTCTCAAAAAGAATGAAGAATTGAGAATGAAGAGTGAAGAATTAGGCAACTTGCCGCAACGCGACAGGTTTTATTTTGGCCGCTGCCAATAATTTCGGCATAGCCTGTTCTGCCAGCTTGATGCCTTCGTTCACATTTAGCGTGCCGTTCAAAATGTGTGATGAATTCACGATGAACACGCCGGGCAATGATGTTTCCATTTTGGGAGCGTGTTCGGAATACCGCAGCGTCGGCAGCGGAAACACCTGGCGCACGCGCGAGATTTTGAAGGCCAGCACGTCGTCGCGCTTCAAATGTGGATACATCCGCAACAACGCCGCGCTGAAGTTGGCTTCGATTTCTTCGTCAGACAGATTCAGAATCGGATCGCCTGCCGCAAAATATTTCGGCAAATACACGAGCGAATGTCCGTTGAGTTCGCTGCGATCCACAAGCGCCGACATTTCGATCACCGCTGTAAACGGAACCCAAGTTTCGGTGATGTTCGTGACGTAAAATTGGGCGAGCGGTTGTTTGAGCAACACCGACGCGCACACGATGCCTTGATACTGAATGCCGTTGAGCTTTTGTTTTTCGGCCTCGCTCAATTGCGGGATGACGTTCGCCGCTACGTTGCTCGGCACAGTGAAAACAACGTGATCGTGCTCAGTTTTGTGACCGTCGGCGAACTCCAACTGGACGGTGTTGCGCATCGTCGTGGTCGCTTGTTTGACGGCGCTGTTGAGTTTGAGCGTGACGCCTTCTTCAGCTAACTTTTCGGCGAACTGTGCCAGCACACGCGCATAGCCGCCGCGCACGTAGCCGAACATTTCTTTCTTCAATCCCGTGCGCCGCGCCGCATACATCCGCGCAATCGTCGTCCAAATAAACGCGGCGGACGTGTGCTGATAATTGTCGCCGAGTTTCGCGCGCAGCAGCGGCAGCCAGATTTTCTCGAACGTGCGTTGGCCCGATAGTTTGCGCAGCCAATCGGCCACCGGAATCGTTTCGAGCTTTTTCCAATCCTGAATTTTGGACGCATAAAAAATCGTCGCGCCCAAACGAAATTTATCTATGAGATTGAGTGGTGGGAATTGCAAAAACTCCAAAGAATTCGACATCGAATGGAGCTTGCCGTCGGTGTAGAAGCCCGTCTTCGTTTCGACCCAGCGCATTTCGTTTTCCAGCCCAAGTTCATTGAGCAAGGAACGCAGATGCGTGTCGGACAGAAGCGTCACGTGATAATGCCGATCCCACGTGATGTCGCCGACTTGCCACGCGCTCGCCAAGCCGCCGAAGTTTGAGGCGCTTTCGTAGAGCGTCACTTGTTTACCGGACTGGGCGAGGCGGTGGGCGAGTGTCATGCCTAACAACCCGCCCCCAACCACCGCCCAGGTTTCGGTTTGTGCTTTCATTCAGTAGTAGTGTTATCAGTCAAGCGAAGTTCTATGCTTCGTCTTGTTGCTTTTTC
>CAZWAK010000249.1:0-8609 GCA_964631865.1 uncultured Heliobacteriaceae bacterium | reverse complement strand
TGCGTTCTACGGCGCAGCCCCGCGATTTACCAAATCGCGTTACACCTCAAAACTTCTGCCGAGGTGCTTATAGCCCTGTGGTTAGGAGTCTTTTCAGCCCCAGCGGGGCGGCATCGGAGGGCAGATATCGCTCCTAACGGAGCTAGGGTGCTTTTCGACTTCTACTATAAATATTGCGCCCCGCTGGGGCTGGAACCACAAAATCTGTTAGCACCGACAGTTTTTAAGAAAAAGAAAACCACGGGGAGCACTGGGGAAAAAATGATGAGGACAAAGTATTGGTCCCTGATTTGATTGTCTTAGACGCACTTTCCACTCTGTGTGAACCCCGCGCTCTGGTTCGTTCAGAAATTCTTTTTCTTAACCTCTGAGAATAGTCGTTTTTCATTTCTCAGTTTCGATTTCTCATCGCGGTCACAGACACGCGAACAATGACGAATGACAAATCAAAAATGAACTATGGCAAATGAAAAGCCGCAGAGAATCGCTTCCCTGCGGCTTCGGTTGTCTAAACGATCCAACGCAACTTAAAAGTCGTCGTCCTCTTCCATCGCGTAGGCGGGTTCGTCCACGAACTCTTCGGTCTCCTCGACGAATTCTTCCACCTCTTCGACCACTTCTTCTTCGTCGCTGTCGTCCGCTTGCTCCTGTGCGGCGTTGGGACGCAAGCCGACCATCTGGGACATCGCTTCGAGATAGCTTTGCGTGTCTTCGATTTCGTCTTCGCGGTTGGCGCTTTCCGTGTCGTCCGGTTCGATGCGGACGCTACGGTAGTAATCCATGCCCGTGCCTGCCGGGATCAAGCGACCCATAATCACGTTTTCCTTGAGGCCGCGCAGATAGTCTACGCGCCCGGAAATCGCGGCTTCGGTCAGCACGCGGGTCGTTTCCTGGAACGAAGCTGCCGAGATGAACGAATCGGTTGAGAGCGACGCCTTCGTGATGCCGAGCAACAACGGTTCGGCGGTGGACGGCTGTCCCTCCTGCGCTTCGACGCGCGCGTTTTCATCGTGGAAGCGGAAGCGATCTACCTGTTCTTCGAGCAGGAATTCGGTATCGCCCACGTCTTTGATGCGTACCCAACGCAGCATCTGGCGCACAATGACTTCGATGTGCTTGTCGTTGATATGCACACCTTGCAAGCGATAGACCTCCTGAATCGCGTTCACGAGGTAACGTTGCAAGGCTTCCATGCCCTGCACGGCCAGGATGTCGTGCGGATTGAGCGGGCCGTCCATCAACGGTTCGCCCGCGCGGACGCGGTCGCCCTCCTGCACGTTGATGTGCGTGCCGCGCGGGATGGAGTATTCGCGCTCTTCCGCGCCTTCGCCGACAACGATGACTTTCTGCGAGCCTTTCGTGATGGAGCCGAATTTGATCGTGCCGTCAATTTCGCTCATCACAGCGGTTTCGCGCGGCTTGCGGGCTTCAAACAACTCGACGACGCGCGGCAAACCGCCGACGATGTCTTTCGTACGCGCCGATTCACGCGGCGTCTTCGCCAACACGTCGCCGGCCTCGACCACGTCATCGCGTCCGACCATCAGGTTGGCGCGAATCGGCATCGGATAGACCTTCAGCACCTTGCCCGCATCGTTGCGAATTTCAATGCGCGGCTGGCGTTTTTCGTTGGTCGAATCCATCACGATGTTGCGCGACAAGCCGGTGACTTCGTCGGTGTCTTCGTGAACGGTTTCGCCTTCGATCAGGTCTTTCCAATGCACGTGGCCGCTGACTTCGGTCAGGATCACGCGCGAATACGGGTCCCATTCCGCCACCTTGTCGCCTTCTTCGCAACGCGCGCCATCGGCAAAGTTGATGACCGCGCCGTAGGCAATCGGGTAGCGATCTACTTCGCGCCCGCGATCATCCACAATCACGATGGAACCGTTGCGGTTCATCGCCACGATCTTGCCTTCGCGGTTCACGAGCGTGTTCAGTTCATCGTATTTGACCGTTCCCGCCGTACGCGCTTCGTGGGCGGACACTTCGGAAATTCGCGTCGCCGTGCCGCCGATGTGGAAGGTGCGCATCGTCAACTGCGTGCCGGGTTCGCCGATGCTTTGCGCCGCGATGACGCCCACCGCTTCGCCCATATCCACGATTTGCCCGGTCGCCAGATTGCGTCCGTAGCATTTCACGCACACGCCGCGCCGCGATTCGCACGTCAACACCGAACGAATGCGGAGGCGTTCGATGCCCGCGTTCTGGATTTCGGTGGCGAGGTCTTCGTCCATTTGCTGCCCGGCTTTGGCTAATAACTGGCCGGTAATCGGATCGTGAATGTCCACTAGCGAAACGCGCCCGATGATCCGTTCGCGCAAGCCTTCGATGATGTCGCCGGCTTCGATGATCGGCTCGGCCCAGATGCCCTTGATCGTGCCGCAATCGTCTTCGGAGATAATCACGTCTTGCGAAACGTCCACGAGCCGTCGCGTCAAATAGCCGGAGTCAGCAGTCTTGAGCGCGGTGTCCGCCAAACCTTTGCGTGCGCCGTGCGTCGAGATGAAGTACTGCAACACGTTCAAGCCTTCGCGGAAGTTCGCGTGAATCGGCGTTTCGATGATTTCGCCCGACGGCTTCGCCATCAAACCGCGCATCCCCGCGAGCTGACGAATCTGCTGTTGGTTACCGCGCGCGCCGCTGTCGGCCATCACAAGAATCGGATTGAGTTCTTTCAATTCCTTCTCGCGTTTGGACATTTCCTTGAACATTTCGTCGGCGACTTTTTCGGTCACTTCCGACCAAATCGCCACGACTTTGTTGTAGCGTTCGCCGTTCGTGATGACGCCGTCTTTGTACTGCTGTTCGACTTTGCTCACTTCGTTTTCCGCTTCGCGCACGAGCCTCGGTTTGTCCGGCGGCGTGACCATATCGTCCACGCCGATGGAGATGCCCGCCTTTGTCGCGTAGCTGAAGCCGAGCGATTTCAATTCGTCCAACATCCTGACGGTAATCGAATGCCCGTAGCGCAGGAAGCAGTAGCTGACCAAGCTGCCCAAGCCTTTTTTCTTGAGGATGCCATTGACGTACGGCATTTCTTCGGGCAAGTGATCGTTGAAGATCACGCGGCCAACGGTCGTGTTGATGGTGCGATTCTTGACCTCTTTCGACGTGGCTTTGATGACGTCCTGCGAATCGCGTTCGGTTTCCAGATCAATCAGCTTGCCCGTGTAGCGCAGCCGAATCTTCGTTTGCGTGCCGACTTCTTTGGCATCGAGTGCGAGCAAAACTTCTTCGACGCTGGCGAACGCGCGGCCTTCACCTTTTGAGCCTTCCGCCGCGCGCGTCAGGTAATAACAACCAAGTACGATGTCCTGCGTCGGCACGGCAATTGGCTGCCCCGAAGCAGGCGACAAAATGTTATTCGACGCCAGCATCAAGACGCTGGCTTCGATTTGCGCTTCGGGCGAGAGCGGCACGTGAACGGCCATCTGGTCGCCGTCAAAGTCCGCGTTGAAGGCCGTGCAGGTCAGCGGATGCAGCTTGATCGCCTTGCCTTCGACCAGCACCGGCTCGAACGCCTGAATGCCGAGGCGGTGCAACGTGGGCGCGCGGTTCAGCAAAACCGGATGGTCTTTGATGACTTTTTCGAGGATGTCCCACACGACTTCCTCTTGCATCTCAACTTTTTCCTTCGCCTGCTTAATCGTGGCCGCGTGGCCTTCGGCTTCGAGTTTGTTGTAGATGAACGGCTTGAATAATTCGAGCGCCATCTTCTTCGGCAGACCGCATTGATGCAGCTTCAATTCCGGCCCGACGACGATCACTGAACGACCCGAATAATCCACGCGCTTGCCGAGCAGATTTTGCCGGAAGCGGCCTTGTTTGCCCTTGAGCGTGTCGGACAGCGATTTGAGCGGGCGATTGTTCACGCCGCGCAACACGCGCCCACGACGACCGTTGTCGAACAGCGCGTCCACCGCTTCCTGCAACATGCGCTTTTCGTTGCGCACGATGACTTCAGGCGCTTTGAGTTCGATCAGCTTTGACAAGCGGTTGTTGCGGTTGATAACGCGGCGATACAAGTCATTCAAGTCCGACGTGGCAAAACGTCCGCCATCGAGCGGCACAAGCGGACGCAGCTCCGGCGGAATCACGGGGATCACGTCGAGAATCATCCATTCCGGCTTGTTGCCCGATTTGCGGAACGATTCGACCACCTTGAGCCGCTTGGAGAATTTCAGTTTTTTCTGCTGCGAATTCTCGGTCTTCATCCGCTCGCGCATGTCTTCGGAGAGAAATTCGATGTCTGCTCTGGAGAGCAAAATCTTGATCGCTTCCGCGCCCATCCGCGCGACTTCGTCCGTGAACTTGCCAGGAAATTCCTGCTTGAGTTGGCGAAAGCGGTCATCGGCAATCAGTTCGCGTTCCTTGAGCGGCAGACCGAGTTCTTCCAACTCCTTCGCGTCCGCGATGACAATGTAGCTTTCAAAGTACAAGACCTTTTCCAACTCGCGCAGCGGGATGTCGAGCAGATGGCCGATGCGCGACGGCAGGCCTTTGAAGAACCACACGTGCGAACAGGGGCTGGCGAGTTCGATGTGCCCCATGCGTTCGCGGCGGACTTTGGCCTGCGTGACTTCGACGCCGCATTTGTCGCAGATCACGCCGCGATGTTTCATGCGTTTGTACTTGCCGCACAAACATTCCCAATCCGTCACCGGCCCGAAAATACGCGCACAGAACAACCCGTCGCGTTCGGGTTTGAAAGTACGATAGTTGATCGTTTCCGGCTTCGTCACGTGCCCATGCGACCACGAACGAATTTTTTCCGGCGAAGCGAGGCTAATGCGAATCGCTTCCAGTTGAGGTGTCGGCCCTTTATCGCCAGTTAATCTATACATAATTTCTCCAAAGTAGTCGGTAGACGGTAGACGGTAGTTTAAGTTCAGCAGCCATAACCTTCAGGGAAACCGAAGAATGCCGCCTACTGCCTACCGACTACCGCCTACTCGTAGCTAAGCCTCTGCCGTTTCGCGCTGTCGCAGTTCCACATCGAGACACAGCGATTGCAATTCGCGGATCAGGACGTTGAAGGATTCGGGCAAGCCCGGCTCGAAATCGGTTTCGCCTTTGACGATGGCTTCGTAAATCTTCGAGCGCCCCGTCACGTCGTCCGACTTCGCCGTCAACAATTCCTGCAACGTGTGCGCCGCGCCGTAGGCCTGCAACGCCCAGCACTCCATTTCGCCGAAGCGTTGGCCGCCGAATTGCGCTTTGCCGCCCAGCGGTTGCTGCGTAATCAAGCTGTACGGGCCAATCGAACGCGCGTGAATCTTGTCGTCCACCAGGTGCGAGAGTTTGAGCATGTAGATGTACCCGACGGTCACTTTCTGCTCAAACGGTTCGCCCGTCATGCCATCGTACAAGACCGTCTTGCCCGAATCGTTAATCATTTCCGGCAAGCCTTCTTCTTGCAGTTGTTCGTTCGCTTGCCGCAGGAACTTCTTAATTTCGGTTTCCGCTGCGCCATCGAACACGGGCGTTGCGAACTTCATCCCCAACACGTTCGCCGCCCAGCCCAAGTGCGTTTCCAGAATCTGCCCGACGTTCATGCGCGACGGCACGCCGAGCGGGTTCAGTACGATTTCCACGGGCGTTCCATCGGGCAGGTACGGCATATCCTCTTCCGGCAGGATGCGCGCGATGACGCCTTTGTTGCCGTGCCGTCCGGCCATCTTGTCGCCGACCGACAGCTTGCGTTTCATGGCGATGAAGACCTTCACCATCTTGATGACGCCGGGCATCAGTTCATCGCCCTTGCGCAGCTTGTCCACCTTGTCGTTGTGCAGATGTTCGAGAATCGCAATCTGCCGTTCGGTGCGCTGTTCGAGGTCTTTGATTTCCGCGCCGACATCGCCGCGCGAACCGGCGACTTCGACTTTTTTGAGCGCCGCGAATTCGATCTCCTGCAACAGTTCGCGCGTCAGCTTCGTGCCTTTTTCCAGCACGACGCGACGATTGTGCGTCAGGTCTTCTTCGAGCTTGCGACCTTCGAGCAACTCGTATGTCCGTTTGTTGCGCTCTTCGTGCAGGATACGAATTTCGTCGTCGAGGTTCTTGCGCAGTTTGTCTTCTTCGGCTTGCTCGATGTACATGCTGCGGGCGTCTTTGTCCGCGCCCTTGCGGGTGAAGACTTTGACATCCACGACCGTGCCTTCGATGCCGGGCGGGCAGGTCAACGACGCATCGCGGACATCGCCCGCTTTTTCACCGAAGATCGCGCGCAGCAGTTTTTCTTCCGCCGTCAATTGCGTTTCGCCCTTCGGCGTCACTTTGCCGACAAGGATCGAACCGGGCTTGACGTATGCGCCGATGCGGATGATGCCGCTATCATCAAGATCACGCAGCGCCGCTTCACCGACGTTCGGAATGTCGCGCGTGATTTCTTCGGGCCCCAGCTTCGTGTCGCGCGCTTCGATTTCCAACTCTTCGACGTGAATCGAAGTGTAGTAATCGTTCTTGACCATCTTTTCCGAAATCAAAATCGCGTCCTCGAAGTTGTACCCGCGCCATGGCATAAACGACACGAGCACGTTGCGACCAAGTGCCAATTCGCCGCCTTCGGTGCAAGGCCCGTCGGCAATAACCTGGCCTTTCACGACGCGATCACCTTTGCGCACGATGGGCTTTTGGTTGATGCAGGTGTTTTGGTTCGAGCGTTTGAATTTGATGAGCGGATAAATGTCCGCCGTAACTTCGCGCGAGAGCGTTCCGTCCACATTGTGATCGGCTTTGATGATGATGCGCTCGGAGTCCACGACGTCCACGATGCCGTCACGACGCGCGACGACCACAGCGCCGGAATCCTGCGCCGTGACTTTTTCCATGCCGGTTCCGATGTACGGCGCTTGCGCACGCAGCAGCGGCACGGCCTGACGTTGCATGTTCGATCCCATCAACGCGCGGTTCGCATCGTCGTTCTCGAGGAACGGAATGAGCGACGCCGCGACCGAGACAAGCTGTTTCGGGCTGACGTCCATGTACTGAATTTCCTCGCGCAAAGAGAGAATGAATTCGCCGGCTTTGCGGGCGTTGACGCGCTCGCTGACGATGTTGCCATTGGCGTCGAGGCCAATGTTGGCCTGTCCGATGATGTATTTATCTTCTTCCCACGCCGACAGGTAAAACGGATACGGCTCAAACGTCGCGGCCTTTTGCCCTTCAGCCAGTTTTTTGTTGGCCTTTTCCACCACGTCTTCCGGCACGTGATCGTTCGCCTTCAGAGCCGTGTCGCCGGGGTTGTGAATCAACACATAGTCAATCACGCGCCCGTCCACGACTTTGCGATACGGCGATTCGATGAAGCCGAATTCGTTGATACGCGCGAAGCACGAGAGCGACGAGATCAAACCGATGTTCGGGCCTTCCGGCGTTTCAATCGGACAAATACGCCCGTAGTGTGTTGGGTGTACGTCGCGGACTTCAAACCCGGCGCGCTCGCGCGACAACCCGCCCGGCCCCAGCGCCGAGAGACGTCGTTTGTGCGTGATTTCCGAGAGCGGATTCGTCTGATCCATGAACTGCGACAGTTGCGACGAACCAAAGAATTCGCGCACCGCCGCCATCACCGGTTTCGCGTTGATAAGATCGCGCGGCATCGCCGTTTGCATTTCCTGATGAATAGACATCTTTTCTTTGATGGCGCGTTCCATCCGCACCAAACCGAGGCGGAATTGATTTTCGAGCAATTCGCCGACGGCACGGACACGACGATTGCCCAAGTGGTCAATGTCGTCATCGCCGTAGAACAGCTTGCGGCCATTGGGCAACGTCACTTCGCCCGTGACGCGCTTGAGCTTCAAGACGTAATCAATGACATCGAAGAAATCGTCCGGCGCAAACAGCGGATCGTCGAGGCGATCCCGTTCCGGGCGACCGAGCTTGATGTTCGACTTCAAACGTCCCACACGCGAGAAATCGAATTTGCGCGCGTCGAAGAACATGCCTTCAAACAGGGACTTTGACGTGTCGAGCGTGGGCGGATCGCCGGGACGCATCTTGCGATAAATTTCGATCAGAGCCTCTTGCGGCGATTTGATCGTGTCTTTGCGCACCGTGTTGCTCATCACCGGCCCGGCTTCGTCTTTTTCCGGGAAGAAGACCGCAAACGAATCCACGCCCGCTTCGATGAGCTTGGAGAGTTTTTCCGGCGTCAGGTCAGAGTTGCTTTCGGCCACGACTTCGCCCGTGTTCATATCCACCACATCGTTCAGCACAAACGCGCCGTCGAGGTCGTGGACTTGCACTTCGACTTCTTTCACGTTGGCCGCAAGCAAAGCTTCGTAGGCGCTGCTGGTAATTTTCTTGCCGCTCTTGACCAGCACTTCGCCTTTGCGATCTTTGATTTCGTGCGACACGCGCAGGCCGATGACGTTCTTGCTCAATTGCCAGAACAACTGTCCCTGCTGCACGCGGATGCTGTCCACTTGATAAAACTTGCGCAGAATTTCTTCGTCGCTCTTCAGCCCCAACGCACGCAGGAAGATCGTCGCCAGGAATTTGCGCTTGCGGTCAATGCGCACATACAACAGGTTCTTCGCGTCGTATTCAAATTCGACCCACGAGCCGCGATACGGTATGACTTTGGCAAGAAAGTACGTGTT
>CAZWAK010000248.1:0-8623 GCA_964631865.1 uncultured Heliobacteriaceae bacterium | reverse complement strand
GTAAATCGCGGCGCTGCACTTGGGAACACACGCGATTTACCAAATCGCGCTACGCCTCAGAACTTATGCGCAGGTGCTTAGCTTCTGTGTCTTACAAATAACTAACAAGTACTTAGCTTACGATAGAAGCTTTGCTGGGTAGAGTGTGTCAGCATAACTCTGCTGTTGGTTTGCTACTCTACAGACGACATTGGTTAATGAGGACAATTGGCATTGATTTGAGCGCGACTGACTCAGGTAAGCAAATTACGGCGATTGCCTCACCACACAGATGCTAAACCAACCCGCAGACAAACCATTAACAACATCTTCACCACTGGAGGACACTTATGCAATGGATTCCTTTTCCTTCAAACAAGAAAGGAAACGGGGCTATTTGTAATTTGCTCTTTGTCTTTTTGCTATTGGCGATCTTTTCGTCCGTCAGCAGAGCGCAAGTTCTATACGGCTCCATCGTCGGTAATGTGACGGACAATTCCAACGCGGTCGTGGCGGGTGCAACCGTCAAGATTACCAACAAAGGCACGAACCAGGTGCGCGAAACGCTCACCAATGACAGTGGCGGCTTCACCTTCACCACCGTGCAAACCGGCACGTGGGAAATCACGGTCACAAAACAAGGCTTCAAAACGGCGACCAATGCCAATGTGATCGTAACGCTGAACAGCATCACGCGCGCCGACATGAACCTCGAAGTCGGCCAAGTCGTGGACACCGTCAACGTCACGGCAGACGCCGGGTTGCTGCAAACCGACCGCTCCGAAGTGCGCGCCGAATTGACCAGCCAAACGCTGCAAAATATTCCGATTCCCCCCGGACGCAACTACCAACAACTCTTGCGCTCGATTCCCGGCATCAATCCGCCGACGAATGCGCACTCGATTCCGACCAATCCTTCGCGTGCGTTGGAATACAACGTCAACGGCACGAACTCCAGTTCCAACAACACGCGCATTGACGGCGCGAGCCAGTACAACATCTTTCTGCCGCACGTCACGGCGTATGTCCCCGCACTCGAATCCATCGAAACCGTCAACGTCGTAACCAACAACTTCGACGCCGAACAGGGACTCGCGGGCGGCGCTGCCGTCAACGTGCAAATCAAAAGCGGCACCAACAACATTCACGGTTCGGCGTTTGAATATCACGACAATCATCTGACCAAAGCCCGTCCCTGGAACCTGACGCCGGTCAACGGTGTCGTGCAGGACAAACCCAAGCGCGTGTATAACCAATGGGGCGGCACGGTGGGCGGCCCGATCAAGAAAGACAAGCTGTTTTACTTCGTCAGCTTTGAAGGCACGAATGATCGCCAACTCGGCAATCGCCTGCTCACCTTGCCGACAGCAGACATGCGCAACGGCAATCTCTCGGCAGGCGGTGTCGGCATCTTTGATCCGGCGACGGGCGACCAATTTGGGCGTAATCGCACAGAGTTTGCGGGCGGCATTATTCCCGCGGGGCGCATTGATCCGATTGCCAAACTGATCCTGAAAGATGTGCCGTTACCCAACCGGCCTGGCATTGCGAACAACTATTATGCGACGGCTCCGTACCAATTCGACCGCAAGACGCTCGATACGAAAATCAATTACAACCTCAACGAGAAGTTCACGACGTATGGACGCTTCAGCTTCCTGACCTACAAACAAAACAATCCGGGCGCGCTTGGTCTGGCGGACGGCGTCGGGACTGCGCCGCAGGGCGGCAACACGGGTCTGGGGTCGGGCGAAACTTACGGCGTGACGGTCGCGGGTGTGTACACCGTCAGCACGAACTTCATCATTGACGGCAACATTGGCTACACCAAACAAGGCACGAATTCGGAACAAGGTTTTCTCGACAAAAATATTGGTCTGGATGTGCTGGGCATTCCCGGCACGAACGGGACGCGCGATTTTGAAAAAGGCTGGCCGCGGTTCCGCATTGGCGGCTTTGCGAATATCGGCGTGCAGGACAGCTTTATGCCGTACTATCGCAACGATCCGCAATGGCAGTATGTGTCGAACTTCAACTGGACACGCCGCAATCACAACATTCGCTTCGGCTTTGATTTTGCGCGGCAAACGCTGAATCATCTGCAAGTGGAATGGAACGGCGGCGGCAATACCGAACCGACTTCGGGTGGGTTCCAGTTTGCGGGTGGGCCAACGCAGCTTTGCACGGCCTTGAACTCTGCCGGAACGGGGTGCGCAACGTTCCAAATCGGCAGCACACAATTCAACTCGCTGGCCACCTTCCTGCTCGGTTACCATTCCGGTTCGGGGCGCACGTTCCTGCCGGAACCACCGATCATCTTCCGGGCCAGAGCCTACAGCTTCTATGTGCGCGATGGCTGGCAGGTCAATCAAAAACTGACCGTCACGCTCGGCACGCGCTGGGAATATTACCCGATGCCGGGGCGTGAAGGACGCGGCATTGAACGCTACGATTTCAACACCAATACGATGCAGGTGTGCGGCGTCGGCAATATCCCGGAAGATTGCGGCGTCAAGTTGAGCAAACGGCTCTTCTCGCCACGTCTCGGCATTGCCTGGCGCATCAGCGACTCGCTCGTTCTGCGCACCGGCTACGGCATCACATACGACCCGGTCAGTCTGGCGCGCACCTTCCGCACCAACTATCCGATGTTGATAAACCTGAACATCGTGCCGACCAACTCGTCGCAACCAGCAGGCTTGTTGCGCAATGGAATCCCGCCGCCCGTTACGCCGAACATCGGCAATGGTGTCGTGCCCGTGCCGGGCAACGTCAGCGTGTTGACGCTGGGCGATAGCTTCCGACGGCCCTACATCCAATCCTGGAACTTCGTGTTGGAGAAAAGTCTGGGCTGGGGCTTGGCAGCGTCCGTCGGCTACATTGCCACGCGCACGATTGGGCAATCCGGTTTGACTGACGTGAATGCGGGTCGGGTCGGCGGCGGCACAGCCAGCCAACCGCTCAACCAGCGGTTTGGCCGCGTGGCCACTACGTTCATTCAGGACGGGCTGGCGAATTCGCATTACGATTCCATGCAGGCTTCTTTGAAGCGCCGCTTCTCTGGCGGTCTGCAACTACAGGCCAATTACACCTGGGGCAAAGTCATCGGGCTGTCCGGGTTGGGGAACAACAACGACGGCGCGTTGTCCATCCGTGATCCAAATTTCCGCGATTTGAATCGCGCTATTTTGAGCATCAACATCCCGCACAACTTCCAGTTTTCGGGAGCGTGGGAATTACCCTTTGGCAAAGGAAGACGCTGGGTGAACGACAACGCCATCGGTTCGGCGCTGGCAGGCGGGTGGCAGTTAAGCTGGCTCTATGGCGCGTTTACGGGCTATCCGTTCAGCGTCACGGCAAGTGGCACATCCTTGAATGCACCGGGCAGTACGCAGCGGGCCGATCTGGTTGGCCCTATCAGCAAGCTCGGCGGCATTGGTGCAGGCAATCCGTACTACGATCCGAAGTCCTTTGCCCCTGTAACACAAACCCGATTTGGAACCGCGGGCTTCAATATCCTGACCAGTCCGGGCACGGCGAATCTGGATTTTGGTCTCTTCCGCGAATTCAAGATCACGGAAGGCATCAAACTCCAGTTCCGCGCCGAAGCCTTCAATGCGACGAATACGCCGCATTTCAATGCTCCGGGTGGGAATGCCTCATCACCGTCGCGCGATGCGGCAGGCAACATCTTGCTGGACGCCAACGGCAGACCACGTCTGAATGGCTTTATGGAAGTCACGAGCGTGCGTTCCTTCGGGCGCGAAGGCATTGACGAGCGGGTCTTCCGCTTTGGGCTGCGCCTCGGATTCTAGTTTTTTTTCTGCATAGAATCACTTGCAGGATGCCTTGCCTAACCGCGGGGCATCCTGCTTTTTTCCGGCTCTCCCGCTCTTGTCATAACGAAAGAATCACCCACCAAAGCTGTTTGCCGAAAAGCAGCTTGCCCCTGTCAGGAGAACATTTATGAAGAAACCATCAGCGCGTAAATTCGCCCTGCGGCTTGGAATTAGAGTTTTACTCGCCTGTTACTTGATGCTGACCGGGTTTGGTCAATCCACACGGAGCAGTCTGAGTGGATTGCTGGCCGATCAAACTGGCGCGGCAGTTTCGGGGGCGAAAGTGATCGCGAAACACGTCACGACCAACGAAGAATTTCAGAGCGTCTCGGATACGCAAGGCGCGTTTGTGTTTCCGTCCTTGCCCCTCGGACAGTTCAGCGTCATCGTCGAGGCGCAGGGCTTCTCCAATCGCTCGACCTTCAATCAATTCAACGCGGGCAACAATCCGGCGCAGTGGCTGGTGAGTGTGGATCAGTTCCGCAACAGCGCAGGGATTCATAAGAGAGGTTCAGGCGTCTATTTCTTCAATCCGAACCTGCTCGACATCACAACCAACACGGCGGGGCGGCATACGGGGTCAACCGTGAAAGACGGCCTGGTGGATGTGCCTGCGCCAGGGACGTTTGGGAATTTCCCGATCAACGCGCTCACGGGGCCGTCCTTCTGGCAGGTGGATTTCAGCGTGAGCAAGCGCACGAAGTTTCTGGAACGCGCGGATATGGAATTCAAGGCGACGTTCTTCAATGCCTTCAATCACGCGAATTTTGCTTACGGGAACACCCAGTTCGATAGCGCCAACTTTGGTCAAATCACGGGCCAACGCGGTTCCCCGCGCATTATTCACTTTATTTTAGGCATCAATTTCTAACCTGCTGGGGGCGGGCTGCCTGCAATGCGGCTGCGCAGGAATGATCCAGCCCCCTCGTCATTCACCCCAAACGTGTTTTCATCTCAAAGGAGGAGAGATGCGACAGTTCAGACCCCTACAAATTCTCGTTCAGGTATTTTTGTTATTCATCGGGCTATGCACCGTAGCCTGGCCGCAAACTGGCACATCGCGCATCACAGGGACTGTTACCGACCCACAAGGAGCCGTGCTGCCCAACGCCAAAGTCACCGCGAAAAACGAAGCGACGGGCGTCACTTACACGGCGCAAACCAGTTCCGCCGGCAACTACAGTTTTGAATCGTTGCCTGTCGGCAGCTATGAAATTCGCGTCGAAGCGCAAGGCTTTCGCACCTTTGCCAGCGCGGCCAATGTGCTGAGTGTTGGTTCGCCACTCGTGGTGGATGTGCCGATGCAGATTGGCGCTGCCAGCGAGGTCGTGACGGTCACGGGGTCGTATGAAAAGCTCACGACCTCGAACGCTGCCCTGGGCGATGTGATCGAACGCAAAGCCATCACCGAATTGCCGCTCAACGGGCGCAATCCGCTCGCGCTCATCACGCTGCAACCGGGCTTGGTGCAACGCACGAGCGCGGGCGCAGGCTCCGGCACGCACGTCAACGGCTCGCGCGACCGCGCCTTCAACGTCACGATTGACGGCATTGATGCCAACGAACCGTCCGTGCCGAATCCGCAATCGAATGTCTATCGTCTCAACCCGGACAACGTGCAGGAATATCGTGTGACGACGCACAACGCGACCGCCGAGCAAGGTCGCAATTCCGGCGCGAATGTGGCGATTGCGACACGCAGCGGCACGAATGAAATTCACGGCACGCTGTTTCACTTTTTCCGCAACACCGCGCTCAATGCGAATGAGTTTTTCAACAACGCGCAGAAATATCAGGCGCTCGCCGCAGGCAACACTTTGCTGGCCGAACGGTTCAATCGCCCGGAATTGAAACTCAATCAATTTGGCGGCGAGGCTGGCGGCCCGATCATCAAAAACAAGACATTCTTTTTCGGCAGCTACCAGAATCAGCGCGTCAATCTCACCCAACCCATCGCGCGCAGCTTCGGCATCCCGATTCTGTACACGCCCGAAGCGCGTGCAGGCATTTTTCGGTATTTCGTCGGCGGGCAGAATCGTCCGGCAGGCGCGACCGGAGCCGTCGTGGATGCGACCGGCAAACCACTCTTCCCCGATTGCAGCGCGACCGTCACGACGAATTGCATTCGCAGCTACAACATCTACGGCAACGATCCGCGCCGCATCGGAGCCGACCCGGTCGTCAAAGCTTATCTGGACAAATATCCGCGCGCGAATGCCTACACGGTTGGCGATGGTTTGAATACGGCGGGCTATGCCTGGAA
This sequence comes from uncultured Heliobacteriaceae bacterium, assembly GCA_964631865.1. Lineage (GTDB taxonomy): Bacteria > Acidobacteriota > Blastocatellia > RBC074 > RBC074 > JAFDVL01. Next base: position 2,542 of record CAZWAK010000248.1, on the reverse strand, counting down.
CGTGCCGTCGCGCACGGTCGGGCCGAATTACATGTTCCGCATTGACCACACCTTCAACGACCGGCAGAGCATCTTCGGGCGGTACATTGATGCGGCGACCGACACGCTGGACGGCGATTTGCTCAACAGTCGTCCGCAGGTCTTCCCCGGTTTTCCGGCGCTCGGCGAAGTGTTCCGTTCATCCAAGAACACCGCCATCGGCCATCGCTGGACGGTGACGGACAACATCGTCAATGAATTCACGGTCGGCTTGGCGCGCTTCCGCTTTTTCTTCACCTGGGGCGAGTCGAACCCCAACTTTCCAAACATTCCGCCCTTCAACTTCGCCAACATTTCCGAGCCGGTGCATAACATCCCGCGCACGCAGCGCACGCTCAACACCTATCAGGTCGTGGACAATCTGAGTTGGGTCAAAGGCTCACACGTCATTCGCACGGGCGTCAATGTTCGCTTCCTGCAACACAACGATCTGCGCGGCTTCGCGGGCTTCAACATCGCGCCGAGCATGACGTTCAGTCAAGCCGACCGCGCGCCGAACTGGGTCACAAGCGCCCTTGTGCCGGGCATCAATTCGGTTGACAACACGAACCTGCTCAACGCGGTCAACGATCTGTTGGGCATCCCCGCGCGCTTTACGCAAGCCTACGTCAGCGACCCCACGTCGGATGCGTTTCTGCCGACCGGGAACATCTTCAACAACGGCATCCGCTACAAGCAGTTCAATTACTACGCGCAGGACGAATGGAAAGCGTCGCAGAAATTGACGGTCAATTACGGTTTTCGTTGGGAAGTCAATCTGCCTGCGACGGAAGCCCACAAGCGCGTGTTTGTGCCGAATCGGCGGCCTGACCTTTTTGACGCGAATAACCTCGTACGGTGGGAAGCGGCCAAGAGTTGGTATGAAAACACGACCTGGGGCGCGCTTGCACCGCGCTTGAGCTTTGCGTATGCGTGGAATGACAAGACCGTGATTCGCACCGGCTATGGCATGGCCTACGATCCGATTTCGACGTTCCAGGTGACTTCGATTGCGGGCTTTGTGCCGGGCCTCGTCGCGCGCGTGCAACCGCTGGCGACGACGCTGGACGCCAACAAACGAGTCGGCGAAGGCTTCCCTCAACAATTGGCTCCGCCGACTACGAAGCCGTCATCGTTTTACACGCCCGCGATTGCGCGGCAGGGGACAGCACCGAGCTTGGGGGCATTTGATCAAAAGATTGGACTGCCCACGTCGCACGATTGGAACCTGAACATTCAACGCGAACTGCCGTTCGGTCTGGTCGCGCAGGTCGGCTACGTCGGCAAACGCGGGACGAAGCTGTTGCGCGGCTACAACCTGAATCAAACACGACTGCATTCCGATGTGATCGCGTCGTTCAATCGGCTGAAAGCCAATTTTGATGCAGGCTGTACAAATCGCGTGACCGGCACAGGCTGCCGCGCCGGATACACGCCGCAAGCGATTGGCATTTTGCTCCAACTGTCGAGTGATGCGTTTTTGAATTCAGCGGCCACAACCACTGACCTGCGGCAAAACGCCGTCGGCAACCTCGCCAATCGCATTGATACGAGCTTCGACATTTGGACGCGCGGCGTTCCGGCGAATTACTTCCGTCCGAACCCGCAGTTCTCCTCGCTGTTCTATCTCGACACGGGCGGCGACTCATACTATCACGGCTTGCAGGCGACGGTGCGTCGCCGTTTTGAAAACGGCTTCTCGTTTGGCTTGGCCTACACCTTCAGCAAGTCCATTGACAATATGTCGGTTGACCCGGTCGGCGCAGCGTCGGGCGGCGGTCTTTCGACCACGAACTCGCGCACGGCGACGGACATCTACAACTGGCGTATTGACCGCGCGGTGTCGGATTTCGACCGTCGTCACGTGCTGGTGGTGAACGGTTTGTGGGAGTTGCCGTTCGGCAAAGGCAAAGCGATCTTCGGCAATGCGCCGGGCTTCGTCAATCAGATCATCGGCGGCTGGAGCCTGAACGGCATTCTGTTCCAAATGACCGGACAACCGTTCCAGGTGCAGAGCGGCGCGTTGACGGCGCATAACGGCAAAGTCTCGCGGGCCGATTACGTCGGCGCTCCGCCGGAAGCGAAGTTACAGGAGGTGGCGGGCATTTTGGGGCCGGTGATTTTTACGGCAGCGGATCAGGCGAAGTTCACGTTCCCGGCAGCCGGTTCAAACGGCACGCAAGGTCGCAACACATTCCGCGGGCCAGGCTATACGAACCTTGACCTTGGCATCTTCAAGAACTTTGCCATCACAGAGCGCTTCCGCTTGCAGTTCCGGGGCGAGTTCTTCAATGCCCTGAACCATGCAAACTTTGAATCGCCGCGCGATGCGTCGAACGGTTCGACGTTGATTACTTCGACATTGTTTGGACGCTCGTGTTGTGTGGCCGCCGCCACGCCGAGTTCGGCCAACGTGATTGCGACAGGTGAATCCTCGCGCGTGATTCAATTGGCCTTAAAATTGACCTTCTAAGTCAGGCCCGCAGAATAACTTGAGCGATTTATTCTGCGGGCGAGATAGTGT
>CAZWAK010000247.1:0-8720 GCA_964631865.1 uncultured Heliobacteriaceae bacterium | reverse complement strand
GATGGCGTCAATCATTTGTTCCATCATCAGCTTGCGGTTGTACATCGCAAAGTCCTGCGCCCAACTGACCGCGTGAACGTAGTCATCGAAATGCTCTGTGCCTTCTTCAAAGTACGCGAGGTCTTTGTCGGGCAGGTTGGCAATGTGGCGACGCATATCGCTTTTCGCCATTTCAATGAAGAACGTGCCGATGCGATTGCCTACGCCGCGTGAGCCGCTGTGCAACATAAACCACACGTTGTCGCTTTCATCGAGGCAGACTTCGATGAAGTGATTCCCCGTGCCAAGCGTGCCAAGATGGTTGATTGTGTTGCCACGATCCAGCTTCGGAAACTTTTCGCAAATCTCCTTGTAGCCGATTTCCAACTGCGCCCAGACGCCTTTCTGCCGTTTCGGGATGTCGCCCCAACCGCCTTTGTCGCGCCGTCCGCCATGATCGGTGCGCCCGTGCGGAATTGCTTGTTCAATCGCCTTACGAATCTTGCGGAGATTGTCCGGCAAATCATTTGCCGTGAGTGAAGTCTGCATTGCAGCGACCCCGCAACCAATATCGACGCCCACAGAAGCGGGGATGATCGCGGCCTTCGTTGCAATCACGCTTCCTACGGTGGCACCGATGCCGAGATGGACGTCTGGCATGGCGGCGACCCATTTGAAAACAATCGGCAGCTTGGCGATGTTCTGGAGTTGGCGCTTGGCTTCGTCTTCCATCTTGACGCCTTTTGTCCACGCTTTGATGGGCGCACTGTGCTCTGATTCGATGAGGTTGTAAGTGATGTTTGCCATAAAAGTATATCTATTCAAAAAGTATTATTCCTTGTCGAAAGGTCGTTCTAAATTTCCTACATATCCTTCAATTTGCGCCACAGTATTGATTGCATAACTTATTGCGAAATCAATATCATCAGGATTAGGAAGTTCGCGATCTCTGTTCCACTCAATCCGATCATCTGTGAATCTGATAGTACTCAGGCAACTCGCTACACTTTCATACTTTATAAACTCAGCATTATTGATGCCAAGAGCAGACAACGTAGAAAGCCTGGCTATTTCTCTGAAAGCTGCAAAAAGATCAAAGTTTATGTTTTGCTCATATCCATCAGATGTGACAACCCCTGTTCTTTCGCCATCAAAGGTCGGAACAACGACTCTACCCGCAAGAGATATAGCGTGATTTAGCCCTTCTTTGGCATAGGCAAGAGCCTTCTCATAGTTATTTTCGGACAATGCCCTTTCTGCCTGCAAGAGGTCAGACCTGACCTCTTGATGCTGGACAACATCAACCATACTTATTTTCTCAAAATCTTTTCCCCAAATCTGTGAACAGACAGCCGTTAAAAAATCGCGCGTATACGTTCGGCAGTCATTAACTTCTGCATCATTCGGATACCGGGCTTTGTGCTGGGCATCGTTTCTGATTGAGTGAACATGTCGTATCGGCGTTTTGTCGGGCAATGATTGTAAGCTTGCTTTTGTCATCAGATCATCGGTTTGCTGTATCAATGCCTCAAAGGTTTTGTCGGGGTCTTTTTTAGGATCTAAAGCAAGGGCAATTGTCTTGAGCATCGTTTCAGTGGCCAAGTCAAAAATCACAATTGAAGTAATCCTGCCGACATCACTATGTCTTATTTTTGATTGCGATAAGGCTTGCTGATAAAGCTGCTTCACAAGTATCAACTTCTTTGTGATGACTGGGTCAATTTGGATCGTCATAATATTAATTCCCTTGCTTGTTTTCCCCGCCTGACGAATCAGGCCGCTATAGGTTCTGCCTCAACCTCTATCCGTGACCACCCAACCTAATCGTTTTTGGTGCGCCTCTTCCGTTTCGGCTACGCGAGCGCATTGGGCAACAGGTGTTAAGAGTTCACGCTTCAGCGTGGTTTTACCTTGTGCGAGAAACACGCTGAAGCGTGAACTCTTGACGCCTGTTGCTACGCTTTCAATTAACACGGCGACAAGGATTTGAGAAACGTTTTTTTCTGAGCTACTGCCGTTGCCAGCAGGCGGGAGTTGTACCCGCGACATTCGGTGATGTCATTGACGCTCTACCTTGTAGTTCCTCAAGCATTCGCCGCAAATACGCTACAAAACCACGACGACAAGGAGACGTGAAACCGATTGGCCGACGGCTTTTTGCAAGCCTCCGTGGTAACCCGGTTCGGGAGTTGCACCCGCGATCAGCTCGTTCCAGATTAAATGTAGTTCCACTAGCATTCGTCGCTGTGCAAACAACGTGAGGAATGGCTGAGAACGCAATTGGTAAACGAGCGACAGCGCGACAAGGGGCGTCGAAAGACTTGCTCTATCCATTGAGCTACTGCCGCATAAGTCGGAGCGGCAGACAAGAGTCGAACTTGCAACGATGTACTTTCCACTGCATTCGCGCTGCGTGCAAACGGGAGTGACGACAAGATGTGATGAAACTTCAGTGTTCTAACCTTTGAACTACAGATTCCGCAGAATCCGCCGGGACTCGAACCCGGATAACTCGTTTTGCAGACGATGTAGTTCCATCGGCATTCGTCACAAACTGAAAAATGGCGACAAATTCGACAGAGAGAGCCTTCCCGATTACTCGGTCTGAGGTGATCTTTTCTCAGCGGCTTAATGGTGATCTATGTACTCCCCGTCAGCATTCGCCATCGAATTGGAATGCTTTGGTTCCGGCGACAAAATTGATGAGAAACAATCCCCTCCGCCCTATAAGTTGCCCTATAGGTTGGAAGAGAAAGGCGGGCGTTAACCCGCATGCCAATCGGCTTTGCTAATGTACTCCCACCAGCATTCGCCAGAATTTCTTTTCAAAGATCAGTGCAAGAGGCCGACAAGAAATTGCTGAGACACGGATTTTCTGGAATGTAGTCACAGCGGCATTCGGCCCAATTTTAGTCTGGGGAAGTCCAGGGAAGTCTGGAAAAGTCTTGTGAAGTCATGAGGCATTTAGTCTTCTCTAGACTTCTCTGGACTTTCCTAGACTTCTCCAGACTCTACAGGCCCACGGACTCGATGACGCCGATCCAGTGATCTGCGCCTAACCGTCCGGCTGCGAACTCAGCAATCACCTCGAACACCTGATCCGAGAAGCCGCCAATGTTCAGCACGTCCGCGCGCTCTTTGGCTTGCGTCGTGCCATACGGCTGGATGTCAATGCACACCATACGGGCGTTGGCATTGCGCGTCTTGAACTGCGCCCATTCGGTCATTGTTCGCGTGGCGCTGCCGCCGAAGCGACCGTAGTAATCGGTATCCACCCACGACTCGTTGTCCGAAACGTAGATCACCAAATCACCGTTCGCTTTCCGCTGGTTCAACTCAATCAACGGCGCGCTGCAATTGGTTCCGCCCGAAGGCAGGTTCGCCAACTTCTGCGCGTTCGTCATCACGCTGTCGCGCGGATTCAAACGGCACGGTACAACGTCGTCCGAGAACGGAATGACTTCGGCATTCGCGTTTCTGCGCAAGATCGCCGCCGCGACCAACGCCGCTACGTCAATGCAACGCACCTTGCTGGTTGCGCCCTTGCGGTAACCTGTGACCGGCGATTGCATCGAACCCGACACGTCCGGGAAGACATAGACCTTCCCGCCCATCGCCGGAACGTTGCTGATCGCAATTTCCATCGCGTCCTGCAACGCTTCGCGCACCGTGTTCGGCACCGCGGCGCTCGCGTTCGTGTACGCCGTCATCAATTGGTACGGGAACACGCGCGCCTTCTTGATGGCTTGTTCGTCACGCAAGCGGTTTGCAATCAATTCGGGCATTCCCGGTTGACCGAACACGTCGTGACGAACAAAGGTGTTCAGGTTCATCCGCGTCATTTGCCACGGCGCGGTGCGTGCAATCTGCGTCCATTCCGCCTTGCTCAAATCGAGCGACGTCAACATCTGGAACGGCACGTTCGGCATCTCTGCGCGTTCGCCGTTCTTGAAGTTTTCATACTGCTTCACCAGCGCAGGCAATTCGTCCGCATTGATGTCGCGCCCGATGAAGTAGCCGAACAGCGCCTCACGGCTCTTATTCGTCGGCTTCGGGTGAATCATCTTCACGATGTCCGCGAATGACGGAGCCGCACCAATCGAAGCCTTGAAGATCGCTTCGTCATCGCGCGAGTCGAACCATTCGCGGATCAACCGCTTCGGAGCCGAACCGAGCGACTTCCGACCGACCACGCCCGAACGCAAAATCTGCACGAAGTTGCGCAACATCTTGCCGTTGTCAATCACGCGCGGGAAGACGGCTTCCAACAACTTCACATCGCGCACGGCTAAGATCGCGCACAGCAACGCAGGCATATCCTTCATGAAGCCGCGTTGACGCGCATAGATCGCCGTCTTGGCAATGAACTCCGGCTCAATTTCTTTGCACAACTCAATCACCTTCGCCAATTGCTCATCGGCGTCGGCATAGAAGGTCGTATTCAAACAGCCGGTCGCAGCGTACTGCGCGAGCATGTGCTTTGGCGTGAAGGCGTAGGCTTGACCACGCGCTTCGTTGACCGCGTCAGTCTTCGGCAATAACTTGCCCGCGATGGTCTGGAATAAATTCTTGTTTGCCATGACGAATGATCTCCTTTTTGCAATGTGCGTTCTACAGGCGGCCTCCAGTTAGCAGTCTTGGTACATCGGGAGCCTTTCTCACTGGAGGCCAGCACGCTGAGGACGCTGTGTCTGTCCTGACGGCGAGAGATAGTGCGAGTGGCGTGCCAGAGCGGAGAAGAGGCTTGTGGGTTGGGCGTAAAGGATAGATTTGATTTGAGATTGGAGATTTGAGAGGAAAAACGAGCGGAAATGAGGGAGACGAGAAAATTAGCTTGATAGATACAAAGCTAGATTTTATTCTACGCCTTCTTTTCACCGCAGAGACGCAGAGGGAGCGCAGAGGTTCGCAGAGTTTTTTGAGATTACGAAACACACGAAAAGAACGAAACAGACGAAATGATTTTACTCTCTGCGCAACTCTGCGAAATCTCTGTGTCTCTGTGGTGAAAAAAACTCTTCATCAACATTATGCCCACAAAAAAAACAGTCGTCATCGGTTTACTCGGCATTCAAAAAGATGCGGGGCGTGGCGCGATTCGTTGGGAGAAATGGCGTCCAACGATTGCGCTCTGTTCGCACGAAGATTTGCTCGTGCATCGGTTTGAATTATTGATTCAACCGAGCCACCGCGAACTGGCGAAACAAATCGTTGCTGACATCAAAGACGTGTCGCCCGAAACCGAAGTCCGCACGCATTCGGTGCAGTTTGAAGATGCCTGGGATTTCGTCGAGGTGTATGGGCAATTGCACGACTTCGCGCGCGGCTATCCGTTCAAGCCGGACAGCGAAGATTATCTAGTGCATCTTTCGACGGGCACGCACGCCGTGCAAATTTGCCTGTTTTTATTGACCGAATCGCGCCATTTGCCCGCGCGACTGATTCAAACGTCACCGCCGAAATTTCGCAAAGGCCGACTCAGCGATCCCGGCACGTACAACATCATTGATTTGGATTTGTCGAAGTACGACTTCCTCGCCGCGCGCTTTCAGCAGGAGCAAAAAGAAGCGACCTCGTTTTTGAAATCCGGCATCGCCACGCGCAACAAAGAATTTAATCGCCTGATCGCACGCATTGAGCAGGTGGCGATCGCTTCGCGCGACCCGTTGTTGTTGATGGGGCCGACCGGAGCGGGGAAGTCGCGGCTCGCAAAACGTATTTATGCGTTGAAGGTGGCGCGGCATCAGATGAGCGGCGCGTTTGTCGAAGTGAACTGCGCCACGATTCGCGGCGACAGCGCGATGTCGGCGTTGTTCGGTCACATCAAAGGCGCATTCACGGGCGCGCTCAATGCCCGCGAAGGCCATCTGCGCGCAGCGAATAACGGCGTGTTGTTCCTCGACGAAATCGGCGAGCTGGGTTTGGATGAGCAAGCGATGTTGTTACGTGCGCTCGAAGACAAAGTGTTCTTGCCGCTCGGCAGCGACAAAGAAGTCAAAAGCGAATTCCAATTGATTGCCGGCACGAACCGCGATTTGTCCGAGCGTGTGCGGGAAGGAAGATTTAGAGAGGACTTGCTCGCGCGCATCAATTTATGGACGTTCACGATGCCGAGTTTGCGCGAACGCAAAGAAGACATCGAACCGAACCTGCAATTTGAATTGGATCAATTCGCAGATCGCAACGGTCGCCGCGTGACCTTCAGCCGCGAAGCCTTAACGCGCTTTCTGAAATTCGCTACCTCAAATGAAGCCAGTTGGAACGGCAATTTCCGCGACTTGAACGGCGCAATCATTCGGATGGCGACGTTGGCGGAAGGCGGGCGCATTTCGGTGGATGTCGTGGAAGAAGAAGTCGAACGATTGTGCGCCGCGTGGCAATTGCCGAAAGCGAAAACGTCAGCAAGTTTTGTGGGCGAATTACTCAGCGACGATACGTGGGAGAGTATTGATCTCTTCGACCGCATTCAATTGGAAGGTGTGCTCAAGGTTTGTCGTGAATCGCGGTCGTTGTCCGAAGCCGGGCGCAAACTCTTTCACTCGTCGCGGGATCGCAAAGCGACGGCGAATGACGCCGACCGGCTGCGAAAATATTTGCTGCGGTTTGGCTTGGATTGGAGTCGCGTGCAGAGTTTTTAGCCACGAATTTCACGAATTGACACGAATAGAATTAAGCCTTGGCGTTTTGAGTTTTTCTCAAGCATAAAAAGCCAAATGCACAATCCTTGCCTGAATTCGTGAAGATTCGTGAAATTCGTGGCTAAAACTATTTCCGGCTGCCGGGTTTGATGGCGGTGGAACCTTCTTGGCACATTGGGCAGTCTTCGGCTTTGTAACTCGGAACTTCGAGCGTGGCGAGCGCGTGGCGGGGGACGCCTAAATCCACTGCGCCGCCGCTGCGATCAATCAATGAACCTGCGCCTGCGACGATGCCGCCGAGCGCGCGAACTACGTCAATCACTTCGCGCGTGGAGCCGCCGGTCGTGACAACATCTTCAACAACGAAGCAACGCTCGCCGGGCTGAATCTGAAAGCCGCGTCGCAAGGTCATTCCCGATTCTTGTCTTTCAGTGAACAATGCCCGAACGCCGAGCGCGCGCGCCGTCTCGTGTGCGACGATCACGCCGCCGAGTGCAGGCGCGATGACGAGATCAATCTGACCAATGCTCGCATCGGCTTTCGCTTTGTCGGCTAACGCGGTGCAGAGTTTTTCGGCAATCGCCGGATGTTGCAGCACGAGCGCGCATTGCAAATAGCGCGGGCTGTGCAGGCCAGAGGTCAATAGGAAATGGCCTGTGAGCAGCGCGCCACAGTCAGAGAAGGTTTGCAAAACTTCTTCGTTCGTCACGATCTCAACTCTCCCATTTCAACTTTCAAATTTTTGGACAACCAGCGCCGAGTTCTTCGAGCCGAAGCCGATGCAATTGCAAAGTGCAGTCTTGATGTCGCCGGGACGCGCTTTGTTTGGCACATAATCCAAATCGCATTCGGGATCAGCTTCATCCAAGTTGATCGTCGGCGGCAGGAAGCCGTTCATCATTCCGCCAATCGTCGCAGTCAATCCGGCTGCGCCCGAAGCGCCTTGCGGATGCCCGATCAACGATTTCGTCGCGCTCATCGGAATCTTGTAGGCCAAATCGCTGAAGGCAATTTTGATGGCGCGCGTTTCGATACGGTCATTCAGGTCTGTCGCCGTGCCATGTAAGTTGATGTAGTCAATTTCTTCTGTGGTGACGCCCGCATCGTGCATCGCCATCCCCATCGCTCGTGCGGGTTCAATGCCGCTTTCATCCAAGCGCACGCGATGATGTGCGTCGCAGGTTGAGCCGTAGCCCGTGATTTCGGCGTAAATCCGCGCGCCACGATTCAGCGCGTGTTCGAGTTCTTCCAAGATAAATAGATACGCGCCTTCGCCGACGACGAATCCGTCACGGCCTTTGCAAAACGGACGCGACGCGCGGTGCGGTTCTTCATTCCACGATGGCGTCATCAACCGCATCATACAAAAGCCGAGCATGATGCTGTGCGCGAGCGGCGCATCAATCCCGCCGGAAACGATGGTGTCAATTTTGCCAAGTTGGATATTTTGCACGGCGTAATTCAACGCATCGGTCGAAGACGTGCAGCCGGTCGAGAGCAGATGGCTGAAGCCTTTCAAGCCGTAAGCCATCGAAATCTCGCTCGGCAATGAACCGGGCGTGGCGGTGGGGATGGAATAGATGCTGGCTTTCTTGGCTTCGTTTTCAAAATAGTAGCGATATTGCTTTTCGACAAAGCTCAGGCTCGCGCCGCCGCTGCCGAGTACGACGCCGATGTTGCGCCGTTCGTCCAAATCCATATCTTTCGGATTGATGCCCGCATCTTGAAACGCCAAGCCTGCGCCTGCGATGCCGTAGGCGACAGCGGGCGAAACGTGTTGGCGATCTTTGGGAGGAATGAAATCGTCGGTGTTGAAATTTTTGACTTCGGCAGCAATTTGGACAGGCAGGTCGGAAACGTCGAAGCGGGTGATTTTGTTCACGCCGCTGCGTCCTTCATGTATGGCTTGCCAGAATTGTTCTTTGCCCAAACCCAGGGGAGTGACGCAGCCGATCCCTGTAATTACTACTCGGCGCAGAGTTTTTGAATGGGGCATAAATGGTTGACCTCTTGGTTTTCGGTGAAGTTTCGACGGGCATCATACCTGCCAAAGTCAATGTTCGCAACGTCCATCACGGCGGTTGTGAGAACTTACTTGAGGGC
>CAZWAK010000246.1:0-8745 GCA_964631865.1 uncultured Heliobacteriaceae bacterium | reverse complement strand
TCGGCTTTCAGCGTGGAGAAAATTGCATCGTAATCATTCAAGCCTTTGCCGATTACACCATGCTTGAGGTTTTTCGCATAGCCCAGCGCGCCGTCTTGCGCTTTCAAATCTTCAATCGTGCCGCTGATCAAATAACGATCCGAAGCGTGCATCGAAACGACGCGATGCTTGACCGCTGCCAGCACGTCCAGCGGGTCTTCGCCACAAATGATCGAATTCGACGGATCGAAATTCACGCCGAACCAGGGCGAATCAATTTGGTTGATGACGTCGAGAAACACGTCCAGTCGCTGCGCAAATTCGGGGTATTTCCAGTAGCCGTCTTTGTAATGGTTTTCCATATTCAAGACGATGCCGCGTTCCGCCGCATACGGAAGCACCGCGTTGATGCACTCGACCGAATAGCGAATGCCGTCGGCGCGCGAAACGTCATCGCGCCGCTGCCCCGTCAACACGCGACAAAACTTACCGCCGAGTTGCGCGGTCAGATCAATCCAGAACTTTTCTTTCTCAATCTCTGCCGCCCGCGCCGCCGCATCGTGCTGCGTGAAATCCGGCGAGCAACACATCATCGGAATTTCCAAGCCTTTGGCTTCAGCGTGCTGTTTGACCTGCGCGACATAGTCCGGCTCGAAGCTCGTGAAGTAGCCGGGATACATTTCGAGGCCGTCAACATTGAGCGTCGCGGCCAGATCAATCCACTCAAATAACGACATCGTGCGCGTCACGCACAACTCGTCCATATAACATTTCGGGAACACACTGAGTTTAGGCATAAAAGCTCGGTGGTCGGTGGTTGGTGGTCGGTGGCTGGTCAAGAACTTTACCAACCACCAGCCACCGACCACCAGCCACTATTTATTTTGGCTGCAACACGGCTTTCACATACTTGCCATCGTGCATACCATCGAAACAATCTTTCCAATCTTCGAGATTGGAAACGACGCTGATAATCGGCTGCAAATTGATCTGCCCCGACGCCAGCATTGACACGACCATCTCCCAATTCTCAAACGTGTGGCTGAAGCTGCCTTGCAAACGCACGGCCTTTTGCACGAGCGGGTCGAGCGAGAAGCCAAGCGGCTGCGGCCCCCAACCGACCTTCGTGATTTGTCCGCCGGGTCGCACAATCTCCAACGCGGATTTCAATGCCGCCGAAGCGCCTGCCGCATCTACGACGAGGTGCGCGCCGAGGCCATCGCCAACGCTGTGAACGAAGTCTGTCAGATTCGTTTCCTGCAAATTGATCGCGTGCGTGACGCCGAGTTGTTTGGCTGCTTCCAATCGTGAAGCATCTTGCGCCATCCCCGCGATAATCAACGTGCCCGCGCCCGCGAGCCGCGCCATCTCCGCGCACAACAACCCAATCGGCCCCGGCCCCAACACCACGACCGTGTCGCCCGGTTTGACGTTGCTTTTCTCGATCACGCAGTTGTAGCCGACGCAGCACGGCTCGGTCAGCGCGGCTCGTTCAAACGGCAAATGATCGGGAATCGGATGCAGGCAACGTTCCGGCACGCGCACATAACCCGCCATCGCGCCGTGAATGCCGTAGCCGAAGCCTTTACGCTGCGGACACAAATTGTACGCGCCCGTGCGACACATCATGCATTGGCCGCAGATATACGCTGCCGTTTCGGAAACAACGCGGTCGCCTTCTTTGAAGTTCTTGACGCGCTTGCCGAGCGCCGCGACGGTGCCGCCGAATTCGTGACCTAAAACGACTGGCGTGCTGACGGGCCAGCTCTGCGTCGCGTGATATTGATGCACGTCGCTGCCGCACACGCTGACGCCGCCGACGCGCAAGAGCACTTCGTCTTCACCGATGTCCGGGATCGCCATTTCGCGGACTTCGACCGCGCCAGGAGTTAAACCGTACTGCACGACCGCAGCCATTGTACTTGCCATAAAATTGCGTTGGGAAACGCATTCTTCCCTCTTCCTTTTTCCTTCTTCATTGATTGGCGGGGTAATGAAATTGCCTCTCGTCAAAGAATGAAGAAGGAAAAAGGAAGAGGGAAGAATGCGAGTTATTCCCGAATCCTCCGTGTGATTTCACTCAAGACAGTTTTCAGATCATGGCTTGCCACCGCAAACGAATGCGCGTCAATTGCCAGCGGTGCGCCAATCACGACGAGCGGTGCGCCACGCTTCGGCATCGAAATCGCTTGTTCGATGGACAGGCCGCCGACAGCTTGCACCGGGATGCTGACGGCTTTGACGACGGCATCCAAATCATCGAGCGGGCTGAGCATTTTGCCCGTGTCAGCGAAGATGCCGTTGCGTTCGTCGAAGCCCGTGTGATGCACGATGTAATCGCAGCCCAAGTCTTCCAGCATTTTGCTCGCCGCCGCTTTGTCCTCAAAGACCATATTGTCGCCCATCACTTTGACGCCGAAATCGCGTCCCGCTTTGACGACGCATTTGATCGTTTCCGCGTGCGCGCGTGCCATCACGACGACGTGCGTCGCGCCCGCTTTCGCCATCATTTCCGCTTCGAGATAGCCGCCGTCCATCGTTTTCAAATCAGCGACGATGGGCGTATTGGGAAACTCGCGACGCAGCGCGCGCACGCCGTGCAAGCCTTCCGCGAGAATGAGCGGCGTGCCTGCTTCGAGCCAGTCTACGCCTGCTTCGAGCGCGATGCGAGCCGTGTCGAGGGCTTCGTTGATGTCGGTCAGATCAAGGGAAATTTGGACAATTGGATTCATTGGGAGTAGACAGTAGACAGTAGACGGTAGTTGTACGCGAAGCGCCTACTGACTACCGTCTACCGTCTACTTTAATGCTCGAATTTTGATATTGCGATACCACACTTTGTCGCCGTGTTCTTGCAGCAGGATGTGGCCTTTGGAAAAGGTGCCGAACAACGGTTGGTCTTTGAATTTGCTTTTGGCGATCAACGCTTTCAACGCTTCGCCGCCGCGCTCGAACTCCACGACCTTTTCGCCATTCAGCCAATGCTCGATGTGGTTGCCTTTGACGACCAGACGGATGTGATTGAATTCGCCGACGGGTTTGAGTTTCTTCTTGTCGTTCGGCGGCATCAGGTCATAGAGCGCGCTCGCTTTGCGATTGCCATTGATGCCCATTTTGGCGTCGGGATGATTGTCGTCGTCGAGCACCTGCATCTCAAAACTGATCGCCGAGCGGCCCTTGGGCGGCAGCGTTTCGGACACAAGATACTTGATGCCGCTGTTGCCGCCTTTGCTGATCTTCCATTCCAGCGTGAATTCAAAGTTCTCGAATTGCTCGGCAGTAATCAAATCGCCGCCCGCTTGTCCCAATTCGCCTTTGCCTTGAATGCGACTGATGCAACCGTCTTCGATGATCCAGCCTTCGGGCACAGCGTCTTTGTGAAAGCCGCGCCAGCCCGTGAAGGTTTTGCCGTCAAACAACAGCTTCCAGCCTGCTTTCTTTTCGGCTTTCGTGAGTTCATTCGGCTTTTGCGCAAACGCTACAACCGTGAACAGCGCGATGAAGAAAAGTAACAAAGTTGTTCGCATAATTTATGGATTCCCCTCGTCTTCGAAAAATAAATATTGGCTCGGTTTGCCCACCGTGCCGCGCACGAAATCGGCGCAATACAAGCCTGCCGCCAGATGTTGCTCAAACTTAGCGCGAATCTTCCATTGCCACGCGCGGGCTTCGTCCATATCGCGAGTTTTGAGGGCTTCAATCTCGAACGGCACTTCTACAGACGCGACAGCAGCAGCTTGCGTTTCGACTTTTCCAGTCGCTTCGGCAACGGCACGCACGCGCGGCGACTCGACCCACCATTCGGCCAGCAGGCGATCGGTGTCCAAACCGCGATGCAGCGCGCTCGTGCTTTGATTGCCGTAGTAATTGACTTTGTATTTGCGCACGACCGCGCCGAGCTTGACGATATTCAAATAGGCATTGCGCGATTGTAGCGGGTCGAACGTCCAAACCATCCGCGGAATGCCGCGTTCGAGGGCGCGTCGCCGCTGTGCGAACTTCAACTCGACGCCGATGCCAGCGTTTTGCAAATGCGGCGACACGGCCAGCATCTGCGAGTAGAAATACGGTTGTCGTTGCTCGTCGAACGCCGCGAGCGCGTGCGCAAAACCGAGCAGCGTGCCGTCGCTTTCGGCAAAGGCTCCGAGCGTAAAACCGCCGCTCGTGCGCGTAATCACGAACGCCCGCAGCGGCGTGATGTCCAAATCGGAAAACTGCCAGACCGCGCGCTGCATATTGAGGCAGGCGCGGTAGTCGTCCAGGCTCAGGCAATCTCGAATTTGATACTTGGGTGATGAAATCATAGCCGGGAATTTCAGGCGGCTCGAGGTTGCGACTGCTGCGCCAACTGGGCCGCCAATTGAATCGCCGCGATCATGCTGGCGGGGTCAGCTTTGCCTTGTCCGGCGATGTCGAAACCCGTGCCGTGATCTACCGAAGTGCGAATGAACGGCAGCCCCAGCGTCACGTTGACGGCTTCGCCAAACGAAAAGCACTTGATCGGAATCAAACCTTGATCGTGATAGCACGAAATGACGATGTCAAATTCGCCGCGTGAGGCACGCAAAAAAATCGTGTCGCCGGAATGCGGCCCGCTCACGTCAATGCCTTCGGCACGACACGCGGCGATGGCGGGCATCATTTCGGTGGCTTCTTCCGTGCCGAACAATCCGGCTTCGCCGCCGTGTGGATTCAGCGCGGCCACAGCGATGCGCGGACGCACTAGGCCGAAGCGAATCATTTCGCGTTGCACCAGTTGAATCAACGAGGCGAGCGCCGCTTTTTTGACATGCGCAGAAACCGCCGCCAGCGGCAGATGGGTCGTCAACAAAGCCACGCGCAGATTCGGCGCGATAAACGACATGGCGAATTCTTTTGTCCCCGTCAAGGCGGCGAGCATTTCGGTGTGACCGGGAAATTCATAGCCGCCTAAATGCAGCGCCTTTTTGTTGATAGGCGCAGTCGTCATAGCTTCCAGTTCACCTGCCAGACACAACGCGACCGCTGCTTCGATATATTCGCCAGCAGCGCGTCCGGCTGCGGCTTGCTCCTGCCCCAGAGCAAGTGCCGCAGGAAGATTTTTGAGATCGTAAATGAGAGGTGTCTCCGCGTAAGGTGCAATCGGTTCGCCGGAAGGAATCAGCTCAAAGTGAGTGGCAAGACCAAAGGCAGTTGCCCATTGCCTCAAGTAATCGGCATCGCCAATGAGGACAGGCAAGCAAGCGGCCAGCACGTCCGGGTGGCTGGCCGCTTTCAGCGCGACCTCCGGGCCGATGCCCGCCGGATCACCTATCGTGATGCCGATGCGCGGGCGCGCGCCCATCTGTTCGTTGCTGCTGGGCCAGGCCATAGTGCGACGTACCATCCAAACGTGGATTCTCAAACGACCGGAAGACTATTTCTTGGCAGCTTCCGCGTCTTTGTACAGATATTTGATGTTGTGTTTGAGAATCAACAGATTTGGGCCGTCCGGGCGGTGCAACTTGATGCTGTTCTTGTCGTACCACTCAATGGAACCGTGCAAAGTTTCGCCATCCTGCAAAACAATGACCATCGGAGTATGCGAGTCCATCTGCTTTTTGTAATAAAAGCTTTCGGCATTGGTTTGCTCCGGTGGAACCTTTTTCTTTTGCGCCGCCGTCTGTTGTTGCGCGTGTTGTTGGGCCGAATGTTGGGCCGCCCGCGCGGCATGGATTTGTGCCTCGCGTTCTTTGACCTCGGCTAATGTAGGGCGAATTAATTTTCTATTCAAGTTCGGTTCTCCTTATGTAGACGTAAGTGTTTCTTGGTCGGAAAAAGCAACTGGCCTGTAGCCACGTGCCCGCCGTTCGAGCAGCTCGACTCATGGCAACCTCGTTGCTTTGAACCCCAAAGAATTGATTCGTGCGAAGCCGCGCTTGGTTACGACAGAGGCTCTGCTTTTTTCGGTAGTATGTGAGGCAAACTGACCGCCAGCTTGAAGGTTACTTCAAGGTCTTGCAAGAAATTCTTGCTACGAGCATCTGTAAAGGCAAGATGCAGGAATCAGATTTGACGCCAAGCCCCGCGCCAAACTGACAGACATTCAGCACTGCTGTTCAATGGGTAGGCGTATGCTATCGCACATTAAACACGAAGTGCAAGCCGCCCGCGCGAATTTTCGCGCGCGGGTGTGTCTGGTGACCGCTGGTGAAGAGGAAGGCCGGGGGGTTAGTCGGCCTTCTTGCGAAGATATGCCGGCGTCTCGTATTCATCCTGACGGGCGGGCGGGGGAGTCGCCGTTCCCACCACGCGCGGCGCAATGGGAGCCGCCGCGTTTTGCCGCATCGGGAAGTTGTGAAGATTTTCCGCCGCTTTCGCTTTTTCAAAACCGGTCGCAATCACGGTGATCTTCATTTCGTTTTGCAGACGTTCATCCGTCACCGTGCCAAAAATAATATTGGCATCGGGGTCAGCGGCATCGTGAATGATGTGCATGGCCTCGTCCACTTCAAAGAGGGTCAAGTCGGCTCCGCCCGTGATATTGACCAGCACGCCTTTCGCGCCTTCAATCGTGGCTTCTTCCAACAACGGACTGGAAATCGCCCGTTGTGTGGCTTCCTGCGCGCGATTGTCGCCGACGGAGTGCCCCGTGCCCATCAAGGCGATGCCCATGCCCTTCATAATGGATTTCACATCGGCGAAATCCACGTTGATGAAGCCCGGCACGGTAATCAAATCCGAGATGCCTTGCACGGCCTGGCGCAAAACGTCGTCGGCCATGCGGAACGAATCCGCCAGCGTCATGTTGCGATCCACCGTTTGCTTGAGCCGCTCGTTGGGAATGGTGATGAGCGTGTCCACGACCGAACGCAATTCCTGCAAACCGAGTTCCGCCTGATACATGCGCCGCCGCCCTTCAAACGGAAACGGCTTGGTGACGACTGCGACCGTGAGCGCACCGAGTTCTGCCGCCAGCGAAGCGATGATGGGAGCCGCACCTGTGCCGGTGCCGCCGCCCATCCCCACGGTGACGAAAACCATGTCCGCGCCTTCAAGGGCTTCCAGGATTTTGTCCGTGTCCTCAAGCGCGGCATCGCGTCCAATCTCGGGGTTTGCACCCGCGCCAAGTCCTTTGGTCAGCCGTGAGCCGATTTGTAATTTGATTGGAGCAAAGGATCGTTTCAGAGCTTGCGCGTCGGTGTTCGCTACCAGAAAGTCAATGCCCTCAATGCGAGCATCAATCATGTGGTTGACTGCGTTGCCGCCGCCGCCGCCTACACCGACGACCTTGATTCGCGCTCCAGAAGTGGGAGGATCTTCATCAAAGACAATGTCTAGTCCTTGGCGATCATCTATTGCCATCCTGCGCCTCCTGCTTGTCTAGCAAGTTGGAAAACATGCCTCACATTTTGATTTGGTTGATTATTTCTTTCCCGCTCGGCCACCGAAACGCTTACAACATATTTAGAACAGGTTTCCTGTTGAACGAAATCTCTCTTCATAACCTAGCCGTAAGCGCTCGCTGTGGAAAGAATTCTTGTAATGAGGCTTATCAATCTGAAATACTACTTCGTGAGAAAGAGTGGCTGTAAACAGGCCATTCGCATTAGTACGCGAGCAATTGTCGAATTTGAAATTGATGCGTCATCTTGTATGCGATTGCGGATTTTAGCACAACATCTTGATTTGCCAAGTGCTGCGCAAGCATTCTCACCCCTTCTCGGCAACTTTTTTTAATCATTCGCTTAAAAAAATGATTTTGGTGCTTGAGTACCTCAAAAAAAGCCTTCATTGCTCTTCTCCCAAGCCCTTCTCCGCTGAAACTGTAGCGCGATTTGGCAAATCGCGTTACGCCTCATTTTCATCGTTTCAGGGCGTCGCCCGCAATATGAGTGACGCCTTTTCTCAAAGATGTAAAAAGCTCCCGAACATGCTTTTTACTTTGGCCGCTACCGAGACTCCCGGGGTAGCATTTCGTCCTAATTTGGCCTGATTCATCGGCCCGCCGCGTCGTAACCCATACAGCGCCAAGCCCACGGCGGTTGCATAGCCCGGCGTTGTGATTTCATTGAATGGGCTGCCCACGTCCTGCGCGCCGATGCAGCGCACCGGGGCATCAAAAATCTGCTCGGCGACTTCCACCATCCCGGTCAACAACGACCCGCCGCCCGTCAGGACGACGCCGCTCGACAATTGCCGATCAAAGCCGGACGCGCGGATTTCGTCCTGCACCTGCGTCAGCAATTCTTCGGCACGCGGCTCCAAGATGCCGCACAAAATGTCACGGGAAAGCAAACGGGGGTCGCGTCCGCCGACGCTGGGCACTTCCAGCATCTCAGCGGCGCTGTGCTGATCCAACAACTGCCGATAGGTGCAACCAAACGCGCGCTTGATCTTCTCGGCTTCGGGAATCGGTGTGCGCAATCCAAACGCGATGTCGTTCGTGAAATGATTTCCACCTATGGGAAACACAGCGGTGTGCCAGATGGAACCACGTTGATAGATGGCCAGATTAGTCGTTTCGCCACCAATGTCAACCAGCGCCGTGCCGAATTCACGGTCTTCGTCATTTAAGACTGCTTCGGCGGCGGCGAGCGGCGCAAGCAACATATCCGCGACCATCAATCCAGCGCGATTGACGCTTGTGATGATGTTCTGTTTGGCCGCAATCGGACTCGTGATGATGCGCACGGAAACCGCCAGGCGCGACCCCAGCATGCCGTGCGGATCATCAATGCCGTCCTGATCGTCCACGGTGTATTCCTGCGGCAACACGTCGGCAATTTCACGGCCCGAAGGCAGCGA
>CAZWAK010000245.1:0-8752 GCA_964631865.1 uncultured Heliobacteriaceae bacterium | reverse complement strand
ACTTAGTAGTCAAGCTACCGGGTTGGCATTAAGTCCCATTCAGGGGAAACTCAAATCAACGTAAAATTACCAGCGCCTAAGTTTTGCCTATCTTCATCCTAAAACCATGTAAGTTTTTCGCGCTTGACGCGCTCTTAAAGCTCGCCTGACTTTGTCCTAAGACAGAGCCGTTAGAGTCCTCACGGACTTGGCAATCAAGCACAGGACATCCCCCTCCGGACTTTCAGGGGAGAGGGTGAAGTGTCTTTTTCAGTAGTAACAAGGAGTGGTATGAAACGAACGATTATTCTTTTTCTAGCTTTGACGGGATGCTTCAGCGCGACGCTGGCCCAGCCGCTGCGCAACACGGAACAATATTTTCAGCGCGGTCTCACGCTATTGCAAAAAGGCGAGACAGAACGTGCGATTGAGCAATTCGATTTGGCGCTGGAAGCCATGACAAGTTTGACCGGCAGTGCCTTACAAGCAGGTAAAAGCCGCATCGGGGTCATTGATCCGCGCACCGCCTACCTCCTCAACAATCGCGCCGCCGCCTTGATTCTCAAAGGACAATATCAAGCGGCCATTCGTGATCTGACGCGCGCCATTGCCCTCAATCCACGCTTGCCGGAACTGTGGCTCAATCGCGGCAATGCGCATCGGGAATGCGGCGAACAAAACAAGGCGTATGCCGATTACGAGCGCAGCCTGGAACTAAACCCGCGTAAGGTTGAAGCGTGGGTAAATCGCGGCATTCTGAAGTTCGATCAGAAAAACTATCTCGGCGCGTATGCGGATGTGGAGCGGGCGTTGCAATTACAGCCGCGCTACGTCGAAGCCTGGAATGCGCGCGGCGTGATTCAGCAACAACTGCATCGGCTGGATGAGGCGCTGGCGGATTTCAACCAATGCCTGCAACTGAAGCAGGATCACGCCAATGCACTCAGCAATCGCGCGAACATCTGGAAAGCAAAAGGCGCGTGGCAAGCTGCACAGGCCGATTTCGACCGTGCGCTTGCCTTGAATCCCAAGCAGCCCGAAACCTGGAACAATCGCGGCAATCTGCGCGCGGCACAAGGCGATTGGCAGGGCGCGCTCGCCGATTACACGCAGTCGCTCACGCTCAAACCAACGATGGCGGCTTTTCAGAATCGCAGCCTGGTCTGGCGGCATTTGGGGAAGCAGGCGGAAGCAGAGCAAGATTTAGTAGAAAGCCAAAAACTCTGCGTCAGCCACACGGCTAAAAATTAAGTTTCAACGCAAACTGCATCAGGCGCGGATTGGACACGGTGCGGAAGATTTGCCCAAAGCTCACGCTTTGAATGTTCGTATTCGGCACGTCGAAGTTGACGTTATTGAAGAGATTGAAAACCTCCCAGCGGAATTCGAGGTTGGTCTTTTCGGTGAGCGCCGTGCGCTTCGAGAGATTGATGTCTGTGACAAATCGCTTCGGCCCGAAGATCGGCGTTTGCGAGAGCGTGCCCGCGCGGCCCGGTTGCGGCAACACGAACAGTTTGTTGGCAAGGCTCGGATCAAGCCAGAACACGCCGCTCGACGAGGTTCCCGTTTGCAGCGTTTTCCGGCCTGTCAATTCGCGCAGCGCGGAGATGCTGGTCGGCGCGGACAAATCTACGGTGTTGCTGTCGGACAGCGCGTTGCGCGTGAACGTGCCGACGCCGGAGGTGATCGAAAGCGGGCGTCCGGTGCGGAAGTTGAGAATGCCGCCGAATTGCCAGCCGTCCATCAGCTTGCGCCCTAAGCCCGTCACGCCTTTGCCGAACGCTTTGCCGCGTCCGAAGGGCAGTTCGTAAATCCAGTTCGCGTTGAATTGGTGGCGCGGCGCGATGTCACCGTACTCGTAGCGCGTGTTGCGAATCGTCAGACGGTCTTCGTTGAGCAGCGTGTTTTCGTCGCTGTCGTAATCGGCCAGCGCGCGCCCGAAGCTGTAATTGGTTTGCAGCGTCAGGCCGCCCGCAAAGCGCCGCCGCACCTCGAATTCGAGGCCGTTGTAATGCGAAAACGCATCATTGACCATCGCGCGCGCATCGGCCACGAACGGATTGACGTGGAAGAAATTCGCCGGTAATCGTCCGCTCAGCACCGCGCCCCAGAAACTGCCGCCGCGCATGCGGGCTTGTCCGGTGGCGGGCGCGGACGTGTCCACGCGCGTCAGCCGATGCACGAACTCGCCCGTGGCATTGAAATCCAGCGCCGTGATAAGCGTCGCCAGCGAGCGCAAGCGCGTAGACTCGCCCGCGATCAGCGCCGTCATCAGCGGGTTGGCCTGGCTGCACGCGAAGGTCATCGCGTCGAAGCGATTGCCCTGCCCATTGGCGCGATTGCAGGCCAGATTGCGTTGCGCGAGGACGAAGGAATCCAAAAATGTTTGCCCGCTCACCGCATCGCGCGCAAAGACGTTCGACTCGTTGAAATTCTTGACGCGCCGCAACCGTTTGCCATTGTTGCCGACGTAGCGCAATTCGACCGCCCAGTTCGGCGAGAATTCGCGCGAAATGCCCAGCGACCATTCCTGGTAATACGGCGTCAGCAGCTTGCTGTCGAAGGTGCGGAAATCAATTGTCGTACTGTTCAGAATGTTGCGAATCGCAGGCAATTGAAACGCGGGCGCGGTGTTGGTCGGAATGCCTTGTCGCAGGAACCGAATGTTGTTCGTGCAATTGCCGTTCGCCGGTTCGCAATCCTGATCAATGGTCAGCCCTTCGTTGTCGTCAATGTTGCCGTTGATCATCTCGAAGGCGTCCTGAAAATAGCTCAACCGGAAGCCGCCGCGAATCGAAGTCTTGCCGTTACCCCACGGATCCCACGCGAAACTGACGACGGGCGCAAAGTTGTTCGTATCGTTTTTCCAAAACGGTGTGCCGCCCGGCCCACCGGCTGGCACGTTCGGCGTGGAGCAGGTGTTGATGAAGCTGATTGCATTGGCGCTCGTCACCGCCAGCGGCAGGCTGCGCAACGGCGCGCACGCCGAGCCTTGAAAAGTTCCCGGATTGAACAACCCCGCTTGCCCCGAAATGCCAAAGACGGCGTCAATGCCGTTGCCTTGCGGCAACAAGCCCAGCCCCTGCGTTTCCACGGGGACGCCCGCCCATTCATAGCGCACGCCAAAATTCCAGGTCAGGTTCGGGCGCATCCGCCAGGTATCGGTGAAGAACAGATCAAGCTCGTTGTTGCGATAGATGCGACGCTCGGCGGCGGATTGGAACGGGCCGCTGATGCCGGGCGAGGTGAAGCGCAATTCCAACTGCCCAATCGCGCCCATGAAATCATTCATCATCGCGCGCGCGCGGTTGAAATCCGGCGTGGCGATGTCGCGCACCGCGCCACCGGTCGAAAGCGTAATCAGGTTCGGCTCGGTGAAGCCCGGATTGTTGTCGTCCGCGCCGAAATCAATGTCCGGCAGAATTTCATCCAGGCTATAGGCGTTGGAAGATTTGCGCCGCCATTCAAAGCCGCCTTTGAATTGATGATTACCGCGCAACCAACTGAGCGTGTCGCGCGCCGTCCAGTTGCGCATCGTGCGCACGTCATTGCCGTTGCCGGGTTCGTGCGCCGGGTCCGTGATGTTGTTGAAATCAAGTGTCAGCGGCAGCCCCAACGGATCAAGCACCAAAAAGGCGTTTTCGCCCGAAGTCAGACCGAAGCGAAATTCATTGACCAACGCATTGGTGAACGTCGAGGCCAGCGTGCCGCTGAAGCTGCGCGAGTGGGTGACGCGGTCGCCAATCGGCCCAATCGCGGGAAACTGCGGCTCGCGTCCGTTGATGTGTTCGCCGTTGATGCGGCGGTCGAGGTAATTGAACGTGCCGTAAAAATTGTGCTTGTCGTTGAATTTGTGATCGAGCCGGACACTCGGCGTGTCCTGTCCCGTGATGGACTTGGCATTGAAGCGGAAGCCAGCGGTGTTGAGTCCGTCGCCGACATCGAAATTATTCGGCAGCGGAATCAGTCCCATCAGCTTGGCTACGGTTGGATCAACGGTGGAAGGAAACGCCGTCGTGAAGCGGCTGTCCACACAATCGCGGTTGAGCGCCGTGCGAATGTTCGCGCCACAGGTGAACAGATTGACGCTGCGAATCAAGCCCGGATTGGCGGCCACGGCTTCCGGCGTTGTGCCGAGCGTGCCGATGTTGTCCAGATACCGAAAGATACCTTGTCGCGCTTCCGCCGTGTAGACCGTGCGCAACACGGGAATCCCGCGCGATTCGCGAATGCCTTCAAACCCGACGAAGAAGAACGTTTTGTTCTTGAAAATCGGCCCGCTGAGGCGTGCGGCAAACTGATTGCGAAGCAGCGGCGGACGCTCCACCTTCGGATTCGAGGCGTTGTTGAAAAACTCGTTGGCATTGAAAACGGTGTTGCGATGAAACCAACTCGCCGCGCCGTGAAACTGGTTGCCGCCCGCGCGCGTGACGGCGCTGATGTGCGCGCCGCCGCGTCCATTTTCCGCCGTGCCCAATCCGGTGATGACCTTGAATTCCTGCACATTTTCCGCCGTCAACTGAATCAGTGGCTGATCGAGCATCACCGACGAAGCGCGCAGCGCGTTGTCCTGCGTGTCCATGCCGTCCAGGCTGATGCTGAGCGCGCGGTGCGAGCGCCCGTGAATCAGCAGCTTGTCACCCTGCCCGTCGGCATCGCGCTCGAAATACACGCCCGCCTGCATCAACAGCAGATGCGAAGCGTTGCGCCCGTTGAGCGGCAATTCCAGCACGCGCTTTTCATCCACGACGGTGCTCAATTCGCCATTCGACTGATTCAGGATTTCCTGCGCCGCTTCCGCCGAGACGGTGACTTCATCCTGCGTCGCGCCTACCTGCAAGGTGATTTTCACATCGGCAATCTGCCCCGTCTCAATGCTGACGTTTTGCACGAGCGTGCGCCGAAAGCCGGTCGCTTCCGCCGTGACGTTGTACAGACCGAGCCGCACATTGGGAATCGTGAATGCGCCGGAGCCGGTTGACGTGGCGTTGTACACCGTATTCGTCGCCACGTGCGTAGCAGTGACCTGCGCGCCAGCAATGACTGCGCCCTGCGCATCCAGCACAGTTCCGCGCATCTGCCCGTTCAATTCCTGCGCCGCGACAGGCACGCTCAGGAACAAGAGCAGCAGAAAGCCATTGAATACGAGCAAACGGGAGGCGCTGTTGTGTGCTGCCTGCCAACGAAGCTTCGACTTGAGCAAATTCATGGTCGGGTCTCCTGAAGGTAAACTTTTACAGATGATAACAGCGTAACGCGGCACCGAGCAAAACTCGCTACACGTGATGTAAAAAAGATGTGACAAGATGTAACAAGTGCAGACAGGGGCTGTAGCCGAGCCGTCGTCTCGCGTATGATGAGATGCACCCGCATACAAGGTTAGGCTGTTATGTATTCCTGGAAAGACTTTCGGAAGCGTTGGTATCTGATGGCCGCGACTGCCGCAATTCTGGCAGCGACGCTGGCGCTCGTGCTGATGCAGTATCGCTCGGCGCGACGGACGGAAGCGCAGGCGCAGGCGATTTTGGAAGCCAACCTCGATTTGCATTTGCTGGCACTTGTCGCCGAAGCGCGCCGCGATCTGATCGAACACGCTGATCACGTTGCGCACAGCGTCTATCAGCAATTGGTGCGCGACCGCGACGTTCCTGGCCTGCAACGTTATCTCACGCGCGCGGCGCATCGTTTCCCGGAAATCCGCGATTTTTACGTGGTGTTCTTCACACCCCGGCAGGAGCGGGAAACCTGGCGCGCGTTGCACTTCGTTCCCGCCGCGCCGGGCGATGGGCAAGCGCCGCAATACAACGGCACGCCCCTGGGTAAGTTGGGGGAAGATGCCGATGCCGCCGCGCCTTTGCTGGCCGCGTGGTTGTCCGTGACGGAACGCGCCTCGCTGGCAACGTCGGCCACGTTCGCGCCGGTTTCGCTCGCACAGCCGGAACCGCGCCAAATCTTTTTTCATCCGGTGTACGAAGGCGAACGCATCGCGCCACAACCGCAACTCGCGCCCGTTGGCTTGATTGTCCTGACTGCCGAGGCGGCGAATTATCCTGCGCCAAATTACTGGCGCGATTTGTTGGCGCGACACGCGGAACGTGCCGCCGGACAAGGCTTGCCCGAACAGCCGGTGTATCAGGTGAGCGTCAATGAAAGCGTGGCGCAACGCATTCTGGCCAGCGTCGGCGCAATGAAAACGCCGTTGCGGCAACGCGGCTTTCTCGCCGCCGATGGATTGTTTCCGACCTTGCGTTTTCAGGTTGCGCCGCACGAAGCGCGCTTCGCCAAAGAGAACGCGGGCTTGGGCTTGTTGCTCGGTCTGTGCGCGGCGGCGCTGGCGTTCGTCGGTGTCGGGATGACGTGGCGCGCGGTGCAGCGCGAACGCAAAGTCGCACAACTGAAATCCGATTTCCTCGCCAGCATCTCGCACGAGTTGAAAACGCCGCTGACGGCGATTCGCGCGTTCGGTGATTTGCTGCATTCGGGGCGCGTGCGCAACGCCGAACGCATTCACGAATACGGCGGTCTCATCAAAACCGAAAGCGACCGCTTGACGGCGCTCATCAACAACATTCTCGAACTCTCACGGCTCGAACGCGGCGTGCGGAAATATCGGCTGGAAGAAGGCACGCTTTGCGCCGCTGTGGCCGAAACCATCGAAGTCTTCCGCCACAGCGTTGAAGCAAGCGGTTTTGAGATTGCCCTCACACTGCCCACACCGCCCATCAAAGCGAGCTTTGACGAAAGCGCGCTGCGCCAGGCCTTGCTCAATCTGCTGTCCAATGCCGTGCGCTATGCGGGAACCTCGCGGCGCATCGAAGTGACCATCAAACGCGAGCAGGCCGACACCGTGATCGCGGTACGCGATTACGGCGTCGGCATTGCGGCTTCGGAGCAGCGGCGCATCTTCACGCCGTTTTATCGCACGCCACAGGCGACCGAACGCGGATTAGGCATCGGGCTGGCGATTGTGCGCGAGATTGTTCAGGCGCACGGCGGTGAGATCAGCGTCGAGAGCGAACCGGGCGCAGGCGCTGTGTTTCGTTTGCGATTGCCAATACCGGTCACAACGGAAGAAACTGTACCGAACACAATCGCAGCGCACCACGTCTCAGAAAGCAATTAGCTATGGCAAGAGTATTGGTCATTGAAGACGAACCGAGCGTCGCCATCGCCTTACGCGACAGCCTGGAATCGGACGGCCACCAAGTCACGTTGGCGGGCGACGGCGGCGAAGGCTTTCGTCTGGCCTCGCAAACCGGCGAGCAGGGGCCGGAATTGATTCTGCTGGATTTGATGTTGCCGAAGATGAACGGCCTGGAAATTTGCCAACGCTTGCGCGCCGCGGAAGTCGAAACCCCCATGATTATGCTGACGGCGCGCGGCGCGGCTTCGGATGCCGCCTTCGGGCTGAAGCTCGGCGCGGATGATTACATGCCGAAACCATTCGATGTCGGCGAATTGCTGGCGCGTGTGGCGGCAGTGTTACGGCGCGCAGGCAAGCGGCAAGGCGACCGACAGGAAATCGTGCGCATTGGCGCGGTCGAGTTAGATTTACGCCGGTTGCGCGCCACCCGCCACGGCGAGTCGCTCGAAGTCAGCCCGCGCGAATTTGAAATCCTGCAATTCCTCATCGCCCACGCCGGTGAAACCGTCACGCGCGAACAATTGCTGCATCACATCTGGGGCCAGCACGCTTCGCTTTACACGCGCACGATTGACCAGCACATCACGCGGCTGCGTCATAAGCTGGAAACCGATCCCGCGAATCCACAGCACATCATCACCGTGCATCGCGTCGGTTATCGGTTGGTAACAGGGGTTCTGCGGGGATGAAGCGCCTGCTACTGGCCTGTTAATGAATGGCAGATGGAAGCCTTTATCAAACCCTGATCGCAAGAACGCCTCAGCCCGGGCAATTACGGTATCTAATATTTCCTTAGCGCAAAAATTACGCCTGCCTGATATTGCCCTAAAGCAAATTCAAGGTCGAGGCGCTATCTTGCCCCTGCGTCTCTAAGATAGCGGCGAGTTGATAAGAGGTCAGCACTGTTGGAGGCTCGCCGCTTTTTCCATCTTTTTTATGACGACCTTTGTACAAGATTATCCCACCGTTTTACTGCGCACCGACACGCTGGAAGTAAAGCTGGCGACGACGTTCGCCGAACTGGACGCCGCGTTGCGACTGCGCTTTGAAGTCTTCAATCTGGAATTGCAGGAAGGCTTGCTTGCTTCGTATGAACGCGGCTTTGACACCGATGCCTACGATGCCTACTGCGATCATCTCATCGTCAAAGAGGTCACGACCAATAAAGTCGTCGGCACGTATCGGTTGCTGCGCCAAAGCGTGGCGGCACGTAACATCGGGTTTTATTCCGAGAACGAATTTGATCTGACGAACCTGAAACGTTTGCCCGGCGAGTTGTTGGAGTTGGGGCGTTCGTGCGTGGCGCATTCGCATCGCAACGCGACGACGATTTCCAAGCTCTGGAACGCGATCATTGAATACGCGCGGCAACGAAACATCGCGTATCTATTCGGCTGCGGCAGTCTGCATCAATCCCAGACGGAAGATGTGTTGCCGCTCTATGCGTATTTGCGCGATCACTTCCTTGCGCCCGCAGCCTTGCGCGTGCAACCGGTCGCGGCGTGTCGGATGCCGTTGGCTGAAGCGGCGCGTGTGTTGTATGAGCCGCGCGCGATGTCACGCAGTTTGTCGGCGGTGATGAAAGGCTACCTGCGGGCGGGCGCGATGATCTGCGGTGCGCCGGCGTTC
>CAZWAK010000244.1:0-9019 GCA_964631865.1 uncultured Heliobacteriaceae bacterium | reverse complement strand
CTGCCTGCCGATCAAATGGATGAACGCGCATATCATCGCTGGCTGGAGCGGGAACTCAACCAACCTGACTCGCCTCTGTTTGTCGAAGTAACGAGGCTCATCGAAATCATCAAACAACAAATTCTGATTTTGATTCACCCAGAAGAGAACATTGCGCAACTTTTCAAAAGCTACCTTCCCTTCGTCTCCCACGAGCCTACACGAAACGGAACCATCACTTCCAGCAATAGATTTTTCCGTTACGCCGTTTTTGGGCGTGCAGGGAAGCCTCTTCGATTTATGATGATCCAAACAGCATACAGAAACCTGCGAAGAAAAAAGAGTGGGAATGGTTGAGGTGTATTGAGCGAAGTCAGTACATTTCCAGGCTCCATTTTTGTTTCCAGCCAACCGTGTAACTCACATACTTATGACCAACACACTCATCAACCTCACGGGCGTACGCGCCGCCATCAAGCGCGCGTTCAATGGCAGTGTTAGCGAGATTCTGGCGGAATTGCTACAGAACTCGCAGCGCGCACAAGCGACGACTGTCAACATCAACACGACGAACAAAACCGTCTTTGCTTACGAAGACGACGGACACGGTCTGCAGGATCAGGACGATTTGATCGCGTTGATCAAAATTGGCGAATCAGGCTGGGATGAAACTGTTCAGACCAATCAACATCCAATGGGACTCGGCCTGCATGCCCTGCTTGCACATGAACAAGTGTCAGAAGTCACGATTGAGTCCGGCGGTTGGAAAGTTGAGATTGACACGAAGCGCTGGTGGGACGATCACGAATATGCAGCCGGCTGGTTGGAGCGCGTGACGTCCTCCAACCCTCAGAAGGGTTTCAGGCTCATCGCAACAGTGACGACCAAATTCAATGAGATCGTGCAGGAACTGTTTTGGCATTACAACGGACGCCTCAAAGGCCTAAACCTTGCGACGGGCTATGCCGACTACGTGAATGTTTTGCACAACGGCAAAAAGGTCAATCCACCTTTTGATCCGAAGAACAGTTTTGAGACATTCCTGTGCGAGACAGAAATCTTTGGGAATTCCTGCTGGATCGGTTATGGGGAGAAAAGTGAACGACCGACGGGCGTCAATTGGTACGGGCAACGAATCTCGTATCAGCCCACCCTTGACGGCAAGAAACTCCATTCCTTCTACCTTTGGTACGACGTGCGACAAGGTTGCTCACTGGACACCAAATCGCCAACCCGCAATGGCTTCATTGAGAATCAGAAGCTGACCGATTTCAATGCGGCGGTGACACGCGCCCTCGAAGACTTTTTCGACCGGCAATCGTTGGCAGACCTTCCGATAGGCCCCTTCGACAAATTTCTCTCGACGAACGAGAGTTATCGCCAACGAGCGGCCTACTTCACCGCGACCGAAGTAGTGCCATTGGATGAAAGCATTTCGAACGCCGATGAGGTAGGCAATGACGGAAAACTATGTGCATTTGCTTACAGCGATCCACCCCGCTTGGTGGAAACTGAAATCGTTGCGCTGGGACCTGGCGAAACCAGAAGGTATAGCCAGCAGGGAATTCGCGGCTTCCAGCCATTGTTGGGAGCGTGCTATACCGTGACGCGGGCCGATGTGAGCCGCTTGGAAATCAAACAACTGTACTGGAAGCTTGGCGCAGCGCATGAGAAGTTTGGAAATATTGTGGAGCCTGGTGAATGGGGATTGAGCAGTGACGGGGCGCTTCCAACTGAGTGGCAGCCGGTCAGTGGGGAAGTGTTTGTGTTACACGAAGCCAACAATTGGCATCTGCAAGACACCGACTTCTTGTTCACGGGATTGACGCCAGAAGAGTTTCTGCGATCTGGTTGGCCCTGGCTGGCCTTTGATCCAACCCCAGACGACTTTAGCTATGACGAAATCGAGAATTCGTTTCGGGATTCGATTTCCGATGCATTGCGCACGCTGATTGGGAATGCGGTGCCGGAGGATTTTCGCTGGTCGGATGTTCGGTACGCGATTGGACATGAGAATACCATCATCTCGATCAAACCCATCTTTTCTACGGGAGGGTTTCTCTGCAAGGCGCTACAGGTGAAATATGTGGACAAAGAGAATTGCGAACATGAGATCGAATTGAAGACGATTGACTGACATCGGCACGATTCTTGCCATCGCCAGAAACGACCGAAAACCAAAAGCGACGGAGATCGTGATGGCAAAACTTGGCGGAAAACTTGAACTCATTCTCACCCCCCTCCCCGACAGCAGCGCGGAAATTCCTCCCGACCTCGATGCCTATGAAGAGTTGGAGCAGATGCTTGTTGACTACGAAGCGCAGCAACGGCAGCTATGCCTGCAACGATGTAGAACGGCGAGTGAATTGATAGAAGCGGAATGGGAGTTGGGTGAGACGCCAAACGTCGAAGCCATCGAAGCCATCATCTTCACTGTTTGCTTTCAATAGGAGAATCACGAATGCAACCAACCTATGTCGTTTCTGAAACCGGCAAACGTCCGCTGACTTGGCCCCAATTGATTCCGATGATCTTCAAGTACGCGGTAATTGCGGGGCTTCTGGTCTATCTGATCTTGCTCATGCTCTGGGCCGCACGAATTGACGGCTACCTGAGCTAATTCCCCAAATAACCCAGCCCCCAATGAAGCGCGGTCACCAGCCGCGCTTTTTCGTTTTCAACCTCACACCTCACAATGACCACAGAATTTCGCTTTTCCTTTCCCGATGAGCATGCGCTCGTCTTTACCGGCGCAACCGCTCGCTACAAAGCCAATCTTGCGGCGTTAGCGACGCTAAAAGAACTAGAGCAAACCCGGAACGAACCGACATGGGAGCAACTGCAAACACTGTCGTATTACACGGGCTGGGGCGACTCGCAGGTGCATAAACAGGCTTTTCCCGACGGCAATCATCACGACACGAAAGCGCATGACAGCCTGGCTGCAATTCTCGACAAAGCGGAGCAGCTTTCGGTCGAGGATTCCATTCTGAATGCCCATTACACCTCGTTGCCAATCATCAAGGCGATGTATGACGCCTTGTTACAATTTGGGTTGCGATCAACCAAAGAGCAACCGTTGCGGATTCTGGAACCGGCAGGCGGGGCCGGGAACTTCATCGGGATGATGCCTGCTGAACTACGCGCGCACAGCAAAATCAGCGTCGTGGAAATGGATGCGTTGAGTTGCCGAGTGATGGAGCAATTGTACTCGGAATGCTTCATCTATCAGCAAAAGCTCGAAGAGTGTTACCTCCCTCCCAACAGCTTTGATTTGATTATTTCCAACGTCCCCTTTGCGGGGATCAAAGTTGTAGACCCGGAATTCATCAAGCCGAAATACCTGAAGCAAAGCCTGCACGATTACTACTTTGCGCGCGCAGTGCAATTGGCCAAGCCGGGCGGCATCATCGCCTTCATCACGTCGCGCTTTACACTGGACAAGGCCGAAACCCAGGTACGGAAATTTCTGGCCGAAAACACGGAACTGCTTGCGCTCACCCGATTGCCCAGCACTGCCTTTCAGCAAAATGCCGGAACGGAGGTTGTGACCGACATCATCATTTTACGCAAGAAAACGGACGAAGAGCGCACGGCACAGTATTACGCAAAGGATGAGGACTACCCGGATTGGGTTCGAGTGGGGCAGGCGGAGTGGATAACACACCGAAACATCTTCCTCAATCAACGGATTGTTGCACAGCCGGAGTTGATTGCGGGAACGCCCACCACAAAGGTCGGGCAGCATTACATGCGAGATTTCACGGTGGAGCCGTTTGCCGACCGCGAGTTGGGCGCAACGCTCACCGATATTCTGACGCAGCAACTCCCGACGGATGCGTTTCAGTATGTGGCGAACAAGCCCAGGGGCGAAGAAGAAGACAAACCCGCGCCACCGCCGACAGAAGGACTGGTCAAAGAACCGTTGCGGGACAAGCGATTCACCGAACTGATCGCAGCGGTTTACCACCAAGCCAAAGCCTTATTAGACGAACAAGCCAGGAACAGCTTTGCCGAAGGCACGCGGGCCAGACTGCAAGAACTATACGACGAGTTTCGGCAAACCTATGGAGCCATCAATGCCAAGGCCAATGGGCGACGTTTGGAAAGCGATCATCCGTGCGTGGGGTTGTTGAGCGCGTTGGAAGAGCCAGATACATTCGCGCCGTCGGCGCTCTTCACTGGACAAACGATTCGCGGGGAAGCGGAGCAACAGGAAAACCTCACGCCGATGGAGGCGCTGTCGTTGTGCTTGAATCGGTATGGCCGAATCAAGCTGGACTTTCTCACGAGGTTGCTCGACCGCTCCGAGGCAGAAATTCTGACGGCGTTGGCAGAACGGATTTACGAGACTGCTAAGGGCGAGTTGGAATTGGCCGAAACGTTTCTGGCGGGCAATGTGCGCCAGAAATTCCAACAGTACAAACGGCAGCATCCGAAGCCGACTCCCGAACAGCAGCGTGCGATCACGGCCTTAGAAAAAGCCATACCGGCGTGGATTGCGTGGCGCGAAATTGGGGCGAAATTGGGTTCACCCTGGATTCCTCCGAATGTGATTGAGGAATTTGTCAAAGAAGTGCTCGATACGGAAGTTGTCGTG
The DNA here is from genome assembly GCA_964631865.1 of uncultured Heliobacteriaceae bacterium. Taxonomy (GTDB): domain Bacteria; phylum Acidobacteriota; class Blastocatellia; order RBC074; family RBC074; genus JAFDVL01. The sequence goes on along the minus strand of CAZWAK010000244.1, from coordinate 4,440 downwards.
CGCTATTTCCCAGCGATGGGAACGTGGACTTTGTCCCATACCAACGCCTATTCGGTGGAAGCGACAAAGACTTGGGGCACGAACCGGATGAATGCTTTGGATCTGCTGGAGAACGGACTGAATCTGCGCACGCCGCGCGTGATGGACAAGCGGACCAATCCAGAGCGCTACGTCCTCAACCAAACCGAAACGATTGCCGCCCAGGCGAAACTGGCCGAATTAAAGTTGAAGTTCCGCGACTGGTTACCAAAGGATTCGACGCGCGTCACCGAGCTGGAAACGATCTATAACGAAACGCATAACAACTTCGTGGAGCCTAATTTTGATGGTTCGCATTTGACGTTGCCAGGGCTTTCGTTACAGGTCAAACCGCGCTCACACCAGAAGGACATGACGTGGCGGATTATCTTGTCCGAGGCCGCGTTGGCGGCGCATGAAGGCGGGGCCGGGAAGACGGGTGAGGCGATCATGGCCGCGATGGAAATGCGACGGCTGGGGCTGGCGAAAAAGCCTGTAGTGGTCGTTCCGAATGGGTTGACAAAACAGTGGGCCGAAGAGGCACGGATGTTCTATCCGGGGATGAAGGTGTATGCGCCAGACAAAGAAAGCTTGTCGGCGAAGCAGCGCGCAAAGTTGCTGGCGCGGATTGCAACGAGCGATTTTGACTTGCTGATTTTGCCGTTTACTGCGCTCACGCTGTTGCCGATGAAGCCAGAGACAATTCGAGAGCATATCGTCGCGGAGTTACAAGAACTGGAAGATTATTTGCGCGAGGAAGGCGGCAAGACACCGAAACAAATCAAGCGCACGATCAACACCTTGCAAGCCAAGCTCAAAACGATTGAGAGTGAAATCAAACGAGATGACAAACGCACTATCACCTTTGAAGAAACGGGCATTGATTTCCTGATTCTGGACGAAGCGCATTACTTCAAGAATCTCGGTTTCACGACAAAATGCACGCGCGTGGCCGGAATGCCGAACACGAATTCACAACGCGCCTTCGATTTGTATTTGAAGACGCAACATCTGCGCAAAGCGAGCGGCAAAATCCTCTTCTTGACCGCAACGCCCGTGAGCAATTCGATTGTGGAGGCATACACCTTCCAGCGCTATTTGCAGTTGGATGCGATGAAGGAAATGGAGATTGCGCATTTTGATGCGTGGGTGCAGACGTATGCGGAAACATCGGAAACCCTGGAAATGAAGCCGGATTGTTCCGGCTTTCGCATGGTCACGCGGTTGAGCAAGTTTACAGATTTGCCGGAATTGCGGGCGTTTTGGAGTCAGACGTTAGACATCAAAACCTCTGACCAATTGCAGTTGGAGCGACCATCCATCATTGGGGGGAAGCCGGAAATCGTAACCATTCCGCAATCCCCAGAACTCAAAGACATCATCGGCAAATTGGCGGAGCGTGCGGCGAAATTAGACCCACGCACGCCAGAGAAAGACAACATGCTGCTCATCACGACGGATGGGCGCAAAGCCGCGTTGGACGTGCGATTGTACAAGCCTCATTTGGTAGAAACCAAAGACAGCAAGATGAAAACCTGCGCGGAGAAGGTTGCCGCAATCTACCAGCAATACGAAGCAGAGAAGGGAACGCAACTCATTTTCTGCGACATTGGGACACCACGGCCCAGAGAATTGAAAGAGCCGGAAGCGGTAACAGAAACCGAATTGGCAGATGACACCGCTGAGGAAATTCAGGAAGCGTTGCTCCATACCAGCTTTTACGAAGGGCTACGGCAGAAACTGGTACAGCGAGGGATTCCGCGCGCGGAGATTGCGTTTATTCATGAGGCCAAAACCGCAGCAGACAAGGCCAAATTGTTTGGGCGGATGAAGACAGGCGAGATTCGGGTCTTGGTCGGTTCAACCTCAAAATGCGGGGTTGGGATGAATGCGCAGGACAAAGTAATTGCGATTCACCATCTGGATTCACCCTGGCGACCGACGGACATTGACCAGCGGAATTGGCGCGGGTTGCGACCCGGCAATCAATTCAAGGCGATCCATATCTTTGTCTATGTGACCGAGAATTCGTTTGATGCCTATACCTGGGGCATTTTGGAAAACAAGGTGCGTTCGATCAGCCAATTGATGGCTCCGGTGGTGACGGCGCGCACCGCCGAGGATGTCAGTGACGTAGTGCTCGATGCGGCGCAGATCAAAGCGATTGCGTCGGGCAATCCACGCATCCTGGAAAAAGTTGCCACAGAGACGGAGTTGGCGCGCTTGGAGCGAGTCTATTCATCGTGGGAAGGGAATCGCAATGAGTTGCGGTATACGACACAGGGTCGCAGGAGATCACTTACCTACGCGAGCAAGCGAGAGGCCACATTGCAACAATTGCTTGCCCATTGGAAGTCACACCAGAACCATCCGCTCGTGGCATTCAAAAATGACCACCGGATTACGCTTGATCCAAAAGACCTCAAGAGCTTCTTCGCCGCGCAGGCAGAGATCGCGCAGGCCTTATCGGCACGCCGGAATGAACGTGTCGAGGTGAAGCTCGCCGAAGCTTTTGGCTTACGGTTTTCCCTCTCGGCCTGGCATCACTCGGATCGTCATTCGCTCACTCTACAATCCATTGGTGAGAGCGAGGAGTTGGAATGGGAGATGCCTGTGAAGTGGTCGGTCAAGCATACGATTGAGCATGTCGGTGAAACCCTACAGGAGACCTTGCAAGACGAGCAAAAAGACATCCGCCGCCTAACAAGTGAAATCGCTAAAGGCGAAGAAGAATTGGCGCGCGGGTGGGGACACGCGGAAACGTACCGGACATTACAACTCAAACTGGCGGCGTTGAATGCTGAATTGACGGCAGATAACAATGAAGGTGAGGCCAAAGAATTTATGGCCTTGTCCGAAGAGGCAACAAGGCAAGACGCGACAGTTCCCACCTCCATCGAAGCAGTCGAAGAAGAATGGAACGTGCCGACGGAAATCGAAATCCGGGAAGTTGAGCCAATGACAGTGGCGGAAACCAACGAATTGGCGCTGGCGGCTCCGACTGAGAATTCACTGACCCCCTTCTTTGTGGAAGGCGAACCGACAACTGCAACCATAGCCATTACGTCACCAACCAGTAGCATCATCGAACCGGTGGTGACAACGCTTCCTGCCACTGAGACAGAGTTGCCTGGGGCAACAACGACGCAGGTGGAATCTGTTCTACCGTTCAGCGATTTTGCCCTGACCAAGTCACCGAAGAAGCGAGCAAAACCGAAGTTCGTGGACGAGCATCAACTCAGTTTGTTCTGAAGGAAAAGAGCGGAAAGAGGGTATGTCAGAAAACAACGTCTCCCAAGAAGAAAACTGATATGGACATCCAAACCGCGCTCCAAGCTGACATCATCATCAAGGGGAGTAAGCTCCGCGAACTGTTGGACAGCCTCACGACCGCCGAGTTCACGGAGTTTCTCCGTCATCATTGCGGCGTGCTGATCCCAAATACAGGATTGACGGAAGAAGACTTGTACTCCGCGATCAAAGACACTGGCATCAGCAATCCCAAGCATACAGAGCCAATCGCACGTAGCTACATCAAGGATGCGGTGAATTGCTCCTTCGACTATGACCAGCATGCATTCCGAGCCGACTTCCTCCAACACCTCAATGAGTATGTCGCCGATTGGGAAAACGAGAGCATCGAAGACGTCATCGCCCGCTTAACCCGCGCGCAATGCGAAGAGTTATTGGCTTCGATTTCGATTCAGATCTTCGAAGATGAGGAAGACGAAGAACTGCGCGAGGCCGTCCTGGTGAATTACCAGGACGGCACACTCGACGGAAAAGACATTCGCGATCTGGTATAGACGAAACCCCCTCGCCCTCCCACGCAACCACTATGACCAACACCCTCACAGAAACTCCCTTCACGAAATGGGAGCTTCGCCGCAAAGCGGGCGAAGCGTATGGCAAATGGTACTGGGCAAAGGCGCAAGAGAAACCTCAAGCAGAAATCGTCCAGCATCTCCTGAATTACCGTCGGTATCGTGCGCAAATCTCCACTGGCGCGGACGAAACCAACAAAAATGGCAACACCGTTTTCCGCGACATTGATGCGGACCAACAATTGGGGCTGCGACGTAGAAACGCCAACTTCTATGACGCGCATTTGCCCGCAGGCTGGGAGCCACACCCGACGTGGCAGGACGCGGATTATTTCGGTGTTTGGGTGCATCGGGAGAACCGCAGGATTTTCACCTATGCCGAGGGCGACCGCACGCTTGTCATTTGCCCAACTGAACCACAATTCCAACTCGAGTACGACGAAATGCGCGCGTTCTATCAGCGCGCTGAGGAACGCTCATGACTACATGCCCGGTTTGCCAAACCGAACCCGAATTGGTGTACGGTTCCATAGACTTTCGCGGGAATGTCTTCGCGTGGAGTTGCCCACCCTGTCACCAGAAAATCGCGCTCCAACTC
>CAZWAK010000243.1:0-9173 GCA_964631865.1 uncultured Heliobacteriaceae bacterium | reverse complement strand
GTCTCACGACTCATTTCATTTTGCGTTTACCTAAAAAATGTCCACAGTATTGCTATAAAACAGCTAAAATATTTTTTCTCGATAGTCTCGAAGGCAGGAGCTTGAGAATTTATGCTTGGTTGAGGTTGTGCCACAGTATTCGATGTGACCACGCTTGATCGCACACAAGCGAAACATAGTGACAAACTACACAGGAAGACGAAAGAGAAGGTTACTTTCACCATCGCATACCTTTCTAATCAAGCCGCGACAACTTCTTCGTTAGCTTTCGACGCGCTCGGTCTTCGCGTTCCATTTCACCTTACGATCTTGCTTGAGCGCGAGGTTGCCAATGTGGGCGGCGCGCGCGCAATCCACCGCAACGCGAATGTCGGCGGTCGGCGTCTTGCGGCTCTTTACGCAATCGAGGAAGTTGCGGACGTGCGCAATCGTGCCGTCGGCGCGCGAACGAATCAAGATTTCCGGCTGCACTTCGCCGAGCTTGCCGATCAATTGCCCGCCTTCCGGGTAAATCGCGAGATGATCCCGATCCAGTTTCATTGTTGCTTTTGTGCCGCGAATTTCCATCCCGCCATCGTCAATGCTCGACGCCATCTGGCCGTGATAGGTCACGCTGAAATTCTTCGGATATTCCAACACACACGTAATCGTGTCCGGGCATTGGAGGTCTTTCAAAATGTAATTGCTGCCGACCGTGGTTGCCGACACGGGCGCGGGCGATTCCGTGTACCAATGCACAACGTCAATCCAGTGCGACATCAAATCGGTCAGCGCGCCGCCGCCGAAATCCCAGAACCAGCGCCACGTCGAATATTTCAGCGCGTTCACGTCCTGATCTGGCGCTTTGCCGAGCCACGCTTTGCGGTCGAGCTTCGTCACGTCGTAGCGTTTCGGCAAGGCTCGCACAGCATAGTTCTGAAACCACCACGCGCGAATGAACGTGATGTCGCCGAGCTTGCCCGCGTCTACGAGTTGCTTGCCGATGAGGTAATGTTCCCAGCTTCGTTGTTGTGTGCCGGTTTGCACGACGCGCTTGGACGCTTCGACGGCTTTGATGAGCGGTGCGCCTTCTTCCAGCGTGTGCGTGACGGGCTTTTCGACATAGACGTCTTTGCCCGCGCTGACGGCATCGGTCGTCATCTTCGCATGCCAGTGATCGGGGCTGCCGATCAAGACGGCGTCAATCGTTTTGTCGTCGAGCAGCGCGCGATAGTCTCGATGCTGCTTGGCTTGCGGTGCGATTTCGAGAGCTTCCAAAATGCGCGGCTCATAGACATCGCAGACCGCCACCATCTCGGTGTCGGGCTGCATCAGGCTGTATTTCATCATAGCCTTTTGGCAGCGCCCGCCCGTGCCCATTGCGCCGAGTCGAATGCGATCATTCGCGCCGAGGACTTTGGAATACGACAGCGCCGTCGTGACCGCGACGCCGGAGGTTTTGAGGAAGTTGCGACGAGTTAGAATGGATTGTTTCATAGTGGTTCTGCCAACGGTTTGCGTGCGACGATGAAGGCCGCCACGGTGGTCAAATCGGACTCTGAAAGTTGTCGAAAGCGCGGTGCCAAATCCTTTTGTCGTAGCGCCGACGTAAGCGATGTGGCGTGAAATATTTTGCACTCGAAGCCCGCCTGCGCCAAGAGCCGTTGATGCGTCGAAGCCGGTTCGCGATTGAGAAAGTAGCGGCGCTTGCCGCGCATCATTTGCCACACCGCATCGTGTACAGTCCAATGCCCGTTCCACAAAGGGCTTGTGCCGTGCGACGAAAAATCAATGCTGTGCGTCATCGTCCCGCCCGGTCGCAGCCAGCGCCACATCGCTTGATACATCGCGGCGAGGTCTTCGACATGCTCAAGCACCGAATGCGAGAACAGATAATCCACCGCATTGGCGGGCAGGGAAGCGGGATCATTCAAACACCAAACCAGGTCGTTGCGCTTTTGCAGCGAGCGCGTGATGTGCGCGACGCTTTCATCGGACAGCGTCTCGGCCAATTGTTCACTGGGAAACAGTTCACTGGGAAACAACGTCGCGGGCAGGATGCGATCCGACGGCGCGAAGTTCGGACGTTGGCGAAAGAGCGTGACCAAATCCTGCACCAATGGCTCGTTGAATTCGTGCCTCAATGGAGCGCTCGCATCGAAGGCGATGTAACGCTGAATGCCCGACAACAAAGCCGCCAGCCCCGTGCCCAACGTCGCGCCCGGCCCGATTTCCAGCACTGTGCCTGGCGCGTTCCAGCATTGAAAATGCGCCGCTGTGCAAACGTGTCGCAACCAAACTTCGTAATAATACCCGGCAGTCACGCGCGGTTGATTGCGGCGTGCCATAATTTCGGCAGCAGAAGGCACGAGCCACGTCGCAAGCCCGCCCAGCAAGGGTTTGAAGCGTATGTTCATGTAGCGTATCGAAGCGGATCAACCTCCCTTAACTCTTCATTTCCCCTTTCCCATTTATCAGTTTTCATTTGTCATTGCTTGCGGGGAACGCGCCGCGCCGATGAAAAATGAAAAATCAAAAATGGCAACTGGGAAATGAAAATTTCCATACCGTTTCGGGTCACACAATTTTACATCCGCAAATTCGCGTCCACCGACAGCTTGCCGCCGCCCAGATACAACAGCGCGATGGCCACACAAAGATTGATCAATGCAAATTCCATCCCGCCCTGATTGACAAAAAACGAATTGCGATGCACACCGAAAATCGCGACGAGCATCACCGCCGCAATCGCTGCCGCGCCGACGCGCGTGAACAAACCGAGCAGCACGAGCACGCCGCCGAGCAATTCGGAAAACGCCGCCGTGCCCATCCACAGCCACGACGGCCACAGTCCCAGCGGCGCAGGCGCGTTGACAAAGGCGCTCAAGCCTCTGCCGCCAAACGCGCCGAATACTTTTTGTGCGCCGTGGGCGATGAAAATCAAACCCAGGGCCAGACGCAACGGAACCGTCGCCCAGGTTTTATGCGTGGAAGTAATTTGTCGGAGCATGCCGCGTCCCTTTCTTTTTCGGTTGTGACATCGAATTGCGTGAAATCAGTGGCAATCTAGCATTCCAAATTTTGCTTTGCAATGTTGCATTCCGCGTCGTCAGGCAGTAGCTTAGTCGGCGACCCCTGTGCTTACAACTCTGCATAATTTATAGGAGGAAGATACAAGTGATTACCCGTCGCCACTTTTTACAAACCGCTGCCGTTGCTACCGTCGGCAGCGCCGCGCCCAATTTGCCCGAACCAGTCTTTGCCAAAAAGATCAAAACCGTCGGCATTCAGCTTTACACGGTGCGCGCCGAGATGGCCAAAGATTTCGAAGGCACGCTGAAAGCCGTCGCCGCGCTCGGCTACAAAGAATTTGAATTCGCGGGCTACAACAACAAAAGCCCGCAGGAAGTCAAAACGTTGCTCGGCAATTTGGGCGTGACCGCGCCGTCCGCGCATTTCCCCATCGCTGCCTTCGACAAAGACCTCAACAAGACGATTGATACGGCAAAGGCCGTTGGGCACAAAATTCTGATCTGCCCATACCTGATGCCAAACGAACGCAAGACGCTGGACGATTACAAAAAAGTCTGTGGCATTCTGAACCGTGCGGGCGAGATGTGTCGCGCGGCGGGCATTCAGCTTGGCTATCACAACCACGATTTTGAATTTCAGGAACTCGAAGGCAAGTTGCCGATGGATTTGATGCTCGCCGAATGCGACAAAAATCTGGTCAAGATTGAACTCGATCTCGGCTGGATCACGCACGCGGGCAAAGACCCGTTGGAATATTTCGCTAAACATCCCGGACGTTTCATCAGCTTCCACGTCAAAGACATGAATCGCAACACGAAGGAAGTCACCGTTGAGTTGGGACGCGGCAACGTAGACTTCAAACGCATCTTCGCCAAAAACAAACAAGCCGGTGTGAAGCATTTCTTCGTCGAACAGGACAGCTCCACGATGTCGCCGCTGGAAAGCATCAAGATCAGCATGGAGTATTTGAAGAAGCTGGAATTTTAAGTGCGAGTAGACGGGAGTCGGTAGACAGTAGACAGTAGTACTGCAAAACTCGAAACGATCTATTGCTGACCACCGTCTACCGACTCCCGTCTACTCCTCATCACTTGATTTTATGAGACAGACGATATTTATCCTGGCCCTTCTTTTTTCTACGCTCACAGCTTTCGCCCAAGCTAATCAACAATGGATCACCAATGCGTCTGGCGTGCGTGCGCGCACGACAGCGGCCACGACGGGCGAGGAAGTCGCACGTCTGCCCATCGGCACGATGCTGCGGCAAGTGGACAGCGAGCAGCGCGAAGCCACTGTCGGCGGCAAAAAAGATTTCTGGTATCACGTCGCGTTGCCCGGTGGCAAAGACGGTTGGGTCTTTGGCAGCTTTCTGACGCGCTTTGACGAGGCGCGCAAAGGCGAGATTTACAAAACCATCGCTGCTGCGAAAATCAAATCCGATTCGACGAGCTTCGCCGAATGGGCTGATTTGACGCGCTGGTTGGTGACCGCGACAACTGAAGTCACCGACCGCGCAATGCTCGCCGAATTGGAATTGTGGCACTGGGTCGCGTTGCAAAAATCGCTCATGAACATCGAAGTGGACAAGCAACAACAGCCCGATTACCAACGCTTCATCAAAGCCCATCAAGCCAATGCCGTTTACAGCGAGCCGGGCGGATTGTGGTTGGTCAAAGCCGAACTGCTGTGGAATTTGCAAAAGAAATACGCCGATTTGCCCTTCGGCGACACGATTGCGTGGGAAGCCGCGACGTTGCCGTTGCCCGGCGAATGCGAAGACGATGACACCTGCGCCACGATGTACATGACCGACACGAAAGGTCGCTACCTGCAACTTTATCCGAGCGGCAAACACGCGAATGAAGCGTTGGACGATTTGATTCAATCGGTGCAAGGCATCAACGAACAGATGAAGCACGTCGCTGTGCCCAAAGGCAATTCCAAAGCCGATCAGCAACTGCGCAAAGATGCGTTGGCCGCGATTGCGAAGCTGCGGGCGAGCGTGGCGAAGGTGACGAGTCCGAAGAAAACAAAGCTGCTGCAATTGCTCGCGCAATATGAAAAATACTATCGGTGAGCTTAGTTAAAGGCGGCGGGTTCAAGAGCAAATGACCGCACAGCGAGAGGCGTCAAGAGTTCAAGCTTCAGCTTGGTTTTCTTTTTGCAAACAAACAAGCTGAAGCTTGAACTCTTGACGCCTCTTTTCGCGGTTACCGTTCCAGTCGAATGCGCAAGCCGCCGCGAATCATACGGGGCATGCCAAAGGTTTCGAGTGGTGTGCGTCCCACGACCACGCGCTCATCCAACAAATTCTGCACAGCAAAAAACGCCTCGCAGTATTTCCCCAACGAACGCGAAATCGTTGCATCAATCAGCGCATAGCTGCCGAGCGGCAATAAATTTTGGTCGTCGTCGAATTGCTTGCCCGAGGCGCGAAATTGTAGCGCGGCGTTGATGACGCTCGGATTGAAGTAACTGACCTGCATCGTGAATTGATGGCGCGGCACTTGCGGGATCAGCAAGCCTTCCAACCGCACATCCTGCGGCGCGCGTTTGACGATGGCGTCGGCGAACAAATAGCCGCTCGAAAAGCGCACTTGCTCCGTGACTTTCATTTCGACTTCGGCTTCGAGGCCCGATGAGCGCGTGCGACCGAGGTTGCGACGTTGGCGCGTAATCAGCGTCGGCGTCACCGACACCGTGAAGTTCGCAATCGGGTTGACGATTTCCGTGTAATAACCCGTCAGTCGTGAAGTCAATTTAGCGTTCATCGCCCAACTCGCGCCGAGTTCGCCGCCCGTCAAGCGTTCTGCATTCAAGTTCGCGTTCGCGTTTGTTTGTGTGTCGCCGACGCGAAAGCCGCGATACAACTCGTTCAGCGTCGGCGCACGAAACGCGCGATAGCCCGATGCGCGAAGCTCCACGCCTGCCGCAGGTTTGAAGAGCAACGCCACGCGCGGGCTGAACGCGCTTGCCGTTCGGGCGGCAAAAAACGTTGGCGTGATCGCGCCGGTCGTCAACGAACGCGACACCGATGCCGCCGACGAATCGCGCCATTGATCGTAGCGTCCGCTGATTGCGAGCGCCCAACGCTGACCGAGCGACAAATAATCCTGCGCAAAAAAGCCGAGCCGTCGTTGCCGTCCGCCCGCGCTCACAAACGTCGTCGCACGATTGTTGGCGTAAACGATTTCATCGCTCGTCCCGCGCACGCCGCGTACTTCAAATCCGGCGAACAACGTGTGCTTGCCGTTCGTCGCGTGCGCCCAATTCAAACGCGCGCCGACATCGCGCGAGGGCGTCGCTTGCAACCGCGTCAACGTTTCCGCATTGCGATTCGCCGCGACCGCCGTGAACGATTGATGATAGCGTTGCTGATTGCCGTAGAGCGAAACCGTCCAACTGCTCTTGTCCGGCGTTTGCAGCTTGCCGCCGACCGCGAGCGCTTCGGTTTTGGTGTCGTTCACTTGCAACACGGTGCCGTTCTTGCGGTCTTGGTCATACAACGAGCCGCGCACAAACAGTGCATTGTTCGCGTCGAAATCAATTCCCGTGCGCATGGTCAACGTGCGATGCTCCGACGCCGCGCGCGTGTCCGCTGTGCCGCGCGTTTCGGGCGCGATGAGGAAGTAACCGTCCGTGCGATACGCCTCGCCGTACGTCGCCAGATTCAGCTTGCCGAAGCGATGGCCCGCGAAGAACGAAACATCGCCCGTCTGCAAATTGCCATAGCTCGCCGAGGCGCTGATCGTCGGCGCAGTCGCATTGCGCGTATTCAAACTGATGATGCCGCTGAGCGCGTCGGAGCCGTACAAATGCGATGCGCCGCCGCGTTCGACTTCGATGCTTTGAATCGCCTCGCGCGGAATGCGATCCCAATAGACCCAGCCGCCGAATTGGTCATTCAACGGAATGCCATCGGCTAAGACCAGCGTGCGACTCGCGCCGCTTGCGCCCGCACCGCGCAAGCTCACGCCTTGTGCCGTCGGGTTCGCCACAATCGAACTCGAACGACGAAAGTTGCTGAAGCCGGGCACTTGGCGCAGCAAATCATCTACGGTTTGCGCGGCCGCTTGTTGGATTTGTTTGGGCGTGAAGGTCGTGATGACAGTCGCCTGGCGCGTGGTCAGGAATTCGGACGACAACGTGCTGACCACTTCGCCGCCTTCACGACTCACCGCCAACGGCAATTCGATACGCAGCGATTCGGAATTGCCATTGCTCAAGTTGACAGGCTTCATCGTCGGCGCAAAGCCCGTCGCGCGCAACTGCAATTCGTAATTGCCGAGCGGCAGTTGGTCGAAGGCAAAGCGGCCTTGTCCATCGGTGGTTGTCGCGCGGCGAAAATTATTCGTGCCGCTCAACACTACGTCTGCTTTTGGGATCACAGCACTTGTCGCATCCACGACGACGCCCGTGATGGTTCCGGTTTGTGCTTGAGAAGTTGATGTGACAATCGCAAGCGCGAATAGCGTTATTAAGGCAACGCGAAGAAAGCATTTCATGGGTGATTTTGAGTCCATATTGGATTTGCCGCGCCGCCATTCTAATCCACTTCGGGCAATAGCCAAACTGGGTGCGCGATGCTACACTGGCGCGCGATTTACCACAAGCCACAGGTTTACGCGCCATGACGATCACGACGGGCACACGGTTCGGGCATTATCAAATTGCCGCTCCGCTCGGCAAGGGCGGTATGGGCGAAGTTTACCTGGCTGAAGACGAACGTTTGAAGCGTAAGGTTGCGCTGAAATTGCTGCCCGCCGAATTCACGCGCGATGCGGAACGCTTGCGCCGCTTCGAGCAGGAAGCGCAAGCCACCTCCGCGCTGAATCATCCGAACATCCTCACGATCTACGAAATCGGCGCGACCAATGGCACGCATTTCATCACGACAGAATTCATTGCCGGGCAGACGTTGCGGACACTCTTGCAACAGCCACTCCCGCAAGCCGAAGCCGTAGATATCGCGCTGCAAATTGCGCACGCGCTCGCCGCCGCACACAATGCCAACATCATTCACCGCGACATCAAGCCGGAAAACGTGATGCTGCGCAACGATGGCATTGTAAAGGTGTTGGACTTTGGTCTCGCCAAGCTGACCGAGCGCAAAAGTAGTGGTGCGCCAGCCCGCTTGGGCGAAGATGATCCAACACTCGCGCTGCCTGCTGCGGCTTCGCACACGACCGAAGCGGGAACCGTGATGGGAACCGCGAGTTATATGTCACCCGAACAAGCGCGCGGCGAAAAGGTAGACGCGCGTTCGGATTTGTTCAGCTTGGGGATTGTGCTCTATGAAATGCTCGCCGGACGCCAGCCGTTTGCGGGCGCGAATATGCTGGACGTGATTGGCGCGATCTTGCATCGAGAGTTTACGCCGTTGTCAGACGTGCCTGCCGAACTGCAACGCATCGTGACGAAGGCGTTGCAGAAAGACCGCGCCTCCCGCTATCAAACCGCCCAAGACTTCGCGCGCGACTTACAGGAATGGAAAGACGAACTCACGTACCAAGCCCGCGCCGCGCGCACGTCCAACGAAACCCCTACGCTGCTGCAAACGCCTGCGGGGCACGGACAGGCTGCCGAACAGGCGTCAAGAGTTCCGTCTTCAGACGGGCCGTACGTTGCATCAGCGCAAAACCCGACTGAAGTCGGAACTCTTGACACCCGCGCCCACTGGCTTCGGTTTTCTCTCAGCGCGTTCGTGGTCGTGCTTCTCGCCAGTGCTGCGTATCTACTCTTCAATCGCCAAGCCGCGCCTGCTTTCACCGAACGCGAACCGCTGCTGCTCGCCGATTTCGAGAACAAGACGGGCGAAGAGATTTGGGACGGCACGCTGAAACAAGCCCTGGCCGTCGCGCTCGAACAATCGCCGTACATGAACATCTTCCCCGAAGAGCGGGCGCGCGACACGCTGCGGCTGATGAACCGTTCGGTAGACGAACCAATCACGCGGGCGACAGGCCGTGAAATCTGTCAGCGGCGCAACGTGCGGGCGATGTTGATTGGCACGATCACGAAGCTGGAACGCAGCTACACAGTGACGCTGGAAGCGACGAACGCACAGAGCGGCGAGACGATTAAGCGCGCGATGGAAACAGCGGAAGGCAAGGACAAAGTGATAGATGCGTTGGGCCGCGCGGCGAAGGATTTGCGCGAGA
>CAZWAK010000242.1:0-9187 GCA_964631865.1 uncultured Heliobacteriaceae bacterium | reverse complement strand
CGGACTGCCATCTTTTCTTTCATGCTCTCCCCTTCTTTTTGGCGAAGGTATTGCTACATCTGACCTATTTATTGGGCAATCACTGCTTTCCGGCAACGCATAAGACCAAGGCGGAAAAATTCGCCGCTTCCCTTCCAACAAAACATTGTGGCTCATGTACAGATCGCGTGCAGCGAGTAAAATCTTCGCATGATTTTCCCCATCAGTGATCTGTTGAGCGTAAGTGAAAGTACTGCGTGGTTAGAGCAGCACTTTCATCCCGAAGGTTTACGTTGCCCGCAATGCGGTGCCACGCGTGAAGAAGCGCGGCATTTCCGCACCACCCGTCGCGGCTTAGTGGATTGGCGCTGCCGCCAGTGCCACACCGTCTTCAACGTGTACACGGGCACCATCTTTGAAAAAAGCGGTTGGTTGCCTGTCAATGCCATCTTGTTGATTCGCGGCGTGTGCAAAGGCGAAACCAGCCAAAGCTTGGCGGAAGAACTCGGGGTGAGTCGTACCATTGTCCTGCTGATGCGCGGGCGCTTGCAGGCTAACGGGTATGCGACCCGCTCCCTCACTGCGCTCTCAGATGTCGTGACAGAAACCGACGAGATGTTTCAGAACGCGGGGGAAAAAAAGCGAGCCGCATCGCGACCCCGACGATCCGCCGCGGCGGCGCGCGAATAAACGCCAAGGTCACGGCACCTATGAGAATGATCGTCCACCGATCATCGGCACCTGTGGACGTGAAAGCGGGCAGGTACGGCTGGCCGTCATTGCGCATACGGACAAGCCGACCTTACAGCAACACGTCACGGCTGCGACGCAAGTCACTGCGACGTGTTACACCGACGAATGGCGCAGCTATGCAGACTTGCCGCGTACCCACGCCACCGTCTGCCACGGCCAACACGAATGGGCGCGTGATGACGACGGCGACGCCATCCGGGAAGTCCATACCAACAACAGTGAAGGCGGTTGGACTTCGGTACGCAACTTTTTGCGCCCTTTTCGCGGCGTACATAAAAAGAACCTGAAGTACTACGTCGCGATGTGTGAGCATCGCATCAACCGCAAACGGATTTCGCCCACTTTCATCTGCCAACTTGTTACGCAGCGAAAGCACGAATCCTGTACATGAGCCTGAATGTATTTGCCCTCTGCGTGCCAAGACTCAACTTGTGTCCAACCTGTTTCCGCTTTCCGCACAAAAATCAGCCTCCAAGACTTTCCCCCAGGCACATTCCCAGGAGCTTTCCGACCATAACGACTCCGATTTTCACTGTCAGTAAAAAAATGATCGTGGAAAGTTATTCATCAGGAGTTGCTATCATGCGAATTCGGATACAACCACACAAGCTGAAAGCCGTCTTAGCCGTCGCGTTCATTGCCCGGCTGTTGCAGCTTTACTCGCTGCTTCGCACCCCCCTTCCGGTTCATCCCCACACGACACGTTTCCTCGAAGCCTTAGACCGCGCCCGGAAGGAAGGCCATACATGTTTTCCACAAGACAAGCTGGTGGCCGAACTATGCGCCCGCTATGCCGCCAACCCAGGGGACGTGCAAGCATCGCTGGAGGAAGTGATCGCACGCGGCGAGTTGGTGCGAGACGAGGACAACCACATTTTCACTCCCGCCACCTTCCAAACCGAAACGATTATCGCGGAGCGGTTGAAGTCCATTGGCAGGAATTGCAGACAGATTGAAGCCGCCACTGTCGAAGCGTTTCTTCGCACCTACAACAAACCACTTTCCGATGAGCAACAAGAAGCGGTACGCGCGGCGGCAGCCGAAGGCGTTTTGATCCTGGCAGGCTATCCGGGCACAGGCAAGACGACGACGGTGAATGCGATCCTCGAATTGTTTCGGCAGCAAGGCTTGTTGGTGCATTGCGCCGCACCGACAGGGCGCGCTTCCCAGCGCATGGCGGAAGCGACAGGCCGGTCGGCAGAGACGCTGCATCGCTTGATGCACTATTGCGGCGAGGTGAAGAAATACGTTTGGAATTTCCTCTTTCCGGTCGTCGGCGATGTCCTGATCGTGGATGAGTTTTCGATGGTGGATACGTGGATGATGGCGCAGCTTTGTCTGGCCTGCACGTCGCGCACCCGGCTCATCATCGTCGGCGACCCGGAACAATTGGCGTCGGTGGATGCGGGGCAAGTACTTAAAGACCTCATTGAAAGCAATGCGGTCGCAATCATCCGGCTCACGAAAGTGTTTCGGCAGGACGAATCAAGTTGGGTTGCACGCAACGCCGCCGCGATCCGGGAAGGCCGCTATGACGATATTCGCTTTGCGAAACCGGGCGCAGAGAAATCGGATTCGTACTTCATCGAAATCGAGTCTGCTGAGGAGATTGCGAAGATGATGCCGCTCATCATTAACCAATCGTTACCGAAACGGCTTGGCTACGATCCAATCAGCCAGATTCAATGTCTCGTGCCGATGAAGAAAGGCACTGTCGGCACGAATCACCTGAACGACATCTTGCGTGGCATCGGGGATGGCGGCACGTCGGTTGCTGGCTCGTTGAACTTCCGCACAGGCGACAAAGTGATTCACACCAAGAACAACCGCAAGTTGGGTGTGATGAATGGTGAAGTTGGCGAAGTGAAGCTCGCCGTCGGCGACACGCTGGAAGTCGAATTTGAGAAAGGCAAGCGTGTCCACTACCCCACTGACAATTGGAATCAATTGCTGTATGCCTTCGCGATCACTATCCACAAATCGCAAGGCTCTCAGTGGCCGTGTGTGGTCATTCCGATTCATAGCTCCATGAGCCGGATGTTGATTCGCGCGTTGGTCTACACGGCGATGACCCGCGCTGAGAAGCACGTCGTCTTTGTTGGCCAGAAGAAAGCCTTCTTTGATGCGATCAAGCGCGTGCCGATACGCCATACGGGATTGAAGAGAAAGCTGGTTGAAGCGCGGAGGTTGGAACGATAAATGGAATGGTGCTTGATCATTCTGCTTGTAATCTGTTGCCTGTCATTCAGGAGACACTATGACCACAAAGTCCACACTGTCAAATCTCGAAATCATCCACGACGATTTGTTGCGCGCCGTGGACAACTACAGCTTCCAATACATCTGCCATCAGACGAATTGCCTTTCGACGTATGCGAAAGGCGTGGCGGCAGCCATCTTCGATAAATACCCACAAGCCAATGTCTACGCCGAGCGCACGGACAAGCTTAATCACCGCGACCGGTACGCACGGATTTCCGTTCACGATCCCGTCATCAATTTGTACGGGCAGATTGCGCCGGGCAAGCCAAATCCCGATCCGCGCAACACCGACAACGCACGGCATCGGCTGGGCGCATTCAAGTATGCGTTGATGCTGGTGGGCAAGATCGAAGGCATCACGTCGGTCGCGTTGCCGTTCGGGATTGGCTGTGGCCTAGCCGGTGGAAATTGGGCGGAATACGAGCGAGCCATTGAGCGTTTCGCCGCCAACTACCCCTCCTTGCGCGTGGGACTATTTCAGAAAAGATAATCACCGATGCCTGACACAAGACCACCCTCATTCGCCATCTATCAAAACGCTGACGGGACGCACTTTCTAAACGTCTACTGGCAAGACGCCAGCCATACTACGCGCCGCGAAACTATTGCTGACGGAATCACGTTCGAAGCCGCGACGAATCTCAAGACCGCCCTGGAAGCGGTTGCCGACAAACTTTGCTTTTCACTCTGGGAGTAACCTATGCCACTCGACAAAGCCATCGCCTCCGGCAAAGAGCATCGGAAACTCTATCGCGGTTCCAAACGCCACAATAGAAGCTGTCGCAATCACGGGGGCTGTTCATGGTGCGAAGGAAATCGCACGTTACAAACGCAACGTGCAAGGGATGCCGCGAACGAACAACTGAAAGAGGGCTTTGCTTATGCGCAAAAATAATCAACATCTCCACGATACCGCACGCTTTGCGCAAGCCGAAGCCGCCGAGTTGCGCGAACAACTAAACGACTTGCAAGAGCGTCAGTACAAAGCGCAGGAACGCCATCGGCGCGAGTTGCGCGATGCTGCTGATGAAGAAGCGCGCTACGCCAACACTTGGCCCGAAGCCTTTCGCAAATATGCCACCATCCTCGCTGACGAATACCGGACGATAGCCGAGTACGACGTTCCTATCGCGCTCGCGCAGATCGCCGAGCAACAGAACGAGTGCCGTGCCGCGCAGTCGTTGTGGCAAGCTGCTGCCGCCGAGATCGCACCGGAGATCGCCGAACTCGAAGCGCAAATCCGACAGCTCCAAGAAGGCATTCGACTCTTGGTTGCGGCCCACTTGAAAGCGCAATTCCCAACGGGCTATCTGGCTGATGCGCTCTCGGAAGAAGAACCGGGTGACTTTTTGCAGACCATATAACGAAAGGAAGAGCGGATGTACGTCATCACTCGCACCACTGGCTCCGAGACTGAATTTGTCTACGGCAACCAAACGTGGACAAGCAGTCCCTTCTTCGCGCGTCAGTTCGAGACCGAAGCCGCCGCGCAAACACACCTCACTGAATGGAGACTCCAAGGCGAGGTTCAACCGAAATCTGCGATTGTCTTTGTCTGTCCTTGCGAAGACCCGCAAGAAATCTTGCACAGTGGTGTACCCGGTGTTTTGCGTGCGGCAAGCGGTGTGATCGAACGATGCGATGCTTGCGCGCGGTTTGAATCAGACGAGGATGCAGAGCAGGTGTGGAATGATGACAAGCGCACAAATTTGATGAAGGCCCCCTCTCGCTAGTTCTCAACCAAACCTATGCAGTTGAAAGTTGAGTGTGTGACGACGAGCGACGGGGAAATTGCTACGCCCTACTTTTGGGCAAGTTTGGTGTTGGTTGGCGATGGCAGATGAGGTGCGCTTTCTGGCATAATAGATCGTATGGCAGCAAAAGACCTCTTTCACCCACACGTCGTCAAAGCCCTCGAACGCGATGGCTGGACGATTACGGACGATCCGCTTTCCTTACCGTGGGGAACCTCTACGCTGCAAGTAGATTTGGGTGCCGAACGATTACTCGCGGCGGTCAAAGGCGCTGAGTACATTGCTGTCGAAATCAAAAGTTTTGTCAGCCGTTCGAGAATTGATGACCTGGAGAATGCGTTAGGGCAACTCCTTCTGTATCGGTACCTGTTACGTCAAAGTGAACCGCAACGAGTCTTGTATTTGGCGATCACGGAAGAGGTCTACCAAACCTTTTTGAGCTTGCCGCATGTGGCACAGTTTTTACAGAGTGAGCAAATTCGCCTGCTCGTTTTTGACCCACAAACGGAGGAAGTAACGCGATGGATCAACTAAACTGTTACCGCGACATCATCGAAACCGTCTTAGCGCACCACGTTTTTAATTCCCCGCGCTACCCGCACCTGCGTGATCGGCAAGTCTTTGACCGACGCACGGATAATTACCTCGTGTTACGCGAAGGGTGGGAGGGATCCCGGCGGGTTCACAACAGTGTCGTTCACGTCGAAATCCTGAATGGCAAAATCTGGATTCAGGAAGATTGGACAGAACACGGAGTCGCTGGGGAATTGGAAGAAGCGGGCATTCCGAAAACGGAGATTGTGTTGGGCTTTCAACCGCCCTCCGTCCGCCCCTACACCGAATACGCGGTCGCCTAATGCTTGAGGCGGCGGCGTCCTACATTTCGCTTTTATTCTCGGCCAGAGCGCCGCTCCTCAGACCCAAGCTAATCCTCTGACCGTTTGCCCTTGCCTTCTGCGATTTCTCCATGCACTGCCTCATTTCCCCCCCTGAACAAACCCAAACCATCTTCCGCCCTTTTGCTTTTTGAGATTTGCCGTTTGCGTTGCGGCGTAGCCGCCGGGTTTTCACGGTTCATAGCCCCCTGCCTCAAACAACATTTCACGATCAGGAGTCACCGCTATGAACGCTGCAAGTTACAAGGATGTTACCGGGCAGGATCGCATCGAGAATACCTACGTTCTAAACCAACTGCATCAACTGCTCGCCAAAGAAGAAGCTGCCATGACGGCTGCCAGTCAGCCAGTGCTCAAGATGGCACACACATTTCGCGTCAATCAGCACAAACCACAGTTTTGGTTCGATCAGATACTGAAGCTTGCAGGCATGCAAGAGGTAGCCGGGCAGATCACGGACATCCTGCATGACTTTCCGCAGTTTGCAACAAAGGCAACGGAACGCCGTAAGCGATATTCGGAGCGCGTCCTCAATTCGATCCAGAGAGCAATTCGTCCGTACCAGCAAGCGCGTCAGGGGTACGCGGTGAAATGAGCTTCGATTCGGGATTGGTCGCAGCATGATTGCTTCTCAAGCAAAAACCAAAAGCGCCAAGCCCAAGCCTGCGTCACAGCTTCTCCCAATAGTTCACCTCACAACGCCTCCGGGTTTTTACGGGCAATACACAATCGCTCGATAGGAAAAAGCTTCCTCGCTTGAGCAACTCTGGCATACCAGGTGCAGACCGCCTTGTATGTTTCCCCGCATCAATCACAACCATTTGAAAGGATTTTCCCACAATGTCAGAAGCCAACAGCAACGCAACTCGTCAATTCTCCGACTACCAACAGATCAGCTTTGAAGCCAATCTGGCTGTCACGCCGGAAGTTCGTACCGTCAAAGTCAACGGTGAAGACCGCGCGGTCGTTGACCTGAAAGTCATCAGCAACGTCGTGCGCGGCAACCAGCAACGTCGTTCCGTCCGCATCGTGACCTTCTGGGGCGGACAGGCCAATGCGGTCGCTAAGAGCGGCGTAGGCAAAGGCGACCGGGTGCGTATTGACGCGACCGATGCGTACGAAAACGCCAACGAGAAAGAAGGCACGGTCTACAACGAGATTCGCATGACCGGTACCAAGTTCTCAATCCTGTTCCGCAAAAACGGCAATGGTACTAGCACTGCCGCACCTGCCACAGAGCAAGCGCCGGAGTTGCAAGGCACCGACGACACAGAGGATATTCCGTTCTAGGTGCGACCTGTTTTCGCTAAACCATTGACAATAAGAGATTTATTATCAATAGAAGACGTGAAGGATAATATTAGAGGGTAACTCCGGTTGCCCTCTATTTATTGTCTAACTTGACATTCGATAGAGGACGCAATTCCCTCTCCTGTGGTGAATCAGGAAAAGCATTACCCCTACGGTAGCGACTGATCCTCAATCCGTAAAGCGGGGTTAGAAGCAGGATAAGGTGGAATCCGACTACCGACTTCTTGCCAGCAGATAGATATGAGTAGTGACCGAACGTATGCACTGTCGTTAGGATGAAGAAGCCCACGCGGATTGATAGGCTTCGCCAAAAGGCAAGGATAAGAGGACTGGCATCTTTAGAAGTGACCCGTCATTCACCCCAAATAAACCCGGCAGATGGTACGACTCTACGTCTATGCAAAACGAATGTCAGGAACTGGTAAACCACAGCTACTCTCTCCGTCAGGAGTAGGTGTCAACCGTATGAATAGTTGTGGAAAGATTATCCAAAAAGCAAACGCTGTTGGGAAAGCCAACCGATATGCTGACGTGGATACGACAATGTAAAAGGTGAAGAGGTGAGTAGGAGTCCAGACGTTATGAACACAACAGAAATGTTAGTGTATAAATGGAAAGACATTGATTGGCGGAAAACCGAGCAAACTGTCTTCAAGCTCCAAAAACGTATTTACCGAGCCGCGCATCAAGGCAATCAAGTATTAACCCGCAAGCTCCAAAAGCTCCTGCTTTCCTCACAGTCAGCCAAACATCTTGCGGTGCGGAAAGTCACTCAGGACAACAGCGGGAAGAAAACAGCCGGAACCGATGGCAAATTAATAATCAGTCATCGGGAAAGGATACAACTGGCCCAAAACCTGAAACTCAACCCAAAGGCTACTCCTGTCAGACGGGTTTGGCTTCCCAAGCCTGGCTCTCAGGAATTACGACCTTTAGGAATTCCCACCATCGAGAATAGAGCGCAGCAAGCTCTTGCGAAGCTGGCTTTGGAACCGGAATGGGAGGCTCGTTTCGAGCCGAATAGTTACGGATTCCGACCGGGACGCTCGGCCCACGATGCGATAGAAGCCATCCAATCAAGCCTCAAGTACACAGGAGGAAAGCAGCCCCAGCGGGGCAATTGACGACCCCCAGCCCTCGGCAGTGAAGCAGTGCGAGTGGTTGAACGAGCGCGCGGAATGGAGACGGGCTAGGGCTTCTGTTGTCTTGCGCTCGCCCGAAGCCCCGCGCTGTAGGCGCGAAGCGGAAACCTTACTTTGCAGTGCATTGTGGGACATTAGTAATCCTCCCCACGGTAGGCTTTATCACGCCAATCGCCATCATTTTCATTTACCTGTTTATTCTCAGTGTTGGCGAGACAAGCTAAATGCGGGTAAGTTTCAATCTCTTCGGCTATTCGCTCGCATATCCAAGCCCCAACGGAGTTAGGGGAGTCTTCAATGTCAGGTTGGAAATCGTGTTCTACCCAATGTTTTTCTTTTTCGATAATTCGCAGGATACGCGCTCGCTCCTCTTGGTAACGAATCTCAGAAGTGCGTAACTTAGATTGAATGGCAATATGCTGCTCGCGCAAAAAGATTGCCTCCTGCTCGTATTCTTTTATGCGAGTTTCATAATCAGGCTGTTTTTCAATACACGCGCCACACTCAACGAACGCACGGATAACTAATTCATCTGCAATAAAGGTATTGCTAACTTTTGCACCACAGCGGCTGCAACTTACATGTGTATACTGACTCATAAACCCTTTCGTTATTGACCCTTTGAAGAAAACTTAAAGGGGCGTAGGCATAGCAGAAACGAGCGTAGCCCCAGCGGGGCGTTAGCGAGTCGCGTCATTGCGAGCGCAAATCCGAAGAAAATATGTGCTGGACGCCGATATTGCGCAATGCTTTGATCGCATCAACCACGATGCACTCCTGACCAAACTGGACACGTTCAAAACAATGCGCCAAGCCATCAAGACCTGGCTCAAGACAGGAATTATGGATAAGGGGGAACTCTTTCCATCGGAGAGGGGAACCCCTCAAGGCGGCGTTATCAGCCCGCTCTTGGCTAACATTGCGCTGCACGGTCTGGAAACTGCGATCACAATGGCCTTCCCCAACAAAGTAAAAATTGGTGGGAAAACGCACGTACATTATAGACCGCGAGTCATTCGCTATGCGGATGACTTTGTGCGCCACGAGGCGCGTCTTGAGCACGATGCAAACGCATCAACTGCCAGTCGTA
>CAZWAK010000241.1:0-9207 GCA_964631865.1 uncultured Heliobacteriaceae bacterium | reverse complement strand
GAATTCGCGGGCGCAGCGTGTCACAAAACCGAGCGGGTCTTGTTGGTAATCCCGCATCACGCCGGAGATCAAGCGCGTCTTCGGGCCGGGCGGTGTGAGCGGTTTGCGAGTTGTGAGTTGTAAGTTGCGATCAAGTGCTTTCATAATTTCAGCGATTTTGAATTAAGGTCGGAGTTGCACACGCAGCCATTCCACCAATTTTTGTTTGTAATTCATCCATTCCGGATGCCCTTCCCAATTTTCGATGCCGTGCGGTGCGCCTTCGACAGCAAGTGCATCATAGCGCGCTTTGACTTGTTTGAGTTGTGCAATGAACGCGGCGTGCTGCGCGAACAAACCATCTTTCGTGCCACAAATCAACAACAGCGGCGGCATCGCCCGCTTCACATTGAAGTGCGGCGAAAAGCGGCGCAGCGTTTCGTACGCGGCGGCGTCCAGCTTCGTGATGCCGAACAAGCGCGTCGGCATCGAACGCGGCGCAAGCTCGCCCGTCATCGCTCGTGCGCGTGACTCAAAATCATAGACGCCATAAAACGAAACGACGGCGGCGACATCTTTCGGCAATTCGGTCGCAAGCTGCGCGACCATTTGCCCGCTCGCCGACTCGCCAAGTATTGCAATGCGCTTGGGGTCAACGTTGAAGCGTTTGGCGTTGTCGCGCACAAAGTGAATCGCCGCGCGCACATCGTCAAGCTGATCAGCATTCCGAAACTGCGGCGTCAACCGATAGTCTATCGAAAACCACGCGAAGCCAGCTTTTGCCAGCGGCTCGAACAGCGGCGAGGCGTAGGTCACTTTGTCCCCCGCCTCCCAACCGCCGCCGTGTGCAATGATGATGGCGGGAAATGGGCCGCGACCGTTTGGCACGTACGCATCCAGCTTCAAGTCATGTTGCGCGCTGAATACAATGTCTTTTTGCAACGTGGATGAACCGTGCGGTTCGTGATCGGCGATCTTCAGCCCCAATTGCCAATCTAACCAACGCACCACCGTCTGTTTGTAGCCCCATTGCTCTGGTCGCCAGTTTTCGGGGCGATGAATCGCGCCATCAATCAGCCGAGAGGCACTAAAGTTTCCGGCGGACTGCAAGGCCGTGAAGTAAGCCGACATCTGTGCTTCCGGTACTTCGGTGTCGTTCTGTCCGTGAATTATTGAGATCGCTGGCATTCCCGGCACAACGTGATTAACGGGGGAAGCCTGCGCCAACATTTGCGCATCAGTGTTTTGATGGGGTGCAATGTTGCGGAAATCATACACGCCGCCAATCAGCACAGTCGTTTTCACGCCCGCAGGTTTTTCTGCTGCCAGCAATGCTGCCAGCGTCGCGCCCGTATCTTCGCCGAGCAACGCGATGCGCTCAGGATCAAGGCGAAACTCTTTCGCGTGGCAACGCACAAACGCCAGCGCCGCCCGCACATCGTCGAGCGAGTCTTTGTAATTGCTCACGCCGTTCTTGCGGTAATCCATCGCAAACCAGTTGTAGCCTGCGCTCGTCAGCATTTCGAGAAACTGTCCGATGAACGACACGCGACTGCCCGAAGTAAAGCCGCCGCCGTGAATTACGAGCACTGCCGGACGTTTGTCGCCGCGCTTTTGCACGTACGCATCCAGCGCGAGTTCCTGCCCATTCACACGCGCATAGACGATGTCGCCTTGCGTGCCGGGCACAATGTAATTGCCTTCCGGGTTGCGCACTTTGACGGGCCAGCAATCCGCCAGCGCGTTGACCGAAAGCAGCAGCAGGAATAGTCGCGTCAGTTGTTTCATCGGAATGCTTCCTTTATAGTCGCCGTTGCTTGAGAAGTCATTTTCAGACGCGCGCGCGGAGATTACAAGCATGGATTCAATTCGTTTCTGGCTGGCTACAATTTTGCTGCTGTCGGGCTGCACAACGCTTCCGGCGCAAACCAAACCTGCGCGTCCGCCGCAACGCGCGCCGCTACAGCAATTGCGCGCCGCCGTCGCACGCAATCCGAAAAGTGCCGAAGCGCACAACGCATTGGGTCTCGCGCTCGCGCAAAGCGGCAACCTCATCGAAGCCATCGCGGCCTTTCGCCAGGCGATTGTGCTCAAGGACGACTACCTCGCAGGCTGGATCAATTTGGGGCTGGCGCTGCAACAACGTGACGATGTCAACAACGCAATCATCGCCTTCATCAAAGCCGCGAGTTTGAATCCGAAGGATGCTGGGCTGTATGTCTCGCTCGGTTCGTTGTACATGCGCACGCAAAATCTGTCGCGCGCCGCCGATGCTTTTCGGACAGCCTTGCAACTCAAACCGAACGTGGCCGAATGGCACAGCAATTTAGGTATGGTGCTGAGTTTCGCGGGCGATTACGCGGGCGCGATTGCCGCGTACGAAATAGCGACGAAGCTCAAGCCAACGATGGTCGAAGCGCAGTATTATTTGGGCACAGCACTCTTGCGGCGCAATGAAACAGGCGATTTGGAACGGGCGCAAACAGTCTTGCGCCAGGCGCTCAAACTCAAACCGAATGCTGCCGAAACGCACACCGCGCTCGGCATCGTGCAACGCGAATTGGGCGCGTTCGACGAATCCGCTGCGAGCTTGCGGCAAGCCGTCAAACTCAATCCCAAACTGATCGAAGCGCACAACAATCTTGGTTTGACGCTGCTGCAACAAAAAAACGCGGACGCTGCACTCGCGGAGTTTCAAGCGATTCTCAAACTCGACGCCAAGCATCCGAATGCGTATTTGAATTCCGGTCTCGCGCTGATGCAGAAAGGCGATGTGGATGGCGCGATTGCATCGTATCAAAAGCTGATTGCGATTGCGCCGGAAGCTTACGAAGCACACTTCAACCTCGCGCTCGCGCTGAAACGCAAAGACGATTTCGCAGGCGCGCTCACGGCGCTGCAACGCTGTTTGGAACTGCAACCGCCATTCGCCGATGCGCATTTCACGCTCGGTGAAATTTACTTGCAGCAAGCGAAATTCGACGAAGCGACGGCTGCGCTGAATGAAGCCGTGCGCCTGAATCCGAACGACGGCGAAGCGCATTATCGGTTGGGTTCGACGCTGCAACGCCAAGGCAATGTGGATGCGGCGATCAATGAATATCGCACGGCGATCAAGCTCGCGCCTGGCAATCCCGAAATGCACAACGCACTCGGCGCGGCGTTGCGACAAAAAGGCGAGACGGAAGCCGCGCGTGCTGAGATGGACGAAGCCGCGCGCCTGACCAAACAGAAACGCGATCTGGATGCTGCTGCGACTGCGTTGCAAACGGGTTTGCAACGACTGCGCGAAAACAAGCTCGACGAAGCCATCGAACGCTTTGCAGCGGCGACCAAGCTCGCGCCCGATTGGGCCGAAAGCTATTGGCAATTGAGCCTCGCGCTCAAGAAAAAAGGCCAAGTCGCCAAAGCTGCCGAAGCCCGCAGCAAGGCCGAACAGCTTGATCCCAAGCTGAAACAACGAAGCAAATAATTGGCCACGAATTCCACGAATTTTCACGAATTGATATGAGGAATTAAGCACGAGGCTTTAGTCAGAGGCTCAACCTCTTAAATAATTCGTGGTCATTCGTGGAATTCGTGGCTAAGATTCTTCGACAACAGATTGATACGGATCAACGAACAGCCACATCACGACGCCAAACGCGAACACGCCTGCTGCCACATAAAACGGCAACGTCCACGATTGCAGCCGATCCACCGCTTGCCCGACGACGATGGGTGAAAGCGTGCCGCCGAAGTTGCCGATCATATTCATAAAACCCGTCACGACGCCTGCATTTTTGCGCCCGACATCCAAACACACTGACCACGATGCGCTGAGCGTCATCATTTGAAAGCACGCGGCGACAGCCAATAACAACGCGGCGACAACCCGATTCGGCGTCAGCGCAACGGCGACCAGCGCCAAGCCGCTGACGGCATAGCCGACCATCCCGACGCCACGCCGCGCCAGCTTCAAATCGCGCTCGGCCAATTTGTCTGTCAACCAACCACCGAACAAAAACGCGAGGCCGCTGACCACCCAGGGCAAGGCCGAAAACCATTTGGCATATTCGGCAGAAAAGCCGCGCGCTTTGATTAAGTACGTCGGCAGCCACGTCACGTAAAAAAAGATGCCGTAGCCAAACGCGAAGTACATCGCGCCGATGGCAAGCAGGTTGCGGCTCGCGAAAATCAACTTCCACGGCACGCGATGCGAAGCTTCCGCAAGGCCGTCTTTATTGGCTTGAATCAACGTTAGCTCGGCTTCGTTGACGGCTGGATGAGCGTGCGGTTCATCACGAAACCACCCATACCAAACCGCGCACCAGATAAAGCCGACCAAGCCCACGAGCACAAACGTCCAGCGCCAGCCGAAGCGTTCGACGAGCGGAAACACGACGGGGACTGAGATCGCCGAACCAACCGCGAGGCCGAAAAACGCGACGCTGATGCCGCGCCCTTGTTCTGACACGGGAAACCAACGCGAGACTGTGCGCGCAATGTTCGGGAACGCGCCCGCTTCGCCTGCGCCGAACAAAAAGCGAACCGCGAGCAACGACCAGAAGCCCAGCGCCGCGCCCGTCAGCATTGTGAACACCGTCCAGCAAATCACGATGCGCGTTAACGCCTTGCGTGTGCCAATCCAATCGCCCAACCAGCCGCTCGGAATTTCAAAGATCGCGTAGGCAAATGTGAACGCGCTGAAAATCCAGCCCATCTGCGATGCGGTGAAGCCGAACTCTTTCGTGATCGCAGGCGCGGCGGCGGAAATGCAGAGGCGGTCAAAGTAGGTGATGACGGCGAGAAAAAAGATCAGCCAGAGAACGTTGCGGCGCGCGTGGGTTGGGGGCATAGAGCAGATTGCGGAATGCGGATTTTGGATTGCGGATTTAGTGGAATTGCGTCAACAACGCTTGCCACTTGTCTTGCGCTTTGAGAATCAATTCGACAGCGGCGCGGAATGCGCCGTGACCGCCGGTTTGCGGCGTGACGAAATGCGCGGCGGCTTTGACTTCGGCTACAGCATCAGCGACCGCGATGGCGAGGCCGACGCGATGCAGCAATTCCAGATCGTGCAGGTCGTCGCCGAGATACGCGATTTGCTCGTCGCGCAAATTTTCCGCCGCGCGAATTTCTTCGTAAGCCGCGAGCTTGGCATCGTTGCCGTGATACAGGTAATCCACGTTGAGTTCGCCGGCACGCAATGCTAATGCCTCGGATTTGCGCCCGCTGATGATGCCGGTTTTGAGACCTGCTTGACGCGCCAATTTGAATGCCAAGCCATCGTGAATGTGAAAAACTTTGGCGGCTTCGCCATCAGCGGTGTAATACAAGCTGCCATCGGTCAACACACCGTCGCAATCAGTGAGAAGCAGTTTGATTTGACGGGCACGTACGATAATTTCGTCAGGCAACATCGGACTCAGATTCGGTGAAATCTACGTCTTCGTAAACTTCGGCCATTGTGATGGTGAGCGGGCCGTTCGGCGGCGATTCCAGATACAATTCGTCCTGTTCGCCGAGGATCGCGGTTTGCCAACTGCCACGATTATCTTTACGGTGTATTTCGGCGCGCTTTTTGTCCTGATAAATCACAACGTATTCGCGCAGGTTATCTATCTGTCGATAGGCCGCCAACTTTTCGCGCCGATCAATGCTGGCCGTCGAAGGCGAGAGAATTTCAAAAATCAGAAACGGCTGGCTTTTGAAAACGCTCTTGGCAGAAAACTTTTCGCAGGTTGCCATCACGTCGGGATAGTAAAAATCCTCGGTCTTTTCCACTCTCGCTTTCATATCGGCGATGTAGGCACGACAACCGCTGCCACGCAGATGCGCACGGAGAATAGCAGCAACATTCAAAGCAATCACATTGTGCGCGTCGCTTGCGCCTGCCATTGCAAACATTTGTCCGCCAATAAATTCATGGCGGACGTCGCTCCTGGCTTCAATCGCCAGATAATCATCCGCCGATAGGTTCAGATGTCGAGCTGGTAATGACATAGTTTTCCTTTCACTTCACATCAAAAATCGGCACATCGCTGAGTTTCCATTTACCGCCCGCACGGCTCAGCACATAGATCGCGCGCCCTGCGCCTTCGCGCCCAATGATTTTGACTTTGACGTTGGTGTCAACCGCGATGCGGTCGGCGTCCCAGACTTCCGCGCGCAACACGTCGGTCGTCCAGGTCGAAGGCTTGCTGCCCGTCACGCGCTTGACGAATTCGCGCAAATTGCCTTGTTCGACGAGTGGATTGACGCTGTCGGCATTGCCCGTTAACAAAGCGTCATCAAGCTGTTTGAGGAAGGCTTTGACCTCATCGGGGATTTTGACAGCGTTGGCTCCCTGCTCGGCTTTGACGGCTCCGTCGCGCGCGGCCAACGTCGTGGCCTGATCCAATTCCGACGCCGAGGCGAGGCGAAAATGCGTGGCGGCTTCGGCGGGTTTGTTCGCCTGCAACGCCATCTGCCCCAAGCCGAGTTGCGCCCACGCGAAGGCTTGCAACGGAATCAATTGGCCTTTGAGCGTTTCGGCGAAGACCTTCGCCGCTTCGTCGGTTTTGTTGGTCGCCAATAACACGCGGCCTAACAGCGATTGCAAAATCGGCGAGTTGGGTTCGGTGCTCAACGCCTCGCGCAACTTCGTTTCCGCGGTCGCGTAATCTTTTTTCGTGAAGGCCAATGACGCCTGGCCATACGCTTCGTTGGGCGCAGCGCGGCGCGGGAAAACATCGTTGGCGTAATCTTTTTGCGGATAGAGTTTGTCGGGATCAACTTCGATGCGGGCGATTTTTGTACCGGCGGGGAAGTTCACTGCGCCGTATTCGCCGCCTTTGATGAACGCGCTGCGCGGCAGTTTTTCGCCCGCTTCCGTTGTCGCCACGATGTCTACGGTGAGGTCGCCGCTGCCAAAATTCACGAGCGTGGATTCGATGCCGTTGGCATTCGCCTGCGGTTGTCCAATGGCAAAATCCGGCACGATGACGTTTTCAATCCATTGCGTGAACACTTCCTGAATCGCTTCGGCTTGCGCGCCTGCGACGGCCAGCAAATCCGCTTTGACGCTGGTGCAGCGCGTGGCGCGACAGAGCGGCGCTTTCCATTCGGTCAACGACAAGACATCTACGCGCTGCCGGTCAAACATGCCGCGCACCAATTTATCGAACGCAGGCTTGCTGATTTTCTTTTCGATCAAGCGCCAAATGAGCGCGCCTTTGTTGTAGACGACGGTCGTATAGCTGCGGTCGTACGGGCTTTGCATCAGCAACGGCGCATCCGAGCCGCGTGCGACCGGTTCGTAAGCGCGACGATAGCGGTCAAACGCGGCGGTCTGTTGCGCTTCGCCGTAGCGCGTGCCGAGATATTGCGCGACGAGATAAATCGGCAAGCCATCGCGCATCATCCCCGC
Source organism: uncultured Heliobacteriaceae bacterium (assembly GCA_964631865.1). Lineage (GTDB taxonomy): Bacteria > Acidobacteriota > Blastocatellia > RBC074 > RBC074 > JAFDVL01. Next base: position 1,838 of record CAZWAK010000241.1, on the reverse strand, counting down.
GCCGCGCCCGCGCATCAGCACGCGCCCGTCAATAAAGGATTTCGCCGCTGCTGCGGTAATCAATTCAATTGTGCCGAGGTCAAGCACGTTGCGGCGAAAATAGCTGTCATCAATCGCCACTGCGCCCGGTTCGGAAAACGTCAGCCCCGTTGTGCCTGTCGCGATGATGCGAAACGCGCCGGGCTGCGGCACGCCGAAGTAGTCGGTATAAAAATTGACGATGTTCGTGGCTTCGTCGGCGAGGCGTTTGATTTGTTGCTTGCCGTTTTCGTCGAGACCACGCGGCGCATAAATTTCAATCTTCGCGCTCTTCGCGGCGGTCACGCTCGTCACGTCATAATGGCCCGCAAAAAAGAATGGCTGCGCGGCTAAGGTTTGTTCATAGACATTGTCGGCGGAGCGCGTGCCGGACGAAATGATTTTGCTGCCGCTGGGCGCGTTAACCGTGAGCGTGAACGGCGCAGTGTCAACGCCGTGATCCGCATACGGATTGTGATTCACCGGAACCCAAAAACCATTGGGCAGCGCATAATTTTCGGCGGTCGAAATATGCAACGTCTGGCTGCGGTCGGTCGAAGGAATCGAGTAGGTCATCTCGACATCGAATTCCGGCGCGGCGGCAAAGCTGGTCGTGATGTCCGTTGCGACCGTAATCAACGGCAAGCGCGGCGGCTCGCCCGTTCTGAATTGCACCGCCGCGCCGTGTACGCTCATCGCCGTGACTTTGGCTTTGTTATGCAGATAAAACGACAGGCGCGGTCGGTTCGTCGTCGAAAGCAAGACCTTGTCGGCGAGATCACGCCCCGACAAATTCACGAGGCGCAGCTTGGCCTGGACTTCGACGACGTGCGCGTCCTGATTGATGGTGGCTTTGACCTCATAGTTTTTGATTTCAAATTCCTGCGCCCAAATCGTCGTGGACAAACAAACAATGGTGAGCAGGAGAAGCAAACGTGATTTCATAATTCTTTTCATCCCTTTTTCTTCCGGTGCATTTGCTAGGGTACAAACAAACGTCCCGCGCCACGATAGTTTTCAAGATCAAAGATGATTTCAACCAACCGATGCGCGACACGTTGACGATAATTTGGCTGACGCAGCGCCTCTTTGTCGGAGACCGTAAGGATGGGCAATGAGGTCAGCATGTTTTCGCGCCGCATCGTCGCTTGCAGCGACGTTTCGTCTTCACTGTTCCGATTATTGGTGACAAGCAGTAATTGCTCTGTCTGCACAAAGCGCCAGACCTCCTGATCGGCAAGATTCGCCGGTAAGCCATAGTCGCGCAATTGCTTGAGCTGGAGTTGAATCAACTCAGCCCAACCTGTTTCCTTCATCCCTTCCTCAAGAAAAACATCGAAGCCCAGCAAATCCTGATCAATAAGAATCGTGATTTCCATTCTGTGTCTGCGCCGCCTGTTTCCGTTCTTCCAATCGTTGGATAATGAGCTTGCGTTTTTCTTCCCACGGCATATCCGGCGGAAAAGACGAACGTTCCCGCATAATGCGTTCGGATTCAGCGCGCGCCAGCGCCTCACGTTCCAAAATGCGCGCATACTCTGCTTCGACAGCCTCGCGGTGGGTTTCGATATAATCAAAAACGGCATCCACCTGTTCGCGTGTCAACAGCATCATCTGTCGAATATAAACTCTGCTGCGCCCGGCTTTGATTAAATCCATCATGGAGTACACCGTAAGGCGCGTCCCCGCGAGCGACGGGCCGCGCGGCGTCTCGACAATCAGTGCCTCCGGGTTCGTTGTAGTATTCATAAACTGCCTCCGTAAAATCAATACCTTCGCCAAATTAGGCGGATGTGGTGGCTGGGCGCTCCTGGTGAATG
>CAZWAK010000240.1:0-9248 GCA_964631865.1 uncultured Heliobacteriaceae bacterium | reverse complement strand
GCGCGCGGAGTCGCGCTGAGAACTGGAGTAATTGGGAAGAAATAGTAATTGACCGCGATGCAACACCGCGCGGTAGCGGAAAGTTAAGTGCTTTATTATTTCTTCCCCAAGCAACGACGAAAGTACAATTCCAGTTAACCTTACTTAGAAATGAAGAGAAAGTTGCGCCGATTATCGCCGCAATGAAAGTTAGTTTTATTAGTCCGGGGGTAAGTTCTCAACTTAGCCGCAGCCAAGTCAATCCAACTAACTTCTATATAACTCCCAGCCCGGAAAGTAGTGCAGCAAAGTATCCCAAACCACTTATCACGACTCGCACAGATTGGGGCTGCCCCGACGGACAAGGGAATCCCAGAACGACACCAAGTTATACGACTGTTACGCATCTGATTGTGCATCACACGGCGGGTTCCAATACCTCGTCGGATTGGGCAGCCGTAGTGCGTTCGATCTGGAATTTTCATATCTTCACCAACGGGTGGAGCGACATTGGGTACAACTATTTGATTGATCCCAACGGCGTGATTTATGAAGGGCGCGGCGGTGGCGACAATGTGCTCGGCGCGCATTTCAGTTGTCAAAACGGCGGCACAATGGGCGTGTCGCTGTTGGGAACATTCACCACTGTGCAGCCCACGACGGCGGCACTCAACAGCTTGAAAGAAATCCTGAGCTGGAAAGCCGATCAGCGCAGCATTGATCCGGCAGCCTCTTCGTTTCACAGCGGTATGCAACAATCGCTCGCGAATATCTCCGGGCATCGGGACGGCAATGGCTTGGCGCGCAGTTGTACCGCGACAGAGTGCCCAGGCGAAATGTTCTATCCGCTTTTACCTAACATACGAACAGAAACTAAGAATCTGGTAAGTCCTGCGAATGACTTTTCCCTGACGACAACGTTAGACAAACAACTTACTGCGAAAGGTGGAGCAGTTAGCTTTTCGATCAATAGTGTAACTCTCGCTGGTACTTCGCAAACTATTAACTTATCACTTCGTAACTTACCTTCGGGACTAACCTCTAACTTCGCGGCAAGTTCGATCACGACGGGAAATTCTACGCAACTTTCTATTACTGTTCCTGAAACTACTCCTTCGGGAACTTACGCACTACAAGTGATTGGCACAGGCACAACAAAACGCGCATTAGATTTGATGCTGACCGTAACTGGCTCGGTAGCGAGTGTTTCAGCCGCCAGTTACCTTCGCGCTGCGCCCGTCGCTTCCGAAAGCATTGTCTCGGCCTTCGGCGTAAATCTGGCATCCGAAACCAAAGCAGCGGAAAATCGTCCGTTGCCGCTGTCCTTGGCGGATGTTTCGGTGAAGATCAAAGATCGCACGGGCACAGAACTGGCCGCGCCGTTGTTTTTTGTGTCGCCGACGCAAATCAACTATCAGGTTCCGCCCGCGCTCGCACGCGGCAGTGCAACGGTCACAGTGCTCAACAAAACGGATGTCGTCGCGCTTGGCTCGTTGGAAGTCGCGGCCACTGCGCCCGGTTTGTTCAGCGCGAATGCCAATGGGCAGGGAGCGGCTGTCGGCGCGTTGCAACGACGCAAAGCTGATGGCACGGACGTGTTCGAGCCGCTGGCTCAGTTCGATGCCGCGCAACAACTCTTTGTCCCGCGCGCGCTTGATTTGCAAGCGCCGAACGAACAACATTTCGTCACGCTCTACGGCACGGGCATACGCTTTCGCAGCAGTTCCCTGCCTGTCACAGCGCAAATCGGGGGCAGGCCCGTCGAGGTTTTGTATGCGGGCAATCAGCAGGAATTCATCGGTCTCGATCAGGTGAATTTGCGGCTGACTCCCGCGTTGATTGGGCGCGGAACAGTCGAACTGCGAGTACAAATTGAAGGCCAGTGGACAAATGCGCTGCTTATCAATTTCAAGTAGTCTGCCCGTCACAAGCCGAGCAGAATTCTCGTTGCTCTTTCCAGGTGCATCTGTATAATGCCGAGGCCTAGCTAGATGTCGTCTGCGCCCGACCTTTATCTAACCAAGTGGCGATAGATCAGTTGATTTTCCTGGCATGTTCTTTCGTGTCACTGCTGGCACGGGTCATCATTATCAAGCCCCCTGCAAGCCCCGCCACACGATTATGAATTACGCAATCGCTGGCTTGTTTCGGCTCTTCAAAAATTTTGTGTCGAAAAAAATCCCAATGTTTCTCCTGGGAGCGCACGCGGCTCGCGTGCCAGCTTGGCGGACGGGTCTGTGGCAAAGTAATGAAGTTGCTCACCACGTCTGGCACGCGAGCCGCGTGCGTTCCCAGAGGATGACGATGTTGTTTATGCTGCTGATCGTCGCTTCCGGTCTGCTCGCTGTCGCACAAGCGCAAGCCTCGAATCTCAGCACGGCAGCAGCTACTGCGCCTGAACCCGCAACCCGTGACCGCTTTGCCACGAAACCCATTGCGCCGGAGTTAACGCTGGGCGAATTATTGTCCGTGCTCGCAGACCGATGGAGCGTACGCGTGCCGGACACGATGGGGCTGTACTCGGCTTCGATGATCTATCCCCACACGCGCAAAATCCGCCCCGCCGTTGTGTTGATGGACGAAGCGCGGATGCGACAACTCGTGCTGCCTTCGATCAAACAACGAGAATTGCAAAACCCGCTCGAACTGCGATTTGAGCCGGGCATCAAAGACAGCCCGGCAAACGCAGGCCTGACGTTTGCGCAAGCGGAAAAGCTGACCCAATCGCTGCGCAACATCTCCGGCTATCACGATTTGGATTTCGACGAACGCGGCTATCTGGTGCTGGGCAAGCGCGTGGCAGGCGGTTCGGAGTTGGCGCGCGTGCTGCTGCGAACGGCGGTCGAAAGCAGCGAAGTGTTCGAGATTGAAGGCGTCGAAGGCAGCAACGCCGTCGCCTTCGGCGCGTTTCTCAGCACGCAGTTCAATAGCGCCGAGCGCGGAGCCATCGCGTACAATCGCATCCAACTCGACTTCAAAGATTTTGCCGAACTGCGCGGCGAGCCGAATTTGCAGGCCGCGTTCGATCCCGGCTTCGTATTTTTGCACGAACTGGCGCACGGCGTGTGGGAACTGCCCGACGAAGGGCACGGCGGACTGGGCGAATGCGAAGCGTTCATCAATCAGATTCGGCGGCAGTTAGGCTTGCCCGAACGAGTGCGTTACCACTATCAGGTGCGCGGCCAGGCCAACGGCGGCGAACTCGGAGAAATGCTGTTTGTGGAAGAGGACAAAGAAGGCCGCCGCCGCGCGCTCAAATTGATGTGGAACAATCGCGCCGTAAACAGCCCCGTCAAACCCGAAGCCAAAGACGACAAACCGCTCGCTGAAAAATAACAAAAGGTCGGAACGAAGGTGCTGCCTCCCGCTCTCGCTTTTCTTGAGCTGCTTGCCGTTGCCGTCATAGCCATAGCTGCCCAGCCCTCCATTGTTCATACTCTTCAACCGATTTGCCGCACCCCATTGATAGCTCGTGCCGTTCGCTGCCATCATATCCCAGCAGCATCATATTCACGTCCCCTGTTTGGATGCTTGCTGCATGACAGAAAAGCAGGCTGACTTGTAGTGAAGGTCATCAGGTGAGGTAGACTTTCAGGTGACGAAACTTGAAAGGAGACTTACACGATGACCGACCTTCGCTCACTTGAGCAAACGTTATCTGACAATTTCCTCTGGAACCAAGCCCGCATCAAATTCGTGGCGCGCTTTCTGCTCGCGCTCTTCTCGCAGCGCACTGTCAATCTGGCACGCCTGGCGACGGCGTTTTCCGGCACAGCCAGCGAGGCGACGCATTACAGACGCCTGCAACGCTTTCTGCATCACTTTGAAGTGCCGTATGCGCAAGTGGCTCACTTCGTCGCGCATCAGTCGCAATAGCGTCGGGCAGTCGCCGCTTGACCTTGCGCGGTATCGGATCGTGTTGGACAACGGCTCCGCGCACATCGCCCAGCAGGTGGTGCTGCCCGCCAACCTGCGCCTCGTCTTTATGCCGACGCCCGCCGTTTGCGGGTGGCAGGCAGACGCCAAAGCACCAGCCGTTGTCTTGCCAGGCGCGCTCACACTCAAGGCCTCGCCCAATTGCATCAGCACATAGCGCACGGCTTTTCGCTGGGCTTCTGCGGCAGTGCTGCGGCGCGTCACCTCGGCGTTCACTTGCACGTGCGTTCCTTCCGGCAAATCCACCAGCGGGAGCGGCCTGAAGGTTCTGTTTTCGTAAATGGCTTCGATGGTTTCGAGCATAGCAAGAGCGACGATCCGCTTGGCTTTCGGTGCTTGTCAATCAGCCGAGGTGATCCCATTACCTCTTGATCCCGACCTGCTGCAACATAAACGCATAATCAAACGCCACATCGCGCAGACGATCATACCGCCCCGATGCGCCGCCGTGCCCGCCCGGTTCGAGCTTGGTTTTGAACAGCAGAATGTTTTTGTCCGTCTTCAGCGCGCGCAGTTTCGCCACGTATTTCGCCGGTTCCCAATACATCACCTGACTGTCATTCAGCGACGTGCGCACGAGCATCGTCGGATAGTTTTTCGCTTCAACGTTGTCATAGGGCGAGTAGGATTTCATGTAGAAATAGGCTTCCTTCTCGTTCGGATTGCCCCACTCCAAATATTCGCCGACGGTCAGCGGCAATGTGGCATCGAGCATCGTGTTCATCACGTCTACGAACGGAACGTACGAGATGACGGCCTTGAATAAATCAGGCCGCAGATTCGTGACCGCACCCATCAACAAGCCGCCCGCGCTGCCGCCGGTAATCAGCAGGCGATCCTTGCTCGTGTATTGTTGCGTGACTAAATGTTCAGCGCAGACGATGAAGTCGGTGAAGGTATTTTTCTTGACCAGCATCTTGCCCGCGTCGTGCCAGGGTTTGCCCAAATCGCCGCCGCCGCGAATGTGCGCGACCGCGAAAATAAAGCCGCGATCAATCAGGCTGAAGCGATTCGACGAAAAGTCTACGTCGTTGGGAATGCCGTAGGAACCGTAGCCTTCGAGCAGCAGCGGGTTTTCGCCATTGCGCTTGCCGCCCTTTTGATACACCAATGAAATCGGGACTTTCGTGCCGTCGGACGCCATCGCGTAAATGCGCTCCGACGTGTATTTGGTTTTGTCGTAGCCGCCAAGCACTTCGGTTTCTTTGAGCAGCTTGCGGCGTTTGGTCGCCAGATTGTATTCAAACACGGACATCGGCGTCACGAACGATTCATAGCCGAAGCGAAACTTCGTCGTGGTGAATTCTGCATTCGTGCTGCCGAACGCGGAGTAGACGGGTTCGGGGAAGCTGACGTAATGCACGTCGTTCGTTTTCAAAGCGGTCACGCGGAATTTGTGCAAGCCGTTTTCGCGTTCGGACACGACGTAATGCTGGGCAAAGAAATCCGTGTCTTCGAGCATCACGTCGTTGCGATGCGCGATGAGTTCTTTCCAGTTTTTCTTGCTGGGATCGGTGAGGGGCGCGGTGACCAAACGAAAGTTGCGCCCCTGATCGTTGGTGCGAATGTAAAACAAGTTGCCGTGATGATCGGGATAATATTCGTGATCTTTTTCGCGCGGTAACATCACCTTCAAATCGCTGTTCGGTTTGCTGGCGGAGAGGTAGCGAACTTCAGTTGTGGTCGAACTGCTGATGAACAGAAAGATGTAGCCGCGACTGCGCGTGCGGCCTGCGCCGATGCGATAGAGTTCGTCTTTTTCTTCATACAGCAACTGATTCTTGCCGCCGAGCGTGAGGCGAAAGAATTGATTCGAGCGTTTGGTCGTTTCGTCTTCCGTCACATAAAACAATGTCTTGTTGTCGTTCGCCCACGTCACCGAAGTCACTCGTTCGGCGAGGTTGGATGTGATCTGCCCCGTGCGCAAATCTTTGACGTGCAGCTTGTATTGCCGGAAGCCTGTGTCATCGGTCGAATAGGCGAGCAGATGGCTGTCATTGCTCACTTGAAACGCGCCGAGCGACAGGAACGGTTTGCCTTCCGCCATCGCGTTCAGATCGAGCAGCGTTTCTTCTTTGCCGCGCAATGTGCCTTTTTTGCGACAATAAATCGGATACTGTTTTCCTTGCTCGGTGCGCGTGTAGTAGAGGTAGCCGTCTTTCGGATACGGCACGCTCAAATCGGTTTCTTTGATGCGCGCGAGCATTTCGTTGTAGAGCGTTTCCTGCAACGCGGCAGTCGGTTTCATGATCGCTTCGGTATATTCGTTTTCAGCTTTGAGATAGTTGATGACTTCGGGGTTCGATTTTTCGCGCAGCCAGAAATAATCGTCTACGAGCGTGTCGCCGTGAATGGTCGTGGTTTTGGGAATCTTTTTTGCAACGGGCGGAGTTTGAGACATAACTGAAATGGCTCCTAAACAGAGAATCAAAAGAAGAGTGAGAGTCAGGTTGTGCATGAATTGTTTGCCTCCAGCAAAACAGAGGTTGTTACAAAATAAAGTAAGTTTTGCGGTGTAGCGCGATTTGGTAAATCGCGTGCGTTCCTTGAGTGTTGCCCCGCGATTTACCAAATCGCGTTACGCCTTTGGGGCTTATTTGTTGATGGTCAATTTCTGCAACAAGGGTTGTGCAGCTTGCAAAGCTTCGTAAAGCCGCTGCAACTCGCCCGTGCCGATGATGGTGATGATTTCTAAAATCTCGTGAAACGAACCGCTCAGGCGTTTGCCCGCGAAGCGTTGATCGCGTTCGTCGCTGATGACCAAAAATACCTGCGAGCGTTGCGTGTCGTAAGCGTGCTTGAGCCGTGTCAGGGCGCTGTCCACGCTGCCCGAAATTTGTACTTCAAAGACGTGACTCAGGCGCGGAGCCGTCGCGCTATCGCGCCAGACGACATCATAATGCTCGAACTCCGCTTCGGCAAAACGACCGAGCAGCAATCCGATTTCGACCAACATCGCTTGCGCTTCTTTGTGGGTGATCGTGCGTTCGCGCGACTCGGCAGGAAGGTCGGCGCGTGTAATTTGCAAGGCTTCCGCCTCGACGCGACGCGCGCCTTTGCCGGTCAATTCCCAAGCGGTTCCGGCGCGTCGCAATTCGCCTTGTTCGAGCAAGTGTTTGGCCGCGATTTGCACGACACGATGCCAACGGCTGCGCCCGGACGCTGTTTTTTCGGCCAACTCCTGCGGTGTCAGTTGCGGAAAGTATTTCGGCAAACGGTCGTACAAATAACGCGGCTGATCGCGCCCGCCCGTCGCTTGGAGTTCCTGCAAGAGCGGCAATTCGAGACGAACTGATTCGGGAAACGGCATGGGGTTATGACTTGGAACGTTTGCTTGATGATTTTCCCTTTAGCTTGGCGAGTTCTGCTTTCAACTTTTTCAATTCGGCTTCGGCTTTGGACGCACGCTTTTCCGCTTGCGTCGCGCGTTCTTCGCCCGTTGGCAGCAATTTACCTTTGGCATCATACCAGCGCAGCCACTCGCCGATTTTCCCTTCAAACGTGCCCTTCCACAGTTGCAGTGAGAGTCCGAGTTCCGGTAATTGCGAGTCCTTGCGGGGGCGTAAACGCTTGCCAAACCCCAATTCATAAACGGTCAAAGTGTTTTTGCTGATTTGATGCGCCGGGTCAAAAACAACGTAATACATCACGCCCATTTGCGCGTAAGCTTTGAGCTTGCCGTTGATTTCCTTGCCGACTTTATTGGACACAATTTCGAGCGCGAGTTCCGGCACTTTGCCAAACTCCCAGACGAAATACGTGCGATGCTCTTTGGCATACCAATCTTCATGCGGTTCGACATCAAGACTCAGAAAGAAATCAGGCACGAGCGGAGATTCATAGCGCGAGAGAAAAATGCCGACGTTGGCAGCAGCCAGGAATGAGCGCGGTTTTTTTGACTCTTCTGAACGGGGAGGATGCCAGGAAGCATATAAAGTTCGAGCTAATAAGCGTTGCTGTTTTTCAGAAAATAGATTGTCCACAGGCTCATCGTCTTCCGTAATAATATCGGCGGTGAAATCTTCCCAGTCCGATATGACTTCAGCTAATGCGTGTGACATACAACTCCTTTCCGTTAAGCCGTCGGTTTGTCCGGCGGCGGCGCTGTGGCGTGAAAGTCTTGATAGAAACGTTCAGTGTAGCTTTCCAGCAACGATTGTATGCGCGCCGGATCAGGTGCGGCGACAATAATCCCGGCGTGATTTTTTTTGTCGAGGCGATACACGATTTCAGGATCGTCGTAGGCCGTCAAATCGGGGTGCTCCTGACGCGCGAGCGAGATGATGATGCCGGCGTAATCCGGCTTCACTTCGGGCAATTCGTAGCGGTCGTTGTTGCGTTTGGTGATTTCGACGCGCGCCCATTCGCGCCACAAATTGATACCGCGCGCGGCTTTGACCACGTCGTTGATGAACGCGCCGCCGACGCGCGCCGCGATTTCCAAAAAGTAAAATTGCCCGTCCGCCTGGCCTTTGATGAATTCGGCGTGCGTGACGCCGCGCACCAACCGGAAGGCTGCGATGATCGCACGATTGGCGGCTTGCAACGCGATTTCATCGGCGGAATCGCGCGGCACGCCGTAGCTCGTAAAAATGCCGCCTTCGTGCATCACGGCCATCGGCGGCGCACCGTATTTTTGCACGTTGGCGAACAGGACTTCATTCTCGTTGACAACGGAATCCACGTGATAAATTTCGCCCGGCACGAATTGTTCGAGCACGTGAAACGACTGTTGATCGCCCAACTCGTCCAACGCTGGCCACAACTCATCGGACTGACGGAGTTTCTTGATGCCGATGGCCGACGCCGACGTGCGTGGTTTGAGCACCCAGGGCGGCGGCACACGCTCCATAAACGCGCGCAGGTCATCGTAATTCACGACGGGCGAGAACTCCGGCACGAGCAGGCCGCTGTCTTTCGCTTGTACGCGCATCGCCAGTTTGTCGCGGAAGTACCGCGCGGTCGTGTCGCCCATCCCCGGAATGCGCAGATGCTCGCGCAAGTTGGCCGCCACTTCGATGTCGAATTCGTCGAGCGCAATGATGCAGTCAATTTTGCGCGAGCGGGCGAGATAGCTGATGGCGTAGGTGATGTCGGGTTGCTTGGTCAAATCGGGCGTCGGCATCACGAAAAATTCGTCAATGCAATCGCGCGGCCAGAGCGGCGAGTCTTTCAGCTTTTCAATGGTGACGAGAATGACGGTGCAGCCTTGCTGTTTGCATTCCCGCAGGAGGTCATCGCCTTTTTCATAACTGGCGAGACAAAGAACGGTAAAGGGGCGTTGGCTCATAAAGTTTGTGCAGCTTGGAGTAACTCGTGTCTTCGGGCAAAGC
>CAZWAK010000239.1:0-9402 GCA_964631865.1 uncultured Heliobacteriaceae bacterium | reverse complement strand
AAGTTCGTTAACTTGTTCTGACACGCTCATTTAGTAAATGTGTCCTGACATCAGCCTCATTACAAGAGCGGACACGTGCATCTTTGGTGGGGACGGCGAGTTGGCTTGCATCGCTGTCCTCCTGCGCAAACTAAGATACATCTCTTGCCATTACTAATAAGTCAATGTCATCAACGTGAATTTGCCTGATAGGATTCCACCCAATCCTGGCATAAAGCCCGCCATCGAGAGCTTCCGTCACAAGATGCAACCTCGCGATCCCTCTGGCTTTTGCGATGTCGAGCATCTTGAGGCAAAGCGCTGTGGCGATACCTCTCCTACGAATCGCTGGCGGAACATAGACACCGCTCAGCCAATATTGAAAGTCAGGGAACAGCTTGTGTAACGCGCTCTGATCCTTGAGGGTCGCAACTCCAACGATATTTCTCTCACTGTGGGCTAGAAGATGAAGAGGTAGTTTATCTGGTTTGAGGTTCGCTAGCTCGCTCAAATAGGACTCCATTGATTCATGGCGTTGAGGTAGTCCCCACTCGTCACACCACCAACGCGCCACTTGAGGAATGGCATCAGGGCGCTCCGAAAGTGGGATAAAGTCGAACTGTGCTCTTTCTCTTATCAAATCCATTGTTATCGAACTCGCAGCCAGCGGGGTGGCCTAACGGCCACAATCACCGGGGCCGGCCTAAGACGTTAGTGGTAGTCGAAGCCTCCGCTGGCCGACCTCCGGTGGATTGGGTGTTAGGTATGGCTTTATATGAACTGTCCCATCTCCTTTTTCTTCTCTATCATTGTGATGTTAAGCTATTGATTACTACGTGAAACACTCCAGGTTCTACAAGGTGGATAAAAATTTCCATCATTGCATCCTATAGTAGAGACCGGCTGAATAAATTCACCTTTCGCTTTGCCGCCGGGAACAATTCTGCCACTGACAGTGCTTCCATATTGATCCTTGTAGTTAAACCTTCCATCCTGCTGTACTTCAATCACTGCCTCTGGGTTCCACTGATATACTGACTTTCCATCGGCACATCTGTGATGACTTTTGAAATCCTTGACGATTGATTTTGTGACATCGAGGGTAAAAGACACCTCTACTTCTGTTTTGTCACATTTCTCAACGCCTTTGTAAAAACCGCTTTGAACAGCAGCACAAGAAGAAGATGCCGCAGCCAATGTTAGTGTAATAATGCTGAGCATTCGATTCATTTATGCTCTCCTTTTGTTGAGTATTGTTCCGGTTTTCTCCTCTTCATTATTCTCTGGTCTGTATAGCTTCTCTTCGCGATTGACCTCGATGCGAAACCCACTGAATCGCTTACGCACCATGACTCGTACGGTCCACGGAGACGTAAGTAACAGCCACACCAAAAGCGGTAGGAGAATAATTGCCAGTGCCACAACAAACCGCGCGGGTTGCATAAGCCTTGAGATTTGGGGCAGGGCCGCACCTTCTACAATTGTGATCGGCAACACCACAATCCAATTTCGCCACCAGTATAACCAAGCCAAGCACGCCAACTCCTGATATGTTGGCTTATTCTGTGGATTCGGCCCAACATCGGTGGGATACATTGGCCGAATTATTGTGAACCGAAAGCCGCGAAATTGCTTCCGCAGCATCCTGGCGAAAACCCAAGGACTGAACACGAGCGGACCTGCCCCGATAAACAATATCGGGAGAAGCGGGAGAATTAGCCCGAGAAATGCGGGAGGTGCCGAGGCCACTAGCGGAACGATCAAAATTCCTCCCAGTAGTAAAAGATGCGGCCAATTCAACAGCCACGCGGCACGAAGACTTTGGTTGTAGGTCATGTTAAACTCCCTATATAACCTCCGATAAATGGCACGTAGGTTTCCGCCCCCAACCTAACTAACTTAATTAGCCAGACAGTAAAAAGCATCCAATACTAGATGCTTGTTTCTAATACAATAAACCTAGCATCCAATACTAGAAACTTTTTAGCATCTAATACTAGATGCTTATGTCTTCACCCCCGGTTTCTACGATTCGATGCTTTTCCATTTGCGTTTCCAAGCCTGCTTCCTGTTGGCTGGCGTCGCTGTCCTCCTGTGCGAACGCACGGCGCTTGCATGTATGGTGAAACGAAAATATACGCCTGCCCTGTCGCAAACACAATCCAACGCAAGCGGCGGAAATCGCCTGCCACAAAGACTTCATTGCCCGCGCTTCGTCCACACGGCGTAGTCGGGGCCGTCCAGCGCGACCTCCCAATCATTGCCCGGCGACCACGCGGCGGGGCCAATCTTCATCGCTACTTTGTCGGCGATGATTGCGGCGTATTTGCCGTTGGTGTCAGGTTCGATGAAGACATTGCTGCGGCTGGTGATGCCGGTAGTTTTGCGAATCGAAATCAATTTGATGAGTTGCTGTTTTTGCGCTTCGCCTTGATCGAAGAAATGCCGCCAGAACACACACGGAATGCCCGGATGCGTCAGGATGTAGACGTAGCCTTGCATAATCTTGTCGTCGGGAAACCGCTTGTTGCCGCTGTCGCGCACCGGTTCGGTGTCGTGGTTTTCGATGAACGTGACGCTCATCTCCGCCCACAATCCGATCAAGCCGGGCGGCTTGCCGGCGATGGTTTTCAGGCGGCTGTAATCCTGCGCCAACGTCGCGCCGACCAATGCCGCGCGCGTGGGAAAATCGAAGGCCATGGATTTGCCGCCGGTCTCGTCCACCCAATTGACAACGCTCTGCGCGTTGTCGTCCCAAAACTCGCCGACGGAAAGCACGGGCTGCGAAGCGTCGTTGTACTTGCCGATGTGCGAGCCGTGGTAGCCGCGCACTTGATCGTAGCGCCAACCCGCAAAACCAATTTCCTGCTTCAGTTTTTTCAGAAACGATTGGACGCGCGCCTGGACACGCGGATTGGAATGATCCAGATCGCGTCCGGCGTTGTTGCCTTCGCAGTGGCTGCCGTCTCGATGCTGCTCTTCGGCGCGACCTTGGCCGCAATTGCAATCATCGTCGCTCACGACGGCAGCCGCGTTTTGCTGCTTGTTGCCGAACGCAGGGTTGGCGAAGTCTGCGCCCGCCGTCGCAACGCCGCAACGATGATTGATGACGATGTCACACAGTGCGAGCGTCGGCTTCAAGGCGGCGACGGCTTGCTTTAATTCCGACTTGGTTCCATAGCCGTTTTCCAGTTTGTACCACTCGGTCGGCAAGTAGCCGTTGTCGCCAGCGGCGCTGCGCGAAGGTGGCGGAAACCAGACATAATCAAAGCCTGCGTTTTTGATGACCGCCGCGTTTTCTTTGAGGATTTGATACCAACGCTTATTGCTGTTGTTAGCGGGGTTGTACGACGTCCAGTGAAAGCCTTGCAGCATCACTTCGCGGCCTGTGCCGTTGTATCGTTGCGGCGCTTGCATCGCAGCAACGAACAACGACAGCAGCAAACAAAAGCTGAAGCAATGAAAGACGCGCCGCCAACTGCGGCGTCTGTAAGATAATTTCATAAACATTCCTTTTTTCAAGAGACTGGCTTGTTGGGGAGAGCGGGAAGTATATGCCTGTGATCGCGCAAGCACAACGATGCGATGCAGCAAATGCGCGGCTCATGACTTGCCAGAATGCAGAGGCTGTCGGAGAATGCTGGCCACGAACAATGACAATGAAGCGTAGCGCGATTTGGCAAATCGCGTTACATTTTTCGCAGGAGATTATTCATGCAGCAACGGAAACCCCTCGTGTTTATTGGCCTCTTTTTCGCATTAACCATTTCGCTGTGGGCGCAAACCACCGGCCTTCTCAAAAGCGAATTCATTTATGAAACTGCGCCGTTCCCCGAATGCCACGCTTCGACGCTGGCCGAAGCGAAAGGCACGCTCGTCGCCGCGTGGTTTGGCGGCACGAAAGAAAAACATCCCGATGTCGGCATCTGGGTGTCGCGGCTCGAACGAGGCCAATGGACAACGCCCGTCGAAGTCGCGAACGGCGTCGAATCGCCCGCCAAACGCTATCCAACGTGGAATCCCGTGTTGCATCAACCCAAGTCGGGGCCGCTGCTGCTGTTCTACAAAGTTGGGCCAGACCCCGAAACGTGGTGGGGCATGCTGACGACTTCCAATGACGGCGGCAAAACGTGGAGCAAGCCTGTGCGCTTGCCCGATGGCATTGCGGGGCCGATCAAAAACAAACCCGTCGAATTGCGCAACGGCGACTTGTTGTGCCCGTCGAGCACCGAAGACAAAGGTTGGCGCGTGCATTTCGAGCGCACGGCTGACCTCGGCAAAACGTGGCAACGCACCGACGCGATTAACGACGGCAAGGAATTCGGCGTGATTCAGCCGACCGTGTTTTTCCACAAAGGGAATAAATTGCAAGCGATGTTTCGCAGTCGGCAAGGCAAGATCGTCGAGTCGTGGTCGGATGACAATGCCAAAACGTGGAGCAAGCTGAGCGCGACTTCCCTGCCGAATCCGAACTCCGGCATTGACGGTGTGACGCTGAAAGATGGGCGGCATCTGCTCGTCTACAATCACGTCGTCGTGAAGCCCAATCAATGGGGCGACCGCGCGCCGCTCAATGTGGCGATCAGTGCCGACGGCAAGATGTGGCAAGCGGCGCTCGTGCTCGAACCGGGGCCGCCTTCGGCAGAATATTCGTACCCCGCCGTGATTCAAACGCGCGACGGCCTCGTTCACATCACGTACACGTGGAATCGCAAGAAGGTCAAACACGTCGTGCTCGATCCACGAAAATTGCGCTTGCGCCCCATCACAGATGGCGCGTGGCCGGAATAATTCGACGTACAGAGTTTATTCTTGCAACTAAGCAAGCTCTTTTGTTATAAGTTCGCCGTGCGTAAAAAATAAATTTCGACAGCCATTGTTCCGAACTGAACTTGGGTAGTACGACAATCAGTCACTGCACCAACTCCCCCAGCAGAAATTGCTCTTTTTGCCCAAATAACGCACCGAAAAGCACTCACTGACAAATTGAACGCACAAGCCGCAGCACCATCTTGCTGGGTATTGCCTTGTGCAAATTGAGGGAGAACCTATGCCAAATCTACATCCGATTCCTTTTGCAGCGGGGAGCGTGGACATCATCTTGAACGCGCCCGTTGCTCCGCTCAGCATTCACGAAGCCCTGCTCACGAACAAACCCTTTCCCGATGATGCCTTTCAAAACGATGCGATCACGCTCGGAACCATCAGCGCCGCCGCCAGCAAAGAATTCCGCCTGGACAAAGTGAAGTTCAGCGTGGGCGGCGATGCGTTTGCGGGCTTGGGCATTTATCGTTCCAGCGAAAGGCTCTTCGATGATCTCAAGCTGGAAGGCTTGGACGAGCCAATGGTCAGGCGTTTGGATTTGCCCGATCTCACGACGAAGAACATTTACGCCTTGCGCTGGGGTTATCTGGCCAAAGCCTCAGCGAAAGGCGCAATGGCGCTCGGCCCCACGATCAGTTTCGGTGCGAGCGGCAGAGTCGAAGGCTTCTACGGATTGCTGCGTGTGCTGGATCGCAAGCAGAAGGCGTTGGACGCAATCAATGAAACCTTGGCGAGTTGGAAAGTCCCGCGTCAAATTGCAGCTCCGAGCGATTTGCCCGCCGGAAGTTGGGTGATCGCCGAAACCGAGGGCGAAATCAAACTGAACGTCGGCGTCGCGTATGGATACGATTACAACTGGGTGCGCGAAGCCTTGACGCTCGGCGGTTTGACCGGCGACTTCGGCTTGCGCATTGAAATGGGCGTCAAAGCGCAACTCGGTTTCAATGCCAGCGGGCGCTATGCCGTTGTAGTCGGGCGCGAAAACGACAGCGAATCGCTTCGCTTGCAAATCTTCAAGCTGCGACAACAGGGCTGGACGTTTGCCTTCGATGCGGCAGTCAGCGCACAAGTCGAGCAAAACCTCATTCCCGACAATTTCAAAGACTTCGTGCGTGGCGTCTTCAACGTCAACGGCAATCAGGCGTTGCACGACATCCTGAAAGAGTTCGACAAATGGACAAATCCGAATAAGAAGTTAGTTGATTTATTAGGTGCGGAGTTAGTGGATTACGCCAAAGCAATGGTGAAAGAAGTAACCGGCTTCGATCCCGACACTGACATTGACAACGCCATTGCTACCTTGCGCAAACCATTGGAACTGTGGCGCGGACTACCACATCAAGTTACCAGTCTACTTTATGGCTTGCTACAAACGAAAGTTCCGTTGCAGGAGTTACGGGACTTTCTGCAACAAGTCATAACCCTCACAGATGCACAGAATATCGCCGATGCGATTACCGACCAATTACGCCGCGTAGACTTCTTTGAAACCCCTGTTGGCAAATGGCTCACAGCCATCGCCGAAGAAGGTATTTTATCTTTGTTAGCGAAGATTACAGATGAACGTGAAAAGATTGCCGAGATCGCTCAAAAAACGCTGGCGTTGTTAGATGGCAGCTTAGTCGAAGATACTTTGCGCAAACTCCAAACCTGGATTGAAGAAAAGCTCGGACTCAAGGAAATCCTGGATGTCATCAATGAAGCCGACTTTGACAAGATGGATAAGTGGCTGAAAAAACGGCTGTCTGATTTCTTAGGCAAGAGCATTGTGTTTGGTGAGTTAGAAAAGATCAAAGGCGCAATCAATAAGCTACAAGCCAAAGCCAATGAGTTCTATGTCAAGGGTTACGCGGCGTTGATCGAAAAGTATCAAGCCGAATTCCATTACTCCTTCCAGAAGACTACTACACGCACCGCCTTACTCGACGCTACTTTTGATTTTGCGGCTGATGCCGCAAGCGCAGCCAAACATTTCAAGCAAGCCCTGAACGGAAACTTCAACGAAATCCTCGCACAACAGTTGCCCGGCGTAATGCTGAACAAAGGCGTCCTGACACACGAAATCAAACGCCGAACGCATTTGGAAGTAAGTCTGCCTTACTTCACTTCCTCGCTGGAACACATCAATCAATCCTTTGCCGAAGGAGAAGCCGTAGATGCGGTTGATGGGCGATTGTGGGTTTTCAATTTGAAAGCCTCCGATGTGGTCATTAAGAAAAATAGTATGAGCAAGTTATCGGTAGCAATGCAGATGACGAGGAAACCCGGCATTCGCCAGTTTACGGAAGAGGAGCATCAGTATAACTACTCGCTACGCCTCGCCAGGAAGAATGCACGCCGGGAATACCTGGAAGATAAGCTCGATGTCTTAGTCAGCGAATACTTATCATCCGAGTTCTCCGGTGAAGGAAAGCAGCCTTTTTCCACTTACTTGACCGACTTAGACAAAGCATTGGATGAAAAAGGAATTCTAGGCAGCGATGAGTTCGGAGACGTTCTCGTGAGTTTGGATGTGAATGTACCAGATAAAGTCTTATCTGCCTGGAAAAAGGTTCCTGTAGACAAGAACGACCCGGTTTATACAAAGATGTCGGAATGCGTGCAGATGTTTCTGCGCCGATATATTCCATACTGTTATTTTCAAGAACGGGAGCAGTTCGAGAACCTTACA
The DNA here is from genome assembly GCA_964631865.1 of uncultured Heliobacteriaceae bacterium. Lineage (GTDB taxonomy): Bacteria > Acidobacteriota > Blastocatellia > RBC074 > RBC074 > JAFDVL01. Next base: position 1,928 of record CAZWAK010000239.1, on the reverse strand, counting down.
GCAGCGTATCCACTGCTCGTCTACAGTGCGTTACCGCCGCTGTATAAAGTTCAATTGAAAGCGGGCAATCAGTTATTCCTGATTGATGGTATTGTTCCCGAATGGGAGTTTCAGGAAAGCGATTTGCGCAACGAGGTACTTAGTCAACTCGGTGCTCCGAGGTTACAAGAAGTGATCTTGCCGCGTCTACGGAAACAGCTTCAGGGGCTGCCCAACCAATTAGCCGATTATGATACTTCTCGGATTGGCAAAATGATTTCGCTCAAGCCATCACTAACCAAAGGTTTCTTTGAAGGCTTGATGATTTTTGAAGCCGATCTGATTGGCCGAATCCATAAAGCCTGTCAAAACCTGCGCAAGCATTTGGATACACAGAATCTGGAAGATGCGGTCGAGTCGCTGACTAAATTTGGGGCATCATTAACAGAAGCTTTTCACGAAGACTTGAACTCTGTCTATGGTGGTTCGACATTGCGATCACTGGGCCCGCTCTTGTTCATTGAAGTTACCAAAGTCTTTGATAAGAAACTGGCCGAGAAGATCATCCCGGCGGCGATGCTTGAACTTATTGTTTTACCCAAACAATCCTCATTTCCCGTAGAAGATTACTTCAAAGGGAAGAAGCCTGCTTCATCGGAAGTGGCTTTACAACAACGTATACTTAGCTTAGGGGCGTCAAGTCCCTAGGCCTCAGCAACTCACAAAGGGGCAAATATGAAATTAACTGACCATTTTCAACTTTCTGAATTTATCGTCTCGCAAACTGCCGAGCGATTTGCGATTGATAACACACCGAGCGATGAAATCATTGCGAATCTGCGAAGGTTATGCGAGCAAATCCTCGAACCAGCGCGCGTGGCTTTGGGAACGCTGCGCATCTCTTCCGGCTATCGTTCGCGCGAACTCAATACGGCCATTCGCGGCAGCAAAACCAGCGCACACATGCTGGGGTTCGCGGCGGATGTGATTCCTTTGAAAACGACCAAGCTCGCGTTCGCGCAGTGGGTCGTAGCCAATTGCGAGTTCGACCAGGTGATTTTGGAATATGGCCAGAAGAACGCGCCGGCTTGGATTCATGTCAGTGCTGACCCGAAGAATCGCAAACAAGTTCTGCAAATCCTCAAAGGCACGGGCTATGTTCCGATTCAACTTTGAGCGGCTTCGTTAGCGCACTTGAATCGGCTGCGTCCACGCGAAGTATCCGTTCGATTCAATGACTTTGGCGCGCACGTAACCTTCATTACCTTGCACATCGTACACTGCTGGATTGGTGGTGAGGTCTTTCAGTACCTTGCCACCTTGTCCGATGAATTGCGTGCGATATTTGCTGTACTTGGTTTCTTTGATCGTGACTTTCAATTGTTTCGCCGTCGCTTCGTAATCCGTCAACTCCACGCCCGTCGAAGCATAAAAATCGCCGCGCTCCAACGCAGTCATAATCGCTCCCGCCGACAAAGATTCGGCGCGCACGTAGACCCAGCCGTGCCCCGGCGTCGAAGCCGCCTTGTCCCACGGACGCTTGAAAACATGCGCGTCGTCCACCGCAATGCCGTAGAGTAATTTGCCGCTCGACAACACAACGTCCCACATTTCTTCCAAGCCCGGCACGCCGCCGCCGCCGAGGTTGTTGACCTGCGGATGGCCGTTGTAAATCTCGAAGAGCTTGTTGTTGTTGAGTTGCCGCAAATCGTCCGCCGTGATGGCCCAATGAAAATTCGGATGATTGATGTGCGGCACGCCACGCGCGGCGCGAATGGCATCAATCGAAATCGGACTAATCGTCATGGCGACCCCCGCCCAATTCAACGGCGACGCCAACACCAGCCTCGACAGCTTTCTTGTAGACATGATTTGCTGCCGCCAAATCTTCGACAGCGATGCCAAGCGACTTAAACAGCGTAATTTCCTCTGCTGAGTTGCGTCCTTCT
>CAZWAK010000238.1:8298-9414 GCA_964631865.1 uncultured Heliobacteriaceae bacterium | reverse complement strand
CGTCATGAACGGACAACCGCTTGTGCCGAATGATTCGTTGCGCGTCGGCGATTTTTCGGGACGCGCGGGCGCAATTGTCACGCTCGCGCCGGGACTCAACCTCGCCTTCAATTTCAGTCGCGGCTTTCGCGCGCCGAACATCACCGCGCTCGGCTCGACCGGACTCGTCGGCGTCGGCTATCAAGTCGCGTCGAGCGATGTGCTGGGATTGAATGCTACTGTTGGGACGACCGCCGATGACACGGCGATTTCAACGGGCGTGAGCGTGGGTCGTCTGCAATCCGAAACGAGCAACAATTACGATTTCAGTTTGCGCTATCGCAACAATCGGCTGGACACCGATTTGACGGGCTTCATCATTGATTACGACAACACGATTGTGCGGCAAACATTGATCCTGCCGCAGGGCGCAGTCGGCAGGCTCCTCGGCAGCCAGCGCATCGAACGCCAGAACGCAAACGGCGCAGTCTTCGTGCCGTTGTCTTCGTCGCCTGTGCTCGTACAAGCTAATTACGGCGGCACGCGCTTGCACGGTCTGGAATACACGCTGAACATCAAGCTCACAACGGCGTGGAGTTTCGGGGGCAATTTTAGCTACGTCTATGCCGAAGATCGTGCAACGGGGGTTGCGCCGAATTTGGGTGGCGGCGGCATTCCGCCCAAACTTGGATTTCTACGCTTGCGCTATCAGCCGTCGGGGCAACGCTACTGGATCGAAGCGTATTCGTCGCTCGCGGGCAAACAGGAGCGGTTGTCTTCGCTCGATTTAGCAGATCGTCGCACGGGCGCAATTCGTTCGCGTGCGAATATTCAAAACTTCTTTCGGCGCGGCGCGTGTGTGCGCGGCCTCACGACAGTTGGCTCGAACGGACAATGTAATTCCGCGGGCGGCACATTGATCGCGACGGGCGAAACGTTAGTGCAAGTGCAAACGCGCGTGTTGGGTACGGCGGATTCCGCGCCGCTGTTTCGTGCGATTCCGGGGTATGGTTTAATCAATCTGCGCGGCGGCTTTCGTTTCAATGAAGCGCACGAAGTGACGCTGGATTTTGAAAACATCGCGGACAAAAGCCATCGCGCGCCGGGCTGGGGCATTGACGGCCCCGGACGCAGCGT
>CAZWAK010000238.1:0-8198 GCA_964631865.1 uncultured Heliobacteriaceae bacterium | reverse complement strand
GAGGATTCAAGATGGCAAGCCTGACAACCCAACTAACCTGGCAGGGCGAACTGCAATTTATCGGACAACAAGCCAAAGGCTTTGAGACGTTGATAGACGGCAACACGACCTCCGGCCCCAGCCCCATGGAACTGCTGCTCGAAGCGGTCGGCGGTTGCTCGGCGATTGATGTCGTGCTGATTTTGCAAAAGATGCGCGAGCCGCTGACTCGCCTGGAAGTCGCACTGGAAGGCGAGCGCGCTGAGACGCAACCGCGTTATTTCACTTCGATCACGGCGCGCTTCGATGTGTGGGGCGAGGGCTTGAATGCGGACAAAGTCGCGCGCGCGGTGAATCTGTCGTTCGCGCGCTATTGCAGCGTGTTTCATTCGCTCCGCAAAGACCTGCATCTCACCGCGCAATTTCGCCTCCACGCGGCAGACGTAGAAGCGACGGGCGAATACAAAACCGTCGAAATTACTTCAGCGTAGCGGTATCGAGCCAAATCGTGACGGGGCCGCTGTTGTGAATTTCGACGAGCATGTCCGCGCCGAACTCGCCCGTTTCGACCTTGCAGCCGAACGCACGCAATTTCTCCACAAACAAATCGCACAGCGGCGCGGCCAATTCCGGGCGCGCGGCATCGGTGAAACTCGGTCGGCGACCTTTGCGACAATCGGCGTAGAGCGTGAATTGCGAAATGACCAGCATCTCCGCTTGCACGTCGAGCGCCGACAAATTGAACTTGCCATTGGCATCGGCAAAGATGCGCAGATTGACGATTTTGTGGACGAGCAAATCCAACTCCGCTTCCGTGTCGTCGTGGCCGACACCGAGCAAAATCACCAGTCCGGCATTGATAGCTCCGCTGACACGACCTGCGATGGTGACTTGACCGTGCGTGACTCGTTGCAAAACTGCGCGCATAAATTGAAGGGTTCCTCAGCAGACGTGGCACGAGTTGCCAAATCGCGTTACCTGACAAAAAACGATGCTTGACTTTGCCAGGGCGGTTTGTCAGTATGCGCCCACTTTGACGCGCCAGCAGTGGCCTCGCTAATGGCACTTTTTTGGAGGACACTCACTGTGCGCGAACGTACCTACCGATTATTTTCTGCCCAGAAATTCTTTGCAATTGCGGCGTTGATGCTGACGTCGTTTTCCTCGTTCTGCTTCGCCCAATCGCCACCGCTGCCGGACAATTTGCCCATCCCGGAAACGGCGAAAGAACCGGCTCGTCCCGGTGTCGCGACGCCGCACGTCGTGACGGGTGGTGATCTCTACTGCGCGGGCTACATCCGCGCGGCGCAACCGACCGGGATAGGCAAAATCATCGGCGGGGAAGAAGAGAATCGCGTCGCCCGCTTTGGGCAGGGCGATGTGGTCTACATCAACGTCGGGCGCTCGCGAAACGTTCGCCCCGACCTGCTGCTTGCGATCACGCGCCCGGCGGGAAAATTCCGCTCGCCCTATCAACGCACGGGCGGCAAAGACCTCGGCTATTTCGTGCGCGAACTCGGTGTGCTGCGCGTGATCGAAGTGCAGGGGCAAACGGCAACGGCGCGAATTATCGTTTCGTGCAACGACATACAACTCGGCGATTTGCTGGTGACATTGCAAGAACGACGCGCGCCGGAAACCGATGTCCGCGAACCGCTCCCGCGCTATCAGCCGACCTCTGGTCAGCAGCCCGGACGCATCGTGTTGCAACGCGAACAGCGCGAACACATCGGCCCGCGCGATGTCGTCTACATTGATCTGGGCAGGGAAAACGGCGTGAAGGCGGGTGACAAATTCACCATCTTTCGCAACAAGCCCGACGACGCCAATATTTTCAACTTCAATGATGATGACATCGTCCTGCGGCAAAGCGGCGGCTACGAAAGCGACAAATTCAAAGGCGGCAAATATTCCAACGGGCATCCATACGAAGCGCGGCAGAAGGTCAAAAACACTCGCACCTCTATCCCGCCCAAAATCGTCGGCGAACTGGTCGTGATTGCAGTCGAAGGCAAATCCGCGACTGCCGTTGTCACGCGCACGACGCAGGAAGTTCACACAGGCGACCGCATCGAAGCGTTGCGATAACTTGACGCCATCTCAAAACGCGAAGGACGGAGCGTTATGTCTCCGTCCTTTTCATTTGCTCAGGCTGCACGCGCTTCGTCAGGCGGTCTTTCTCTTCGATCCCCAGCTTCTCGCGCGCATTCAAATAGAATTGATAGAAATAGCCATACATTGACCAGCACGCCGAAATCACGACGACCCACAACATCGCGCGTCCCAAGCCATACAAAATCATCCGCACGTCCTGCGCCGTCACTGCGCCCTCGCCAAAGATGTGCGACAGCGCGACGCCCATTTCCGGCACTGTCCAAAACGCGATGATCGGGAAGGCTTTCGTTTCGACCGGCGGCTCGCCCGACACCGAAGACATCATCAGCAACGTAATCGCCACGACCTGCGAGACCATTTTGAATTTGCCCGCCGTCGAAGCCGCAATCGCCCAACCTTCCGCTGCCGCAATCGAACGCAAACCTGACACAGCAAATTCACGACCAATGATGATGACCACTGCCCAGGCCGGCGCAAGGCGGTTTTCGACCAATGAAATCAGGGCGGACGACACCAACAACTTGTCCGCAATCGGATCGAGCAAAATGCCGAGCCGCGAAACCTGTTTGCGTTTGCGCGCCAGATAGCCATCCGCCCAGTCCGTAATCGCCGCTGTCAGAAACAATGCCACCGCGCCAATATGTTGCGGCACGCCAAACCAGTTCTCCGAAAACTTCGTCAACAGCACCACAACCAATAATGGCGCGATGAAGATGCGAAGGAGAGTTAGCGAGTTCGGAAGATTCATAATTGGTGGCTGGTGGCTGGTGGCGTTTTACCGACCACCGACCACCAACCACCGACCACCTATCCCCGATACACATTCGTAATTGGCATACGACGATCACGACCAAACGCACGGGTTGTGATCTTGATGCCAGGTGCGGCTTGGCGGCGTTTGTATTCGTTGATGTCCACAGTGCGCACGACCCAGCGCACAGTTTCTTCGGCAAAGCCTTCAGCAATCATCGCGTCAATGCTCATATCCTGCTCGACGTACATTTCCAAAATCGCGTCGAGGATTTCGTAGGGCGGCAACGAATCCTGATCCTTTTGATTATCACGCAACTCAGCGGATGGCGGGCGTGTAATGATGTAATCAGGAATCACTTCTTTGCCATCGCGTGAGTTGACGTATTGGCAAAGCTCATAGACCAACAATTTCGGCACGTCTTTGATGACCGTCAAGCCGCCGCACATATCGCCGTACAACGTGCAATAGCCGACGCTGGATTCGCTCTTGTTGCCGGTAGAAAGAACTAACGCGCCGAATTTGTTCGAGAGCGCCATCAGAATATTGCCGCGAATGCGCGCTTGAATGTTTTCTTCGGCGACGCCCATCGTCGTGCCTGCAAAAACAGGCGCGAGCATTTCCAGATATTGCTTGAACGTGTCTTCAATCGCAATGACGTCGTAAGGCACGCCGAGGTTTCGTGCTAAGCTTTCTGCGTCACGCGCGCTTTCATTCGAGGAATAGCGCGTCGGCATAAACACGCAACGCACTTTGTCCGCGCCGAGCGCATCCGCCGCGATGCACGCGACAATCGCGGAATCCACGCCGCCGGACAATCCAATCACAACACGCTCAAACCCATTCTTGCGGACATAATCGCGCGTGCCGAGCACGAGAGCTTTGTAGACTTCTTCGGCTTCGGGCAAGCGCGGCGCGATGGTCGGCGCGATCTTCGCGCGCGATTTCGCTTCGTAGCTTTCTGTCAGCACAATTGTTTCGACGCGCATTCCCTCGTTCGCCACGTCAATGCGCTCCTGTCGCCGTCGCGGATCGTGCAAACGTTCGCGGAAGACTTTTTCCGTGTTGATGTCGGCGAGGAGCAAATCTTCCTCAAAAATTCTGCCGCGCGCGATCAATTGTCCGCACTCATCAAAAATCAAGCTTGCGCCATCGAAGACGAGTTCATCCTGCCCGCCGACCAGATTCACATACGCAAGCGCGGCGGCATTGTCTTCGGCGCGCGTCGCCAGCATTCGTTCGCGGTCGCCGCCTTTGGCAGAATGATACGGCGAGGCGGAAATGTTGATGATGAGTTGCGCCCCCGCCAACGCTTGCACTTGCGTCGGGCCACCGGGATACCAGATGTCTTCGCAAATGTTGACGCCGATCAGCACGTCGCCCAACTGAAAAATCGGCGCGGTTTCGCCCGCTTTGAAATAGCGGTAATCGTCGAACACGCCGTAATTCGGCAGGTACGTTTTGTGATACACGCCTTTCAGTTCGCCGTTGTGAATCACGGCGGCGGCGTTGTGAATGTCAGTCGTTTTGTCTACAAAGCCGACGACGGTCGTGATGCCTTGCGAGGCCGCGACGATTTCATCCAGGGCTTTTAGATTGGCCGCGATGAATTGCGGCTTGAGCAACAAATCTTCCGGCGGATAACCCGTGATGGCGAGTTCCGGCAAGGCCACGATGTCTGCGCCGTGCTGACGCGCTTGCTCGATGGAGTGAATGATTTTGGCCGTGTTGCCCGCGAAGTCACCCATCTTCGGATTGAGTTGCGCGAGCGCGATACGAATCGTGGTCATAGGGAATCGTTAGGCGGCATTTTGGCGTAGCCAGCGTTTCAAATCTTCGGCAGCTTGAAAATCTAATAAGTCTTCGCTGAGTTGGGTCAGCTTAGGAATTGGCAACTTGGTGATCGCCCTCTTCTGCGTAACAGTGACGCGCCCAACTTTCCTTTCCAACAGACGCAATGTTGTTTCAGTAATGCCCTGCTGCAAGCCCTGCTGTAAACCCTGCTGTAAACCCATCTGAATTCCTTGTTCTCGCCCTTCCTGTCTAAACTCTTCGACAAACGGTGCCATAATTTTTTCTCCTCGTTTGGTGAACGATTGCTCAATGGAATCCAATACGTCGCTTTTTGTCAGTGTGGTATTGGCTTCCGACGCATACTTTAGCATTACGCGGATGTATTGTACCGCACTTTGATCGGCGACCTTGCCAAAAGCCTGCCAGATGTTTAGCAGGTGCGGCGCTTCGTGCAAACGATGGATGTTTTTCATCAGCAGCAACGTCGCGCGCACGACCGCTTGCCCGCGAATTTCTGTTTCAGCCAAGGCCGACAAATCGCATAAGTAATACGAAAAGTTCGGATTGCGCACAAAATCTGCCGCGAGATCAGGCTGACCAAAAATCTCTTTGAAGAATTTGTCGTGCGGGTTGGTGAGGGTTCCTGCGTCAGAGTTTGCGCTTTTTCGGGGCTGTTTCGCCATATTCAATCGGCGACTTCGACGCTGTCAATAATGCCGATAATCGCTGCATCCACCGGGCGGTCTTTCATGCCTTCGGCCAGGCGCGCGCTGCTGCCGGACACGACGAGCACCCGTTCCCGAAAGCCTGCGCCGACCGTGTCCACTGCGACCAGATAATTATTTTCGTCTTCGCCTTTGAGCGTGAGCGGGCGTACGAGCAGCAATTTGCTGCCGCGCAACCGCTCGTCTTTGCGCGTGGCGACGACTGTGCCGATGACTCTTCCGATAATCATAGGAATTTGAGTAGACGGTAGTCGGTAGACAGTAGTCAGTAGAAAACCGAAGGCTACTGTCTACCGCCTACCGTCTACTGTCTACTATTTTTTCACCACCACCGGCATCACCTCATCCACCGAACCGTGCGGGCGCGGGATGACGTGAACGCCGACAAGCTCGCCGACGCGACGGGCGGCAGCGGCTCCGGCATCGGTTGCTGCTTTGACCGCAGCGACATCGCCGCGCACGATGGCAGTCACAAAGCCAGCCCCGATTTTTTCGTAGCCGACCAGCACGACGTTCGCCGCCTTGACCATCGCGTCGGCGGCTTCAATCGTGGCGACCAAGCCTTTGGTTTCAATCATTCCAAGTGCTTCCATTGAGTTTCCTTCTTCCGTTGGTACAGTACGACGAGCGGTAGCGAGTTGGTCACTCGATAGCCCAGTCGCTACCGCTCGCGATACTGTACCGAATTTACTGATTTATCAATCTCGCTGTTTGCGATAACAACTCAACCAATTCTTCGCGCGTCAACGTGATCGTCTCCGCATCACCGTTGCCTCGCGTTCCCGCATCACCCATTCCGCAAGCCTGTCCCGTGCGTGCTTCAACCGGCATCACGCCGGCGCGCTCGCGAATCTCGAACAGCTTCGGGATCGCGCGATCCGGGATTGTGTTTTCCTTCCCTAAACTCCGCGCAATCGCGCTGATCTTGCAGGTGTGTTCGAGCGTTTCGAGTTTATTGAATGCCTTTTCGAGCGTGTCAGCATACGCGACTGCGCCGTGATTTGCCATCAGCAGCGCGTCGTGAAATTGCAAAAACGGCTCAATCGCATCGGTCAACTCGCGCGTCGAAGGCGTGCCATACGCGGTCAATGGCACGCAGCCAAGCGTCAATACGACTTCGGACAAAATCGCTTTGTCGAGTGACAACCCTGCCACGGCAAAGCCCGTCGCGTAGGGCGGATGGCAATGCACAACCGCGTGAATGTCCGCGCGATGTTTGTATATCGTGCGGTGCATCGGCCATTCGGTGGAGACTTTGTACGCCGACGGTTCGAGCGGGTTGCCGTCCAAATCTACGACGACCATCATCTCCGGTTTCATCCAGCCTTTGCTGACAGCGGATGGCGTCGCGATGCAGCGATTCTCGCCGACGCGCACGCTGATGTTGCCATCGCCTGCGACGATGTGACCGCGTTCATAACAACGGCGCGCGGTGTCTGTGATTTGTTCTTTGATTTGTTGTTCGTCCATTCTCAATTGGTGCGCCCGCATCCTGCGGGCAGTTTTCACTGTGACTATTGCCTGCAAGATGCAGGCGCACCGCTATTTCCCATTGCGCAGCAGGTCTCGAAAATCCGCGCCCATCCCGGTCGTCGTTTGCCCGGAAGAATTCGGCTGCGCCAAAAAATAGGAAAGGCTTTCGAGCGAGATCGCAAAATCCACGTGTTTGATTTTGACGCCGGGTTTCGGGGGTAAGCGCACGGGCGCGAAATTCAGTACGGCTTTGATCCCCGCTGCTGTCACTTCATCAAGCAGCTTTTCCGCAGCGGCGGCAGGAACAGCAAAGACGACGATCTCGATCTTCTCGCGCTGGATGAAGTCGGACAGTTCGCGCACATCCTGAATCGTCAGGCCATTGCGCGTGGTGGTCCCGATTTTGTTCTGGTCGCTGTCGAAGATCGCCGTCATCCGAAAGCCGTTCACATTGAAGCCGCCATACGTTGCCAACGCGATGCCCAGATTGCCGGCACCAACAATCGCCACATTGCGTTCGGTGTTCAAGCCGAGAATCTGCCGCAGATGACGGCGCAATTCATTCACTGCATAGCCAACGCCGCGCACGCCGAATTCGCCGAAGTACGCGAGGTCTTTGCGAATCTGTGCCGAGTTTAGCGCAAACTGCTCGGCCATCGCTTTCGAGGAAATCCGCACGACGCCTTCGCTTGCCAATTCGTCGAGGCAGCGCAAGTAAAGCGAAAGCCGACTGGTTGTCAATTCGGAGATTTTCTCGGTTTTCATTGTCCGTAGCGTTGGTGGATAACTCTTCGATTTCGCAAGGCTTACTCAAGCGCGTCGCCACGATAACGCAGCGTCCGCAACCCTGTCAATTCACGCGAAATTGACACTGCTCGCGGCTGTCTCGTACACTCCACGAACGATGTAGCAGTAGGCTGTCGAGCCTGCGGCAGAATTATACAAATTGCAAATTTCCCCGCAGACTAGACAGTCTACGGTACAGCAGGAGAAAGTGCTTTGATCGCTCACCTGTCAGGGACGCTGCTCAGCAAGCAACCGAATTCCGTCATCGTAGACGTGGGCGGTGTCGGCTATGAAGTCACGATTCCGCTTTCGACCTTTTATGATCTCGGCGAAGAGTCCAGCTCCGTCGCACTGCGCATTCACACGCACGTGCGCGAAGACGCGCTGCAACTCTTCGGCTTTCGCACCGAGCGCGAGAAGAAGTTGTTTCTGCATCTGCTCAGCGTTTCCGGCATCGGCCCGAAATTAGCGATCACGATTCTTTCGGGCATGAGTGCCGACGAATTGATCCCCGCGATTCGCAACAACGAACTCGCGCGACTCGTGAACATTCCCGGCGTCGGCAAGAAAACCGC
>CAZWAK010000237.1:0-9425 GCA_964631865.1 uncultured Heliobacteriaceae bacterium | reverse complement strand
GGCGCGAATGGCATCCACATCGCGCTGCATCGTATCGAGCACGCTTGAGCCGCCTTGCGGTTTGGCAAGCGCGACAGGGTTCAGACTGTTGATGTGAATCGGCTTCTTTTGGTACTCGTCTGTGAGTTCTTCGCCTTTGATGACCAGGAATTTTTCATCCGCGCCGTGCAAGGCATTCAGCCCGTCCACGCTGGTCAAATAGTTGTGATCGGTCAGCACCAGAAATTGGTATTGATGCTCGCGATACCAGCGCACAACTTCGTCCGGCGTCGAATCGCCATCGCTGTTGAGTGTGTGGGTGTGTGTGTTGCCTTTGTACCATTTCAGCTTGGGTTGCGCAGCGGCAACGTTCGTGAATGTGGGGCGATGCGCGGCCAACACGATGACGGTCACGACTGCCGCGCACAATAAACAATTGGTCAAAAATGCAGTGGAAAGTTTGGGCATAAATTTATTCCTGAGTTGCTTGACGAAAGGCTTTGACAGCGGCTTCGAGTCCCAAACGCGGGCTGCTCAAAACCGGAATTGGTAAATCGGCACAATGCGCCGCCGCGCCTGCCATCGAAGCTTGCGCGAGCACGACGACATCGCCTTTGTGCGCGACTTGACGCAGTTCCGCAGCGATGTTGGCGTAATAACCTTCGCGGTCGCCGGCCTCAAACTGCGGCCACGCCGAGGCGCAAAACATTTCGATGAGTTCGATGTCTTGGCCCGCTTTCTGCGCCGCATCGCGCACGAGTTCGTACGTTGGCGCAAGCGTTGTGGCGAGCGCCGCCGCGACGAGAATACGCGAGCCGAGCGCAACCGCTTGTTCCGCCATCGCACGATCTACGCGCTGCACGGGTTTGTCCGTTTGCGCCTGCACGTTTTCCGCGCAACCGCCAATCGTCGAGCAAGTGCAAAGCACAACATCACTGCCGTCGTGGATTGCGCCAAGAATCGTGTCGGTCACGCGCTGTTGCAATTGCGCATCAACGCCGTGTTCGCGGGCATACGGCAGGATCGTTTCATCTACGATGTGGCGCGCGGGGATGTCGGGCGCGATCTCGTTGAGCAGTGATGCAAACAACGGTTCATTCGTCGCAGCAGTGTGAAAGAGAGTGAGCATAATTCGTGATCTATCGTTTGCCGCGTTCGAGCAGCAGGCGCAATTGCAACTGCTGTTCGTCGCGGTGTCGTTGGAGTTGTTGTTTTTCCGCTTCGTCCGGACAAGCGGCGAGTTGTTCGTTCAATCGTCCGACTTCGCCGAGCAATTCGATTTCCGCCGGGACAATCTTCGCGTTCATGAGCACCGAATGTCCTAAGCGACAGTCTTCCGGCGTAGCGAAATATTCGTCGAGGTTGAGCGGCTGTCCTTTGTTCGGCAGGTTGTCGAACTCGCCGCGCTCGATAGCTTCTTGAATCAGGTTTTGGGCGATTTTTTCAAAAGCCAACATCACTTGAACTCCGGTTCGATGGTGTGCGTTTGCGAACTCGTCAAAGGAACCGTGCATTTGTCGGGCAGCCTGGGTTGCGCGACGGCTAGCGCCGCCCCTAAAATCAGCGCGCACGAAAGAAGTAATCGGTTCATCATTGGTTGGCAAAGAAAATCCAGGATAGTCGTGCGTAACGCGGAAATAATTGCCGCACACCGCCAAAAAGAAAAAAAAAGATTTGCTTTTCATCATCAAAATTCAGCAAACTAGGGGTGTACTCCTGCTTGCCTCACAGATCACCAAGATGCTCGATGTAGAGTTCGGCGTAACGCCCCTTGACGAAGGCAGAGAGCGAGTCTGCACTTCAGATTACCGAAAGCGGACCTCACCAACCGCGAGTTGATCGCAAACGCATCGCACCGGCAGCACGTTTTCAACTTAACCCAAGCCCCGTTTCTTCAAAGGAGAACTTTATGCCATCGGCTAGAAAAAGCAATCCGCGCGCGCATCTTTTTGCGGCCCGGAAGCAACAATGGCTGAAGCTGTGTGCCATTACAGGCTTCGCTACGCTGTTGTTAATTATGATGTCCGACCGCATGGGCTTCCTGTCGGCATCTAACGCACAGACCACCCAGAGAAGCACACCACGCGCCAAAGCAGGAGCGCAAAGCAAAGCCAAACCGCCAGTCACCACCGAAGCACAAGCCGAAGAAACGCCGTCCGAGGTGATGGACGATTGTTCGTTTCTGATGAACCCGACGAAATTCCGCGAAGCATTGGCGCAACATCGCGCCGAGGTGTCGCGCGAAACCGAACAGGTGAGTCTCATGGCGGAGTTGAATCCCGATGTGAGGCTAACCCATCCCAACGACATCCCGCGCAAGAACTTCATTGACAACATTCTCTTCGACAAGATGGCGCGCGACAGCGTGATGTCGGCTCCTGTCTGCACCGATGAAGAGTTCGTGCGGCGCGTGACACTCGATTTGACGGGACGCATTCCGTCGCCGGACGCCGTCACCGCATTCCTGGCCAACACGAATCCGAACAAACGCGATGCGCTGGTGGATGCGCTGATCGGCACGCCCGAATACGTGGACAAATGGACGATGTTCTTCGGCGATTTGTACAAAAACACCGCGAACTCGCCGAACGTCACGCGCTATGTCGAAGGCCGCGAGGCGTTCTACACCTTCATCAAAGACTCGCTGGCAACGAACAAAAGTTACGCGCAAATGGTCAGCGAAATGATTGCCGCGAGTGGCGACACGTTTGCCAACGGCGCAGGCAATTGGATCGTCGGCGGCATCGTCACGGGCGGGCCGTCGCAGGACACGATGGACGGACAAGCTGCACAGGCCGCTTCGATGTTCTTGGGCATGTCTTCGATGGATTGTCTGATGTGCCACAGCGGACGCGGCCACTTGGACGAAATCAACCTCTGGGGCAAAGACCGCACGCGCGCCGAAGCCTGGGGCATGTCAGCCTTCTTCTCCCGCACACAACGGCAGCGCGTAGATGCGCAAACGCCTGCCGGTGGGCGCTATTTCAAATACATGATCAATGAACTGGCGACCGGCGAATACAACCTGAACACTACGTCGGGCAATCGTCAGGCGCGTCAGCCCATCAACGGCGTCAACAATGTGCAGCCGCGTTTCATCTTCGGCGGCGGCGGCTTGAATGCGGGCGAAACTCGGCGACAGGCGTTTGCGCGTTTGCTGACGGCGGAAAAACAATTCGCGCGCGCGACCGTGAATTTCATCTGGGAAAAAATGATGGTCGAAGCTCTGGTGTCGCCGTCAAATTCCTTCGACCCGGCGCGCGTTGATCCGAATGCGACGCTGCCGAGCGGCTGGGCGCTGCAACCCGCGAATGCAGAATTGCTCGAAGCCTTAACCGTAGATTTCATGCAGAGCAATTACAACCTGCGCGCGTTGATTGGTCGCATCGCCAAATCCAGCGCGTACCAACTTTCGTCGCAATACCCCGGCACGTGGAGCCTGGCGCTCGTGCCGTATTATGCGCGCAAATATGTGCGCCGTTTGGACGCGGAGGAAATTCACGACGCGATTATCAAAGCCACCAGCATCGGCGTTTCGTATCAGATGCGCGACAGCCTCGGAGCCAACACGTATGTCGTCAATTGGGCGATGCAACTGCGCGACACGACCGGCGGCACGAACGACTTCCTGAACTCGTTCCTGCGCGGCGACCGCGACGCCATTGATCGCTCGCAGGATTCGACGCTGCTGCAATCGTTGAATCTGATGAACAATTCATTCGTGATGAATCGCATTCATCAGAACAACACCGGCTCGAAAGTCGCGCAACTGCTGGCCAACACCGCGCTCACGTCGCAGGACATCATCAATCAGTTATACCTGACGACGCTGTCGCGCTCTCCCACGACGACGGAGATGAACACATGCCTTTCGTCGTTTGCCACGCTCACGCGCCGCGAGGCGACCGAATCCCTGCAATGGGTGCTGCTGAACAAAGTGGATTTCATCTACAACTACTAAGGAGATCAATATGGCAAATCATCTGGAACACGGACACGAATGTGCAGTTTGCAAGCCGGAGAAGCCGTTGAATTCTCCGCTCACAGGGCCGGTTTTGGGCCGCCGCAATTTCTTCAAGATTGCCGGAACGGGTGTCGCCGGGTATTTCCTGACGCATCCGTTGCAATCCGAAGTTGTGGCACAAACGCCCGTCACCGAGCGAGTCTACGGCACGGCGCGCAACTGCATTCTCGTCTTTCTCAACGGCGCACCGAGCCACGTGGACACCTTCGATTTGAAGGTCGGCGCGTGGACGCCCGCCAATTTCAATCCCACCACCTACAACGGCGTTTTGTTTCCGCAAGGTTTGCTGCCGAACCTGGCGACACAACTCGACAAGCTGGCCATCATCCGCAGCCTGCGTGCGCCTGCGTTGGTGCATAGCCTGCAAGCACAGTGGGTGCAAATCGCGCGCAGTCCGGCGACCCAGTTGGGCAAAATCGCGCCGCACATCGGCAGCATCGTTTCGATGGAATTTGAAGCGCAACGCCGCCCCGATCAAAAATTGCCGGTCTTCATTTCGCTCAACGGCAATCCGCAAGCCGGGCCGGGCTATTTCAACGGTCGGCACGCCGCCTTCAACGTCAACGCCTCGCCCAACGGCTTGGGCAGTTTGGCAAACGGTGATGGGCAAACGCGCTTCGAGGCGCGCTACCGACTGCTGCAATCGTTGGAAGGCAATTTGCGCGGCAATTCGTTGATCGGCAATGAAGTCACGACAATGAGTGATTTCTACGAACGCAGTCGCGGCATGATGTACAACCCGACGGTGGACGCGGTGTTTCGGTTCACGACAACCGATCAACAACGCTACGGCAGCACCAACTTCGGCAACTCTTGCATCGTCGCGCGCAATCTTGTGAAAGCCGATGCAGGCACGCGCTTCATTCAGGTTAACCTCGGCGGATGGGATCACCATTCCAACATTTACGCGGCGAACGGCATTTACAATTCCTGTCGCGCGCTGGATGTGGGGCTGTCTAATCTCATCACCGACCTGTCCACGACACAAGGCGTCAACGGCGGTACGTTGTTGGATGAAACGCTGATTGTCGTGCTGGGCGAATTCGGGCGCACAACAGGCGCGCTGAACAACCAAGCGGGACGCGATCACTACTTCCAGCATTTTGCCGTGCTGGCTGGGGGCGGCGTCACAGGCGGGCGCGTCATTGGTTCGACGACGGACGATGGGCGTTCGGTCAGAGAACCGGGCTGGTCACAAAATCGCGCGATAGCGAACGAAGACCTCGCCGCAACGATTTACTCGGCGCTCGGCATCAATTACCTCACCATTCGGCGTGACGATCCGTTCGGACGCGGATTTGAATATGTGCCGTTTGCGAATGATGGCTATTGGTTCCCAATCACCGAAGTGTTGCAGCGGGTGAACGCGACTCGACCACGCGCAGGCACGGCTCCGGGCACAACGGGCCGACGCGGCGGAGATCGCAGCATTCGATAGCTTTGACACGCGCAGGGATCGTCATTCTCTATTCTCCATTCTCCATTCTTCCACCAGAAGCAATGTTGATGTGAGCTTGCCTCTCGGTTCAAGAATTGAGAATGGAGAATCAAGAATGACGAAAGCTCAGGGGACTATTTCTTGAAATGCCTTACGGTCAGGCAACCCTGTCATTGTCCAGTATTTCTCAGCGCCACAAATCTATTTGCCCAGCTCAGCAAAACTCAGATTCAAAATCGGATACTGCCGCCAATCTTTGTAATCGAAGTGCCACCATTCGTATTCGTTGACTGCGAAACCTTCGGCCTCCATCGCGGCGCGCAACACATCGCGTGCTTTGCGCTGCTCCGCCGTGCCGCCTTTGTACGTGGGATACGAACGTTCGGTCATTTCATCGTACGCGCCGGGCATCTCGACTTCTTTGCCGGTTTGCAAATCGAACAGCGATAAATCAATCGCGCAACCACGATTGTGCTTCGAGCCCTTGCGCGGGTCAGCGACGAAGTTGTGCAGGTTCGGCGGCGTCACGTCCCAAAACAATTTCGTGATCGCCCAGGGACGATAGCCGTCGAAGATCAACAAGCCGTAGCCTTGCTGTCGCAGCTTCTGATGCGCGCGACGCAACGCCTCTGCCGCCGGTCGCTGCAAAAACGCGCGCGCTTCGGTGTAGAGCGGACGACCGACGAAGTTGTTCGCGGTGGCGTAACGAATGTCGAGCTTGAGCGTTGGTTCGAGTTGGATGAGTTCGACCAAATCGGGCGCGCGAAATTGGCCTGGCTCAACGGGCGGCGTTTCGGTAGTGCTCGGCGGCGAAGCAGATGGCGAAGTGACGGGAGAGGCTTGTGCAACGGGCGCGGGAGCGATGGCGGACTGTTCGTTGCTGGCTTTGCAGCTTGCTTGCAATTGCGCGATGACGAATAGGCTGGCAAACACGCCGAGCAACAGCACGTGACTGAGCGAACACCAGCGCCGTCGCTTCATGAATTGTCCCCGCGTAACAATTTATGCGCTTTCAAGCCGATGGAAACGCGGTCGCCGGGCGCTAAGCGAACGCGCCGCGCGTCCCATTTGCTGCGCAAAGCTTTGACGAAGAATTCTTTCGATTTCGCTTCGGTATGTTCTTGAATGGACGTCACCAATTGTGGGCGCGATGGTCGCAATTGCGTATTAAGCAGACGAATCGTCACGGCTTCGGTCGCGCCTGTGAATTTAACTTCGGTGACTTCGCCTTCGCCCAAATGATACGGCGATTCGGCCACGCCGAGCATCGTGCTGAGCAGCACGTCTTCCGGGCGGAAAATGATTTTGACGCGCTCGCCATCGTCAATGTGCAGATCAAACGCATCGAGCGGCGGCACGACGAAATAGCCGTGATCCAACCGAATCAAACCGTCCTGCCATTCGCCGCGCAAGACGTTCGCCGAGCCGAGGAACGTGGCGACGAATTCGGTTTGCGGGTCGTTGTAGATTTCGTGCGGCGTGCCGATTTGTTCGAGACGGCCTTTGTTCAGAATCGCGATGTGATCGCCGAGTTCCATCGCTTCTTCCTGATCGTGCGTGATAAAGAGTGCAGGCACGCGCAGCTTGCGCAACAACTGGCGAATCTCGCGCCGCAACCCAACGCGCGTGTGCGGATCAAGCGCGCTGAACGATTCGTCGAACAACAAAACTTCGGGTTCGTAGGCCAACGCACGCGCGATGGCGACGCGCTGTTGTTGCCCGCCAGAAAGATGACGCGGCTTTTTGTCGCGCTGGTCGTCGAGGTTAATCATGCCGAGCAAGCGATCTATGACTTCGGCACGTTTGCGCGCCCGGACGCCGCGAATCTTCAAGCCAAAGCCGATGTTTTCGGCGACGGTCATTTCGGGAAAGAGCGCGTAGTTCTGAAAGATCACGCCGACGTTGCGGTCGCGCGCGCGCAGATGTTCGATCTCGCGCTCGTGCAAAATGACTTCGCCCGTGTCCGGCGTTTCGAGACCCGCAATGATGCGCAGCGTCGTGCTTTTGCCGCTGCCCGATGGCCCCAGCAAGACGAGGCTTTCGCCCTCCGCCACATTGAAGCTGACGTCGTTCAGCACGATTTCACTGCCGAAGCGTTTGGTCAGGTTGCGCACACTTAGTGCGGGCTGCGCTTCGGTGTTGCGCTGGGCAAAGGCTTGAGCATCTGGAAACAAAGTCATTACCATTGGTCTTGCCATCACGAGCCTCGCTTTCTCTCAAAGATTTCAAATTTGAAATTTGAGATTTGAAATCAAGAGCTATCTTTCCAGTCGCTTTCGGAAAATCATGATCAGCGAGAAGATGGCGAACGAAATGATGGCCAGGACAATCGCAATCGCGTTCGCCGCCTCGACATCGCCGTCGTTATAGCGAGCGTAAATGTACAGCGGGGCAGTTTGGGTCTTCATCATCATATTCCCGCTCACCATAATCGTCGAACCGAATTCGCCGATGGAGCGGGCAAAGGTCAAAAGCGCACCGGTCACAATCGCACTGCGCAAACTGGGCAAGACAACATACCGAAAAGTTTGCCAACGCGAGGCACCCATGGTTTCCGCCGCGTCTTCCAAATTCGTGTCAAAGTTTTCGAGCGCTGGTTTGATCGTGCCGAACGCGAGCGGAAACGTCACAAAGATATTCGCCAGAATGATCGCCGCTGTCGTAAACATAATCTGCCAATCGGTTGCTTCCAGAAACTGCCCCAAAAGCCCGAACGGCCCCCACAGCAACAGCAACGCAAAGCCTGCAACGGCGGTCGGAATCGCCGTCGGCAGGCTAATAATAATCATCAATGCGGAATCGCCGCGAAATTCATATTTCGTCATCACCCACGCGGCCAGCACGCCGAAAATCACATTGCACACGGTCGCCGCGCTGCTCGTCAGCAAGCTCAACTTGAGCGAAAAGATCGCTGCCGGATTCACCAACGCTTCCCAGAAATGCACCGGGCCTTTGCTGAAGCCAAAGATGAAGATCGAAAGCAGCGGCATTATCACCAGCGGCAACATCGCCAGGACGACCAGACTGATGCCCGTCGGTTTGGCCAAATCGAAACGTCGCTTCTTTTTGACGGCGGTCGGATTGTCGTAGGTTACGGCGTTCATAAGTCTAGGGAAGTCTAGGGAAGACTAGGAAAGTCTCGTGAAGTCTAAGTAGGTCTGTCTTTCGACTTTCCCAGACTTCACGAGACTTTCCTGGACTTTTCCAGACTTTCACTTCATCGTTTGCACTCGATATTTCCAAACGTTTTCGATGATGCGGGGGTAGGCGTCCTGCCAGCCGCCGAAATCATCAATCGTAAAGGGCATTTCAATCTTCTCGAACTTCGATTCGTTTTTGTTCAGATCCGGGTCGCTGATGGCGCGAAAGTGATGCTTCACAAAGGCGCGTTGCGCTTCCTCGCTCCACAAAAACTTGACGAACGTTTCCACCAGTTCGCGCTTGGCCTGCGGCATGCGGCGATCCGTAATGACGACGGTGTGATCGGTTGAAATCGTCGCGCGCGGCATAATGATTTTGATCGGCATCTTGCGATCTTTCATTTGCAACGCTTCGAGTTCATACGTGATGAGCGCATCGCCAAAGCCCGATTCAAATTGCGTGCGCGCTTGCCGCGCGGATTCGGGCGTGGCAATCACGTTTTTCCATATCCCCATCAGGAGTTCGTACGCCTTCTGTTCATCGCGCTGTCCGCCGCTGCGTTCGGCCTTAATCAGTTCCGAGCCGTAAATCCCGACCACCGACCATTGCGCGCCGCCCGACGAAATCGGGTCGGGGTGAATCACCTTCACCCCGGGCTTCGCCAAATCGGGAAAATCGGTAATCCCTTTGGGGTTGTCTTTGCGCACGACGATGACCATGGGCGAATGGTTGATTGATCCTTCGTAGGGCAAATAATGCAACTCGCTATTCGTCGCGCCGAACGTCCGCAGTAGTCGGGCATTGCGTTCAAACGCCACAATCGCGTCGTCGCAGGCCACCCCG
>CAZWAK010000236.1:0-9455 GCA_964631865.1 uncultured Heliobacteriaceae bacterium | reverse complement strand
CGGATTTATTTCCTCAGCGAAGAGGGCGAATCGGTCGTCATTGCGCCGGGCCAGGAATTCAAAAAGCTGGCGACGAATCAATTGGACGGTGCGACATTGGCTTCGATGGCGGTGGCAGACGGATCAATCTTTGTGCGCAGCCAGACGCATCTGTATCGGCTGAGTCAGTAGATTTCACGAGAGATTGTTTCCACTGTCCCTCACTTGAGCCGTCGCGCACGCTACCTCTCAGCGATATTACTCTTCATATTTTTTCACAAAAATTTTCTCTGCACTGACTAAAAGCGGCGCTCCTTCGCGCGTTACGGGATAGACGAGAAACCCGGCGGCATTCGCTGCGATTGCCGCCCCGCTAGTTGCACAACACAGCGGTCTTTTTTACGCGCGAAGGAGTTGCGAATGAAAGCAAAATTCAATGCCAAGTATGTCGTCTTTTCTGTCGTTGCCGTCATGATGGTCTATGTGATCTTTCACAACGAACGCTTCGTGATCGAGCCGGACAATCCCGCCTGGCAACGCTACGAATCATTCAAGTGGTGGTTGCTGCCGCACGCGGTGGCCGGGACATTGATGTATTTGATGATGCCGCTGCAATTCTCGGAGCGATTGCGCAAACGCTTTCCTACCCTGCATCGCATCGCGGGTCGGTTATATGTTTTGAGCGTATTCATCGTCGCCCCGACGGGCGCGTACATCCAATACTTTGAAGAGCGCCTCGGCTTTCCGCGTTCGTTTACGGTGTTAGCGGTGGTGGACGCTTTGCTCTTGATGGGCACGACGCTGATGGGGTTTGTGTTTGCCTATCGGCGCAAAATCGCGCAGCACCGACAATGGATGATCCGCAGTTTCGCGGTGGCGCTCGTCTTTGTGGAAGTGCGGTTTATTCTGGGCGTCACGGGGTGGGAACAGTTAGGGGTCGAGATGGTGCAAGCCGTCATCTGGTCGTGTCTGGCGCTGGCGCTGCTCTTTGCTGATCTGGCGAATCATTGGTCGGAACTCAGCACGCTCTGGCGCACACCGGTCAGGTCGGCAGCGCCACAAGAAGCCTTCACGGTTGTCTCTGAGCCAGTCTAAGCCAATCCCGTCGGTTGAAAAGACAAAGGCAGGAAAAAGGCCAAAGCGGTTGGCCTTTTTCCTGCCTGCTGATTTTTTACGCAGGGCGTTTATTTCGCAGGAGCAGCGGGCGGCGGCGCGGGGGGTGAAATCATGATGTGCGCGCCCGGCGTTCCGGCATCCATCAACCAGGGTTCGCCGCGTTTGGATTTCGTGGACAAGCCGGTCGAAGCGGCAGTCGCATACGGCACATAAATCACCCAGCGTACGACGCCATCGGTGACTTTCCCACTTGCGGCGTCATAGCCTTTGCCAGACAGCACATACAGCATGCGCGGTTCTTTCGGCATTTTCAGTTTGCCCTCCGCGATTTCTTTCCAGCGGTATTTTTCGTTGCGGTCATTGCCGCTGATGCCTTGTGCGGTTAATTCGCGGCCTCGTGCCATATACGGTTCCAGGTCTTTGTGATAGCACGACGCACTGAAGCGCGCGGCTTTCGGATCGCTGGCCAGACAGATCAAATCGCCCGTGCCTTTGCGCAATTCTTTCAGCTTGCCGTCTTCGCCGTACCCCAGCACTGCCGCGCCTGCGCGCATTTCTTCCGGCGCGGCCAGCACGGAAGCTGCAATTTGATCGGCTGCCGACGGGATGGTTTGTGCAGACACACAACACGAAAGCAGTAAGAGTGAAAGTAACATCGTAAATTTCATGTTCGTAATCCTCCAATAGTGATGAGAAGACAGTGCGTAATAAACGTTCAGAAAAACCGTAGGAATCATTCTTCCTTCTTCATTTTTCCTTTTTCATTCTTGGGCGAGAGAGTTTTTTTTCCTCTCAAACAATGAAGAAGGAAAAAGGAAAAGGGAAGAATGTCGCTGCGCCTTACGCCCGCTCTTCCGTTATTTCGACTTCCGCGCCAGGTGGTGTTCCAAACTGAACACCAGCAAGCTGCTGCCCGACGCGATGGTGATGAATTGTCGTCCTTCAAATTGATAGCTCATCGGATTCGACCAGATTTCGCCGCCGGTTTGAAAGCGCCAGAGCGGCTTGCCCGTCAGGGCATCGAGCGCGAAGAAGTCGCCTTCCATCGAACCCGAAAACACTATATCGCCAGCGGTGGCCAGTAAGCCACCCCAGGGCGGCGATTGCAAATCAAACTTCCACTTCAATGCGCCCGTCAACGCATCCCACGCGCGCACCGTGCCATACGGCTCTTCGGTCGTGATGTCGCGCTTGACCGCACCGAGATACAATCGTCCGGGCTGAAACTCGGTGTTGACCTTGAAGTAAATGCCGCCTTTTTCGCGCACGTTTTGATAGAACAGGCGGGTGCGCGGGCTGTACGACGGATTGAACCAATTCGATGTGCCGTCGTCATCGGGATAGACCAAAGCCCCGGTTTCATTGGGTGCGGTGGTTGGGTCAGGAATCGGACGCCCTTTCGCATCAATGCTTTTCGCCCACGTTTGTCGCGTGAACTGCGTCGCGTGCAAAAACTCACCCGTCGCACGATCCAGCACATAGTAAAACGCATTGCGATTCGCAAAGAGCAGCAGCTTGCGCGGGCGGCCTTGCCAGTTCGCATCCAGCAACACCGGAATCTGATTCGAGTCCATATCGTTCACGTCGTGCGGCGTGAATTGAAAATGCCACTTGAGCTTGCCTGTGTCGGCGTCAATCGCAATCACACAATCTGAATACAAGTTGTCACCAAGCCGCACTGAACCGTCGTAATCCGGCCCCGGATTGCCCGTGCCCCAGTACAATAAATTCAATTCAGAATCATACGACCCCGTCACCCACGTCGTCGCGCCGCCGCGTTGCCAACTGTCGCCCGACCACGTTTCGTTGCCCGGCTCACCCGGCCCCGGCGTTGTCCAGAAGCGCCACAATCGTTGGCCCGTTTTCGGATCATACGCATCCAGAAAGCCGCGCACGCCGTATTCCGCGCCCGCGATGCCGACGATGATTTTGTCTTTGATCGCCAGCGGTGCAGCCGTCATCGTGTACGCCAGCTTCCAATCTGCCACTTCGACGTCCCAGCGCACACGACCTGTTTTTGCGTCGAGCGCGACGAGATGCGCGTCAATCGTGTTGACAAAAATCTGATCGCCGAGCGCCGCGACACCGCGATTCACTTGCCCGCAGCACACCGGCACGCCCGGTGGAATCGTGCGGCGGTAATGCCAGATTGGACGCCCCGTGCGCAGGTCGAGCGCCGTCACATCGCTCGGCGGATCGGTCAGGTACATCACGCCATCGAAGACGAGCGGCGTCGTTTCAAAATGCTGCCGCCCGCGCACCTGATACATCCACGCGACTTTGAGTTGAGTAACGTTCGCGCGATGGATTTGCTTGAGCGGCGAGTAATGATGCGCGGCGTAATTGCCCGAATACGTGAGCCAGTTTTGCGGTTCACGATCAGCATTGCGAATGCGTTCGTACGGAACTTGCCCCAAGAGGGGAATGGTAAGTAGGCCAGCAAAAACGAGATCACGAAACACACGAAAATAACGAAACAGACGAAAGGACTCAGCCAAATGACAAATGGCTTTCGGCAGCACATATTCGGCGGGAGGGCAACCAAACGAGCAGAAGCTTTTTTTCGTGTGTTTCGTTATTTTCGTGTGTTTCGTAATCTCTCTTTGCGCTTTCATTTCGTCTCCTGCAAACTCGCCAAATACGCTACCAAATCATCCAACTCAGTCGCCGACAAGCTTCGATATGAAGGCATCGGCGATTTGCGCAACTCTTTTTTGAACTCACGCAACTCCGCTTTCCACACCGAATGCAACGTGTCTTTCGCATCGCGGAACTGAAGCGAGAACGTGTCTTCATTCACGCGCACGCCCGTCAACGTTTTGCCGTCGCGCGTGACCGCGCGCACAAACGCATAGCCGCGCGGAACATCGGCTGCCGGATTGACGAGCGATTCGCGCAGATGTTGCGGGCTGCGACGTGCGCCAATGCCCGTCAAATCAGGGCCAAACGCGCCACCACGTCCCGCAATCATGTGGCACGAAGCACAGTCGCGCGCATACAACGCCGCGCCGCGTTTCGCCTCGCCCGGCAGCACCACTTGCGGCACACGCCCTAGCTTGCGCACGTAAGCGACCAGATCACGAAGCTCCGCCTCAACAAGTCGCGTGCCGGGCATCCCTGTGCCTGCGATGCCGCTGCGAATCACGGTGCGCAGCGCGTCATCATCCGGCGCTTGGCGCAAGGTCGGACGTGCGAGCGTAGGGCCGCCGCCGCCTTCGCCATTCGGGCCGTGACACATCGCGCATTGCGTTAGGTACAACCGTTCACCGCGCGCTCCATCTACCTGCGCGCGCGCCGCGAAAACATTGAAGAGCCACGGGAGCGTAAGCACTACCATCATCGCTCCCCGCAGCTTTTGCTTGAGTGTCATGGTGAAAAAAAAGATTGCTGTCGTACGCCTAAAAATTTTCCGTCTGTTTCGTTATTTTCGTGTGTTTCGTAATCTCATCTTGTATGTCACTACACCAATTCCGTAATCACATTGCCCAGCACTTCAGTCAAGCGTTCTTCGCGCCCCAGATGCAGATAACTCAAGGCTTCTTGATCGAGTCCCAACTGATGCAAAATCGTCGTGTGCAGATCGCGGAAATGCACGGGCTTTTCCACCGCGCGCAAGCCAATGTCATCCGTCGCGCCGTACACTTGCCCGCCCTTGACGCCGCCGCCCGCCAGCACCATCGTGAAGCCGAGGTTGTGATGATCGCGGCCTTTGCTGCCTTGCGATTCGGGCGAGCGACCGAACTCGCCACCAATCAAGACGAGCGTTTCATCAAGCAGGCCCCGCCGCTTCAAGTCAATCAACAATGCCGCCATCGGCTGGTCGGTTTGCGCGGCCATGCGCAGATGATTTTCTTCGATGTCGTCGTGCGCATCCCATTGCAAATTGCCCGTGCCGCCGCCCGACACCGGACAGACAAACCGCACGCCTTTTTCCACGAGCCGCCGCGCTAGCAAACAACGCCGCCCATAATCATCCGTCAGCGGTTTGCCGATGCCGTAGAGATCAAGCGTCTCCTGCGGTTCGTTCGACAAATCAAAAATCGCGGGCGCTTCGGTCTGCATCTTGAATGCGAGGTCATACGAATTCAGTCGCGCCGAAAACTCCGCATCATCGTCGCTCATATCGAGCTGATTCAATTGCTTCAGCAAGCCCAGCGTTTTGCGCCGCTGCTCGGTCGTCACACCTTTCGGCAAATCCAGATTCAGCACCGGGCGATTGCCGGGGCGAAACATCGTCGGCTGATACACGGCAGGCAAAAAGCCTTGCGTGTACATCGGCATCCCCGCTTCCTGTGCGCCGTGCGGATCGGGCAGCACAACATACGCCGGCAACGATTCCGCTTCGCTCCCCAAACCATAAATCACCCACGACCCCATACTCGGAAAGCCCGGAATCACGCGCCCGGTGAAAAGCTGATATTGCGCCGCCGAATGCACCACCATATCGCCGTGACACGAACGAATAACGGCCAGATCATCCACGCACTTGGCGAGATGCGGCAGCAAGTCCGAGACTTCAATCCCGCTTTTGCCATAGCGTTGGAACGTGCGTTTCGTGCCGAGCAATTTCGCATCGGGCGACACAAATTGATACTTCGCCTCGCCAAACGCCGCCGGTCGTTTTTGCCCGTGCAATTGGTTCAGCAACGGCTTTGGATCAAACGTTTCCATGTGGCTCGGCCCACCGCTCAGGAAAAGAAAGATCACGGATTTGGCTTTCGCCGGACGATGCGGTTTCTTCGGCGCAAGCGGATTGAAGCTTTGTGCGCGCGCCCGTTCCTGCGCCAGCATTGCGCCAAACGCGAGGCCACCAAAGCCAGTAAAGGCATCGCGCAGGAATTCGCGGCGATTGCGGGTGATGCGAATATGTTCGGTCAGCATAACTCTCTCAATCTTTCTTTGGTTTTTGTTGCCGCCGTTTTTTGCTTGCTAAAGAGCGGCTTGTAGGTTTCACCAATTTCCCTGCCTCATCCAGCACTTGGCGCAATTCCGGCTCAATGGAGGGTAAGATTTTGATTCCGACATGCTTGTGATGTGGATGTGTTGCGATATGTTCGTGATGCGGCGCGTTGTCGTAACGAAAGACTGCCACATCATCTTGGACAAACTGATAACGATATTCTTGCTTGATCGGGCGGCGTTGCTCAATCACAATCCGCTCGGTAAATTCCAACCGCGAACCATCCGCAAAAAAAACCACGCCTTCAATTGTTCCCCGCGTTGCGACGCGCTGCTCAATTTCGATCTCTGCATCTACAGCGGAACTATATTCGATGGCTTTTTCGATGATTTCAAAATGTTGACTGACGTTGCGCATTATGCTGCTTTATCTTTTGCCTTGAAAGACTGATCTATCAGATAGCGATAGTCGTCAAAAGCCCCTGCCCATTTAATAAAATCTCGACTGTCACCCATCAGCCCCGCCTTGTAGCGCGCGAAGAATTCAATAGTCGTGATGCCATACTGCTGCTCAAACGCGTTGAGTTCGGCGATCACCTCCTCAAGACTTTCTTGCGGATCAATCGGCGCTTTCAATGCTTCCCGCAGCGCCGGTAATTGCGACGGGCTGCCTTTTTTATAACGGATTTTGATTTTTGCCATACTGCTGATTTCTCCATTGAATGATACTCGTCGGGGCGAAAAACGAAAAGCACCAGCAACCTCAACGCGCCGCCAGAAAACGCTCAATTTCATGCATCAACCGGTCGCCTTGCTTCGTCATGAAAATGAATTGCGCGTGCGCCGAGCAAGCCAGCAACACCAATTCTTTCGGCTCCGCAGCCTTTTCAAACTGTGCGTGAATTTTTGGAAAACGTGGATTGTTTTCGCCCTGCACATCGTCGCGGCACAGAATGAACAGCTTGCGCCCGCGCATTTGTTGCAGTGGTTTGTATGCGCCCGACGCGACGAGGACGATGCGATCAATTTCACGCGGAGCCAGTTCTGCCGCTTCTGCTGCGTAATCGCCGCCCATACTTGCGCCCACGACGGCCACCGTCTGCGCGCCCGTTTGCCGCAAGTAGCGCACCGCGGCCAGCACATCCAAGCGACGTTCATTCTCCGCACCGCCGCGCGATTGTCCGTAGCCGCGAAAATCAAAGGCCAGCACGCGCATGCCTGCCTGTGCGAATGCGCGTGCCTGCGGTTCCCAACTCGCCTTGTCAAAGCGACCGCCGTGCGCCAACACGACGCCGCGCGCGCCGGTGCCGTACAGATCGGCGTAAATCGTCGCGCCATCTTCGGTCGCAAAAGTAACCTGCTCCGGCGTGGCTTGGCGATGGTTGCCGAAAGCGGCGACGAGCAAGACCAACAGCAAGATGATTGACGCGCTATTCTTCATCGTAATACTTGCTCGGTTCGCTGGTGCGACGATCCGCTAAATCGCATAAGCGGCGAAAGCCTGCCATCATCGTCAGCCACGCATCTTCGCCCGCGGTCTCTACTACTTTCTGTTTCACCCTTGGGCGGTCAACCAATTTGGGTTGCGCGAGCAAGAAGACGATGTCATCCAAATCCTTTTGCCGCCCCGCATTGTATTTGAGAATCACCAACCATTCCGGCGTGACAACGCGCATGCGGTTGGGCAACCGGATCGCCTCTTGCAATGCTGCGCGGTAATATTTCTCATAGCCGTCGTTGCGCACAATCCAATCAATCGGAACTTCGTATTTGCCGATTTGCAGCGTGTAATTGCTGCCGCCAAAACGCAGCCGAGGTTTCGGCGTTAACGACAAATGTTTTGAGGCAATAATATCCACGTCTTTGGTTAAGCGTTGGCTGCCGTACAAGTGCATCGCCAAGCCGCCCGCCAGCGCCCATCCGACTTCTTCCTGTGCTGCAACTTCGCCTAATTTCTGCGCTGCTTCGATGCCAACATCGGTCGCAATCATGGGCTGCGGCGGGTTTTGCGTCAGGTATTCGACGATACGCTGATATTCAGCTTCACTCATTGCTTAGCCCTCAATTCACATACAAAAACGCATTCAGATTCAGCAGCGTCAACGCAAACTCGCGCTTCGGCTGCGTCTTCAAAAACTCCAATGCCGCTTGCATCTCTTTCGGCCTCGCCGCGCGCCCCGTGACGAGCCGGTAGCCGAGGTCAATTTGCTGGCGCAGGTTCGGCCCCGCTTCGGTTTCCAGGCGTTTGGCAAAGGCTTCGGCTTGTTGATTCGCAAAACTGCCGTTCATCAATTCCAACGCTTGCGGCGCGTGCGTGCTGGATTCGCGGCGGGCGCAACTGACTTGCAAATCAGGCGCGTCGAAGACTTCCATCATCGGCAGGCGCAGGTTGCGTTTGGCGAGCAGGTAAATCGTGCGGCGCGTGTGTTCGGTCGGGTCTTTGGCGGGAACCCATTGTGATGGTTTGTAGAGCATATTGATGAGGCCTGGATCAATCGGAATCATTACGCTCGGCCCGCCTTGTTTCGGGTTCAGCGTGCCGGAGACGGCGAGCATCGCATCGCGGATTTGCTCGGCGCTCAGGCGTTGGCGAGTGAAGCGCGCATAGAATTTATTCTCCGGGTCTTTCTTGTTGACGAGAGCTTTTAGTTCAGGATCGCGCGGCGGCGCGGAGGTTTGTTGATAGGTGTTGCTGTTGAGGATTAGGCGGTGAATGTGTTTGACGCTGAAGTTATGCGAAACAAATTCGTTCGCCAGATAATCGAGCAACGCCGGATGGGTGGGACGCGCGCCCATGCGTCCGAAATCATTCGCGGTCGAAACGATGCCGCGCCCGAAATGATATTGCCAGATGCGATTCACCATCACGCGCGCGGTCAGCGGATTGTTCGGATCAACGATCCACTTCGCCAATTCGACGCGCGGCTTCACGGTGTTTTCAGGCAATTCCGGCGTGCCGTCTTCGAGCAAGACGCCGAGCGGGCGCATCCCGACGCGCTCGCGTTTCAGCGTGTATTCGCCGCGCGTCAGCAGATGAATCGGCGATTTCTTTTCGGGCATATCGGTCACGCTGTGCAATGCGGGCAGCGGCGGCGGCAATTGATCTTGCAGGGCTTCGAGTTTCTTTTTCAAGGCTTCCTGCTGATCCATCGAAGCCGCATCTGTCTTGCCATTCAGATTCAAAATCTCCTTGTTCACTTGCGCGATTTGTTTTTCGATGGGGTCGGCTTTGACTTTGCGCGCGGCTTGTTCGGCTTCGGAAGCTTTCGGAATGTCTTTGTCGTAGACGCCTGCGAAGTATGCCTGAATCCGGTAATAATCGCTTTGCCGCACGGGATCGAATTTGTGGTTGTGGCAACGCGCGCAGCCAATCGTGACGCCGAGAAACGCGGTTCCAACGGCATTCGTCATTTCGGTCAGGACTTCATTGCGGCTGCTGGCGACTTCCTGGTTGCCGGCGT
>CAZWAK010000235.1:0-9703 GCA_964631865.1 uncultured Heliobacteriaceae bacterium | reverse complement strand
ACGGTGCTCGCTAACGACAGCATCAATGCCTACGCCTTGCCGAGCGGCGAATTGTACGTCACGCAGGGCCTGCTCAAAACCGTCACCAACGAAGCCGAAATCGTGTTCGTGCTGGCGCAGCAGCTTGCGTCGTTGCAGCTTCACAGCAAACCGCCGACATACTACACGCCGCCGCCACAAGCGAAACCGCCCAACGCCGGGCACAAAATTTTGGTGGGGCTGGTCTCAGGCGCGCTTATCACGTTCGGCGGCCCGCTCGGCGCGCGCGTTGGGGTGATGGTTATTGCTCAGGAAATGGGGCAACACCGAACGGCGCCCCCCGTCTACCTGCAAACCGCACCTGCGTCCTTCATTAGTGACGCAGACAGAATTGCGGTGGAGTATCTGCACACGGCGGGCTATGACCCGGAAGCGGCGCTGGCGATGTTGGAGAAATTGCGCGCCGCTCGCCCGAAGAATTATGTGCGCCAAAGCGAACTGCCGCCGCCGCCCATAACGTTCCTCGAACGTCAGCGGCTGGTGCGTCATCGCATCGCCCGGCTCGAACGCAAGGACGAATATTTGCTCAATTCGTCAACGTTCAAGCGGCTGAAAGACCGGCTGGGAACAGCATCGCATCCGACAACCTCTAATCAACTCCAACTCAACCGAAATCCGTTGACCTCTTCATCGAATGGACGATGAAGCCGCTGCCAGCTTGTGCCGAATAGAAAGGGGGCGCACAAGCTGGCAGTCTTTCGCACTCGCTATTTCTTCGCGCTCTTCGCCATCTTGCCTTCGATTTCATCGGCCAGCGCGTTCGCGTCATAGAGTTTGCGCATCGCTTCCATAATGCCAGCAGCGTGAACGGCGACCGTGCGATTGGACGTGTCGTCGTAGATGAAATTGCCGACGAGGCTTTCGATGTTGCCGTCAAACGCGATGCCGACGAATTCGCCTGCACGATTCACGAGCGGCGAGCCGGAGTTGCCGCCGATGATGTCGTTTGTCGTCACGAAGTTCAGCGGCGTTGCCAAATCCAGTTTGCTCACGCGATCCAAAAACCGCTGCGGCGTATTGAACGGTTCTTTGTTGCCGAAGCTGTGAACGCGGTCGTACAGGCCATAGAACGTCGTGCGCGACGGCGCAATCGTGCCGTTCATTGGATAGCCTTTGACCGTGCCGTACGAGAGGCGCAGCGTGAAATTCGCGTCCGGGTATTGCGAACGACCGTAAACGGCGAAGCGCGCTTTGCCAATCTTTTCGCTCGCCGCGGCGATTTGCGCGTCCAACGGCGCGACCATCGCTTCGGTTTCGCGTTGCAGCGGCATCACCTTTTGCGCCAACGCGATCATCGAATCGTTCGCGGCTTTGATGGCTTCCTCGCCGCCTTCCGCCAACGATTTGCGATAGGCAAGATCAGCCAGCTTCGTGCCTGCCACAGCGGCTTTCGCAAATTCGGCGGGCGTTTTGCCTTCGAGCAACGTTTTGACGAACGGATCGTCCGCGCCCAATTCATCCAGCGCCAATTGCACAGTGGTCGCAATCATCTTTTCTTCCAGCGCCGGATAAATCGGAGCGGGCGAAAAGAGTCGCTCGCGCAACCCTTCCAAATCAGCGCCGCGCGCGGCTTCGGGCGCTTTCGAGAGTTGCGCGTAAATCGGCAGCAACGCGCCCATTTGCAGCAGCGAAGAATTGCCCACGCTGCGGAAGCGGCGTTGCTTGTCAATTTCGTTCAGCTTGGCCTGCGCCTGTGCAATCTCGTCCCACGCGCTTGCATACGCGGCTTTCCATTCTGCGTTCGCTTCGACTTTGGCGCGCAGGTCGTTTTCTTCGGCTTGTTTTTTGGCAATGATATTTTTGTCGAGCAAGCCTTGATATTGGCCGATGTACGCTTTCTGCGTGTTTTCCAAACTGAAAATATCTTCTTCGGCCTGCCGGTATTGTTCTTTGCCTTGCGCCCCATATTCATTCAGCGCGGTGAGCCAACGCTTGAGCAGATTCAGCACGCGCGGATAACGCACGTCGCGTTGATAAGCAATCTGCGCCATTGTGATGTTGCGCTGCGTCGTGCCGGGATGACCGGACACAAAGATCAAATCGCCGTCTTTGGCGCTGTTGGAATTCCACTTCAAGTGATGCGGCGAAGCGATGGGCTTGTCGTTTTCGTAAACGCGCATAATCGTCACGTCCATATCAAAGCGCGGAAACGTGAAGTTGTCCGGGTCGCCGCCGAAGAACGCCGCTTGCTTTTCGGGCGCAAACACGATGCGCACATCGGTGTATTTTTTGTAGCGATACAGCCACATCTCGCTGCCCTGATAAAACGTCACGACATCCGAGCGTAAGCCTGTTTTTTCCGTGCTTTCCTTTTGAATCGCGGCAATCTCAGCAGCACGCGCTTGCCGCGCTTGCACTGGGTTCATCTCCGGTTTCACTACACTGTTGACGCGCGCCGTGACCTCTTCCATAGACATCAGCACATTTAATTCCAGATCGGCGCACTTGATTTCTTCGGCTTGCGTCTTCGCCAAAAAGCCGTCTTTCAAATAATCTTTGTTTGCGGTCGAAATCTTTTGCAGTTGCCCGCTCGCCACGTGGTGATTCGTGATGACGAGGCTGGGGCTGATGAACGAACCCGAACCGCCATCATTAAAACGAACGCTGGATAATCGTAAGTGATCGAGCCACTCCTGCGTGGCCTCGAAGCCGTATTTTTCTTTGAGTTGTTTCTTCGGCAAATTGAAATACGTCCACATGCCTTCGTCCGCCGTGACGGGCAAGGCCAACGTGGCGAGCAGCAATGCGGCGCTGCACAACCACGCAGTGGATTTCTTCAAGCCGTGTGAAAAGAGATGATTCATAGCGTACCTCAAAAGTTGAAATTATGGGGACGAGTCACAGGATGAACGGGATTGGTGGGGAATTCAAGCGGAATGTCCATTACGAGTTGTAATATTCAGGATGAAGGAACGGCAGCAACGCGAAGACGACCGCAGGCTTGTACAATGCCAGTCGCGTGATTTTGCCATCGGACAAAATGCCAATCGCGCCTTCGTTTTGCTTGGAGTTTTCGCGCCCGAAGAAGCGATCATCCGCTGCGCCCAACTCTAGCCCTTCTTCTCGAATCAAGCGCGCCACGCCTTCCGGCAATTTGAAGCGACCGGTTTGACCGTCACTCACTCGATCCTTGCGATCCACGATGACGACGACAGCAAACGCCCACATGCCATCTTCGTTGTCTACGATGCCGCCTTCGATGCCGACGCCGTAGTGCGCGGCGGAAATCTGTTCCAGCGCCTGCTCAGCACGGTTGCGCGCGCCTGTGTACATTTCGTGTTCAGACGTGGGTTGGGCGCTCACCCGCGAATCGGTGTTTGTTCCGACAACGCGCGCTGTGGGCCAGAACTCCGCGACGGCTTGGGCAACGCAATTGATTTTGACCGGGTTTTCGGAACCGACGGCGAATACGATCATAAACTTCTGCGCCTGATGTTCGTGAACATCAAGCCAGCTTCAGTTGGGCGGCGATGCGGCGCATCGTGGCGACCAATTCGATCAGGCGTTGATCGTCCAATCGTTCGCCGTGCAACGCACGCTCGCTTTCGCGGAAGAGTTGCAGCAATTCAACTTCGGATTCGGTCGTCTTCACGCGGCGTTGCAGGCGCGCGATGATGCTGCTCGGCGTGGCGGTCGCGGGCAAACCGAGCGTGCGACACAAGCGCGTTTTGAAGCGCGGGTAAATGTTTTCGAGCGCCAGATCACGAGCCTGCGCGGTCTGTTGCAGATTGGCCATCGAGCTGACGAACTCCAACGGCGAGTGCCGGTCTGCTTGCGGCATCGGCAGCGGACGCGCAAACCGCTTGCCGTAACTGTAGGCCATCAACACCGCGACAAACAGCAACTGCGCAAACAGCCAGGGCACAGGCGTGCCGCGAAAATAATTCATCAGCGCATTGCCCTGACTGTGATAGCCGTGATGAAACTCATCGAAAAAAATCTTTTGCTGTGCCCCGCCGAGCGCCTCCATCAGGTTCAGCGTCAGGTTCAAATTCGCTCCACGCGCGATGCCGTTGTTCGCCATCACAAACGGATCGGAGAGAAAAATCAAGCGGCCTTGCCCATACGCAAATTCAGCCAACACTGCGCCTTTGCTGTCGCCCAAATGCACAACGGGCGTAGTGAGGTCGTCGTACGGTTCGACGCTCGTTCCACTCGGCACGCCGCGCGGGAGCGGTGTGGGTTCTTCTGCCGGAGAAGGCGTCGGGCTGGGCGTTGATGATTCGTCTTCGGCGCTGTCTTCCGCTTTGTCAGCCTCGGTTGTGAGCGGGTGAAACGACAGTCGGGATGCCCATTTGGAAATCACCAGACCGCGTATGTCGCGCGTCAATTCCGTAGGCTGTGCGATGAGCAAATCGCTTTTTTCTTCGACTGGTGGAACGGCTGCGTTTTTGTTCTGCTCCTTGCCCAAGACCTCGGTCGGCGTGGGAATAGCGGCGTGAATGTGACTGTCGCGAAACTGCGCGCGCGGATTGCGGCTGACGATCAACAGTTTGCCGCCCGTTGCGACCCAACGACGTAACGCGTTCGCTTCTGCGTCTTCGATTCGTACTTCCAGGGGAAACGGCCCGACCACGACCAACGCCGCGCCTTTCGCCTGGCTCCCAGCGAGGTTCAGGTTTTTATAACTTTCGCGCCAACGCGCTACGTCATAGCCCGATTCTTCGAGCAGTTGATACACCGCGCGCGTGCCGGTCGGCCCCGCGTTGTAGCTGGAGCGAATCGGCAAATACTCATCTTCCGTCGGACGATCCAACGTAATCGTCCCGGCAGCATTGAGCGCAATCAGCACCACCAACACCAACGCCGCTGTCGTGATAATCCCGAAGTAACGTTTCATAGCGAGTCCCCGTTGCGGCCACCAACCCTATAGCGAACGAAGCGGATTTTCAACCTGTTTCCAAATGCGGAAAATTTCGCGTACGCTTTTCTGGGGCAAGCGCGTTGCCAAGCGGCGCGGGGATTGCTCCAAGCTTGGTCGTGTGGGATTTTCCCCAATGGTTGAACTGGAGGCTCAGTGGTTGCTACAGATCAGATTCAAACCGCGTCATCCGCAAACTCGCTCCGACTGCCGCACGCCGTTGCTGCCGCCGAAGTCGTCGGCGCGTTGGGCGTCACGCCGCAGCTTGGCTTGTCGGCAGCGGAAGCCGACAAACGCCGCGCGCAATACGGCACAAACTCCATCCAAGCCCTGCGTCCCCGTGCGACCTGGCGCGTCTTTCTCGATCAATTTGCGAGCTTAGTCGTGGCCTTGTTGGCCGTCGCGGCGATAGTGGCGTTTGCGACGGGCGACTTTTTGGATGGCGCGGCGATTCTGGTCGTTTTGTTGCTCAACGCGCTCGTGGGGTTTGCGACCGAATGGCAAGCGGGACGCGCGTTGGACGCGCTGCGCAAACAGGCCGTCACCACCGCGCGTGTGCGCCGCGATGGCAACGACGTGACGTTGGCGGCAGAAGAGTTAGTGCCGGGCGACATCGTAATTCTGAACGCGGGCGACCGCATTCCGGCAGACGCGCGCATCGTGACGGCGGCAAGTTTGCGCGCGGAAGAATCGGCGCTCACGGGCGAAAGCACAACGGTCGAAAAATCGCCCGCGCCTGTGGCTGCCGAAGCGTTGTTGGTCGAGCGGTCGTCAATGTTGTATCTCGGCACATCGCTCGCCGCCGGGCACGCGGTTGCAGTCGTGACCGCGACGGGCAATCACACCGAACTCGGTCGCATCGGACGATTGGTCGCCGAAGCGCCCGATGAAACCACGCCGCTGAAACGCAAGCTCGGCGAAATGGAGCGGCGACTCGTGTATCTCGTGATTGTGATTGGAGCGATTGTGACGTTGGCCGGATGGCTGCGCGGCGATGATTTGTGGATCATGATCGAAGTCGGCATCAGCCTTGCTGTTGCCGCAATTCCCGAAGCCCTGCCCGCCGTGACGACGTTGATTCTGGCACTCGGCGTGCTGCGGATGGCGCGGCAGCGCGCGATTGTGCGCCGTCTTGCATCGGTCGAGACGCTCGGCAGCACGACCATCATTTGCACCGACAAAACCGGCACGCTCACCGAAAACCGCATGACCGTGCGCGAATTTCATCTCGCCGATGACCGCCGCATTGATCTGCAAGTAAACAAGCCCGCGCTCGCGTCTGATGATTTGCTGCTACGTGCGGTGCGGGTCAGCGTCTTGTGCAACGAAGCGGCGTTCAATCCCGATGCGGTTGGCGCGGCGCGTTCGATTGGCGATCCGACGGAAACCGCGTTGTTGATGGCGGCGGATGAACTCGGCTTGGCGATCCTGCAAGCACGAAAAGAATTTGCCAAGCTCCAGGAAATCCCGTTCGACTCCGCGACAAAGCGCATGATTACCGTGCATCGCACGCCGAGCGGCGAACGCTTGGCGATGATGAAAGGTGCGCCGAACGTGGTGATGAATGCGTGCGCGAATCTCGATGAAGCCACGCGCGCACGCATCTTGAGCGCGAATCAGGACATGGCCGAGCGAGCGTTGCGCGTACTGGCACTGGGGGAAAAACGATTGAGTGAAACCGACGACCTCGAAAGCGGCTACATGTTTTTGGGCTTGATCGGCATGATTGACCCGCCGCGTCCCGAAGTCGCCGAAGCGATTCGCCAGGCGCGCGCAGCGGGCATTCGCATCGTCATGATGACGGGCGATCAAATTCACACGGCGCGCGCCATCGCACAGGAACTGCGTTTGCGCGGCGAGGAAGAGCCACAAGCCATGCACGCCCGCGATCTGGAAGGCGCATCGCCACAGGACATTGCGGCGCTCGCCACGCGCACCGACGTCTTCGCGCGCGTCTCGCCCGAAGACAAATTGCACATCGTCGAAGCCGTCCAACAAGCGGGGGAAATCGTCGCGGTCACAGGCGATGGCGTCAACGATGCGCCCGCGCTCAAACGCGCAGACATCGGTGTGGCGATGGGCATTCGCGGCACAGAAGTGTCCAAAGAGGCGGCGGATTTGGTGTTGGCCGATGACAACTTCGCGACGATTTTGCGCGCGGTCGAAGGTGGTCGCACGATTTACGCGAACATCATTCGCTTCGTGCATTTGATGTTTTCCAAAAATCTGGGCGCGGTGCTGGCCATCTTCGTAGCGATTCTCGTCGGTTGGCCGTTGCCGTTGTTGCCGCTGCAAATTTTGTGGATGAATTTGCTGATGGATGTGTTCCCGGCGATTGCGTTAGCGTTGGAACCGACCGCGACCGGCATTATGAAACGACCGCCGCGCTCGCCGAATGAGTCGTTGCTGTCGCGTCCGTTTTTGTTTTTGATCTCGTGGCAAGCGGTGTTGCTGGCCAGCATCATTTTGGCCGCGTATGGCTGGGCGTTGCAGCAATATGGCGGCGGTTCGCACGCGCGCACGATTGCACTGTTCGCGTTGGTCGGCGTGCAAATCGGGCACACGTTCAATTGCCGTTCGCGCATTCATTCGGCGTTTACCGGGCTGTTCCGCAATCCGTTTGTGTGGGTAGCGATTGCGATTGTCGTGACGCTGCAATTGCTCGCGCTGTATCAACCGTTCCTGGCGCGCGTGCTGGACACGCATCCGCTGAATCCCAATGACTGGTGGGTGATTGCGGGCACGATTGCTTTGCCCATCATCGTCGTAGAAATGGCGAAGCTCGCCGCGCGACAAAAACGACCGGAGTTGTAACCGATAGAATGGAACCACGAAGCGCACCAAGAGCACGAAGAAAGGAAGCCGACAATTCTCAATTTGAGAAACAGATCAGGGGTTCATTTTTCCTTCTTCCTTCCTCCTTTTTCATCGTTTCCGAGGGGCTTCCCCGTTTTCTAATGAAGAAGGAAGAAGGAAAAATGAAGAATCTGTCGGGCAAATTGAGAATTGCTGAAAGGAAGCCGAGCATGCCCGCTAAAAGCTTCTGTGCCCGGCCTTCTTCGAGGTCTTCGTGAACTTCGTGGTGAAATCTTTTTCTTGAAAGCCACCGCAGCCTTGCCCTGGGCTGTGGGGTTTTTCCCCTTCGGGCAGGCAATTTTCCGCAATTTTGCCTGCCCTCTTCTTTCCTTTTTCCCACTTTTCGCCAGGCACAATCATTGCATCAGGCTGCGGCAGGAGGACGGCGCTCTTCACAAGCCGTGAACATTGTATGATCCAAATCAAACGGATACTCTGCCCGACTGATCTTTCGCCACAATCCGATGCCGCGTTGCAATATGCCGTCGCGCTGGCGCAAACCTACAAAGCAGAACTCATGATCTGTCATTGTGTGCCGCCCACGTTTTTCGTAGACGAAGCCGACCGCGAGCGCTACCGGGAAAAATTTGAAAACACGATCAGCCTGTACACGTACGGCACGAGCGCGATGCCCGCGTGTCAGGGTGTCATCATCGAAGATGACCCAGCCACCGGCATCACGAAGACCGCCGCGACCCAGCGCGTGGATTTGATCGTGATGCGTTCGCGCCGCCGTCCGTTGGCCGCGGCGTTGCTCGGCTCCACCGCCGAAGCCGTCTGCCGCACCGCGCCGTGCCCGGTGTTGGTGACGCATCCGCACGAGATGGAATGGGCCGACCTGAGTTCGGACGAGGCCAAAATCAAGCGCGTGCTGGTCGCCACCGATTTCTCGAACGACTCCGAATTGGCGTTTCGCTACGGGCTTTCATTGGCGGAGGAGTATCAAGCAGAATTGCACTTGATACACGTCTTGCCAGTCGCGCTGGCTCCGGCGTTGGCCACGATGCCGGTCGGGATCGAGTCTGATTTCCAACGCGCCGCGCGACAATTACAACAAGCAATCCCCGGCGAAGCGCATTTGTGGTGCAAAGTGT
Source organism: uncultured Heliobacteriaceae bacterium (assembly GCA_964631865.1). Lineage (GTDB taxonomy): Bacteria > Acidobacteriota > Blastocatellia > RBC074 > RBC074 > JAFDVL01. The sequence continues at coordinate 853 of CAZWAK010000235.1, read as the reverse complement.
TTCAGGCCGTCCGCGCGGGGCAACCGTACCGCGAGATTTTGACCTACGCCGAAGAACACGACATTGATTTGATTTGCCTCGGCGAACACGGCGCAGGCTTTACGATGCGCGCGTTGTTTGGCTCGAACGCCGACCGCGTGCTGCGGCAAGCCCCGTGCCCTGTGCTCATCGCACGTCCGCTCAAGCCGGTGGCGATTGAACCTATCGCTAACACAAACGGCAGCAAACCGTGAACACGCGCGCGGAATTTTGCGCATCCTCGCTGCGAAATTTCGCGCAGGCGCAGACGTGGCTTTGTTCCACTGACGCCTTTTTGTTCTGGCCTTTGAATTGCACTTCTCAAAGGCATGAACAAGCGATGTTTTGCCTTGATCTTCACCTTGATTTTTTCTGCGTTTACGTTCGGCAGCGAATTCTCTCTCGCCCAAACAACGACCAAACCCAAGCCCCCCAAACCGACCATCACTGAAGCCGAGATTGCCGAAGCCAGAGCTACATTGACGGCGCTGGGCTATTGGTTGGACACCGACGCGAAAGGCCAGGACGCTTCGTTGCGGCACGCGCTGATCGCCTTTCAGAAAATCGAAGGACGACCGCGCACAGGCGTGTTGACGACCAAAGAATTGGCTGCGCTGCGCCGCGCGCAACCGCCGCAACCACGTGACACGAGCTTCGCGCACATCGAAGTGGATTTGACGCGCCAAGTCTTGTTCATCGTGAACGCCGACGGCACGCCCACGCGCATCCTGCCGATTTCCTCCGGCTCCGGCGAATGGTTCACCGAAGGCGGCAGAACACGTCAAGCCATTACCCCCACAGGAAAATTCAAAGTCACGCATCAAATCAAAGGCTG
>CAZWAK010000234.1:0-9952 GCA_964631865.1 uncultured Heliobacteriaceae bacterium | reverse complement strand
AGCCAGCGCACGATTCCACAACAACACCCCCAACAGCCCCAGGCCAATCACGCCCAATCCGCTCAGCAATGTCAGTCCCAAGCGCCGACTGAATGGCGAAGGTTCGTGAGGCATCTTCACCCATTTTTGATAAATCGCCGTGCGTTCTTCAGGGGTGATTTGCGCCAACCCTTTTTCCAGAATGTGATTCAGTTCCGGCCAGTCTTTGCGGGTCGAAATGCCCATGCGATAGACATACCCGGAGGCCCCCGCGACCTTGAGGTTGGTGATGCCTTCCTGCTCCATCCAATACGTCGCCACCGGCAAATCAGAGACAAACGCATCTACCAGCCCGAACGACACCTTGCGCAAACCGGTGCGCGTGTCGGGCACAAGATCCAACACCAGCTTTGGATATTGCGTGGCCAGATATTCGCGGGCGGCATATCCATTCACGACGGCGATGCGGGCATTGCTAAGATCGTCCAGCGTTATTGCCTCGCTAACGCTTTTGCGCGTAATCAGGTGGGCCGGGAATTCCAGATATGGGGTCGTGAATGACCAGTGCTGGCGGCGTTCTACGGTTTCGGCAGCGAGCGCATAGAGGTCTATTCCTGTCTCGTCTGGCGTCTTGCCCTGTCTCTGCGCATATTCCACCCGCGCAATCTGAAAGCGCAGCCCCAGCCGCTGCTCAATCAATGCCATGTAATCCGCTGTGATGCCGCGATAGACGCCTTGTTCGTCAAAAAACTCGACGGGCTGATACGCCGGATCGGGTGCTAGGCGCAGCGTCGGATGAACTGCTAACCACGCGCGTTCTGCCGCCGTCAAAGTGTCTGATGAGGCAGTCCCAGGAGCCTGCGCCATTGCCCCGCTGACGAGCACAAGGCTCACAACTGCGGCGAGACACGTACATCTCCACAAAGATATGCGCCACGTTTTCGGCCAAAACTGCAACATCAACTCTGCTCCAACCCTAGGGAAATTGTGGTGGTGGGACTCGTTCGGGACTTATTTCGCTAATCCAATAATAGGTGCTTATGCTCCGATCCTTTCTGAGAGAGCAAAGTGTAATCCTCTTCACGGAAGGTGTCAAAACATTATCCAACGCGCGCCAACCCGAAGCGCGGCAGACTGCGGACGTACTGAATCAAGCGATCCGTCTCGCGCGTCATGCGCCGTTCGTTGAGCATAAATTCGGCTTCTTTGCGCGCCTGTTGGAGCAGTTGCTGATCGCGCACGATGTTCGCCACACGAAACGCCGGGATGCCGGATTGCCGCGTGCCCATCACTTCGCCGGGGCCGCGAATTTCCAAATCCTTTTCGGCAATCTTAAAGCCGTCGGTCGTCTCTTCCATAATCTTCAGGCGTTCGCGCGAGACATCGGTTTTTTGATATTGCGCGAGCAGGATGCAATAACTTTCCGCTGCCCCACGCCCCACTCGCCCGCGCAGTTGATGCAGTTGTGACAACCCGAATCGTTCCGCATGTTCGATCAACATCACCGACGAATTCGGCACGTCCACGCCGACTTCGATGACGGTCGTAGCGACAAGAATCTGCGAGTGGTTCGCAATGAACTCTTTCATCACCGCATCTTTTTCATCCGGCTTCATCCGCCCGTGCAACAAGCTGACTTTGAATTCGGGAAAGACTTCGAGTTGCAACGTCTGATACATCTCGGTCGCATTGCGCAAGTCGAGCTTTTCGGATTCCTCGATGATCGGCAACACAACGTACGCCTGTCGCCCCAGCTTGATTTGCTCGCGGATGAAATCGTAAATCTTGTCACGCCGATCTTCGCCGCGCACAAACGTGCGCACGGGCGTGCGTCCGGGCGGCAATTCGTCAATCACCGACACTTCCAAATCGCCGTACACCGTCATCGCCAGCGAACGCGGAATCGGCGTCGCCGTCATCACCAACACGTCAGGATTCACGCCCATCTTGCGAATTGCCGCGCGCTGCAGCACGCCAAAGCGATGCTGCTCATCAATCACCGCAAGGCCGAGTTTTGCAAATTGCACCGCTTCCTGAATCACGGCATGCGTGCCGACCACGATGTCTACATCGCCTTCCGCAATTGCCGCTTGAATTGTGCGTTTCTCTTTCGCCTTCAAACTACCCGTGAGTAATTCGACGCGATAGGTTGCGCCCGCGTTTTCGACGATGCGTTTGATGTTGCGCGCGTGCTGTTCGGCGAGGATTTCCGTCGGAGCCATCATCGCCGTTTGATAGCCGTTTTCGACCGCCACGACCATCGCCTGCACGCCAACAATCGTTTTGCCCGAACCGACATCGCCCTGCAACAACCGATTCATCGGCTTGTCGCTTGTCATATCGTCCACGATTTCCTTGAGCGTGCGTTTCTGTGCATTCGTCGGCGAAAACGGCAGAATCGCGCGCACCGCTTCGCGCACGCGATCCGTGATTTCGATATGTTCGCCTTTCGGTTCCATTTGCCGTTCGCCGCGCCGCACGCCCAACGCCATTGCGAGCCAAAAGAATTCCTCAAAGATCAACCGCCGATGCGCCGCCGAACGCGCTTCGCTGTAAACATCAATCCCCACATCGAACCCCGGAAAGTGAATTAACCTGAGCGCCTCTCCGCGCGGCATCAACACATTGCGCGCGACAATTTCCTCTGGCAACGGGTCTTCCACTTCATCGCTCAAATTCGCCAGCACGTGATGAAAAATCGAGCGCAATTGCCGCGTCCGAAAATCCCCCAGCTTGCGATAAATCGGCACCCGCCGCGCCGTATGAATCGCAATCGAATCAATGTCGTCGTCTTCCTCCTGCAACATTTCATACTCAGGATTTTCGACTTCAAAAAAGTTTTTGTAGCGGTTCCATTTCCACTGCCCATACAAAATCACGCGCGCGCCGCGATGGAAGACCTTGTTGAGATAAATCTGATTCCACCAAAACGCCCGCACCTGCCCCGATCCATCCGAAGCGATGAACTCATACATTTTGATGCGCCCGCCCTTGAGCGGCACGATGCCGCCCACGCGCACCATCACTTCGACCGAAGCCGTTTGCCCATCCTGCAACATCGCCGTCGTCGCCAGATTCGACCGATCTTCGTAGCGCATTGGCAAGTAATGCAACAAGTCTTCGACCGTGGCTTGGCGCGCATCCGGTTTGGCCGTGATGTTGGCGATTTCGACCGCGAGCTTGAACGCCGTCGTCTGACCGATGCGTGGCAGGGCGTGGTGATGAAGTTCTACGAGTGGTGTGTTGAGTGTGAGCACAAATCATTTTAGAAGCCATAGAGTTTCACTAAAAATATTTCTATGACTCCAGTTGGATAAAGGGCTAACCGTGTTATTGCCAGTCCGTGCCAGGATTGATAATTCTAATATCGGCATCTTCAAGCTTGTAGCGTGTACCTGTCCCCAGCGATTTTGAGCCAAAACAAGCGATCTTTTGATTACCTTCCTGAAGCCAAAACAAAGGTTCTGCGAGAATTTCTCCGTCATCAACAATAATTGGCCCTTGATCTATGATGATGTCGTTCTTCGAGCAATATTCCCAGAGTTTCCCAAGCCAATCTTGATGTTCGCTGCCTAACTTGGCAGCAACTTCTTCGAACTCATCACGATTGTTGATGTTTTTTTCTATCTTTGGCTGAACAGGTAGCAGTTCCCAACATTGCTTGATGACATCGAGCAATTTGCCCGGTTTGTTCTGAGCATATAGCGAAAGAACTGATCTTGCCCTTGTCATTGCTACATACAAACTGTTGGCTAAGATTCCTTTCCCTTTTGCTCTGAACTGTTCGACTGCCGCAACAACGATGATCTCAGAATCATACCCCTTGAAAGAGTTAGGAGTTGTTGCGATGACAGTAAAATCTTCAGGCTTGATTGCCTTACTTTTTAGAACGCGTAAGTTAGCGCCAATCTTTTTGAGCTTAGGCGCAACTTGGGTTTCAAGCCTCCACTCTATGTTATCTCCAATAAAGATGATGCAAATATCACTAGGCATAACAGCATCATCCTGAATCCATCTGACAAGTTGATCGCCCAATCCATCTATTTGCAATTCTAAGCTTTTATATTCATGGAAATTCGGAATCGGCCCACCCACTTGATTAAACCTGACATCCCACCACTCTTCACCATTTCGAATTCCTTTTTCGATCAGACCGAGCTTTACTAACTCCTTATGGTCATCATCGGAATCTGGCGGTTGCAAGCGATACAATACGTTGAGAGCAAATTCTGTGATTGGTTTTGTAGAGCGGAAGCTTTCTTTCATTATGGTTGACCTGCCCCTCATATCGAGGCCTATTTCCGTCCACTTCGGCGTTGGTAGGCCAAGAATATTTTGAGCATTGTCGTAAAAGATGTTTACTGAACGGCTGTTTGAATCAGCCGAATCTGATTGCTCAACCAAAGCAGTTAATAGCTTCAATGAGTTTGGCCCCAAATCCTGTGCTTCATCAATGAAAATAGCGTGACAACAAGATTCAATCTTATCCGGCGGCACAAGTTCCAAATAAGTCTCTGCTGCCTTGTCATAATCAAATCCAAATGCATGCGGCTTCAAACCTACTTCCTTTAATCTAGGCTCAAGAATGTCCTTGATGTGTAGAAGTTGCACTTTGTCCCACGGAAAGGGCTTATTGCTTTCCTCAGCTTTCCAAGCCTCTTCTATTGTTTGCGTGATGAGTCCATCCAAAGCTCTATTCGCATAAACCGCCCAAATCGGAGAATCAGCTTTGTCTGCAACTTTCTTTATCGTTTGTACCAACCAATTAGCAAGCACGACTGTCTTGCCGCTGCCAGCAACACCACGAACGAGTCTTGGTTTTCCATCCATATCCCTCCCGACCAGTTGTTGCTGCTCTGCGCTCATTACAGGGCGAAGCACTTTACGTTGTACGAGTTGATTCCCTAAGAGATCAGGGTTGCTCTTGATCTCAATCGGAATACTGATTAAAGGCTGTTGTGGAGCCTCAACAAAAACGGAATTGGCACCGACTTTTGACAGGATACGCGGAGCAAGATTTTGAAAGAGAGGTTTCAGATATGGCTCGTTCATTTCTGCTCGACTAGCAATAATCATCACAAACTCCCTTGCTCGGCTAATTCCAACGTTGATGAGTCGTTTCCATTCGTCGTACGGCCATCCGGTGCTTCCAGCATACACAGTATCAAAAATAATCAAATCAGCTTCTGTCCCTTGCTGGCTGTGGATGGTTGCGGCTGACCAATTAAACAAATACTTCTCGGCCAAGAACTGCGAAATGTTCTTGGCCTGCGCCTTAAAGGGCGACAAAAAAAGCCCTCGCTTTTGACAAATTTCTGGATCGGAGAAAAACCTATTCAGAACATTTTGTGTTCCCTTACGAACCCAGCTTCGGTTCCCCGCGCCACGCTCTGCACGAATCAGGGGAAGGGTTAGATTTTGGTCCTCGTCAAGGACATACCAGATTGCTCTGGGTTGCGCCTTAAGTATGGCTGGTAATTCAAAATTGCGAAGAGTCACTTCATCTGCATCTCGAAGCTCTCCCTCATACTGATATTCGGACACTAACCGACTGATCTGTGGATGCATGCGGTATTGCTTTCTGAGCAGATTCACTGCTGGATTCGCTTGTTCGGTTCGCTGCAAATGGCTAAGAGCACTACTAGCTATCCAGATAGATTGTGATGTGGGCAAAACGCGACTGATTTTACTGATGGGAGCTAATTGCTTGGCATCTCCCACTACCAATACCCGGCGAGAGGCCAATAGTGAAAGAACCGCAGCAGCGGCTCTTGAAATCAATCCAGCTTCATCTATCACGATTGTCGTGAAAGGCGCTTTTCCCTCAGCAATCGATGAACTGATTTTCGGATCATTCAGAAGGTTCACTGCTTTGAACGCCGTGCTGATTACGACCTGAACTTCGGGCGAAACAAAAATCTTGAAGGCATTATCTTTCATCAATCGGCGCAGTTCCTGAATAAGCTTTTGATATTGCGCCCTCTCTGACTTGTCAGTTATTCCTTGTAAATCTTTACTCAACTTCCCGATCTTACAAAGAATCTCGGTTTCAGTCCCCCGGAGCATTCCCTCAAGCTTCTCATCTTGAAATCGGTTGTAGCCTGCACTCTTGCCGATACGAAGAAGTCTACCGTTCTCGATTGCCTGACCTGACTTACATCTTCGACCAATAGAGAGAGCGGCTTCATCTGTCGCCCGATTCGTAGTTGACACAACAAGGATTCGTTCAGTCGGGTCATTTAGACAAGCCGCCACTTGTTCGCCAATCGTAAAAGTCTTGCCTGTTCCCGGCGGCCCCCAAAGAATCGCCCACGAGTGTTGCCAGAGTTCCTGCAATTCATTAAGCCCAATGTTGGTAGGATGACTGACATGTGGATGAACATTTCCTCGGCAAGCATTGAGTCTTTCCGCTAACGTTTCTTTGCCCCCGACAGATGTCGGTTGACAGTAGACGTTGTGAAGAAACTCCAGAAACCTGAATGGTCGGACATAGAACGAACCTTTTTGCGGTGGATGCTCTGGGTCAGAAACTGACACATAAAGCCGACCTTCCACTTCGTCTACTTCAACAACCTCACCTGCCCAAACAACAGAAGCAGGGTTGGTTGTTATCTCACCTGCTAAAGAACCAACAAAATCATCTGATGTATCAATGTTTTCCTGAAAGCTATTAAGATTAAATGGTCGGAATGCAATCGCCCCTTCCCATGTCCAGTCAAACTCAATTGAGTGACCGATTTCAATAATGAAAATACTCTCTCCAGGTTCGTCTGTTAGAGGTGTGACTTTTTGACATCGCAATCGCTTCCACCGTACTGAGATTCGATACTCTTGCTTAATTGCTTTAGCCGCATTGTCAACGAGACCAAACTCGGCGCTTGGTAAATTAAGACTTATTGGAAATTTGGCTTGAGCGATATTCTGCATAGCTGAGTTAGTAATGTAAGGGGCACTATTGTGAGACAGTAGCTTGGTCAGTTTAGAGAGACTGGCTACCAAAGTGTAATAATCAGTCCGCTTCTGATTCCCATTCGCTGCGAATTTTCTTCAACTCTGCATCAAGATCAAGGTCAGGCGGAAACGCGTGCTTCCAGGCACCCCGCAAAGATTGTGGTTTCGGACGTGATGCGACATTGCCCACTTGCTGATGCAGAAACTCTGCCAGGTGCAGCTTATCTGCTGGCGAGAGATAGTCTGCTAATCGTTTGACTTGTTCGATACTGATTGTGTTCATAGGCTCCTTTCCACTTTCAAAATCGGTCTTCTCTTTCTGCAATGAAATCATCGGTCATTGAACCGGGAATGGAAGCGAGTGCTTTGCGCACTTCTTCCAGCGTGATGCTGTAATCCGCATTCGCCTCGCAATATCGAAGGTAATCTGTATCTAAAAGCTCTTCGTCGTCGGTGGCTTGCACCGTCAGCGACACCTTCTGATTTTCCTGCAAATCCAGCGGTTGGAGCGGGCGCAGCACACCGCCTTGCCAGACTGCTTCAAGTTGATGAATCATACTTGCTCCTTTTCATGATGAATTATCCAGGCGCAATTATCACTTTTCCTCTGTCATTTGGCGAATGAAATCTACGTCTTCCGTTGTTGTAGTATTGACACTCTGTATTTACAATGCTCGTGTGAAATTTGACTGGGATGAACGGAAAAACAGGGTCAATATCAAAAAGCACGGCTTTGACTTCGCCGATGCGGAAGAGGTTTTTGATGGCCCCATGTACGTCGCCCCAGATACCCGTGAAGACTATGGCGAAGATCGTTGGATCGGCGTCGGTGACTTCAGAGGGCGGGTTGTGGTCATCGCTTTCACTGAGCGGGGCAATCATACAATACGGATCATCTCAATGCGAAAGGCGCTCAAGCACGAGCGGAAAGACTATGAAGAAAAACTCAAAGACGAATTTGGCGCGGATTGACGCGATGCCAGACGAAGAGGTTGATACGACGGAGATTCCTCCTTTGACGAAGGCTTTTTTCAAGCAAGCGACGCTGCGGCTGCCCACCCGAAAAGAAACGATCACGATGCGGGTGGATGCGGATGTGCTCAATTGGTTCAAACGCGAGGGCAAAGGCTACCAGAGTCGTATGAATGCGGTGCTGAAAATGTTCGTCGAAGCGCAGCGAGGGCAGAAGACATAGGCGATATGAGGAAATTATGCTGAACACCGTTGAGTTGAAATTAGAGTTGCCGTCCAACCTGACGAAAGACGAAGTGCAGACGCTGCTGGCCGTAAAACTGTTCGAGACCGGGCGTGTATCGCTGGGGCAGGCAGCCAAATTATCAGGCTATTCCAAGCGGACGTTTATGGAAATTCTGGGACGCCAGCAAGTGCTCGTCGTGAATTATTCGCCGGATGAATTGCGGCAGGAGTTGGGCTTGTGAAAGAGCCGGTTGTCACGGACAGCACTGTTTTGATAATGTTTGATAAAGAGGGCAATCAATATGCAATCAATCAATGTAGAAACCACCGCCGACCGATTTTTAATCAGCATTGACAAGAGCATTGTCACGAAAGAAATGCTGCTGAAGCTGCTCAGTCAACTGCGACTGGAATCCTTGGCGCAGCACATAGATTTGGACGAAAGCATTGAAGACCTGGGTGAAGAAATCAAAGCCTCCTGGTGGCAGCAAAATAAAGAGCGCCTCTTGCAAGGTGCGGAATGAAGCCGATCATTGTTGATACCAACATTCTGTTTGCGGCGATGCGTTCCGCGAACAGTCCGATGCGGGCTGTGCTAGGGCGTTCCGATCTCAGCTTTTACGCGCCCAACTTTCTGGTCGTCGAAATCTTCAAACACAAAGAAAAAATTCTCCGCCGGTCAAAAGCCAGCGAAGAGGCGATCTATGAGTTTCTGCATCAGCTTTTGAGCAAAATCCAATTCGTCAATGAAGAGCATATCGCGTTGGGTAACATCGTTGAGGCGTACAGACTCTGCAAAGATGTGGACGAAAAAGACACGATCTTTGTGGCGTTGACGTTGGAACTCGAAGGCGAATTGTGGACACGAGACGAGGCGCTGAAGACGGGGTTGATTAAGAAGGGGTTCAACTCTTTCTTTATGCCTGTGGGTTTTTCAACTCCGATTGAATAGCTAGGGTGACGCGAGAGAATTATGCTGAATACAGTTAGTTGAAATTAGAATTACTGCCCTACTTGCCGCTGTCGTAGCACTTCAAATAACACCACACCCGTAGCCACACTCACATTCAGCGAATTGATGTGCCCGTGCATCGGAATCGAAATCAATGCATCACAAGTTTCTTTGACCAATCGTCGCAAGCCGTGTCCTTCGCTGCCCAGCACTAAGGCGAGCGGCACGTTCAAATCAAATTCCGTGTAGCTCGTTGCCGCGCCGCCTTCGACGCCGACGACCCAAATCCCGCGCGCTTTCAGATCATTCATCAACGGCACAAGGTTCGTGACGCGCGCGACGCGGACATATTCGACCGCGCCGGCAGAGGTCTTGGCCACTGTGTCATTCAATCCGGCAGCGCGATGTTCGGGGAGAAAAACGCCCTCGACGCCTGCGCCTTCGCAGGTGCGTAAGATTGCGCCGAGGTTGTGCGGGTCTTCGATGTTGTCAAGCAGCACGACGAGCGGCTGCGCGCTGAGCGAATCGAGGATTTCATCGGCGTCGGTGTACGTTGTCGTTTTGGGCGTGGCGGCTTGTGCGAGGACGGCGACGAGACCTTGATGATTTGCGTCGTTCGTCATCTCGTCGAGCACGCGACGTTCACGGCGTTCGATGCTGACGTGCGCTTGTTTGGCGAGCGCGATGACTTCGTTCAATCGTGCGGGTTGTGCGCCTGACGCGAGCAGCAGTTTGCTGATGGGGCGACGACGCGCGCGCAACGCTTCGAGCACTGGAGAAAGGCCGTAAATCAAATTCATATAAGCCACGAATGAACACGAATTTTTTTCGGTTCCTGAAACGTGAGTGCAGCCAAGATATTACATTGCCCTT
>CAZWAK010000233.1:0-9953 GCA_964631865.1 uncultured Heliobacteriaceae bacterium | reverse complement strand
CGAGGTAGAAGTAATATTCCTTCACGTCCTCGCCGTGATTGCCTTCGCTGCCGGTGAGGCCGAACAAGCGTTCTTTCAAAATCGGGTCGCGCCCATTCCACAGCGCGACAGCGAAACACAAATTTTGTTTGCGGTCGGAAATGCCCGCGAGGCCGTCTTCGTTCCAACGATAGGCTTTCGAGCGCGCGTGATCGTGCGGCAAATAATCCCACGCCTCGCCGTGACGACTGTAATCTTCGCGCACCGTGCCCCACGCGCGTTCGCTCAAATACGGCCCCCAGCGTTTCCAGTGTTTTTTGCGAGCGTCGGATTCTTGCAAGCGGATTTCTTCTGCGGTCATGAATAGCCTCAATTTTTTTCACCGCAGAGGCGCAGAGAACCGCCGAGACAACGCAGAGCTTCGTTTTCTCCTCTGCGAAATCTCTGCGAGTCCTCTGCGCCTCTGCGGTGAAAAGAACATCTCAAAACAACTCCAACGCAACCACCTGATGCCAGGCATAGGCATTCATCGGTTGTTGCGCAAACATTTCTTCATCTGGGATAGCAGTCTTGCCACAAGCAGGGCAAGAATAGAACTCGTCAAGGATACCACCAAGCCGATGATCTTCCCGCATCAAATTCGCGCCAGTCACAGGGTGAAATTCCATTGGGACATTGCAGTCCGGGCAATACACTCTCTCGCGCATACTCACCTCTCAATCAATTGCATCACGTGTCCATCGGGGTCACGCACTAAAAAGCTTTTCGTAAAATTCATCTCGCCGTTCGGCAACGCGATTACGCCGGAAGACACGAGCGAGAATTTATTCATCAACATACTGCGTTCGACCGCCGTCACATCGCGCGTCACGAGCTTCGTTTGCCAATGCAGAAGATCGTTTGCGCCAATATCCATCGGGGCGGGGCGACCATCGCGCGGCGCGAGGTATTCCAAAAATTCGATGCCCGGCCCGCTCTCGGCACGCACCGCCGTAATGCGCAGACGTGCGCCGAATACGTTATTCAAACGTTCCTGCTCAATGCCGTAGTTCTCGCTCGCGCCTGCGACTTTCATTCCCAACACGTCGCGGTAAAACTTCAAACTCGCCTCCGTGTCGCCAACAACAATCGCCGTGTGGTCTATGCCGAGAAACAGTTTGTTCGGATGCGCGGCGGCGAGCTTATGCCATTTCGGGTTTCCTTTGTCCGCCGGGAATTGCAGGATTTCCAGTGCGTGACCGTCCGGGTCTTTGAAGTAAAACGCGCTGATGCCGCCCGCGTTTTTGTTCCAATCGGGCAGGCGTTGCGGCCCACTCGAAGCGTGCGTGACTTTGTGTTTCCGTAGCCATTGATACGCCTTGTCCATATCGCTGACGATGATGGCGATGTGTTGGAACGAACGATCATGGCTGCGCGCATCGGCAGGAATCGGTTTGCCTTTGGGCGCGAGGTATTCGGTCAATTCAAGGAACTCATCGCCAAGCTTCATGCGGACAATGCGCATCCGCACGCCGAAGACGCCTTGCAGATGTTCGTATTCGGTTCCCGTGACTTCGATGTCCGACACTTTCTCGAACGACAAAACCTGCCGAAAGAATGCGACCGAACGATCCACGTCCGATACGGTGATGCCGGGCGCGTCCACGATGAGCACCTGCGCCAAAGCGGAGGGCGCGAGCATCAGCAGTTGCCACAGCAGCGCGAGCAGGAGCGTAGCGCGCCATGTTGCGATGCGTTGTCGTTGTTGCGACCAGGGTTGTTTCATAATGTTGCCTCAAACCCAAAATGCAGCGCTGCCGCCCTATTTTTGCGGCGGGCTGTCGGTTACTTAATCCACGAAGCGGGGTGGAAAATTCCCGTTGGGCGAGGTTTTCTTGTGGCGGGAAGCCAACGGAGAGGCCGATCAATTAAGGCTTTGGTGAGGTTGTCAGAGACGCCAGCCAGATGTCCGCTTCTGTGCTGGAAAGACTGTAATAAATCGTGCGATTGTCAGGCGCGAGCGTGCAGTATTCAGCGGCATTGCCAGCGGCTGGGGCAAATAGCTCGCGCGTCGTTTTGCGCTGTAAATCTGCTACATAAATCTTTCCCGCTCGCGTGAACAGCAAACGTTGACTGTCGTTGAGCCAGACCGGGTAGTCAGCGTTCTCCGCGATGATTGTCAATTGCGGCGCGGCGTCCGGGGAGGCAAACGAATAGACCGCCACCGACGATGCTTGTGTGCCGGGACGAAATTTCAGACACGCCAGTTTTTTTCCATCCGGCGACCAATCCCAAACACCTAAACCGGCTTCCAGCGTCCCCGCGATGCCGATGGGCTGCGGCGTTTGTTGTTCCCATTGTTGGCGCACATCAACCAGGAAAGAGCCTTGCCCATAAAGGTAATATGCCAATGTATGTCCATTCGGAGACCACGTCGGAAAGACCGCGCGTCCGCTACCCACAAAAGTAAGTTGTGCGAGCGCCGCATTGTCGTGCGGCGCGACAGCCCAGATTTCATTCTTGCCGCCACGATCCGAAAAAAACGCGATCCGTTTTCCGTCCGGCGACCAACGTGGGACACGGTCTTTGGCGGCATCGTTTGTCAATTGGCGCAGGCCGGAGCCGTCGGTGCGAATAATGTAAATATCTTCCTGCGAGCCGCCGGAAGAACTATAGGTCAGCCATTGCCCATCGCGTGACACGCTGGGGTGAGTGGCGAACCCGGTGCCGCGCGTAATGAAGACGGGCGCACCGCGCACAGTTGCATTGACGGGGTCAAAGGGAAGCGCCTGCAACCGACGCTGTTTCGTGCGCCGGACATAAGCGAGGCGCCCGCTCTCGCGGGCAATGCTCAAGTGCAGCATATCCGTCGCCGGTGTCGTGGCGGGTTCGGGCGCTCCCAACACCTGACCGGAAGGCTCGTCAAGAGCAACGCGCCAGAGATTCATGCTGCCGCTGCGGTCGCTGATGAAATACAGATATTTGCCATCCGCCGACCAACAGGGATTCCAATCAATCGCCGGATCCGTCGTGACTCTGACGGCTGCACCGCCGCTGGCAGCAATCGTCCAAAGATCGGCGCGGTCGCCCCAGAACGCGATGCGCTCCCCCGTAGGCGACCAGGCTGGCTGAGCGGCGTCCTGATTGGTTAGCAAACGCTTCTCGCCCGTAGCAATACGCACTATCCAGATTTGGCTGGTCGCACGGCCCTCAACCACTGTGACCGAGGTTGTGCCGTAAGCGATTTCCGCGCCATCCGCTGACCACGTGGGGTTGAATCCTTCATTGGTGATTTTCCTCACTCGCTGGCTTACCAAATCCAGTACGAATAACCCGCCGCCGTCGCGCGACGAACGGAACGCGACCTGTTTGCCATCGGGCGAAAAGGCCGGTTGCGTATCGTCTCCTGGCGCATCTTTGGTCAGGTTCACGCGCTCGCGTTGCCCGATGGTTTGCCGCCATAAATCCCAGTTGCCCGCTTCCTGACTGGCGTAAATCAGCGTTTGCCCAGCGGGCGAAAGCGTGGGGAAATACTCCGCGCCCGCGAGGTCAGTTTGGGGCGTGAAGGAAACATCACGCGGCAAAGCAGTCACAGGCGAACGACTGGATTCAATCGCCGGGCGGTTCGCCCGCTGCTGCCAGAAATAAGCGCCCCCCGCCACGAGCAGCAACATCGCCGCGCTGAACCACCAGCGCCGCCACACAGCTTTCGCCTGCGGCACAGCTACGGCTCTGTCGTGCGAGGCCGAATCGCGCTGCAATCGTTTCAGCGCGGCGCGTAAATCGGCGGCGGTCTGGTAACGCAGATCGCGATCTTTTTCCAATGTGCGTTCGATGATGGCGGCGAATTCGGACGGCAGATGCGCGACAGTTTTCGTCAATGACGGTGGCGCATAATTGAGAATCGCGTTGTAGGTCGCGGCTTCGCTGTTGCCTTTGAATGGCTGCACGCCTGCGAGCAATTCATACAGCACAACGCCAAGGCTGAAAATATCCGTGCGCTGATCTACGATTTGTCCGAGTGCCTGTTCGGGCGACATATAGCTGATCGTACCCATGACCTTGCCCGGTTCGGTCAATGATTGCGGATTGTGGATTGCGAATTGCGGATTACTTGTTTCCGTTAATTTCGCCAACCCAAAATCCAGCACCTTCACATAACCATCGGGTCGCAGCATCACGTTTTCGGGTTTGATGTCGCGGTGGACGATGCCCGCTGTGTGTGCGGCGGCGAGCGCATCTGCGAGTTGCAGCGCGATCTCGACGACCTGCTCAGGCGACAGCGGGCCGCGTTGCAAAAGCTGGCGCAGCGTTTGGCCTTCGACATATTCGGTCGCGATGAAATGTGTCCCCGCTGCTTCGCCTACATCGTAAATCGTCAGCAGGTTCGGATGATTCAACGCCGAAGCCGCTTGCGCTTCTGTTTTGAAGCGACTCACACGCTCGGCATCCTGCGTGTACTGCGTCGGCAAAAGCTTGAGCGCGACCTGTCGCCCCAGCCGCGTGTCGCGCGCCAGATACACGCGCCCCATGCCGCCTGCGCCCAGCAACGAAAGAGTTTGATAGTGACTAATTTGTTGGCCCAGGGCGGAAGGATTTTGGTGCTGTTGTGCCAGCATCTCAGCGGCTACATCCATCGCCGGACGAGCCAGGTAATCTGCGGCGGGTTCCAGGCCGCAGAGAAACTTTTCGACTTCCGCGCGCAACGCCAAGTCTGCGCCGCAGGCTTCGTCAAGAAACGTCGCGCGGTGTTCGGGAGCTAATTCCATCGCTTCATCAAAGAGCTGGCAAATGCGCTGATAGCGTTCAGGTGTCATGCAGTCAGTTGTTGATGTAACCAGATTTGCGCGACGCGCCAATCGCGTCGGACGGTGCTGACAGAAACTTTCAGAACTTCTGCCGCTTCTTCCAAACTCAAGCCGCCAAAGAAACGCAACTCGACAATGCGGGATTGGCGCGCATCGAGTTGTTCGAGCCGCAACAGCGCGTCGTCCAACGCGACCAGATCGGGGCTGCGCTCGGTGCTGATGGCGGCGACTTCTGAGAGCGAAACCTGAATGCCTTTGCCGCCGCGTTTGAGGCGCTGCTGTTCGCGCGCGAATTGCACCAAAATTTGCCGCATCAGGTGCGCCGAGATGCCGAAGAAATGCGCGCGGTTTTGCCATTCGACTTGCTGCGCGTCAATCAACCGCAGATAGGCTTCATTGACCAGCGCCGTCGTTTGCAGTAAATGGCCTTGCCGTTCGCCCGCCAAATAGTGATGCGCCAACCGGTGCAGTTCCCGGTGTACGAGAGGGATAAGTTGTGTCAGAGCATCCTGATTGCCCTGATTCCACGCAAGAAGCAGTTGCGTGATGTTGGGAGGAAGAGGCGATTCCATAAAACGTGTAAATGTTTGTCGGGTTCCGCTCCGCTACTGTAGCACAGCCTTATAAACTCAGCCAAAAGCCGCCGCTCAAATTTTTTTCACTTTTTTTTTCGGCGGCATGAACACTTTTTTTCCCGAATGGCACATGCCCTAGGTGAGTCGCAACAAAGATTCGATCCCAATCACCTTCGGCAGACCCACGGGCCTGCCCACTATGACCTAATGGAGGATATGCCATGAAACTACGCCGTAACTTAATACTACTTGGTTTGGGCTTGCTCGCCTGCTTCCCCGTACTGGCGCTCTATGCCCCATTGCTCACGACTGGGAACGCGCAACGCAGCGTTCCGGCGGCGACCCCCGCGCCCCAAGCCGCTGCTCCACCGCGCACCACCGCATCTCGCGTGACCCAGACAACGGAAGACTCGCTGTGGCAGTCGCTGGAAACGCCTTCCACCGCGCCAGCAGTCGCCACTCCAGAACAAGCGCAGGAACCAACCCATCAGCGCTTGATGGAATTAAATCAGGAAGCCCTGCAACGCTTGCTGGCCAATGTGCCACAGGAGTTTTCCGAGCGCGCGCGCCAGTCGCCCCTGGTGCTGACGTTGCCGCTGCCGAACGGAACGCTGGCGCGCTTCAAAGTCGTGGAATCCACCATCGTGACGCCTGATCTGGCCGCGCGGTTGCCCCAGATCAAAACTTATCAGGGGCAAGGGCTGGATGACCCGGCTATGACGGCGCGCTTCGATTGGTCGCCGCAAGGCTTGCACGGCATTATTCTGTCCGGCAGCGAAGCCTTTTTCATCGAACCACAAACCGCAGGTAACACCCGCCGCTACCTCACCTACGACGCGCATAGTGTTGCGCAGGAGAGAGGCCGCGTGGCCTGTGCGGTGCGTGAAACCGCGACCGCATTGAAAAAACAGGCGGCGGTAGAATCCGCAGGCGGGGCAACGGCTGAAGTGACGGCAGGCGCACAGCTTCGCACCTACCGTACGGCTATCACGACGACCGGCGAATGGACACAAGCCTACGGCCAGGGAAACGTGAACACTGCCGCGACAGCCATTGTCACGATGATGAATCAGATCAACGCGATTTTTGAAAGAGAAATCGCCGTCCGGTTCGTTGTGATCAACAACCAGGGACTCATCTACACCGACGCGGCGACAGATCCGTTTGCCAATGTTTCTTCCGGGGAGGAATTAGAAAAGACGCAACAAACGCTGGATCAAGCCATCGGCAATGCGAACTACGACATTGGTCATTTGTTCGGTACGACCCAGGGATTTTCCGGGCTGGCAGGATTGGGCGTCGTTTGTAACGAGCCACGCAAAGGACAAGGGCTTTCGCTGATGGGCGGTCAGCTTACACATCCGATCAACGTGCTGGGCTTAGCGCATGAATTCGGGCATCAGTTCAATGCCTCGCATTCCTTCAACGGCACGACGAGCGGATGTGCCGCGCGCTCGGAGGGGTCGGCTTGGGAGCCGGGCAGTGGCACGACAATTATGAGTTATG
This sequence comes from uncultured Heliobacteriaceae bacterium, assembly GCA_964631865.1. Classification (GTDB taxonomy): domain Bacteria; phylum Acidobacteriota; class Blastocatellia; order RBC074; family RBC074; genus JAFDVL01. The sequence continues at coordinate 3,106 of CAZWAK010000233.1, read as the reverse complement.
TTGGCTCCTGCGATGCCGAGAACTTGCAACGCAGTACCGATCCGTTTTTCCACATCGGCAGTCTGGAATCCATGGCGGCCTACATCACGAATAACACCTGCGCCAATCTGGTGAACACGGGCAACAATCCGCCGACGGTGAACGCCGGAGCAAATTACACCATCCCCAAAGAAACGCCATTCATGCTGACCGCGACCGGCAATGACCCCGACGGCGATGCGGTCACGTATTCGTGGGAGCAATTGGATTTGGGCGCGGCTGGCCCGCCCAACACGGATGATGGACAAACGCGCCCGCTGTTTCGTTCGTTTGCACCGAGCGCCAATCCGGCGCGCACCTTTCCGCAAATGCAATATGTGCTGGCGGGCAATTTGCCGCTGACGTATCAGGCCAATGGAACAACCTTTCTGGTCGGCGAATCTTACCCGACGACAACGCGCACGATGAACTTTCGCGTCACGGCGCGGGACAACCGCGCGAATGGCGGCGGCGTCAATTCGGGCGCAATGCAAATCAATGTAAATGCCGCTGCGGGGCCGTTGGTCGTGACCGCTCCGGCAGCCGATGTGCGGTTAGCGCCGGGTTCGCAGCAAACTGTCACCTGGAATGTGGCGGGGACAAATGCCGCGCCAATCAATGCGGCCAACGTGCGCCTCACGCTTTCGACCGACGGCGGGCAAACGTTCCCAACGGTATTGGCCGCCAGCGTCCCGAACAACGGACAAGCACAAATCACGCTGCCGACGGTTGCGCCGACGGCGACAGCTCGCATCAAAGTTGAAGCGGTCGGCAATGTCTTCTTCAATCTCTCGCCGGGCTTTGCGATTGGCGGCGCTTGTGCCACGTTCACACTGGGGCCGGCGGCGTTGCCTGATGCCCCTGTCTTTATGGAGTATCCCGCCCAAAACCTGACGACCGAGGGCGGCGCTGCGCCGTACAAGTACAAAGTCACCACAGGCGCTTTGCCCCAAGGCATGCTGTTGTCCGAAGCCGGACAGCTTACGGGGGTGCCGCAAGAGGCCGGAACGTTCACCTTCACCATCACCGCATCAGACGCGGCGCAATGTAGCGGCAACAAAGCCTACACGCTGAGAGTCCTGCCGGAAGCCACCATCGCGGATACAGGCGTCGCGCCGCCGCCACCGGGTCTCAATGGAGCGCGCAACGCCGTCAGCGAAACAGTTGGCACGCCCGTCGAATTTTTCGTGACGCTGTCTGCGCCGAGTAATGAACCCATTTCGATCTGCTATGCAACGGAAGATGGCAGCGCCAAAGCTGGGGTGAATTATCAAGCCAACTCCGGGTCACTGATCTTTGCGCCCGGCGAAACACAAAAGCGCGTGGACGTGCTTGTCTTCGGCGCAACGCCAGGCGGTGATGCGACGCAGGCCTTTTTCATGAATCTGTCAGAACCCGTCAACACGCGGTTGTCCGACAAACACGGAGCCTGCGCGATTATCAGGGAAAACAACGACTCGTGCCGCCCCATCGTGTTCACAACGCCGTCGTTGCCCGATGCGCGCGTGCATGAAAGCTATGACATGACGATCAGAGCGAGTGGCAGCGAAGGCATCCGCTTCAATCTGGCGGGCGGCTGTTTGCCAGCCGGGTTGAGTATGGATGCCAATGGGCGGATTACCGGACAACCGATTCAATCCGGCAACTTCAATTTCCGCATCGCTGCTGTGGACAGCGAAGGCTGTTTCGTCGCGCGCGAGTTTACGCTCAACATCGGCGAGCCTTCTGCGTGCATTGTTGGCTTCAGCCCGACCAGCGGGCAGGTCGGCGATAAGGTGACGTTACTGGGCGTGCGCTTTACCAATGTGAAGGACGTGAGCTTTGGCAATCGCCCCGCGCAGTTCGTGGTGAAGTCCGAGAATGAGATTCTCGCTACCGTTCCGTCAGGAGCCACCACCGCTCTGTTGCGGATCACCACCAACAACGGAACGGGCAACAGCCTCCAACCCTTCACAATGCTGAACACCGCGCCTGTCGCCAGCAGTCAGCAATACACGACGTTGCGCAATCAACCGATCAACGCCCGCTTGACGGGCACCGATGCGGACGGCAATGCGCTGCGCTTTGAGATTGTCCGCCTCGAAAACTCCACGCGCGGCACTGTCGCCTTGACCAATCCGACGACTGGGGCGTTCACCTACACGCCACCGACCGGTTATGTGGGCGACGATGTCTTTTTCTACCGCATCTCCGATGGTGCATTGACCTCCAACTTAGGCAAGATCACGGTTCGCGTCACGGGTGCGCCGCGCATTACGAAAGTTGGGACGCAGGGACTGGGAGCCTTGCGCCGTCAACTGATCGTCGTGGGCGAATACTTCGATCCTAATGCCAGCGTGTTGGTGAACGGGCAACGACTGGCAACGCGCAATGACCGCGTGACGCCGGACACACGGTTGGTGGCGTTTCTGGAACCGGGCTTGATCCGACCCGATGCGCAAGGCATGGTCAAAGTGCAGGTGGCGAACCCTGACGGCAGCCTTTCCGCCGAGTTCCCGTTCAAATTACCGCGACGGTAAGCGGTTTCCCCCAGCGGGGCAGACACATGTCTGCCCCGATCTTTTTTACCCCAAACGTGCCAGCAAATGCTCACCCACCCGTAACGCATTCGCCATAATCGTCAGCGCCGGATTCACCGCCGCGCTCGAACAGAAAAAGCTCCCATCCACGACATACAAATTATCCACCTCGTGCGCTTTGCAATGGCGGTCGAGCGCGCTCGTCTTCGGATCATTGCCGAAGCGAATCGTGCCGTTTTGATGCGCGACGCCTGCGAGCGGAATGCGGTCGCCGACAAACGCATTGAGCGGAATCAAGTGATCGTGACAATCGGCTTGCCTGACCAATTCTTTGACTTTGGCGTAGAGCCGTTGATGCCCTTCCAGATTGTTCGGCGTGTACGACAGCATAATTTTGCCTTCGCGATTCAACGTGACGCGATTGTTCGGATCGGGCAGGTCTTCGGACGTGAGCCAGAAATCCAGCGAATGCTTCGCCACAAATTCCAGCGTCAGATGCGGTGCAAACGGCGGCGCTCCGGCGGCGAACATATTTGCGTCGAACTTGCCGACGAACGAAATATGCCCCA
>CAZWAK010000232.1:0-9969 GCA_964631865.1 uncultured Heliobacteriaceae bacterium | reverse complement strand
TTCCGCTGGCGAACAAAGGCGACAACCGCATTTCGCTGCGGCCTTCGCCCGATGCGGTGCAGGAATTTCAGATCGTAACGAATTCGTTTCCGGCGGAATATGGGCGCACGGGCGGCGGCGCGTTGAATTTCTCGACGCGCTCCGGCTCGACTGAATTTCGCGCGACGTTGTTTGAATATTTGCGCAATGACGCCTTCGATGCGCGCAGCTTTTTTGTGAATGCAAATCCGAATGGGGTGAAGGAAAAACTGCGCTTCAATCAATTCGGCGGCAACGTTGGCGGCCCGCTGTGGTTGCCACACTGACGATTGGAAAGTGAATGAGCGATTGACGCTGAATCTGGGCTTGCGCTGGGAATTTGAAACGGGCAACACCGAACGCTTCAATCGCTTGCTAAATTTCGATGACAAAGCCACGTTTCCGGTGAATCAATTTTCTGTGGTCTTTCCCGAAGCGACGGGCTTGGGAACGCAAACGATTGCGTTGTGCGGCGTCGTCACTCCGGTCGGTCGCGGCGGCGTGAAGACACGCGAAAATTACGATCACGACTACAATAACTTTGGCCCGCGCGTGGGCTTGGCCTTCAAGCTCAATGAGAAAACGGTGATTCGTTCGGGCGGCGCGATTTTGTATGCACCGCTGGGCGGCGGCGGCTTCAATATCGTCACGGCTGCGATGGATGGCTTGGCCGAAACGCCGTTCATTGCGTCGCTCAACAATGGCATTAGTCCAGTTGCCGGAACGAATCTCAGCAACCCCTTTCCGTCGGGCATCGTCGCCCCAACCAATGATTATTTGGGGCCGCTAACAGGCTACGGGCGGCAATCGGTTCCGGTGCGCTTGCGCAATATTCGTCAGCCGTTCATTGCACAGTGGAATTTGAATGTGCAGCGCGAATTGCTCGGCAAAATCAATCTGGAAGTTGCGTATGCGGGCAATGCAGGCACTGGATTGCTGAGCGGCGCAACCGACATCAATCAGCTTTCGCCTGAAGCCATTGCGCTGGCGAGCAAAGTCGTGAACGGCGTTCCGCTCGGCAACCTGACCGTGACGAATCCGTTCCTGAGTTTGCCTGCGGATCAGCGCCCGGCTTCGACTTCGATTCTGGGACGCTCGACGGTGACGGTTGCGCAACTGCTGCGCCCGTATCCGCAATTCGGCAATGTTGTTTCTTACAGCCAGAACGAATCGCATTCGACGTATCACTCGCTGCAACTCACCGTCGCGCGGCGTGTGACGAGCAGCATCACGTTCAGCGCGGCGTATTCGTTCTCGAAGTTGATTGATGACCTGACTTCGATGTCGCTGAACAATCAGACGATTCAGGTGCAGTATTTTCAGGATTACCACAATCGGCGCGCGGATAAATCGCTCTCGAATTTTGATGTGCGGCATCGCTTCATCGGCGATGTGACGTGGCAATTGCCATTCGGACAAGGACAACGATTTTTGCAGGAAAGCGTACTCGGCAAAATCATCGGCGGGTTTTCAGTCAACACGATTGTGCAGGCGCAAAGTGGCTTCCCGCTTTCGATTAGCGCGACGAACGCTTCGTTGCAGGGCTTGGCGTTCAATTCGCTGCGCCCGAACATTGTCGGCAATTACCTTGTCAACAGTAATTCCAAAGCAGATCGCATCAAGCAATATTTCAATGCCGCTGCTTTCGCACAGCCTGTGCCGTACAGTTTTGGCAGCACATCGCGTACCTTGCCCGACCTGCGCAGTCCCGGTTATCTGGCGGCGAACTTTTCCTTGCAGCGCGATTTCAAGTTTACCGAACACACGAAGTTGCAAATTCGCGCGGAAGCATTCAATCTGCTCAATCGCGCCAATTTTCAAGCGCCCGGAACCACGTTGGGCGGCGCGAATTTTGGCGTCATCACGACGACCGAAGACCCGCGCCAAGTGCAGTTTGCGGCGCGGCTGTATTTTTAATTGCATCGTGAGTTGCAGCATCTTATTTCAATTCCATCAACCACACATTGCCCGTCGTCTCGCCAAATTCGTAGACGATTTGATCGCTGCGAGGCGACCAGACGGGGTAGCGGACATAGCTGTTTGGCTTCGTGAAATGCGTGAGTTGCATTTGCGTTTTCGTGCGGCGCGAAACCCAGTAGACATTCCACACGCCGTCGCGCAGTCCGGCGAACGCGATGCGGTCGTGATCTGCGGCCCAACCGCCGGGCCAACTCTGCCCCGGTTCATTCGTGATTTGCAGCGGCGTGCCGCCATCGCGCGGCAAGATCGTGACGTGCGTATCGGCTCCGCGCTTCATCTCAAACGCCAGCCATTGACTGTCGCGCGACCAGCACGGAAAGCCCATCATTTCGCTGTCAAACGTGAGTTGTCTGGCGTCCCCGCTCGCCAGCGGCAAAACTGAAATGTTGTAGGTTCCATTGGCGTAGGCATTGAACGCGAACAGCGCGGCGTCGGGCGACAACTTGCCGAGTGCGACAGGGAAGGTCTGCGGTGAAAGCAATTCCTGCTTTCCGCTTGCTACATCCACGGCCCACATGCGCAACGCGGAGCCATCTTTTGCGATGACACTGACGCGCTGGCCGTCGGGCAACCAATTCGGCAGCCCTGCCAGCCCGGTTGTGAGTTGGCGCGCGTTGCCGCCATCTGCATCCATCAGCCAAAGTTCGCCCGGCCCGCCAGCGCGCCACATGCTGTATACAATGCGGCTGCCATCCAGCGAAAAACTCGGCACGGTTTTGCGACGATTGGTGTCTTGCGTCAGGAGCACGGGCGTGCCTACCGCTTTCCCGGTTTGAGGTGAAACGGCGACGGAGCCAATGTTGTTCGCCAACATCAAGGAACTGTACGCCAGGCGTTTGCCGTCGGGCGCGATGGTCAAATATCGCGCCAGCGCGGCTCCGGTGTTGGCAATTTCTTCTGCCGCACCGTTAGGCGTTCCTGTCGCGGACGAAACGGCTCTGCGCCAGAGTTGAAAGTTCCCCGACCCCGAAGTCCAGAACACGTACCTCCCATCCGGCGCAAACACTGGATCGTAGTAGTTCGCCAAGTCGCTTGCCAGAACCTGGTAATCGCTGCCGTCCATCTTCACCGTCCCGATCTCCGCGCGTCTCGACAGGTACGACACGAACGCAATGCGCTGGCTGTCGGGCGACCACGCGGGTGCGCCGTGTCCGCCGGGCGGCTGATTTTTCTGCGTGATGGGCCGCGCCGCGCCTCCCACCGCAGGCACGATCCAAAGCGTAGACGGTGGCAGCGCGGCAAACGCAGTTTGATTGATGTTCACTTGAGATTCGGATTGAAACGCCAGCCATTTGCCATCGGGCGACCACGCCGGGTCAGCGCCAAATTCCACAAGCTGTCGGGCGACGCCGCCGAGTGATGGAACGACCCAAATGCCACCGCGTTTGCGCGAATGAAACGCGATCAGCCTGCCATCGGGCGACCAACTCGGCTGCACATTGTCCGCGCCGTCCGATGTAACCTGCACTTCGCGGCTGCCCGGCGTGAGCGGCTTGACGAAGATTTCAAACCTGCCGTTGTGCAATCCGCTGTAGGCGAGCGATTGTCCGTCGGGCGCAAACGCGGGGTACAAATCGAGCAGCGGCGACGACGTAATTTGCATCGTCTTGCCGATGCTCAGCTTCTCGCTCACCGTTCGTTGTTGCCAAAGCCAAAGGCCAAGCCCGACCAGTAGTACGGGTAGCGTAACCCAGCGCCAGCGGGAGAAAGCAGAGAGATCACGAAACACACGAAAGGGACGAAACATACGAACCATTTCTATCTGCCCCGATTCTTTTCCGTCTGTTTCGTTATTTTCGTATGTTTCGTAATCTCTCTGGCGCTCTCCATTCCGTACATTCCCGCCTGCCAGCGTTTTCACGTCCGCGATGAAGCGATAGCCGCGCGTTGGGACGGTTTCGATGTAGCGCGATTCTTTGGCATCGTCGCCGAGCGTTTTCCGCAACTGCGCAATCACGCGCGTCAACGCATTCGGCGTCACGTACGCATCTTTCCACACGGCTTCGAGCAACTCGTCTTTTTCGACCAGCCGCCCGTGATGATGGAGCAAAAACACCAGCACCTCGAACGCTTTCGGCTCGACGGGCAAGGCGCTGCCGTCCTTCAGAATTTTGAACGTTTGGGGATCAACCTGAATGGTATCGAACTGAAAAATCAGCGGCTTGGTGTCCATCATAACTTCATCAGCAAAACGCGCCGAAGCATCAGCGCCGCATCACGACTTCCAGCGCACAGATTCCGCAGAATCGCGCGCGGAGGTGGTTATGAAATGCTTCGTTGTCTCAAGTCTGCTGCTTCTGAGCTGCATTGCTTGTCAAACTGTTCAGGCCGCTACGACGGTTCAATTTACGCTAGTTCGCGAGTATTTGATAGTCGTGCGCGTCGCTGTCCAGGGAGCAGGCGCGTACGAATTCCTGCTCGACACAGGAGCGAATACGTCGCTCGTCACGCCGGAGTTCGCCCGTCAATTGAAGTTGCAAGCCCTGGATCGCATCGAACTCGTCACGGTCGCAGGCGCGCAAGCCATTCCACGCGCGAAATTGCCGCGCCTGACGCTCGGCAGTAAGACGGTGACAGAGGTGGAAGTGTTAGTGTCGGAGTTAGCCGCCGTGCGTGCCGCGCATCCGAGCATCAGCGGCGTGCTGGGGCAAAACGTGCTGACACAGTTCAATTATCTGGTGGATTTTCCGCGTCGGCGTTTGGAGTTGGAAGAGGAGGCAGAGATTGAGCAGAAATTATGCGGCACGCCTGTGCCAATGCAATTGCACGAAGGCCGCGCGCTGGTAACGGTGCAAAACCGATGGCGGTTCGTGTTGGATTCCGGGATTGCGATGCTGAGCTTTTTCAATGCAACAGAGCGAATGAAAGACCTGGAATTCACAGAAGCCAAACTGCGCCCAATGAAAGCCACCAGCGACCTCGGCAGCCGCACCGTTTGGCACGGACAACTGCGTTCGTTCGTCATCGGCCAAGAGATGTTTCGAGCCTTGCCGGTGGCGTTGTTCGAGATGCAAACCGCTGCCGAAGGTCGTCTGGAAGACGGGCTGTTACCGCTGCGATTATTCGACACAATTTACATCAATCATCGCCAGCAGTATTTGTTCTTCAACCCGCATCCCGTTCATCCATAAGCCGCCGATGTAACGCGATTTGGCAAATCGCGCGCGCGCTTTCGAGCGGCCCCGCGATTTGCCAAATCGCGTTACGTCTTAACGGCCTTTTTCTCAGCGAATGTGGATCGTGACGATGTTCGCCAGTATCCCGTCCACCGTCACTCGAATTTCGACTTCGCCCCGTCCGGCCAGGCTCGGCGGGACAACGACGTTGAGTTGATCCAAACCCACAAAGCTGGGCTGTGCGCCCGCATATTCCACCGTCGCCGCCACGCCGCCGATGGTGACAACCACGTTGGCCAAACTGCTGCGATGGCGGAAGCCTGTGCCATAGAGTTGGAGAATCACCCGCTCATCCGAGTTCCCGACCTCCAACGGAATGGCGACGAATTTTCGCTGTGTCTCGTCGTAGCGCACCAACTGTTCTTCTCCGACGATGACTCCATTTTTCACACGAATCGCGCTCCCGATCACCAAGCCTTTGCCGTCGGCATTGGCGGAGAAAATGCCCGGCGCAACCAATGCGATTTGGATCGTGCCAACCGACATCACGCCTGCTCCATTCGTAATCGTCACCGTCGCGGCTCCGAGGGCGGCGGCGGTCGGCAGCAGGTAATTGACCTGCATTTTGGCCACGAAAAAGAGCGGCGCGAGATGTTCGACCCCGGCGCTGTCTTTGATCTTCACAGTCGTGCCAGCCAGCGTGGTGGGCAAGGTTCCCGGCGGCGCACCTTGTCCCGTTTCGGACGTGGAGAGGTTTTCCCCAAAAGCCGAGACAATCGAATCGGGCACGAGCGGCGCATTGGCCGCATAACTGGCTCCATTGACCGAAGCCACCAGCAGCGGCAGCGGGGCGGCTTGCGTGATGGTCAATTGCTGTCCGCTGATCGTGATGGTTCCGGTACGCACGGCTCCGGTGTTGGCCGCCACGCTGAAATTGACTGTGCCATTGCCGCTGCCGGTTGTGCTGCCGGTCAGCGTGATCCAATTGGCATTGCTGGTTGCTGACCAAGTGCAATCTCCCTGCGCGGTGACGGCGATATTGCCCGTGCCGCTCGAAGCAGTAAACGATTGACTGGTTTGCGAAAGGGTGAGTGCTGGGGCGAACAAGTAGCGACTGCCCGCCCCATAGTTCCAGTAAATCATCTCACTGCCAGTCCATACCGCATTTCTACCACCCAGACCGCTGGGGGAGTTGGCAGCAGCTGTCCAGGCATTCGTCGTCGGATTGTACCGTCTGCCTGTATTACTGCCATTGACGCTACCAAAGACAATCATTTCACTGCCTGCCCATACGACAGTGGGGAGAGATCGCCCATTCGGCGCACCAATCGGGTTAGTAGTTATCCACACGTCCGTCGCCGGATTGTACCGCCCACCCGTACTCAGTTCATTGAGGCCGTCATAACCGCCCCAAACGATCATTTCATTGCCTGTCCACACAGCAGCATGTGCATTTCGTTCACTGGGTGCCCCTGTCGTACTGGTAGCTGTCCATGAGTTCGTTACAGGGTTGTATCGTCCACCCGTTTTATAGCGGTTGGCACTAATACCAAAGCCCCCCCAAATGATCATCTCACTGCCTGTCCAAACCGAATTGTAAGGAATTCGTCCGGTAGGGCTTCCGCTCATATCAGTGGCTGTCCAAGTGTTGGTCACCGGATTGTATCGTCCACCAGTATTGAAAAAGTTGAATCCGCTGTCCCATCCACCCCAAATGATCACTTCACTGCCTGTCCAAACGGCTGTGTGCTCAAATCTCCCCGTAGGAACATTGGTTCCGCTGGTGGATACCCAGGTGTTCGTCGCAGGGTTGTACCGTCCCCCAGTATTTAGAGTTCTTCGTGGGAAAAAACAGCATTCTTCACCGCCCCAAACAATCATTTCGGTGCCTGTCCAAATGGCTGTATGTAAATTGCGAGCACTAGGCGCACCAGTTGTGCTAGTAGAAATCCAGCTATCAGTCGCTGGGTTGTAGCGTCCGCCGGAATCAAGGGATGAGTTGACCACCCCGCCCCAAACTATCAATTCGCTACCAGTCCACACAACTGTATGTTCCCCTCGAATACTCGGCGCACCCGTCGTACTAATGATTTTCCATTCCTCGCTACCACAAGCTACAGCAGCTTCCGCAATTACGGACAAGTGGTAATCACTCCCTGCCGCTGCCGCATTCAGCGGTAAACCAGCGCGCACTTGCTGCCACCATTCCTCAAAGCTCGCACGCTGCGCTTCCGTTGCCCCAGCCGCCAGCGCCGCTGCCCCGTCCGCTTCGTACTGCTCGCGCACGCGCCGCTCGACTAAGGCCGGACGCGCCAGGCATTCGGCAATCAACAGCGGGTCGTTATTAAGCGCCGCCCACAATTCGCGCAGCACGGCGGGCTGTTTCGTGTCGCGCGCCATGCGGTCGAGTTCGGCTTGCACGTCGGCGGCAGTGACGGGGCGCTGCCAGATTTGCGCGAGCGCGGCGGATTGGCGCAGCGACTCTTCGACCTTCGCCTGCAAAGCAGCGGCGGGGAGGACTTCGTCAAGCGCGGGTTTCGGCTGCGGGTTGTCTTTGGGCCAGATGCGATGCTGCCAGTACACCTGCTCAATCGCGCGCTGGGCGGCAATGCGGTCAGCCAGGCTCAATTGCTGGGCGCGGCTGCGGCTGTGCGTGATGAATTGCGCGGCGAGCAGAGAAATGGTGCATAACAACACGGTCAGCAGTGCAATGCGGCGTAGGGATGACGGCGTTGCTTCATTGGTCAAAAGGGTGTAGGGCTTCATAGAATTTCTCTCTGATGAATGAGGGTCAAGTTGTCACGCATACAGCGGTTTGCAGATGCGTGCGCCACTATGGTGCGGCTGCATCTTGCGGGCCGTAGCTTCACTAGCGATGACCCGCCGGATACGTGCCGCCCCCAATGCGGCCCCACCCGCCAAGCGCGCGTTGCTTGCCAGCCACACTTTTTGTTATCCACAAGTGGGCCTCCCCTGAAACGACGCGAGCCTGACGGGTGACGCTTCGTTTGCGCGGCGCGCTATTTTCGTTTCCAATCCGCATAACTCGCCCCGCTGAGTTCAAAACTTACGAGTTCTTTGGTATGCCGAGTGAGGCTGGTACGGGCCTTCCACGCCCCCATGAAGGTATTTTGCAGAAAATAGTAGTCCTGGCCGGCCTCCAGCTTGAGACGCATGCCACTTGCGTTTTCGGTTTGCGAAACGAGCAGGTATTCTCCGGGATCAAGATAGGCGAAACTATACGTCCCCATTTTGTTGACGGCGACTACGCGATCATTGGCGTGGAGTTTGTACTGCACCCCTTTCCCGGAATAACGAGCCGCGAGCGCCGGGCAGACCACCACGACGAGAGCTTTGTCCGGCTTGAGTTCCGGCAGCGGATGCTGCTTTTTGTCCACTTCCAGACTGTGCTTGGATTGCAGGTCTTTGAGGGTGTCTTTCTCGATTTTTTCTTCTTTTTCTGGGAATTCAGCGATCCTGACCTTGTCGCCGAGAAAGCTCTTCATTTTCTCGATCACCTGAGCGGACGACTCTTTATCAATTTCCAGCAAATACGGTTGGAGGCTGCCGTCCGGTTTCTTGTACTCGAAATAGCACCAGTAATCCGCAACATGTTTCGCGGCCATGGCCGCGCCAGCCAGCCCGCCGACGAGTTGACTCATCGCCCCGCCGCGCATATGACTGGTGGTTTCAAACACGGCTTTTTGAATCCCGTCATAGCTGATCTCCAAAGGCTTCTCGTCGCTCTTCACTGTTAGCTTCCGGGCACTGTCATCAAAAGCCAAATCCACATCCTTATCCACCAGGCGAATATCTTTTTCGCTGCGGTTAAATCTGACCTTGATCTTGCTGAAAACGACTGGTTGCGCACAAAGCTGGCTCGCCAGCGCCAGCATCCAAAGACTGGCAAATAGTCTGAGCATTGTAAGTTTTTTCATAACCTCTCTTCCTCAACTTGTTTCAAGCAGTTCCGTTGGTTGCCAGCGGCTGAGGCGGAGTGCTACAGTGCAGACCTCTTCATTTGTCCGACAATTCGACACTTCGCCTCTAGCCGTTTTGTTTGCGATCACTAGAGAAGGCAAGATTTCCGGTCAAAAGGGGACATGCGCGCGCAATTTTTTTCGCGCCGGAGCGTCCCTTGCTGGTCAACAGACTGTTTACATTGGGGGAAAACAGATGAACGTGGATACTTCACACGAAATCACGGCGTTGTTGCGGGCGTGGGGCGACGGGGATCAGGAAGCGTACGAACGATTGGCGGGGCTGGTGTACGGCGAATTGCACCGCATCGCTGAGCGCCAATTGCGCCGCGAGCACGAGGGGCATACGCTCAATGCTTCGGCGCTGGTCAACGAAACGTTTCTGAAACTCAAGCACTGTCAACAAATGCAATGGCAGGATCGGCAGCATTTTTACAATCTGGCGGCGCGGCTGATGCGGCAGGTGCTGGTCAACTATGCGAACGCGCACAACCGGCAGAAACGTTGGGGACAGGCGCAACAGGTCACACTCGCCGAACCGCTGGCGGATCGTCGGGCGGGGGAAAAGAACGCTGTGGATTTGCTCGCGCTCAATGAGGCGTTGACGCGGCTGGAAGAGAAGCATCAACGTTGTGCGAAGGTCGCGGAACTCCGTTACTTTTTCGGGCTGACGGAACTCGAACTCGCCCACGTTTTACAAGTGTCGGAGCGCACGGTGAAGCGGGATTGGAATTTTGCGCAAGCGTGGCTACAGCACGAACTCAGTCGGTAGTTGGTGGTCGGTGGTCGGTGGTTGGTGGTTGGTGGTCGGTGGTTGGTGGTCTGATCCCTATACCGAATTTCAGTCGCGTGTATGGAACGCGAAGCCTTTGGAG
>CAZWAK010000231.1:0-10154 GCA_964631865.1 uncultured Heliobacteriaceae bacterium | reverse complement strand
AAGCGTAAATTGATGCCGGTTGGATAGGTGATGCGCGTGGGCACATAGACGGTCGCGCTGCTCACATCCTTGTTGTAAGTCGTGTAAGTGTTGGGATTGTAAAACGTTCCACTCAAGGTGACGGGCGAGTAATCGAGGATGGCATATTTGAAAAGCGTGCCATTGCGATCCTGGCGGATTTCGGTCAGGCGATTGTTGACGTAATAGAAATCAATGCGCCGCCCCAACGTGTCAATGACATAGTCGAGCACCGTGTCGTTGCAACTCCCTGGTGAAGCCGTTGCTGAACGTAGGCGAGAAACCTCTCCGCTGAGGAATTGTCTTTGCAGGGAGCGGCCTGAGATTTTCCTTACTCTGCTTCAATCGCATCTTTGGCGGCGCTCACTTGCAACTCGTTCATCAGCCGATACAAATACTGACGGCTGATTTGCAAGCGTGCAGCAGCATCGGAACGCGAGCCGTTACATTCGCGCAAAGCCACGCGCACCAGTTCGCGCTTGAAGTCTGTGATGGCATTTTCAAACGAAAACTCCGGCTGATGAAACAGGTAGGTCAAATCGGTGTTGGCAGGAGGCGCGGCGGCAGCAGGAACCGTCTGCGTCGTAGCATCGGCGGGCGTGAGGGCATTGGGCACGGACACGATTTTTTCGCGCAGGCGTTCGGGCAACACATCCACATCGAGCGTGGTGGCCGAGCTAATCACCACCGACCGCTCAATCACATTTTCCAGTTCGCGGATGTTGCCGGGCCAAGGGTATGAAGTCAGCGCGTCCACCATTGCGCCGGTAAAGCTGGGCGTCGGACGCCCGTGTTTGACCGCTATTTTCCGCGCAAAATGGGCGGCCAACAGCGGAATGTCATCAGCACGTTCGCGCAGGGGTGGCAGTTCCAGACTGACCACGTTCAAGCGGTAATACAAATCGGCGCGGAATTGATTTTGCGCGACCATTTCTTCCAGATTGCGATTGGTGGCGGTAATCACGCGAATGTCTACGTTCAGCAATTCTTTGCCGCCGAGCCGTTCAAACTGCCGCTCCTGCAACACGCGCAACAATTTGACCTGCATCGCGTGCGACAACTCGCCGATTTCGTCCAAAAACAACGTGCCGCCATCGGCTTGCTCGAAGCGGCCCTGCTTGCGCTGCACGGCTCCGGTGAACGCGCCTTTTTCGTGTCCGAACAGTTCTGACTCGATCAACGTTTCCGGCAAGGCCGCGATGGAACAAGCGACGAACGGTTTGTTGGCGCGCGGGCTGGAACGATGAATCGCGCGGGCGAGCACTTCTTTGCCCGTGCCGGATTCGCCCGTAATCAACACGGTCGCGCTGGTCGAAGCGACTTCGCGGGCTTGCGCAAAAATGGCTTGTAAATTGGCGTTGGAACCAACGACTTCCTGCCAGCCTTCGGCGACCTGTTGGCGCAGCGAAGCGTTTTCCTGTTCGAGCGTGACCTTCTCGCGTTCGAGTTTAATTTTCTCGGCGGCCTGCCGCACGATGATGGCGACTTCGTCGAGCGAAAAGCTGTCTTTTTGAAAAAAGCCGTACGCACCGCGCGCCGTGACTTGAATTGCGGCGGCCCGTTCGCGGCTGCCGGTCAGCACAATCACGGGCAAGGGCGGATTGAATTGCCGCGCGGCTTCCAACACGGCCACGCCTTCGGTGATCTCGTTTACCAACGGCGGCAAATGCAAATCGCACAGGACGACATCCACGTTCTCGCGTTCGAGATGGGCGAGGGCTTCGGCGCGCGTACCGGCTTCCAGCACGCGATAATCCTCTTCCAACCCCCAATACAGTTGCTTGCGAACCCCGGCATCATCATCCACCACGAGAACAGTTTGCTTGTCGAGTTCAGCCATAATTCACTTTGTGTGCGGTGTCTATCGTTTCCTGCCGGGCCAAGGCTAAGCAGAAATAATTTGATGTTCTTTCGTCTCTGAAGCCGCGCTCAAAATAGCAGCGGGGAGCACAATGCGAAATTCCGTGCCTTCGCCTTCCCTGCTTTCGACCTCAATGCGCCCGCCGTGCTGTTCGATGATCTCGCGGCACGAGTACAGCCCCAAGCCGATGCCTTTCTTTTTGGTCGTGGCAAACGGATGAAACAATTTGTCGCGCACAAAATCGGGCGGCATGCCTATGCCCGTGTCCGCCACGCTGATGATGCTGTGCGCGTCGGCCATCTCAGTCGCAATCGTCAGGCTGCCGCCATTCGGCATCGCTTCCAGCGCGTTGATAATCAGGTTCTCTACGACGCGCTCAATCGCCGAAGCATTCACCACGGCTTTGACGCCGGACGCGAACGCGGTTGTTACTTGATAATGGTCGCCCACGTGTTCCGCCGTGCGGGTCAGCACGCGCTCCGTCAACCGGCGCAAATCTTCCTCGAAGCGTTCTTCCGTCGGTTGCGTCAGCGGGTCAGACAATTTGGACACGAGGTTTTTCAAATTGCCGACCGAATCGGCCAACGTGCGCATCGCGTCTTCGCGGAAGCCTTCGCGGTCAAACTTGCGCTCCATATTCGTGACCAGAAACGAGAGCGACAAAATCGCGTTTTTCAAATCGTGCGTGAGTACCGCCGACAAGCGCGCGAAGGACTCGAATTGCCGCTGCTCGCTTTCGCGGGCAATCATCTCGCGCAAGCGTCCGGCCATGCGATTGAACGCTTCGGCCAGCACTTTTGTCTCGTCGTTGCTTTTGACCGTGATCGTCGCGTCGAGTTTGCCCGTCGCAATCGCTTTCGCGCCGCGCGTGACGCGCCGAATCGAATCGGTCGTGCCGCTGATAATCAAATACACGAGCAACGTGGCCACAATCGCCAGCAACAACGTGATGCCCAAAATGCTCAGGCCGGCCACATCGAGCGGGGCTTGCCCGACGTCGTGTTCGATGACAAAGATCGAAAGCGGTTCTGCGCCGCTGCCCTCCGGCTGATGCTGATGCAGATGAATCAGCCAGGGCTGATTGTCGAACATATAGCGATTGCGCCTTTCGCTGCGAAACAAACCCGCCGCGCGTTGTGTTTCTTTGCCGTCCAGGAAATCGGTGAGCACCTGCGCCAAAGCCGGGGGCAACGCGGTTTGATAGGCTTTGCCTTCCCAATCCGGATGCGCGGCATAGCGCACCGTGCGTTGTGCGTCGAGGATAATGACTTCGCGGACAGAAGGGACAGCCAGCGCGCCGCTCGGCAAATAGCGCGTCGTCAGGGCGCTCGTGCGCGGCCCGACGACTTCGACCAGTGATACGGCTTGTGCGGGGGAGTTTTGCTGGCGGCGTTGCAGTTGGTTCACGATGTCCTGCGCTCTGGCTTCCAACCCGGCGCGCGCGACTGCGGCCACGCGCCCGACCGACGTGTTGTACCATACCATCGTCACAACCAGCATTGGGACAATCGCAAAGACCAACACAATGATCACCAGCTTGGCGCGAATCGGAATGGGGTAGTTGATCTTCATGGCGGTTTGGCACATTCTCTGGCCGACTTGCAAATAACTCCCGGCGACAATCCCAGTCGCTCACGAACCCGCGCCAAACTGGGGGACAGCACCCAAGCTGCGCCGCGTTTGCCCGGGGAAAAATCCCGCGCGTTCCTCGTTCCTGAGCGTTGCTGAGCGTGCGTTTCGTCTCGTGCGGCATACTACACTCCGCTCGCTGACACTGTCAAAGTCAGGGGCGGCAGAAAGATGCACGCAGCACTTGGCATTCCGCTGCCGCATTGGTTAAACTGCGGCACAACTAACGATTAGGCGAAATATAAATTAACGACCGGCGCAACAAAATCCGAAGCGCGATGAATCTACTACTGAGAAAGGCGGATGGAATGGGGATCAATTGGGGGCTGCGGCTCCTGGCACTGAGTTTGTTTTTGGTTTTACTGTTGCTGATGGCGTACTATTTTTTCGTCGTCAATCGCAACCTGACGCCCCGCTTGCCCACGCCGGAAGATTCGCTCAAAGCGATAGATGGAGAAAGGCGCAAAGCCGATGCGGCGCTGCTGAGCAAAGTCAAATCGGCGATTTCGCAAACCAAACGCTTGTACGGTTACAGCATCGGGGTGGAATGTCACGACGGCATGGTCACATTGAGCGGTGAAGTGCCGACCGAGATTGACAAAGAATTGGCCGCCAACCTGGCCAAAGAAACGTCCGGCGTCAAAGAAGTCAGCAATCAAATCCGCGTCACGCCCGAAGCCACACCGCAACCGGGCGAAATCGTCAACCAAGACCTGACCATCAATGTGGACGATTTGGAATTACAAGCCAATTTGCGGGAGCGTCTCCTTTCCGCGCCGGAATTGAAGACGCAACGCATCGAAATCAAAGTGCAAAATCGTGCTGTTACGTTGACGGGCACGGTCGCGGCAGAAACGCAAAAACTGCGCGCCGAACAACTGGTACGAAATTATCCGAAGGTCACGTCGGTCAATAATCAACTCCGCATCGGAACCGCTGCCGCCGCCTCGCCCAGCTCAGGAAAAGCCTCGCCCAGCCCCACCGCTCCGCCCGTCGTGGCGCTGGCAGAATCAGATCGCAATCTCGTGCAATTGGTCACGGCCACGTTAACGGCAAAGCGCAGCGACTTCTCGAATGTCAACGCCATCAAAGTCGCGGCGCGGGACGGCGCAATCACGCTCTCCGGCACAACGCCTTCGCGCGCGGAACGGGCGCTGGCCGAACAACTGACCAAAGAAATCGCGGGCGTGAAAAGCGTGCAGAATCTGATTGTGCTGAGCAATCGCTGAAACTACTCGTCGTCGTCGCGCAGTTTTTCCAGCACGGAAAAATCTTCGAGCGTCGTCGTATCGCCCGCGACTTTCCCGCTGGCTGCAAGCTCGCGCAACAAGCGCCGCATGATTTTGCCTGACCGCGTTTTTGGCAGCGTATCCGTGAAGCGAATGTCGTCGGGCTTGGCAATCGCGCCGATTTCTTTGGCGACGTGATTGCGCAATTCGTTCTTCAACTCATCGCTTCCCTGCCGCCCGCCTTCGAGCGTGACGAACGCGACAATCGCCGAGCCTTTCAAATCATCGGGTCGCCCGACGACCGCTGATTCCGCGACTGCCGGATGCGACACGAGCGCGCTTTCGACTTCCGCCGTGCCGAGCCGATGCCCCGCGACGTTCAGCACATCGTCCACGCGCCCCATAATCCAGAAATAACCGTGATTGTCTCTGCGCGCGCCATCGCCTGCGAAGTAAACCCCAGGAATCTCTGACCAGTATTGTTTTTGATACCGCTCGTCGTCGCCCCAAATCGTGCGCAGCATGCCAGGCCAGGGCTTTTTGATGACCAGATAACCGCCCTGATTCGCGCCACAACTCTGACCGTCTTTCGTGATGACATCAATCGCCAGGCCGGGCAGCGGGCGCGTCGCGGTTCCCGGCACAGTCGGCGTCGCGCCCGGCAAAGGTGAAATCATGATGCCGCCGGTTTCCGTCTGCCACCACGTATCCACAATCGGGCAGCGGCCTTTGCCAATCGTTTGGTGATACCACATCCATGCTTCGGGATTGATCGGTTCGCCAACTGTGCCGAGCAGGCGCAGCGTCGTCAGATCGTGCTTGAGCACCCACTGCTCGCCCCATTTGATAAAGGCGCGAATCGCAGTTGGCGCGGTGTAGAAGATGTTCACTTTATACTTGTCAATAATCTGCCAAAAGCGATCCGGGTTCGGCCAATTCGGTGCGCCTTCGTACATCAAACTCGTCGCGCCATTCGCCAGCGGGCCGTAGACAACATAGCTGTGCCCCGTCACCCAACCAATATCCGCCGTACACCAATAGACATCTTCGTCTTTCAGATCAAAGACCCATTTCGTTGTCAGCGCAGCTTGCGTCAAATAACCGCCCGTCGTGTGCAGAATGCCTTTCGGTTTTCCGGTCGTGCCTGACGTGTACAAAATGAACAACGGATGTTCGCTGTCGAGATGTTCGGCGGCGCATTCGTCATTCACAATTTCCATCATCTCGTGCCACCAGTGATCGCGTCCGGGCTGCATCGTGATTTGCGAACCCGTGCGTTTGTACACGACGCACGATTGCACGGTCGGTGTATGCTGCAACGCCTCATCAACAGCGGGTTTGAGCTTCACTTCCGTGCCGCGCCGCCATCCGCCATCTGCCGTGACAACCAATTTGCAACCGCAATCGTTAATGCGATCTTTCAGCGCATCCGCCGAGAAGCCGCCAAAAATAATCGTATGCGTCGCGCCAATCCGCGCACACGCGAGCATCGCAATCGCCAACTCAGGAACCAGCGGCATGTATAAAGCGATGCGATCACCTGTTTGCGCGCCGAGCTTTTTCAGCACGTTCGCAAACTTGCAAACTTCCGTGTGCAGTTGCTGATAGGTCAGCGTGCGCGTATCGCCCGGTTCGCCTTCCCAAATAATCGCCGCTTTGTTGCGCCGCCACGAAGTCAAATGCCGATCCAGACAGTTGTATGCGACATTCGTTGTGCCGCCGACAAACCATTTGGCAAAGGGCAAATTCCACTCCAACACCTTGTCCCATTTCTGAAACCAGTGGAGCGATTCCGCGTGCTTCGCCCAATAACTTTCTGGGTCAGCTTCCGCTTCGGCGTAGAGCCGTTCGTATTCGTCCATGCCGCTGACGTGGGCTTGCGCTGTGAATTCTTCCGACGGCGGAAACAATCGTGATTCGTTGAGGACAGATTCAATGGTAGTGGATTCGGACATGATAAAAATGCCTTTCTAAAACTGAATGGAATACCGATGAAACTGATGCGACGGATTCGTTCCGATCAATCCGAGCCAATCCGTTTCATCCGTTGCATCCGTGTTCGATTGCCAAATGGAATACCGATCAAACCGATGTTACAGATTCACACCGATCCTGAGAAAATCTGTTGCATCCGCGTTCTATCTCAATGCGATGTCGCTTTTTCCGCGCCGATGCCCGTATTCGCGCGCACATTCAATTCGTTGTACTTTGCTTCGGCTGCCGGTTCGCGCCCGAGCAGCGTGCCGATGATTGCGCCCAGGAAGCCGAGCGGGATGCTGATGATGCCGGGATTTTCCAGCGGGAACATCGGATTCGATTTCATAACGCTTGGGCTGATAGAAATCAAGATCAACGACGCCAACAAGCCCGTCGCTAACCCACCAACAGCGCCGCGCGTATTGAATCGCTTCCAGAACAACGATAGCACGATCACTGGCAAATTCGCTGAAGCCGCGACGGCAAACGCGAGCGCGACTAAAAACGCGACGTTCGCCGTGGGGCCGAGCGCAATCGCGATTGCCATCGAAATGCCGCCGACCACGAACGCTGTGATTTGCGCGACGCGGACTTCTTCGCGCGCGGTCGTTTCTTTCCCGTGCTTCAAAACGTTCGTCCAGAAATCATGCGCAAACGAAGTCGAAGCCGAAATCGTCAGCCCCGCCACCACCGCCAAAATCGTCGCGAACGCAATCGCCGAAATAAACGCAAAGAAAATATCTCCGGCAAGCACTTTCGCCAACAACGGCGCGCTCATATTCGTGCCGCCGTTTTGGACAATAAAATCGCGCCCGACAATCGTCGCCGCGCCAAAGCCGAGAAACGTCGTCAGAATATAAAACAACCCGATGATCGCCATTGCCCACACGACGCTGATGCGCGCCGTCTTCGCGTCCGGCACGGTGTAGAAGCGAATCAAGATATGCGGCAACCCGGCAGTGCCAAAGATCAACGCCATCCCCAACGAAATCAAATCCAGCGCGCCATACGGCGGTTTGTAACGCAAGCCCGGCGTCAGGAAATTCTGCGTCACCAAATTGCCGGAAGCATCGTGATACTGCACGTTCGCGACCGCATTGAAGAAATTACTGAAGCTGAAGCCGAAATGTTTGAGCACCAAAATGCTCAGCAAAATCGTGCCGCTCATCAACAGCACGGCTTTGATAATCTGCACCCAAGTCGTCGCCAGCATTCCGCCGAACACGACGTACACGATCATCAAAACGCCGACGCCGATCACTGCGGTTTGAAAGCTGATGCCCGAATCCTTCAGCAACAACGACACGAGCGCGCCTGCACCGACCATCTGCGCAATCATATAAAACGTGCTGACCGTGAGCGTGCTGAGTGCGCCCATCGCGCGCACCGGTCGCGGCGACAACCGATACGCCAGCACATCCGCCATCGTGTATTTGCCCGCGTTGCGCAATGGCTCCGCGACGACTAACAGCACGGTCAAATACGCCACCAACCAGCCGACCGAATACATAAAGCCGTCGTAGCCGGAAAACGCGATCAACCCCGCGATGCCTAAAAACGAAGCCGCGCTCATATAATCGCCCGCGACCGCCAAGCCGTTTTGCCAGCCCGTGATTGAACGCCCGGCGGCGAAGTACGCATTCGAGCCAGTCGAACGTTTCGCGGCCCAATAGGTGATCCCTAACGTGATGGCGATGAAGATCAGAAACATCAAAAGTGCTGCGGACATCAGGTCTCCTGAAAAAAATGTGGCGCGATTTGCCAAATCGCGTTACTTGCGAAGTTTGCCAATAATCTTTTGTGCCAGCGCGTCAAAGCGTCCGGCTTTCTTGACGTAAATCGCGGCCAGAATCCACGCCATAAAAAATTGCGAGAGCGCGAACAAATACGCCAGATTCACGACGCCGAAAATTTTCGTCTCCATCAGCTTTGGCGCGTAGCCGACCAGCACCGGCAGCGCGAAGTAATACACGATGAAAAAAATCACGGCGGGCACAATGAATTTGCGCTTCGTGGCGACGAGCGTTTTGAAGTCGTCGGTGTCTGCAATGTGCTCCCAGTCGGGGGGCGTCAGCTCTTCTTTTTCAGCCATCGAGAGTAACTCCATTGGATGAGATTTGAATTGTAGGAATGCGTCAAACTACGGCGGGCATTATAGGCGAAGCCGCAGAAACACAAAAGGCGACACCGGAATTGATGTCGCCTTTCAGCAAGTCAACGGAGAGGATGTTTACGGCGTGGCCTTCGCCCAACTGGCAAACAGCTTACGACGATTGGCCATAATCTGCTGGGCGTGCGGGATTTTCATGACCAAGGTTTCCAGATGCGCCAGGTAATTCGCTTCGCCCGCGAGTTCGCGTATTTCGGCAATGAACGGTTCGAGTTTCGCAAAGACGCCTATGTGTTCGGTGTTCGCTTCCAGAAACAGCTTTTCGTCAATCCCGCCGTTGTTCACTAACGACGCCGCCATATCCCAATAAGACGTCAGCATTCGATAATATGCGCTCGAGGCTTCGCCGCTGAGAAAGAGTTTGCCGATGTCGGCAGTGCTCGCGGGGTTGAATTCGGTGAAGTACCACGCGCGCGCGGCTCGCATCTTTTCATCGCGGCGCAGTTCGTAGAGTTTCAGAATGGCCATTACATCCGATTGTTTGGATTCCATCGTAGCGTTCCTTTCCAGGTTGGTTCCGGCGGCCCCGGCGGCGTGACTGGCTCGTGCCAGAGCCAATGCCACAAAAGTGATAGGAGAAAGAAAAACATAGCGGCCTCCGCGCAACAATATCGCAGTGTTCGTCGCGAGGAGGCAGTGTAGCGCGTCAGGGAGCGCACGTCTTGCGAGGACTTGCGCACTTTTACGCGAGCTTGCGGTGATCTCAGGCAAAGCGTGTGTCGCGCCAGACCTTGGGCGTCATTGCGGTGTAGCGCCGGAAAAAGGTGGTGAAGTGACTCTGATTTTTGAAGCCCACCTGCGCGCTGACTTCGACAATCGGCAAATCCGCCTGCGCCAGCAAATCTTTGGCGCGTTCGATGCGCCGCTGCATCAGGTATTGTTGCGGCGTCAAGCCGGTCGTGCGTTTGAAGGCGCGCGCGAAGTGAAACGGACTGAGATCAACGATGGAGGCAATGTCGGCCAACGTTACCTCTTCGGACAAATGCGCATTGATAAAATCTGTCGCCAATCGCAACCGACGCCCGGTCAAACCGCCGACCGATGCCACCGCATTCGTCTCGCCCGCGTTGTAATGCCGGAACAAATGAAATGCCAGCGTGTTCGCCAGCGATTCAGCATACAACCGTCCGGCTGGTTCTTGCGCTTCGGATTCCGCCAACAAGGCCAGGCCGATTTGCCAAATCAACGGGTCATTGCGGTCGTAGACTTCTTTCAATTCGAGGCGTCCGGCATAGGCGGATTCCGCCGCCGCGCGCGCAATCAATTCCGG
>CAZWAK010000230.1:0-10390 GCA_964631865.1 uncultured Heliobacteriaceae bacterium | reverse complement strand
TCACCGGCACAGCGCAACCGTTCGTCACGAACATCGCCCCGCTCGGCGCACAACGTGGCACAACCGTGACAATGACGATTGACGGCGCGAATCTGACGGGCGCGAGCGAATTGTTGTGGAATAAACCCGGCCTCACATCGAAGCTCACCTTCAATACTGAAACGCCGCGCGAGATGCCGAAACTCGCCGAAGGGCAAACCGGGCAACTCGTGATTGACAAGCTCGTGCGCAACAAGTTGACAGTGGAAACGACAATAGCGGCAGACGCTGCGCCAGGCGTTTATAACTACCGCATCAAAACGCCGATGGGCACGACAAACCTCGGTTCGTTTGTCGTGACTTCCCTGCCCGACATAGCCGAAAAAGAAATGAATGATTCGGTGGCGGATGCCCAGGAAATCACGCTCCCAGCCAGCATTGGCGGCACGATTGGGCGCGCGGGCGACAGCGATTCTTATAAATTCAAAGCTGCCAAAAATCAGACCTTCGTGTTTCAAGTTCTTGCTGCCGCGTTCGGCTCGCGGCTCGATTCGGTGCTGACGCTGCTGGATGCGAACGGCAAAACACTGGCATCGAATGACAGCGGTAACGGCGGTGCGGATTCGCTGCTCGGCTACACGTTTTTTGAAGCGGGCGAATACATCATTCGCATCACTGAATTTGAAAAGCAAAAGAGCATTGGAATGGGCTTGGGCTATCGTTTGCAAATCAGCGAGTCGCCGTACATCGCCAGCGTCTTTCCGATGGGATTGCAACAAGGCACAACTGCCGAAGTCAAAGCGGCGGGCTTCAATCTCGGCAACGAACAAACCTTCAAAATCACCGCAAAACCACAAGCCGCGTGGGACGAATTTCTGTGGTTCAAGCCAACGCTTGCCAAAGGTGAAGCTATTGCGCCTTTACGCATTCCTATCGGGCGCGATCCTGAAGTGATGGAAACTACCGAAGCGCACAACACGCTCGCAACCGCGCAAACATTGGCGATTCCTTCGACTGTGAACGGCAACATTCAAAACCTGAAGACGAAAACAAGCGAGTCTGACTTCTACAAATTTACCGCGAAGAAAGGACAGATGATTGTGTTTGCCGTCGCGGCGCAACGCTTCGGCTCATCGCTCGATTCGGTCATCGAAATCTTTGACACAAACGGACAGCTTGTGCCGCGTGCGACGGTGCGCTGTGAATTGCAGACGAACCTCACGTTGCGCGATGCCAACTCCAACGGCTCCGGCATTCGCATTGAATCGTGGAACGGCATGCAGCCCGGCGATTATGTGATGACGGGCAACGAAGTTCTGATGATTGATCGCTTGCCGAAAGGCCCCGACGAAGACACATTTTTCGTCGCCGATCCGCTCACGGGCGACCGCATCGGAATGTTCGAGACGACGCCCGAAGGCCACGCCATCAATTCGCCCGTCTACAAAGTTTCGGTGCATCCGCCCGGCACAAAGTTTTCGTCGAACGGCTTGCCGACAGTGACGCTCTACTATCGCAACGACGATGGCGGCGCGCTGTTTGGCAAAGATTCGCGGCTGACGTTCACGGCTCCGGCGGACGGCGAATATGTGCTGAAGCTGAGCGATGTGCGCGGCTTGCACGGCTACAATTTCGGTTATCGTTTGTCAGCGCACGAACCGCGCCCGGACTTCTCGATTGTTGCAGATCTGCTGACCCCGAACGTCCCGCTCGGAGCCGCACGCCCGATCACCGTCACGGCGAACCGTATTGACGGCTTTGCGGGCGACATTGACGTGAAGCTGTTGGATTTGCCTGCGGGATGGACTGCCACGCCGGGCACAATCAAAGCGGGACAGAACTCGACCGTGCTGATTTTAGCCGCGAGCGAAAAGGCTGTCGGCGGCTTCCCGCTCAAGATTCAAGGCACGGCGATGATTGGCAAGCAACGCATCGTGCGCCACGTAGACACGCACGAAAAGTTGAGCCTCGTGTCCACTGCACCCGCGCCGGAATTGACCGTGTTCACGGACGTGCAACGCCTGACGGTCGAACCCGGCGGCACGGTTTCGATGACCGCGAGCATCAAACGGCACAAAGGCTTTGCCGGGCGCGTGCCGATTGAGGTGCGCGGACTGCCGCACGGCATCATTACGACGGATGTCGGATTGAACGGCATCCTGATTCAGCCCGAAGAAACCGCGATGCGCTTTACGATTGAAGTGCAACCTTGGGTCAAACCCGGCGAACAACCGTTTTACGTCGTCGCCCGCATCGAAACCACGTCGCCACAACGCCAGGATTTCGCGTATGCCGTGCCGATTGTTTTGACGATTAAGGCGAAGGAAAATACGGCGAGCGCTGGGCGGAAGTAGAAGAGATCCAGACTCTGGGTCTCTTTCTGCTGCTGGGCAAAGTTAGTATACTTACAAGCGTGCCAAAATCAATCACTGTCAATTACAGTCAAGGGGCTAAAGAATTTGCTGCTCAGTTGATGGGGCAAATCGTACCCGATGCAGATTTAGCAGGCTTAGCAGGTGCGTTGCCGGGCGCAATCGTCTTTATCACAAGAGAGGGACAGTCGCTCTTGTTTGAGGTACAACATCCAGCCGTAGAGATTCAACATCGAAGGCTCGCGCGGGATCAAGCGGGCGCGTTGTACTTGCGCAATACGGCTCTTCGTAAACTCCCAGCTACGCCTTCTGGCTTCGGGCTGAAGATGTTTGCGGTACAAGTTGAAGCGGCCAAAAGATTAGGTGTTGAGCGAATTGTAGCGTTTGCGGCTGGCTATCCAAATCACCCTGATGGTCTCAATGGCTATTACACCTGGATGCGATTTGGATTTAATGCGCTGCTGGATGATGCAGATTTAGAAGTAATGCCTGTCGAGTTGGCAAGAGCGCAGGATTTGAACGACATTATTCGATTAGGCGGAAAAGATTGGTGGAAAGCTAATGGCTATGAAAGAGAAATGATTTTCGACTTGTCCGACAATAGTGTTATGATGCAAATATTCCGCGAATACCAAGCGGAAAAGAAAAAGAAGTGAGGTCTCTATGCACGCACTATCAGAGCAAGAATTTTTGCAACAACGAGCGCGGGGACAATTCGCGCTGACGCTTTCTTATGAACGGTATCTCGAATTGCAACGTCGCCGGGCAGCACGCGCGACCTGTGAATTCAAAGCTCTTTTGCCATCAGATCGGAAGGCACTCAATCAATTACGCCGCCCCCGGACAAAAGCACCAACGCGCCGCGCCGCCTAACTTCTCAAGCACAGCAAATCATGGAAGCCGCATCCCGAACAGGTGCGGCTTTCGTCTTTTCAAGCACGGCGTGGCTGTGCTATGTTCCCGGCCTCCCTCAACAAGCCCCATCAAATTACAAACAAGCGTTTGTTTCCTTTCATTTCTTTCCCTACAGGAGTCCTATGAGCGAAGAACTCGATCAAGTGTTTGTTGGGTTGGTCAATCAAAGCTGGAAGCATTACAACGAAGAACTCCAGAACACGCGGATGGATGATTTGCTGGTCGGCGCGGTCATTGCTTCGACCGTCGAACAGGGCTATGCGTTGATTGATCTCAACTCGGACGGCACGAATCATTATTTGCGATTTGAGTGGCTGCAAACGCGGCAGCGGCTGATTTTTCAATTGCAGAATTTGTCCGAAGCGTTGGTCACGGCCAAAGTGCTGGGGCGCAGGGCGCGCGTGACAATTGGCTATGGCGAGAATGTGCAAAACACGACTGCTGTCTGGTCGGCGCTGAAGGCTGAGATGAAAAGCGGCTTTTTGGATGCGACGGAGCCGGGCGTGATTACGTGCGATGCGGATTTGACGGCGAGCTACATTTACGTGCAGGTTCCGTTGATTCTGGATTTGGATCAGTATTTTACGGACGGTTGGAAGGTCAATTATCAACTGCTGCAAAACCATATCTACGCCACGACACAGGCATTGTCGAAATATCTGCGCGGACGGCTGAGCGCGTAACGCATCACAGGAGGTCAAGCTATGTTTTCGTTTCTCTCAAATTTCAAACACGGGCAGGAAATGCGCGAAAGCAAGGACGAGATTTTGGTCGGTGAAATCGTGCGCGCGATGGCGCGGTTGCAATGTCCGGCGATGGGGTTTATTGCTAACACGGGGCAGCAACTCGTGCGCTTCAAACCGCTCAACGATCCGTTGTTGAATTCGGTGATGATTATTCTGGATCGCAAGACGGGCGGCTCCGCGTTGCAACAAGCCGTCATCGGCAGCAAAGCAACAGTCACGATTCAGGCCGAAGTCAAAAACTATCTGGCCGACCCGGATGATCTGATCAAAATGTATCGCACGGACATCGCCAATATTTTCAAGGTTCCGATGCTTGGCGACGTGCGGCTGGATCATCAATTGAATTCGATTCTGGCGACGAAGAAGAGCCTGATTGATATTGACGATTACATTCTCAAAGGCGAGGACAGTGCGCAGCGGCTCGGACAGTTGCTGAACGGTGTGATTGCGGAATTGCGGCAGAAACTAGCGCCGTATAAGAAGGCGTGATGGAGGGATGGGGAGATAGGAAGATGGGGAGAAAGAGAATCGCCTGCTCTCCCTATCCCCCAGCCCTTATTCCGGCTTGGCGGCACGGACTTTCGTGTCACTGGAGGAGGCCTGTGTGGGGCCGCCTTTGGCTGTGTAGCCTTGTCGTGTGCGGACGATCAGTTTGCGATTGTCTTTGGTGTCCACGACGACTTTGATCGCGCGAAATGTACCGTCTTTTTTGTCGTTGGTAGGCGTGTAGCTGACGACGTATTGCGAGCGTAAATCTTTGGCGACTTGCGCCATCACCGCAGGCATTTCGCTGGCTTCTTTCGGGAAAAACGCCCGCCCGCCCGAATCTTCAGCCAAGCGGATCAACAGGTCTTTCGCTTTCTTTGTCGCGGATTTGCCGAACAAACTCGTGCCTTCATCGCTCTCATCCAGAATGCCGATCAGATACACCTGCACGTCGTCTTCCTGAATCGCCTTGATGACTTCTTTTTCTTTCCAGTTACTGTTTTTCTCGACGCCGTCGGTAATCACGACCAACGCTTTTTTGCGCTGTTTGCCTTTTTCCTGCGCGTGATCGGCAGTGGCAATGATCGCGTCGAGCAACGCCGTACCGCCGCCTGTGAACAATTCGTTCAAGCCGTCTTCCAGTTCGCGTTTGTCGCGCGTGAAATCGCGCAGCAATTCGGCTTCAGCTTTGAATTGCGCCACGAAGGCTTCATCGGTTTCCTTCAACTGCTTCACCAGACTGAGTGCAGAGTCGGAAACAATTTGTAACTTCGTGCGCATGCTCCCGGACGTGTCAATCACGATGCCGAGGCTCAGCGGCGCGTCTACGCGATCCACATCTTCAATGGCCTGTTTCACGCGATCTTCAAAGACCGTGAAATCTTCCTTATTCAAATTCATGATCGGCTTGCCCGTTTGGTCAATCACGGCCACATCGAGCAGCACCAAGTCCGTGCCGATTTTGAGCGCCTCGCCCGTGTCTGGCTGATTGTCTTCTTCTGCGCCGCGTCGTTGCGGTTCTTTTTTCTTTTGCGGGTCATCTTGTTTGGCGGGTGGTTGGGGAGGCTTTTGTTGTGGCGGTGATGACTGCGCTTTGACAAACGCTGAAATCAGCAACACGGAACTCAAGGCGATAACAACGAGCAACGATTTTTTTGAGCGCATAGTTTTCATCTCCAGCAACTTCATCCAGTTGGGTCGAGCCGGGGTTAAGGGGAACGTCGTAGCCGTGAGCATTATACATCCTTTGCCTGCCCAATCTGCAAATTATCTTGCGCCTTTCCGTTCGCCCTGTCCTATAATGCGGGCGATTCGTGACCAAGAAAAAAAGAAAGGTTGTCCCCATGAAATCTGCTGAAAATAAATTCGATCTCGTCATCTTGAACGGTACGGTCGTGACGATGAATAAGGACTTCGACATCGTCAAAGATGCCGCCGTCGCCATTCGCGATGAGCATATTGCGCTCGTGTGCCCGACCAAAGATTTGCCCGAAGGTTGGACAGCGCGGCAAACGATTGATGCGACCGATGCCGTCATCATTCCCGGTCTCATCAACGCGCACACGCACGTGCCGCATTCGTTGTTGCGCGGCGTGGGCGATGGCTTGCCGCTCGAACGCTGGCTCTCGGAAGCGATCTTCCCGATTGAGCGCGCCTGTGTGGACGAAGATTTTGTCAAAGTCGGCGCGCGGCTTTCGATCATTGAAATGTTGCTCGGCGGCACGACCACCTTCGCCGACATGTTTTTTTACGAACACGCCATCGCCCAGGAAGCCGACACGCTCGGCATCCGCGCCGTGCTGGGGCAAACTGTGATGGATTTGCCGACGCCCGATGCCCCCGAAGGCGTCAAGCAAGGGTTCGCGCTCGCGGAAAAATTTATCAGCGATTGGCGCGGCCACGACCGCGTCACGCCTGCTGTCGCGCCGCATGCGCCATACACGTGCGCACCGGAAACGATTCGCGCCTCACGCGACTTGGCGTACCAAACGCAAACGCCTGTGCTGATTCATCTCTCCGAAACGAAACACGAAGTGGATCAAATCCTCAAGAAATACGGCGCAACACCAATTCACTATGTCGCGCGCGAAGGCTTGTTCGATGTCAAAGTGCTGGCCGCGCACGTCGTGCATCCGCAATCGGGCGAGTTGGCAATCTTGCAGGAAAAAAGCGCCGGCATCGCGCATTGTCCGCGCTCGAATATGAACCTCGCGTCGGGCGCTGCGCCGATTCGCCGCATGCTCGACAAAAATTTGTGTTTGGGTTTAGGAACAGACGGCGCGGCTTCGTGTCCGACCACGAATTTATTTGAAGAGATGGGCACGGCAGCGCGACTGGCGAAGCTGCATCACGAACGCGCGGATGTCGTGTCGGCGCGCGAAATCTTCGCGATGGCCACGATTGGCGGCGCGCGTGCGATTGGGATGGACGACAAACTCGGTTCGATTGAAGTAGGCAAACTCGCCGATTTAGTGGTTGTGGACACGGGGGCCTCAAGCCTCGAACACGCGCCGATCTACAATATCTACGCGCATTTGGTGTACTCGACCGCCGAAGCGCGCGACACGATTGTCGGCGGCATGTTGATCGTGCGCGACAAGCGCGTGCTGACGATTGATTGGCAACGGCTGCGACGGCAAGTGCGCGAACAATCGGATCGCATTATGCGCGTGGCGCAATAAGGCGAAGGGAATAGGGCGTGGCGCGAAGCGTTTGGAGTGCTGCGGCTCGACGTAGCTTTGTTATGCTCGTGCAGACAAAAGCGACGTCGAGACCGTCGTACTCCAAACGCTTCGCGCTTTCGGGCGATTTTTTGCTTGCGCTGTCGTGCCGCTGAATCCTAAAACTTTCGGCGCAAGGATTTCGTAATGCCCCCGTTAGCAGGAAAGCTAAACAACGATGACCGACTCGTATCAACGCATTTTTGTTTCGCACGTCGCAGGGCTAGGGCAAACCGTTCTGGCATTGCCTGCGCTGCGGGCGTTGCGCGCCGCGTTCCCACAATCACAAATCACCGTCGCCTCCAGCTACACCGCTGTGGATGTCGTGCGGCTCTCGCATTGCGCCAACGAAGTCTTTCCCGTCGGGCGCAGTTCCGAAATTCTCTCTCCGCGTGCTTCGTATCAAAGCTTGAAATCGTTGCGCACATTACGCCGCGAACATTATGACGTCACATTGGAATTGCAACGCGGCGCGGCGGGCAGTTTTGCGCGGTTTCTTGCGCAACTCGGCGCACCGAAAAAACAGAAACTGCTCACGCAAATTCGCGAAGCCATCTTGCGCCATTCGCTCACGGACAAACACGCGGCGCAACTGTATTTGGACATCGTCGGCGAACTGGGCGCGTTTCCGCTGGATCGGGAGCCGAAGCTCTACACCGAACACGAAGCCGATGCGCGGTTGGAAACGCGGTTGGAAAAAAGCGGATTGCTCAGCGGCGGCTTGTTGATTGGCTTGCATCCGGGCGCGGCGCACAATAAACCGCGCTGGTCGTTGGAGCGGTTTTTAGTTGTTGCGGAAAAGCTGATTCATCTGCTGAATGCGCGCGTGCTGGTGTTTGCCGGGCCGCAAGAACGGGGGCTGGCGCGCACGGTCGTCAAGCAATTGCCCGCCAAACATGCATTGGCGTTCGATGCCGCGCCGCTCATGGATGTGACTTCGGCATTGGCGCGCTTGAGCGTATTCATATCGAATCACGACGGTCTCACGCATCTCGCAGCAGCGGTCGGAACGCCCGTAGTAGCCGTTTCGCCGCTCTCCACTTCGCACGCCAACGACTTGCTCAGCCAAAATCATTTACACGTGCGCAAAGCCTTGCTGGGCGCGATCACGACCGATGAAGTCTACGAAGCCGCGTGCCAACTCATTCAAGCCAATCGCGCGGAATATTTGTGGGCACGGTGAAGTGGTGGTCGGTGGCTGGTGGCCGGTGGCCAGTGGCTGGTGGCTCCTCATCTGAGTTCTCACTTCCGACTTCCAACTTCTCTTAACCGACCACCGACCACCGACCACCAGCCACCAATCCCCTAGACTTCCGCCCCTCCTCAGCGATACACTCCCGCCCAGTTTTCGCCCCTCACAGAAACGGAAAAACACGCATGAACATTTTAATGGCGGGGGATTGTGTGGGGCGCGCGGGGCGCACGGTCGTCAAAGAAAAGCTGGCCGCATTGCGCCAGGCACACGGCTTGGACTTGATCGTGCTCAACGTCGAAAACGCCGCCGCAGGCTTTTCGATTACGCCCAGCACCGCGCAGGAATTGTTTGCCGCAGGCGTGGATGTGATGACGTCGGGCAATCATATCTTCGACAAAAAAGATGCGCTCGAACTCATCAAAGAAGAACCGCGTTTGCTGCGTCCGGTGAATTATGTTCCAACCTTGCCCGGCAGCGGCGTGTGGGCAGGCGCAGTCGCGGGCGTGCCCGTCGCGGTCATCAACGTGCAAGGCCGCGTATTTATGCCGCCGTGCGATGATCCGTTTCGCGCGATGGATGCGACGTTGGCGGCGCTTGATCCTCAATACAAAATCATCCTCGTAGACATGCACGCCGAAACGACCGCCGAAAAATTGGCGATGGGACGTTACCTCGATGGGCGCGTCTCGGCAGTTGTCGGCACACACACGCACGTGGCTACGGCAGACGAACAAATCCTGCCCCGCGGCACGGCGTACATCACGGATTTAGGCATGACCGGCCCGCACGACGGCGTGATCGGGATGAAAACCTCCATCGTGCTGGAACGCTTTCTGACCGGCTTGAATACACGCTTTGAAGTTAGCGACGGCGAACCGCAGTTGAATGGATTGGTGATTGAAATTGACGAGGCAACCGGGCGCGCCACACGGGTGCAGCGGTTGCGTGCGGGGCTGGTGTAAGCGAAACCTCTTCCGAAACCAACTGCCCGGCACAACAGACATTCTCAATTCTTCATTCTTCATTCTCAATTCTTGGGCAAAGAAGATGCCCGGTCATTTTGTCGAAGAATGGAGAATCGAGAATAGCGAATGAAGAATTCTCTCTGGATGGTGTTCGTTAGTTTTCACTATCCTCAGCTTTGATCGTGATGTCCTGCTCTTTTTTTTCGCGCACGATTTTAGCGTTGAGTTTGCCTTTGGCTTTAGTGAAGAGTTCGTTGAAGGTGCGGTTCAAATCTGAGCTTGCGCCGACTTGCTCGCCATTGAGCGCCAGCAGACAATCGCCGGCTTTGAGTCCCGCGCGTTCCGCCAGCGTGCGCGGTTCGACTTCGGTAATCAGCGCACCTGTGCCTTTGACGCCTAAAAACTCGGCCAGTTGCGGCGAGAGCGTAGTGGTTTTGACGCCCAGCCGCCACGTCCGCGTGCGATGAAACGGTTCGGGGCTGGATTTGGCATCGCTGGCCTCGACGAGCCGTTCGCCGACGACGACTGTGACATCGCGTTCGACGCCGTCGCGCACGATGCGCAGCAACACACGACTTTCCGGCAGCGTTTCGTTGAGCAACATGTACACATTGCTCGCCGTTTGCACGTTGTGTTCATCAAAGCTCAGGATCACATCGTTTTCGCGCAATCCGGCTTTCGCAGCGGGGCTGTTTTCGAGCACTTTGCCGACCAACGCGCCGCGCGGTTCTCGCAGGCGCAATTCGCGGGCGCGCGCTTCATTCACATCGGCCAAATAAACGCCCAAAGCAGCGCCCGGCGAAGCCTCCGGCGTTGTTTGCGCCCAAGCCCACGACGAACTGAAAAGAGTCAAAAGAAGAAGTGCCGATAAACGTTTCATAATCGCTTTACCTTCAATGCTGCCTTCAATGCTGCCTTCAATGCTGATGGATGGCGGGTGAGACACCGCAGCAGAAGTCACGCAGGCTTTCACGTCAGGCGCGGCACGAAGTTCCAAAATGACTTCTTCGAC
>CAZWAK010000229.1:0-10398 GCA_964631865.1 uncultured Heliobacteriaceae bacterium | reverse complement strand
AGTTGATCGCGCCGATTGCGATGGAGAAGGGGTTGCGCTTTGCGATCCGGGAAGGCGGGCGCACGGTGGGCGCGGGAACCGTCTCCGATATTGTGGAGTAGCTTTTAGCTCTTAGCCGTCAGCCGTCAGCCAAAAGCCGACGGCAACGGCTTGGGCTGATCGCTAAAGGCTAATTGCTAATAGCTCTATTATGCTGAACGAAAAAATCAGAATTCGCCTGAAAGCTTACGATTACCGCGTGTTGGATCAATCCACGGCGGAAATCATCGAAACCGCCAAGCGCACGGGCGCGCGCGTTGCTGGGCCAATCCCGCTGCCGACGGTCAAGAACAAATGGACGGTGTTGAAATCGCCGCACGTGGATAAAAAATCGCGCGAGCAATTCGAGATTCGCACCCACAAGCGGTTGATGGACATTCTTGATCCCACCGCGCAAACAATGGAAGCGTTGATGAAGTTGGATTTGCCAGCGGGCGTGGACGCGGAAATCAAAGCTTTCGGACGTGATCGCCGGTAATAGCCCCGGCGTGGATTGAAACGAATCACTAAGTTCGTCGTAAATCGCGCAAGCGGTTTGCACTTGACGGAGTACAAACACAATGGTGAACGGCATTATTGGTAAAAAGCTGGGAATGACGCAGATTTTTGCGGCTGATGGCACGGTGACGCCAGTGACGGTTGTCAAAGCCGGGCCTTGCGTCGTCGTACAGCGCAAGACCGTTTCAACCGACGGTTATGAAGCCGTGCAGTTAGGGTTTGTTGAGGACAAAGCTCCCAAACGGATCAACAAGCCGATGAAAGGTCATTTTGAAAAAAAGGGCATCCCGCCGACGCGCGTCCTCAAGGAAGTGCGCGTCCAGAACGGTGATGAAGCGAATGTCGGCGACAAAGTTTTGGTAGATCAATTTGCCGAAAACGATGTCGTTGAAATCATTGGCACGAGCAAAGGACGCGGCTTCGCGGGCTTTATCAAGCGGCACGGCTTTGGCGGCGGACGCGACACGCACGGTTCGATGTTCCACCGCGCGCCGGGTTCGATTGGCGCTTCGGCCTATCCCTCGCGCGTCATCA
This sequence comes from uncultured Heliobacteriaceae bacterium, assembly GCA_964631865.1. GTDB lineage: Bacteria > Acidobacteriota > Blastocatellia > RBC074 > RBC074 > JAFDVL01. The sequence goes on along the minus strand of CAZWAK010000229.1, from coordinate 9,327 downwards.
AAGGCACGCGCATGGCCGGGCACATGGGCGTCGAACGCAAGACGATCAAGAACCTCAAAGTTGTGCGCGTGAATGCCGACGAAAACCTGCTGATGATTAAAGGCGCATTGCCCGGCCCAACCGGCGCGTATGTGGTCATCAAAAAAGTCAAAAAATAGTTTTTGCAAGGTACACAATGCCGACGATTGAAGTCAAAAATCTGAACAACGAAGTGGTGGGTTCGCTTGATCTCAGCGATGAGGTCTTTGGCGTGCCGCTGAACGAGGCGTTGATTTACGACGCGCTCAAAAATTATCAGGCCAATCAGCGCCAGGGCACGTCCTCGACCAAAACACGTGGCAACGTGTCGGGCAGCGGCAAAAAGCTGTGGCGGCAAAAAGGCACGGGGCGTGCCCGCATCGCCAGTTTGCGTTCGCCGCTCTGGAAAGGCGGCGGTAACGTTCACGGCCCGCAACCGCGCGATTGGAGTTACGAATTGCCCAAGAAGATGAAACGCGGCGCGTTGCGTTCGGCGTTGTCCGAGCGGTTGCGCGAAGGCAATCTGTTGGTCGTCGAAGATTTGAGCCTGAGCGATCACAAGACGAAAAATTTCGTCGCGGCGGCGAAGGCGTTAGGACTCGACAAACGCGCGTTGTTTGTGGATGCAAAGGCGGCAGGCAATTTTGCCCGTGCTTCGCGCAATGTGCCGGGCATCACGTTGGCTGCCGATACGAACGTCAACATTTACGATGTGCTCTATCACGAGAAGATCGTGTTGACGCGCGAAGCCGTCAATGTGTTGCAGGAAAAGTTGAGCAAGTAAAGTTATGAAAACGATCTGGGATGTCATCAAAGCGCCCGTTGTCACGGAAAAAGCCGTGAGCGAAAAAGATCGCCGCGCCGATGCCGGAGAAAAGCAATTGCTTTCTTTCATCGTGGCGCGCGATGCCAACAAATATTCGATCAAGCACGCGGTCGAGACGATCTTCAAGGTCAAAGTGGATGCCGTGCGCGTCATCAATGGCAGCGGCAAACAGGTTCGTCGCGGACGGCTCGTCGGCTACAAACCGGACTACAAAAAGGCGTATGTCACGCTCAAAAAAGGCGAGCGCGTGATTGATTACGGCGATTCGATCTAGTTTTTACAGAGAGCCAGTCTTGACTGGAGTGCAGCAATGGGAATCAAAAAGCTAACACCTACAAGTCCAGCGCGACGCTATCAAACCTATCTCACCAACGATGAGATCACGACGGATAAGCCGCACAAGCCGCTGACCGTCAGCAAATCGCGCATCAGCGGACGCAACAACGCAGGCAAATTGACGGTGCGCCATCGCGGCGGCGGGCACAAGCGGCACTATCGCATCATTGACTTCAAGCGCGATAAGGCGGGCATTCCGGCCAAAGTCGCCACGATTGAATACGATCCGAATCGTTCGGCGCGCATCGCGCTGTTGAATTACGCGGACGGCGAAAAGCGCTACATTCTCGCGCCCGTGGGATTGAAAGTAAATCAGACGATTGTCTCTGGCCCGGAAGCCGACATTCTGGTCGGCAACGCGCTGCCGATCAAAAACATTCCGCTCGGCACTCAAATTCACAACATCGAATTGCGGCCTGGCAAAGGCGGTCAAATGGCGCGCAGTGCGGGCAGCTTCGCGCAGTTGGTGGCGAAAGAAAGCGGGATGGCACAGCTTCGCTTGCCGTCCGGGGAAATTCGGCGCGTGCCGGTCGAGTGTATGGCAACCGTCGGTCAAGTCGGCAACACCGAACACGAAAATGTTTCGCTCGGCAAAGCGGGTCGTTCGCGCTGGAAAGGCATTCGCCCGACGGTGCGCGGCGTGGCGATGAACCCGGTGGATCACCCGCACGGCGGCGGCGAAGGTCGTACCTCCGGCGGACGCAATCCGGTGACGCCCTGGGGCCAACCGACACGCGGCTACAAGACACGCAACAACAAGCGGACGGACAAGTTTATTGTCAAACGGAGAACGAAGTAATTCGGTGGTCGGTGGTTGGTGGTCGGTGATCGGTAAACGCTGATCCCTAACCGTCGCTCCCTGACCGCTGAGAAAGAATAAAGTAACCAGGTGATTGATGGCTGGAAGTTGGAAAAACCGACCACCGACCACCGACCACCGACCACCCAAACAATATGGCACGTTCAGTTAAAAAAGGGCCGTTCATTGATACGCATTTGGAAAAGGCGATTGAGCGCATGAATGTGGCGCGCGAAAAGAAGGTTCACAAAACCTGGTCGCGGCGCTCGACGCTGACGCCGGAAATGGTCGGTCACACGATTGCCTGCCACAATGGCAAAAAATTCATTCCCGTGTATGTGACGGAAAACATGGTCGGTCACAAACTGGGCGAGTTCGCACCGACGCGAACCTTCAAAGGCCATGCCGATAAGTCTGAAAAATCGGCGGGGCGGAAATAGAGCAGGTTGGTGCGCCACCAGCTTGGTGGCATTGCATCGGCCAAGCAGCGATTGCCAGCAGGATGCTGGCGCACCGAAGATTACGATATGGAAGCACACGCATCAGCTCGCAACGTGAAAGGCTCGTCGCAGAAGGTCAAGCTCGTGATTGACCTGATTCGCGGCAGAAAAGTGAATGAGGCGCTTTCGCTCCTCAAGTTCACCAACAAGCGCGCGACGCATCCCATTGAGATGGTCTTGCGCTCGGCTATTGCCAATGCGACGGTCAAGGCCGAGGCCGCGAATGTGATTGTTGATCCTGACGATTTGTTTGTCAGCGAATGTTTCGTGGGCAAAGGCGACACCAAAAATCGTCGCCGCGTGCGTCCCGCGCCGATGGGACGTGCCTATCGGGAACGGCGGCACTACAGCCACATCACCATTCGCGTTTCCAACGAGAAAAAAGAAGGCAACTAACACGGAGTTACGATGGGTCAGAAAGTACACCCTTACGGTTTTAGGCTTGGATACAATCGCGGCTGGCATTCGCGCTGGTTCGCCAAAAAGGATTTCGGCAAGCTGTTGCTGGAAGACCTCAAGTTGAAGAAAGAACTCAAGAAGCGTTTTGAGAGTGCGGGCGTTTCGCATATCGAAATTGATCGTGCAGCGAACCGCCTGAAGATCATCATCTACACCTCGCGCCCCGGCATCATCATCGGGCGCAAGGGCGCAGAGATTGACAAGCTCAAGCAGGAAATCAGCCGCCGCACCGGACGCGAAGTCTTCATCAACATTCAAGAGATTCACAAGCCCGAACTCAACGCGCAGTTGCAAGCCGAGAAAATCGCGCAGCAACTCGAAAAGCGCGTGGCCTTCCGCCGAGCGATGCGCAAAAGCCTCGAAGAGGCAAATCGCTTCGGCGCGCAAGGCATCAAGGTGCGTGTGTCCGGGCGTTTGGGCGGCAATGAAATCGCCCGCTCGGAATGGGCGCTGCAAGGTCGTCTGCCGTTGCACACGCTGCGCGCCGATGTGGATTACGGCTTTGCCGAAGCCAACACGACCTACGGCGTCATCGGCGTCAAGGTTTGGATTTATCGCGGCGACATTATGAATGCCCGCGAGGCAATGATGAAACGATAACGATTTCGGAATGCGGATTTCGGAATGCGGATTGGAATGCCGCGCCGAAGTCGAATCCGCAATCCGCAATCCCAACTCCGCAATCAATTTATGGCAGAGTATAAAACTCCAAAAAAAGTAAAGTATCGTCGGCAACAACGCGGACGTCGCTCAGGCGCAGCCAAACGCGGCACGCTCATCGCCTTCGGTGAATTTGCGCTCAAGGCGGAGGAAGCCGCGTGGGTCACGGGCAAGCAGATCGAAGCCGGACGTGTGGCGATCAATCGTCACGTCAAACGCGGCGGCAAGCTCTGGATTCGCGTCTTTCCTGATAAGCCGATTACCAAGAAGCCTGCCGAAACTCGTATGGGCAAGGGCAAAGGCGCGCCCGAAGGTTGGGTGGCGGTGATCAAGCCCGGTCGCATTATCTTTGAGATGGAAGGCGTGAACCGTGAGATCGCGGCAGAAGCCATGCGGTTGGCGGCAGCGAAACTCCCGATCAAAACCAAATTCATTTCGCGCGAAGAACAAGAGGGAGGGATGCTGTGAAAATCAAAATGGATGATGTGCGCAAGCTCTCGACCGAAGACCTCGCCAAACGAGAGTTGGAGTTGAAAGAGGCGATGTTCCGGCTCAACTTCAAAAAGGTCTTGGGCGATATTGATACGATTGGGCAAATCCGCAAGAACAAGCGAGAACTGGCGCGTGTGAAAACCATTCTGCAAGCGCGTGCGCTGGGCATTGAACAGTAAGAGCAACTATGGAAGAAACCAATACCCCAAACGAAGTCAGCGCGAGCGAAGTCGCTCCTGCCAGCACGGCAGCGGCGCGTGGTCGGCGGGCCGAAAAGATTGGCATTGTCGCGAGTGACAAAATGCAGAAGACCGTCGTGGTGCGCGTGGATCGGCTGGTCAAACATCGGACGTACAAGCGGTACGTTCGCCGCCGCACAAAATTCATGGCGCACAACGAGATCGAAGGCGTCTCGACCGGCGATCAAGTTCGCATCGTCGAAACCCGCCCGCTGTCGGCGCGCAAACGCTGGCGCGTGGTGGAAGTGTTACGCAAGGCAAGTAAGTAATGGTCAGTTGTCAGTTGTCAGTTGTCAGTTGCATTTGTTCGCTACCGACCACCGACCACCGACCACCGACCACTGACAAGGATTTGTTATGGTTCAAATGCGTTCGATTCTGGATGTGGCTGACAACTCCGGAGCTAAAAAGATTGCAATGATTTTGCCGCTTGGTGGTGGCACGGGTTCGCGCGCGAGCCTCGGTGATGTCATCAAAGCGTCCGTCAAAGAAGCGAATCCTGACGGCACGGTAAAGAAAAAACAGGTCGTCAATGCCGTGATCGTCCGCACGCGCAAAGAAGTCCGCCGCAAAGATGGCACGTACATCCGCTTCGATCAAAACGCGGCAGTGATCATCAAGGCAGACGGCGAACCCGTTGGGACGCGCGTGTTCGGCCCGGTAGCGCGTGAGTTGCGCGAGCGTGGGTATATGAAGATTGTGAGCCTCGCTCCTGAAGTGATCTGAAAAAGGCAAGCAGCGATGAAAATCAAAAAGAATGATCGAGTGATAGTGCTTTCGGGGCGCGACAAAGGGAAGCAAGGTCGTGTCATCGAAGTTCTCAAGACCAAAAACAAAGTGATCGTCGAAGGCGTCGGCACGATCAAGAAAGCCACCCGTCCGAACCGTCAAGCGGGTATCGCGGGCGGCATTGTGGAGCGCGATGCGCCGATTGACGCCTCGAACGTGATGCTGATTGAACCGGGCACGGGTAAACCCACGCGCGTGGGCTATCAGGTGCTTTCGGATGGCAAAAAAGTGCGCGTCTCCAAAAAAACCGGCGCAGTGATTGACTAAACGTTATGGCAGCACGACTGAAAGAAAAATACACCAGCGAAATCGCGCCCGCGTTGGCGAAAGAGTTCGGCTTCAAAAACCCGATGAGCATTCCCAAGATTCAGAAGATCGTTCTGAACATGGGCTTGGGCGATGCAATCTCAAACGCCAAAATCCTGGATGTCGCGGTCAATGAACTCGCGGCCATCAGCGGGCAAAAGCCGGTGATTACGAAAGCCAAAAAATCCATCGCACAATTCAAACTGCGCGAAGGCATGAGCATCGGCGCGATGGTGACGTTGCGCGGCGACCGGATGTACGAGTTTCTGGATCGCTTCATCAACATCACGTTGCCGCGCGTGCGCGACTTTCGTGGTATCTCGGCGAAGGCGTTTGACGGGCGTGGCAACTACACGGTCGGCCTGCGCGATCAATTGATTTTTCCCGAAGTGGATTTCGGCAAAGTGGACAAGGCACGCGGCATGAACGTGTGCATCGTGACGACGGCAAATTCGGACGAAGAAGCGCGCGCGTTGCTGCGCCATTTCGGCATGCCGTTCAGACAATAACCAGAGTTGGAGCGTAACCGGTAACGCGATTTGCCAAATCGCTTGCGCTCTCAAGAAAAGTCTCGCGATTTAGCAAATCGCGTTACATCGCAAGAATTGATATGGCCAAAACATCCATGCGAGTGAAGGCAAGCAGCCGCCCGAAGTTCAAAGTGCGGGGCTACAACCGCTGCCAACGGTGCGGGCGTCCGCGTGCTTACTTACGGAAATTTTCGATTTGCCGAATTTGCTTCCGCCAACTGGCGCTCGAAGGGGAAATCCCCGGCGTGAAGAAATCCAGTTGGTAACTATCGTCAGTTGTGAACGTGCGGCCAGAATTCGCTGACCCCGCAAACCCACAACGAAATTGGAGTGACAAATGACTGATCCGATTGCAGACCTGTTGACGCGCATTCGCAACGCGATTGCTGCGCAGCATCCCAAAGTAGACATTCCGCATTCGCGCTTGAAAACCGAAATCGCGCGCATTCTGAAAGAGGAAGGCTACATCACGAATTACACCGTGAAGGCCGACGACCATTTGAAAACGTTGCGCATCTTTTTGCGCTACGGGACGAACGGCGAAAGCGCGATTTCGCACATTCAGCGTGTCTCGCGTCCGAGTCGCCGCGTCTACACGCCGAGCAAGCAAGTGCCGAAAATTCTCGGCGGCCTCGGCATCAATATCCTGAGCACTTCGCGCGGGCTGATGACTGGCAAAGCCGCGCGCAAAGCCAATGTCGGCGGCGAAGTGTTGTGTACTGTTTATTAGCTACTGGTAGCTGGTGGTCGGTGGCTGGTGGTCGGTTTCAAGCCACACCAACCACCGACCACCGACCACCGACCACCAAATTAAAGTTATGTCGCGTGTAGGAAAGAAAATCATTGCAGTTCCGAAAGATGTGAAAATCAACATCTCGGAAACCACTTTGGAAGTGCAGGGACCGAAAGGCAAATTGACCACTCCGATTCCTGCCGGGATTACCTTTAAGCTGGAAGACGGCAAGCTGGCCGCCGAGCGTCAAAACGACGAACAGGCCGCGCTGCACGGCTTGGCGCGCGCGTTGGCACAGAACGCGGTGACGGGCGTGACGACGGGCTTCACGCAGGATATGGACATCGTCGGCGTCGGCTACAAAGCTGAATTGAAAGGCAAATCCATCGTCTTCGCGCTGGGCTATTCGCATCCGATTGAGTTTCAGTTGCCCGAAGGCATTTCGGCCAAGATTGAAAAGGTGCAAAAGCAAATCACGCAGTATCAAACGACCGTGACACTCTCCGGCATTGACAAACATTTGCTGGGACAAACGGCGGCGAACATGCACAATCTGCGCGTGCCGGATGCATACAAAGGCAAAGGCGTCCGCTACGCCAATCGCACGATCAAGCTCAAACCGGGCAAGACCGGGAAGTAAAACTTTGAAGGATGAATTGGGTTTTGACCCTGAGCCATTCTTCGCACAAGGTTACGTTATGGCAAAACGATCCAGACAAGATATTCGGCGCGCAATTCACACGCGCATTCGCAAGAAAGTGCAGGGCACGGCGGCGCAACCCCGCCTGGCTGTCTTTCGCAGCGTCAAGCACATCTACGCGCAGGTGATTGACGACGAGACCGGCGTCACGCTTTGCTCGGCCTCTTCGACCGAGAAAACCGCCGGGGCCAATCCAGGCGGCAATCTCGCGGCGGCGCAAACCATCGGCAAACTGATTGCCGAGCGTGCCAAAGAGAAGGGCATCAAGCAAGTCGTGTTTGATCGCGGCGGCTACATCTATCACGGGCGCGTCAAATCATTGGCCGACGCCGCGCGCGAAGCGGGTTTACAGTTCTAGGGAGCAATACGATTATGGCGTCTATGGAGCGAATCTCAGCCGATGGGCTGGATTTAAAAGAGCAAGTCATTGACATCAACCGCGTCACGAAAGTGGTCAAAGGCGGCAAGAACATGTCGTTTGCGGCGCTGGTCGTGATCGGCGATCAAAACGGCGTGGTCGGCTTCGGCACGGGCAAAGCCAAAGAAGTGCCGCAAGCCATTCGCAAAGGCATCGAAGCGGCGAAGCAGAATCTGCATCGTGTGCCGCTCGCCGGGACGACGTTGCCGCATCCGATTGTCGGCACGTTTGGCGCGGGCAAAGTGTTGCTGAAACCGGCTGCCGAAGGCACGGGCGTTATTGCGGGCGGTGCGGTGCGTGCGGTCTTGAATGCTTTGGGCGTGCGCGATGTGTTGACCAAGTGCATCGGCTCCAACAACAAACACAACGTGGTGCGCGCGACCTTCGATGGTTTGCTCAACCTGCGCAGCCCGGAAGAAGTGGCACGTTTGCGCGGGCGCACTGTGGAGGAATTGTAAGTTATGGCAGACGGAGCAAAGATCAAAGTTCAATATTATCGCAGTGCGATTTGCACGCCGGAAAAACACAAAGTGATTGTGCGCAGTTTGGGCTTCACCAAGCTCAATCAAGTTGTCGAGCGACCCGACACGCCCGCCATTCGCGGGATGGTGACGAAGATTCCGCATTTGCTGCGTATTGTCGAATCCTAAGTGATTTGAGATTGGAAATTTGAGATTTGAGATTTGACTCTCGACTCAGGTTTCGGATGGCAAAGACTTTGATTTGAAATTTGAGGTTTGACTTTTCATCTCAAATTTCAAATCTCCAATCTGAAATTTTTTATGGCACTTGGCTTAAATAACATCAAGGCTCCGGAAGGCGCGACGCATAAGAAAAAGCGCGTGGGGCGCGGCCCCGGCTCGGGCTTAGGCAAAACCTCCGGGCGCGGCAACAAAGGACAGAAATCACGTTCCGGCTACAGCCGTATGCGTGGTTTTGAGGGCGGACAGATGCCGTTGCATCGGCGCTTGCCCAAACGCGGATTTACGAATATCTTCAAGAAGGACTGGGCCGAAGTGAATGTCACTGACCTGGATCGCTTCGAGGGAGAAGTGACGCCGGAAACATTGGTGGCTGCCGGGTTGATCCGCAAATCCAAACAGGGCGCAGTGGCGATCCTGGGGCAGGGCGAAGTCACGAAGGCGTTGACGGTGAAAGCCCATCGCTTCACGGCGGGCGCAAAGCAAAAGATTGAAGCGGCGGGCGGCACGGTCGAAATCCTCTGATTTTGGAATGCGAATTTCGGAATGCGGATTCAAAATACACGCAACCCACAATCCCCAGTCCGCAATCGAAAGAGTGCCCTGAAGAAGTAGGCAGGAACGTATGTTTGAATCATTCATCAATGCGCTGCGCAATCTCTGGCAAGTGCCGGAACTGCGCAAGCGTGTGATTTTCACGCTGTTGATGTTGGTCGTCTATCGCGCTGGGATTCATATCCCCGTTCCAGGCATTGACCAGGAAACACTCAAAACGATTTGGGGCGGCGCGGCTGGCACACTCTTTGGCGTTCTTGACTTAT
>CAZWAK010000228.1:0-10472 GCA_964631865.1 uncultured Heliobacteriaceae bacterium | reverse complement strand
CACTATCTCGCCCGCAGAATAAATCGCTCAAGTTATTCTGCGGGCCTGACTAACCCGGCGAGCAGCAGTGACAACAACGGAATGGCGACGATGGCGTGCGTGATGCCGCGATGATGCTCCAAATACGTGAGCCGGTCGAAGAGGCCAACCACAATGTCTATGTCCGGGAAATTCGCGGCGAGGAGAAGCGTGGGAGTGGCAAGCGGCGTCCAACGTTTGAGGCCGGTTTCCGCCAGCGCAGCGCCGACCAAAGTATGCGTGACGTTGTCCATCGGGCCAAAGCGAACAGCGGAGACAACAAACGACAGGCCTTTTGCGAGCGCCTGTCGTTCGGGAACTTGTCAAGCGTTGTTACTGGGTAAGCATTCGCGTCCCCATCGGGTTTTCCTCTTTTTTGACTTCCGGCAATTTATCCACGCGCGCCGGATCAAGCAGCGTCAATTTGTTGAGAGCTTCTGTGTTGACCGCCGTCGGCTTTTCACGATTGCGACTGGCCACGTTGAAATACAAATCCGCAGCTTCCTGCGTCTTGCCCATCGCCTCGTAAGTGCGCGCCAGATTGAATTCAATCAAATCCGTAGGCACGTCCGCCGGAGCCGCTTTGAGCTTCTGATATTCCGCGAGGGCTTCGTTGTACTTGCCAGCTATTTCGTATCGCTGAGCCAGCGCCAAACGCGCCTGCCCACTGACCGCTGAGCCTTTGTCGGCCAACCGCTTCAAAGTCTCTTCGCCTTTGGCCGCATCAATCTTGAGCTGTCGCACCGCCGCATAATAATTGGCGACCTCGGCATATTGCGGGAAATCGCGTCCGACTTTTTCAAAGGCAGCGATAGCGGCGCGCGTCTTTTCGTCTTCCGTTTTGTAGGCATAGACGCCCGGTTGGGGCGGCGGCAAAGGATCAGACACCACCGCGCCATCTATTTTGAGTGCCTCGAGGAAAGCGTTGCCGGCATTTTCCGTCGTCCGCTTGGCATTCCATTGATACCCCCAAACGAGGAGACCAAGCACCACCACCGCACCGAGCGCCATCAAAATGGGGCGGGTGCGCGGTTTGACCCACGCCGAGGTCTTCATATATTGATCCATCAAAGGATCGTGTTTTAACTGCTGGGGAGAAATATGTTCTCTGGCCAATGTCGTAACTCCTTGTGTGATATTGCAGGGCACCAAAGAAAAACGACAACTTAGCCACTCCCCACCTGCTTGTCAAGCACTTTTCCGGTTCTCTAACAAGGGAAGCCAAGCCAACCCCGCGCGCTGCCGCCCGGACGTCGCTTGACAGCCCATCCAGCGGATGGCAGAATGCCGCTTCTTCAAACGCGCCCGTAGCTCAGTTGGATAGAGCGTTTGGCTACGAACCAAAAGGTCGCACGTTCGAGTCGTGCCGGGCGCACCAAGTAAATCAATAAGTTAAGGGAACCAAAACGGTTCCCTTTTCCTTTTGCTCCCACATTCGCTCCCACATTCAATCCCTCTTCCAGTTTTCCGTTCCTCTCGATCCCTACCCAGCAACGATGGCAAAAGCGAACAGGAAATGGAAGGCGGATAGTCGGCGCGGGTGAAAAACATTGGCTTGGCAGCGATTCTTGTGCGGTGTAAGATGATCGTATGTTGAATGAAAATCTACTCGCCCGCATCACGGTTGATCCTGAGATTTGTCACGGCAAACCTTGTGTGCGCGGACTGCGTTATCCAGTCGAGACCTTGCTCGAATATCTGGCAGGCGGCGATACCATTGAGGATTTGCTGGCCGCGTTTCCTGATCTGGAACGAGAAGACATCCTTGCTTGCTATGAATTTTCTCGACGGATGCTGGCAACGAAAAGCACGCATCTGGCACTGGCATGAAATCCCTCGTGGATGCCCATCTGCCGCCGCGACTGTGTGCGGTGCTGAATCAGCACGGTCACGACACTCTTCACACTTCTCAGCTTCCTGACCAAAACGCTACCAAAGATCGCATCATCAATCAGGTCTCTCTCGCCGAAGAACGAATTGTCATTTCCAAAGACAGTGATTTCTTCTATTCGCATTTGTTGCAAGGACGCCCCTGGAAGCTGCTCCTGGTGAAAACCGGCAACATCTCGATGCGCGATTTATGTGAATTGTTCGAGCGAAACCTGCCAACCATCGAAGCAGCATTAGAGCGCCACACGCTGGTAGAAATTGATCGTGCGGCTGTCACACCTGTGATGTAGCCAATTTTCCCTCCCAAGAACCATCATTTCCCCAGCCAATCCAGGCGAGGGGGAAGGTTCACGCTCCTTCAAAAAGGAAGTGGACGTTGGCATAAATCGCATTGTCCGGCGCTGCTCAATGAATCCCCGCAGCGCGGGCAGTTGCCGACCAGAAGTGCAGTCCCATTATTGCTTGCATTGTCTGGTGCGGATACAACGCTCAGACTATCTGGCGGCGCAATCACCTCCTCTGCCGCGAGCAAATAATCGGCCACATCCCAGCCCTCGGCTTTTTGTGCGGCGGATAATTCGGTTTCGAGCAGATCGGAAACCAGCACGTCCAGCCCTTGCGCGTGGGATTGGCGGGCAATCTGGGACCACTGGGCAAAACCATCCCCATCAGGAAAAAGCACGATGCGATTCCTCGCATACCGGGCCAGCTTTGCCACGCTCAGGTGGGATTTGCCGCCACACGCCAGCCAGGTGTAGTCGGGCAATTCCAAACTCGCGATCACAGCGGTTTTCTCGGCTTCGACAATGGCAATATCGCGCGGTGCGTTCACCAATAAATGCGCGCCGAAGTCGCTACGCCGATACTCAAATAACGCTGGCAGCATTCCGCGCTGTTTTAGTTTCGCGTGCAGCCAATGCGTGCCTGTGCCGTCCTTGACGCGCTTGCCGGTGGCGGCGTCGTAGCGCATCAACTTTGCGGTGTTGAGGTGTCCCCGCTCATCCACGCGCCAGAATGTGGTGAAGCCTTCAAAATCGCCGAGCCAATATTGATCGCAGGCGTGTACCACCTGCTCACGAGGATACTGGCGCAGCAAAAATTGGACGAACGCATTTTGCTCAGCAGTTTGTCGAGATTCTTCCCAATAGCGCGCCGGAATTTCACTCAACACGAGGGGAGGCTGGGGCGGCTTCGAGCGCATCGGACGGGGTGTCCGAAGCGAAGCAGCATGGGTCGCAAAGTAATCGCGCGGCTTCAGATGATAGCCACATTTGCTTTCCCGATTGCAACGTCCGACTTCGGGCGCGACGTACTGCCCCGCCTCGTCCACGTACCGCACGAAAACGTGTTGGTAGCCACACGCAGGGCATTCGTAGCGACTCGTTTTGGTCTTGTACTTCTCCAGTCGCAGCATCGTTCTCGCCAAAAAAAATGTTTTCTCAAAACTGCACAAACTGCACAAACTGCACAAAACCACTGCACCACACGTTCACCCGGCACACCCATCGCAGAGAAACTTTGACGACCCAACCAGCCTGGCAGAAGACTTCCGGCTCGCCACCGATGCGCAACCGTAACTAACTCTTGTCTATAGAGTTAGCCGGTTGGTCTCGGCACGACGACGATCCTTCTAACACGACTTTAATGGTCAAAAATGAGGTGCTTTGACAGGTGCGCTAACGCACTGAAATTCTCATTTGTGCAGTTTGTGCAGTTTGTGCAGTTCTTAACAAACATTTTTTTACGTGCGGCTCACAAATACTGCGGAGCCACTGCGCTCTTTCTCTATCGCCATCCCGTTCGCGCGCAGGCGCACCCCGAATTTCCCTCTGCCGAGTGGCTTAAATCCGGCCTCGGAACAATAACTGCGGTATTCGGCATACAGCGTTTTCAGCAAGACCCAATCCTCCAGCGACGGGGCATAACCTTCCTCTTCCAGAAACATCATCACACTGTCCGACTCGCGCCGATATTCCGCCAAAGCGACCTTCGCCGCATCCGAGGATGAAAAGTTCTTCTGTGCCAAGAGTCGCTTGAGCCCCGCCAACACCCAATTGAACACGCCGCTCAATTCCGCGCGAATGATTTCATTGGCCAACTCTACGTTGCGTTCTGCTTCAGGAATCATCACCGTAAACGGAATCACGAGAAAACGACGAAAATAGGCTTCAGAATGCTCGACGTCGCGCGGCAGTTCATTGCAATTGAAGGCGAGTTTGGCATAGTCCCGCAATTCAAAGGGTTGTCCGTAGGGCAAACGCGCCTGCATCCGTTCGCCTGACGCCAATTGCTTGAACGCATCGGTTTGTAAGCGTGCATCCAATTCGGAACCGTAATTCAGTAATTTATTCGCCAACCGCGCGCGAAAATACCCTTGTGGTTCGCTGAGGCTTGAGAGCGAATAGTGACTGATATTTTCGGCACCGAGCAGCGCCGAGATCACATCACAGAACACGCTTTTGCCATTCGCACCGCTCCCGTACAGCAGCAGGACTTTTTCCAACTTCAAGCCGCGCGTAAAGCAATAGCCCAGATATTCGGCCAAAATCTGCTGACAGGCGACATCCGGTTGCACACGATCCAGAAACTGCTGCCATTGGGGAGCCTCGCTTGTCTCATCGAACTCAAAGGGCAATTGGTACGTGAGAAAATCGTGACGGTCAAACGCGCGCAGATGCCAACCTGCCGTAGAGATTTCGAGCGTGCCGTTGCGGAAATTGATCAACGTCACGTCCGCTTTCCGCCTCGGTTCCGGCAAGTACGCCGTCGCGAAGAATTGTTTGAGCAGGGACTCGCGGAAGTGCCAATGTTCGGCTTTGATCGGTGGCACGCCCAACTTGACCGCCGCCTCACCTAAGAATTTGCTCAAAGCATCTTTGGGAATTTCGCGCCAATACGCACCATTGAAGGCATAGACAAAATCCAGGCGTTTGCACAATCCACACTGGATGGTTTGCGCGACTTGCAACACGGCCCGCACTGTGACCACCACATAGTCGGCTTGTGTCGGAGTTTTCCCTGCACCGACATTGGCTTCGGCGGCAAAATCCACCGGCTGGAGGTGATCGAGAATTTCCTGCCACACCTGGTCATGGGCCAGCGCGATGGGCGGCGTCAATATTTGCTGAAGATGTTGTCGGAGTTTGTGCGCACGGGGCTTCATCCTGCTGCCTGCCTTTCGGCGCAGGCAGCGGTCAGACGGATCAGGTGTGCCTGCGGAGCGAGAAAATCAGTGACGCGGATGTTCATGATGAGAATGAGAGAGGGAGAGAAGGAGGGACAGAGGGATGGAGGGATAGAGCGAAAAGGCGGGCGAACGAGCACTTTGTTGGCTATGTCTCTCCGTCGCTCTTTCTCTCCTTCTCTCTTTCCCTCTGTCGCTCTTTCGTCAAACGCGACAACGCCTCGTGACGCCGCCACTTGAAGCGCGCAGCCAAGAGCCCCGTTTCTCTACCACACGCGACAGCGACGGCGTCACGAAGGGTTATCGGGCGAGAAAATCTTTGTGCGTGAGGCGGCGGGAGCGGCGCTTAGCCGTGAGTTCGCAGCTTTTGAAAAACTCCTCCAAATGTTCCGGCAAATACACGATCTTGCGTCCGACGCGGCAATAGCTCAGGCGGCCTTCCTCGCGCGCTTTCCACAGGGTCGTGCGCGAGATCGGGTACTTCATGATAACTTCGAGTTCGGTCAGGACTTTGAAATCCGCATTTTCGGGCATAGTTCTCCTTCTTCCGGGCAGCCGGCAGAGGGCTCCCGGACGTAACGTGAATGGGTTGTGATCAGAGGTTAGAGAGATAACACGATTAGCGCCTAAAGTCAAATTTTACAATGAGATACGGACACAAACAGAGCCAAACAGGGAAACACGAACACAAACCGGACGAAACAAGATGGCGGGCGGGAAAAAAATTATTTCTGCTAAAAAAAATCTTCGCACGACGCATTTTTTGTTCCCTCCACCTGCTTTTCTGGGGAAAAGCCATTGCTGGTGACGCACCAGAGTGCAGTTTGCGTGCCAAGCGCGGCGGCCTCGCTGCGGTTTTCCGTAAAGGCTTAGAGCGCAATCGTTTCCCAGCTTGAGTCGGGAGACCTCGCAGCGTTGCGTTGTGCAGAAATCTGCACAGGGAAGATTCGTTGAAAGGGGAAAAGGTGGGTGAAGAGGGAGATTTATCCAATCCCCGCAACAAGTTAGCCGGGGTGTGCAATCTTTTGCACGGGTTGTGTAGGATAATTCACTCGTCAGCGGAAAGGGCAAGGCCGTGGTGCCGGAGCTTGGCATAGAGCGTGCGCCGCTTCAGCCCCAGTTCGTCGGCCATTGGCTGCACCTGGCGCGCGTGACGGGTGAGGCACTGTTCCAGCAATGACCGCTCGAACGCCTCCACTTGTGCTGCCAGCGTGTTCGTATGGTGGCCATTCATTCCATTGAGCCGTGCGGCTGACTGCACGGCCTGCACTTCCGCCGACAGGTGTTCGCGTCGCAACACTTCGTCACGTGCCGCCAGTGCTGCCAGCCGTTGGATTTCGTGTTTCAATTGCCGCACATTGCCGGGCCAGCCAAACATCGCCAGCGCGTCCAGCGCGGTCAGCGCCAATTGCAGATTCCCCTTCTGTTCTTCGTCGGAAAAGCGGGTCAGGAAATGCCGCGCCAGCAATGGGATGTCCTCGCGGTGTTCACGCAGGGGCGGCACATGCAGCGGAATGACATCCAACCGAAAATACAAATCCTGCCGAAAGAGGCCTTGTTGCACACGTTCCTCCAACGCACAATTCGTCGCCGCGATCACCCGTACATTGACTTTCTGCGGACAGCAGGCTCCGACCGGATGCACTTCGCCTTCTTCCAAAAAACGCAGCAGCTTAGGCTGTAACTCCAATGGCAACTCCGCAATTTCGTCCAGAAACAACGTGCCGCCTTCCGCAGATCGGATCAATCCCGGTGCGGCGTGCGTTGCGCCTGTGAACGCGCCACGTTCGTGCCCAAACAGATGCGATTCCAGCAAGTCTTTCGACGCAGTCGCGCAGTTGAAGGAGAGGAAGGGGCGAGCCCGCCGGTCGCTCAGCGTATGTAGCGCCCGCGCCACTAATTCTTTGCCCGTGCCGGTTTCGCCCAGGATCAACACCGTGGCCGCACTGCCCTGAATTTTGTAGACATCGTGGGCCAACGCTCGCATCGCCGGACTTTGATACACCATATCCGGCAGCAGCAAATCGGCGCGCGCCGCCCGCTGTTCGTATTCGGCGAGCAAGGGCGCTTGTGTGCGCCACTGCCCAACCTCCAGTTTCAAGGCCGTCACATCCAGCAAGGGCTGAATTGTTGCCAGGTTCAGCGGCGCAGGCGCGAGCCACACGTACAAAGCCGTGCCACGCTGGGGCGTGAGGCAGAGGCGCTGGAAGTTGTGCGTGGAAGGAAATGACAACGATTCACAGGTCGTGGCCAGAATTTGTTTCTCGCCCGTCGGTGTCATTTCATACGCAATGATGGTCGTATCGGGCAATTGTTGTTGGAGCAGTTGTACCAACTCATGAGCCAGGACAGCGCGCGCATTGGCGGCGCTCAGCAACCGAGTGAGGGCATCCGTGGATGTCACGGGCGGTGACGCCACGGCGGCACCAGACTTCCGCCGCTTGGGCTTGGGGGGATGCGTCTGTAACCACTGCTCAACCGTTCGCTGCCAGGAAGGTGCGGCCAGCGTTTGGAAATGCCGCAACGCTTCCCGTGCCGCCTGTTCTGCGCGCTGAGTTTCCCCCTGCTGCTCGTACACTTGCGCCAGCGCCCATTGGGTGCGCCCCAGCCAGAAGGGGCGTTCCGTCACCGCGAAATGCGAATGCGCTTGTTCCAACCGGGCGCGAGCTTGCGCCAGGTTTTGTTGCTGCCCTGCGAACAGTCCTTCCAACCAACGCAAGCGTCCGATCAATTCCAGACTTTTTAATTGTTCTTCTGCGGCGCGCACTTCCGCCAACAGTGACTCGACCAACGGCCATTCCCCTTGTTCGCACGCCAGCTCCACCAGTTGCAAGCGGGCGCTGAGGCGTTGCTCGTGGGCTTCGGTTTGGGTCGCCAGTTGGATGACTTGTTCCAATATCGTGCGTGCCGAATCCGCATTGCCTTCCCATTGCAGCAGGCGCGCCATCGCCAGCAAGACCTGCCCCTCGACAAAGCGATCATAGCCTGCGACCTGCGCCAGGGCTTCGGCCAGCAGAGCCTGCGCGAGGGCTTGTTGTGCGGAGGTGAGCGATGGTTGCATGAGTGGGGTGAGAAGGATCAGCGCGGCATTGGCCTGATAGGTGCGCAGCGCCTCGGTGGCTTGGGTGATCGTTTTGTCAAAAGCTGCTCCAGTCGTCATAGGGGGAACCTATCAAAAAATTTACCGACGAATAGATATGACGAATGGCTCAGAAAATCCGGTCCCCTGAATCGAAAGCGACTTCTACTTCGACAGACCTTGTTCTCGCTGCCACAAAAAATCGCTGCTCTATGTTGCTGGACGTTTATCGCGGTTGACATGGCAAACGGCCTGGGTGTACTGTCGTGCCCGCCATTATTCAAAGACGATTCTCAATTGAAACTTCCTCCCACAGAGCACAGAGCAGACGGTGATCGCTTCGTCTCGTGGGGCAATTGATATTTTTTGCAGAGTTCCTTGGTCTTTTGATTCAGCCGTATTTTTGAATCGTTCAGCCTGACAGCGAGTTCATGTTTTCTCGGCGCAGAAGGTATTTTCTGCCTGAAACCGTTCGATAGTTTACGAACCAGCTTCGTGCTTTCCAGCGGTGGAAGCGCGACTGCGGGGTATTGATCGTGCCTGGCGACCCAAACCAACAAAGTGGTTCGCAACGACCTGACGCGAATCCCAGATCATCTGCCGCAAATTCAAATGCTGCCGGAGCGGAAAAAGATCCCTTTGCCGTCGCGGCTCCCTCTCTTTCATTACCGAAAGGCGGCGGCGCGATTCGCGGCATGGGCGAGAAGTTTGCTGCCAATCCCGTCACGGGCACTGGGTCAATGACCGTCCCGATGGCTGTTTCACCCGGACGTGCAGGCTTCGCCCCGCAACTCTCGCTTTCTTACGATTCCGGCGCAGGCAATGGGCCGTTTGGGTTGGGCTGGAATCTGTCGCTGCCTGCGATTACGCGCAGAACTGACAAGGGGTTGCCACAGTATTTTGATGCAGAAGAATCGGATGTGTTCATTCTCTCTGGCGCGGAAGACTTAGTGCCGGAATTGGACAGCAGCCAGCAACGGATAAAGACACCTCGTCAACTCAATGGCGAAAACTTCACGGTCTATCGGTATCGCCCACGGATTGAAGGGTTGTTTGCCCGCATCGAACGCTGGACAAATGAGGCAACAGGCGAAACGCATTGGCGTTCCATCACTAAGGACAATATCACGACGCTATACGGTAAGACTGAAAACGCCAGACTCTTTGATCCTGAAGATAAGTTGCGCGTGTTTACGTGGTTGATTTGTGAAAGCTACGACGACAAAGGCAATGCGATCTTGTATGAGTACAAACGCGAAGATTCGGCGCAAGTAGATTTGGCGCAGGTCAACGAAAAGAATCGCACGGCGCAATCGCGCCGCGCCAACCGCTATCTCAAACACATCAAGTATTGCAATCGCACGCCGCGCGTTGCCAACGAAGAATTGACGCAGCGGACTGATTGGTTGATGGAAGTCGTGTTCGATTACGGAGAACATGACAAAGATAACCCCAAATCCAATGATGCGGGCAATTGGACGTTTCGCCCGGATGCTTTTTCGTCGTATCGCAGCGGGTTTGAAGTGCGCACCTATCGGTTGTGTCAGCGCGTGCTGATGTTCCATCATTTCGAAGGCGAAGACGGAGTTGGCAGAGATTGTCTGGTGCGCACGACCGATTTCACCTACACCACAAATCACCTTGCTTCGTTTATCTCTTCGGTCACGCAATTTGGATATAAACGTAACGGCAACAGCTATCTGAAACGCTCGCTGCCACCTGTGGAATTCAAATACAGCGAAGCCATCATTCAGGACAAAGTCGAGGAACTGGATACTGCCAGTTTGGAAAACCTGCCGTATGGCTTGGATGGGTCAAACTATCAATGGGTAGACCTCGACGGCGAAGGCATCTCCGGCATCCTGACCGAACAGGCGGGCGTGTGGTTTTACAAACGCAATCTCAGTCCCATCAATCCCAGCCAAGAAAACCCACAGTATGTGCGGGCACGATTCGCGCCAGTGGAACTCGTTGCCACGAAGCCAAATGCTACTATCACAGGTGGGCAAGCACAGTTTATGGACTTGGCTGGAGATGGTCGGCCTGATCTCGTCATTCTTGAAGGCCCGATGCCGGGCTTTTATGAACATGATGACGGCACAAGTTGGCATACCTTCCGTCCTTTTACTTCGCGGCTGAATTTTGATACGCGCGATCCCAATCTGAAATTCGTAGACCTGGATGGGGATGGACACGCCGATGTCCTCATCACCGAACATGAAGTCTTGACGTGGCATCCCTCGCTCGCGGAAGAAGAGCGCGAAGCCTGTCGCTCGCTCAAAGGCGCGGTCCTTCGTCTGG
>CAZWAK010000227.1:0-10480 GCA_964631865.1 uncultured Heliobacteriaceae bacterium | reverse complement strand
TTGATATTTGCCCTTTGCCTTTTGATTTTGGCAGTTTCTCTTGGTTCATTTTGCAGCTTTAAGTCCGTGCCCACGTGCATATAGCCCCGGCACGCTCACCGGCAGTTTCCCTGTAAATTCAATTTCACCGAGCAACGCTTTCGCCGCAGCGCGTTGGCTGAACGGAAACGGGCTGTAGGCGGCAATGTACGTTGGCGCGTTCGGCATCGCTTGCAGCAAGTACGGATTGCCAAACGAAATCACGAGCGCATTGCGTTTGGCCAACTCTTCCGCCAATCGCAAGCCGAGCGGCGACAATGCCACACTGCCTTTGCCGCTGCGGGCGCGCACGGTGGAAGCGAAAATCACGGTGTCGAAATTCTTCGCATCAATACGCTCCAGCACGCGCTTGATTTCATCGTCTTGCGTACGCAAATCCATCACAACCGATTCAATCGTGGGGATGCGGCGGCGTAGTTCGTTCACAAATGGCTGCGTGACCGCGCGGTCTTCTTCGTCGGTGAACGTCACGACCAACGTGCGCCCTTGGCGATTGAGTGGCAATGCTTTTTGTTCATTGCGCACGAGTGTGATCGAACGGTCGGCGATTTCCTGCGCGACCATTTGGCAGCCCGGACTCGACACGACGCGGTCTACGGCGTCTAAATCTACGGTGCGGTTTTCGTGCAATCCCAGGGCTGCTTTCGCGCGCAGAATGCGTTCGACCGACGCATTGATGCGGGCTTCCGCGATTTCGTTTTTCTGCACGGCAGCCTTCACGCCTTTGATGGCGGCGTCAATGTCGGGCGATTTTTCGATCACGTCCACGCCGGCTTTGATGGCTTCAATCGCGGCGGTCGCTGCATCGTAGCGCGCGGAAATCCCCGCCATATTCATCGCGTCCGTCACAACCAATCCGGTGAACCTCAATTCGTCGCGCAAGAAGCCGGTCAGGATTTTGTGCGAGAGCGTCGCGGGCTTCGTGACCTTCGGTGCGTTCGCTTCGGTTTGCGAGGTAAATTCGGCGGATGCCTTTTCGCTCGCACTCAAGGCACGCACAGG
Organism: uncultured Heliobacteriaceae bacterium; assembly: GCA_964631865.1. Lineage (GTDB taxonomy): Bacteria > Acidobacteriota > Blastocatellia > RBC074 > RBC074 > JAFDVL01. Next base: position 9,439 of record CAZWAK010000227.1, on the reverse strand, counting down.
CGCAGCCAAATCAGTTTCGATGTTGGGCAGCGCGATGTGCGCGGACATCACTGCATCCACGCGCGCGACGGCTTCGTTCTTCTTGTAATCGGTGCCAATCAATGCACGAAAGGGCACGAGTTCCAATTTGCTCAAGCTGTCTTTGCTCGCGTCCACAACAGGCAAGCCGATGTGCGAATCGGTCGCGGTGTTGCCGTGACCGGGGAAATGCTTCACGCACGTGAGCGCGCCTTCGCTTTGCGCGCCCTGCACAAACGCAGTCGCAAAGTCTGACACGGTCTTCGGGTCTTCGCTGTACGAACGCACGTTGATGACGGGGTTGCTCGGATTGTTGTTCACATCTACGACGGGCGCGAAGAGCCAGTTGATGCCGATGGCACGAGCTTCGCGGGCGGTACACATTCCCTGATTAAGCGCGAGCCTCGTTTCCCCTGTTGCGGCAACCGCCATATTCGGCGGCCACCACGGCGTTTCGTTGAGCCGCATCCCCAAACCCATTTCGAGATCGGCGGCCACAAGCAGCGGCAAGCTGGACATCATTTGCCAACGATTCGTCAGCACCGCCGTCGCCCACACATCGCTGCGAAACCATAGAATGCCGCCGACCTTGTTGTCTTTGATGTGATGTTCGATTTGTTTGTAGGCATCCACCTCGCGGTTCATAAAAATCGCGTTGCCATCGGCCATAAACATCTGCCCGATTTTTTCGTCGAGCGTGAGCGACTTCAACGTATCGCGTGCCCATTTTTCTTCGTCTTTCGTGAGTTCGCGGTTCGTCGGTTGATAGCGCGACGATTGCGCGAAGGCGAGCGCGTTGATGAAAAAAGAGAGCGCGAGGAACAGTGCGATTTGTTGGCGAAGCTTGAGAATCATAGTTTCTCCTGACGAGTAACGGGGGAAGGTTTGTTTCACCGCAGAGGCGCAGAGTTCGCCGAGGTTGCGCAGAGAGACGGCGATGAGAAAACGGGAGAAAAGAGAGCATTCATTTGAAAAAAACCTCTGCGTTTCCTTTGCGTTCTCTGCGTCTCTGCGGTGAATGAACCTTCCTCAACTCTTGAACACGTAATACACCACACCTGCATAATCATCCGTCAGCAAAAAGCCTTGCCCGAATTTCAGAATGTCCACTGGGCGTCCGTGGATTTTGCGGTTCAGCAAAAAGCCCGTGATGAAATCCTGCGGCGGTTTGCCGGGACGGACAATCGCTACGCCGTAGCCGTGTCCGATGCGGATGAAACCGGAACCGTGCAGCGCGACCAAATAATAATCGCCGAACGATTCAAAACCTAACGGCGAACTGTGCGCGATGAACGAAGCAAACGGCGCGGGCAACGTGTCACAACTTACGCGCTTTTTCGCCGAAGCAAATTGCGGATCAGCGACGTTGCGTTTGCCGAGTTGATAACAATACGGCCAGCCATAATTCGTGCCGTCTTTGACTTCATACATTGTGTCGCTCGGCTTGTCATCGCCCAAGTGATCCGGCCCCATATTCGTTGTCAGCAACTTGCCTTCGATCCAGCGCAAGCCCACCGCATTGCGCAAACCGCTCGCAAAAACGCGGCTGTTCTTGCCGTCCAACTCCATTTCCAAAATCGCCGCGCGCAGTTCTTCTGTTTCTTCGCACGAATTGCAACTGCTGCCGACCGACACGTACAGCTTGTTGCCCGCAATCGCAATTGTGCGCGTCAAATGCCAGCCGCCGTATTTGTAATTCAAGCCGTAATCCGGGAACTTCGCCAACGTCTCCGGCTCGCTCGTCGGCTTGGTTTCCTTCAGCGTGTAGCGATAGCGCACGAGTTTGTCGGTCAACGCGATGTAGAGCCAGTACGTACCGTCTCGGTCGGTATGAAATGCGATGCTGTTCGGGTTGCGCAGTTTGTTCAGCCAAACTTTTTGCGTCTTGAATTGCTTGCCGTCAAAGCCTTCCAAAATGTAAATCGCGCCTTTGTTGTTGTCCGCGCGGTTGTATAAATCGGTCACAAAGATGCGGTCATCCGGGCTTTTCGCCAAGAAGCGCACGCGACTCATGCCTTGCGCGGCGACGGTGATGTCATAGCCTGCGGGCAAGTTCAGCGTGTAACTTTTGCCGTTGGTGAGCGTGACGCGATGCGGCGTGAGTTTGGCAGTTTGGGCAAAGGCTGAGCAGAAAAAAGTGATGATGAAAAGAAGCGCAAAGAGTTGTTTCATGTTGTCCAATCTTCAATGACAAGGTTGGGGACTTGCTGAAAATCGCGTGCGTTGCGCGTGACCAAAATACCGTTGACCGCGAGCACGATGGCAGCGATGCTGAGATCATTTGTGCCGATGCGATTTTTCAAGGGGCGCAGTTGCTCGAAGATGGTTGCCGCTGCTGCATCAAATGGTAAGCAATCCATCCGCTTGTAAAAACGCAGGCCGTCGCTCAAGCGCAGATATGCCTGCGCACGCGCCACGCCATTGGGCGCACGGCGGCAGGCCGGTAACCATCCACTCAGGTCTTCGCCGAAAGTAATGATCGTTGTTACCAGTTCATCTTCTGACGCGAGACGCTGGATACGTTGCATCATTGGCGGATGATACTGCGTCGCAAAGCCGATAGAATCTGTATCTAAAACGTAGTAGCTCATGCCGCATTTAACCTTTCCCGCTCTTCCCGCTCTCGTTCTCGCTCCGCAGCTATTTCCGCGAAGTGTTCACGCATCGCGTCTTCGTGGCCTTTGAAGATTTCTAATGCTTGCAAGAATGCCTGCGGACTGTTGCGGCGAGGTTCTGATATTTCTTGCTTAGGAACTTCGATAGTAGCAACTGTAATTTGCGCTAAATATTCTTCCGCTGCTTGTTGTGCTTTCTGCAATGCCTCGACAGCGGTCGGGGCCTCCACGCGCAAATCTGCCAATGCCGGGATGGTAGCTTGATATGTACCGTTCTTTTGTTCGATGAGTACAGGATATTGCATGATTCTTTGACTCCTTCTTGCGTTGTGCCATTATGATGACGCGACGGTTGGCGTATTCAAAACCGTTCGATCACCAACAAACGCATTTTCGCAAACTTCGCGCGCCGCGTAAAAGCAATTCGTTTCGCGCGATCAGGAGACCCCAATGCGATCCCTACGATTCCTTCTTTTGCTGGCCTTGTTCACGAGCGCAATTGCGCAAGCCCCCAAACAACCAATGGACGACGACTTTGCGCGTTCGGTCAAAGAATGGACGACGAAGCCGGAATTCCTCAGCCCGCTCGTAGATCACTTGCCGAAAGTCGCGGGGATTCCTTCGCCCAAAGACGTACTCGGCTATCACATCGGCACGCCGCAGAAATTGACGTACACCGAAGGCATCTACAAATATTTTCGCGCGTTGGCCGACAAAAGCCCGCGCGTCAAAGTCTTTGTGGCTGGCAAAACCGATGAAGGCCGTGACATCATTGTCGTCGCCATTGCCAACGAAGACACGATTCGCAACCTCGAACAATATCGCGACTACTTGGCGCAACTGGCCGATCCGCGCCGCCTCAGCGACGAACAGGCGCGTGACGTGATTGCCAAAGCAAAGCCGATTTATCACTTCACCGCCGGATTGCACAGCGCCGAAACGGGGCCGCCGGAAATGGTGATGGAACTCGGCTATCGTTTGGCGGTCGAAGATTCGCCGCTCATCAACAACATTCGTGACAACGTGATTGTGATGATTACGCCTGTGTCCGAACCCGATGGACGCGACCGCTACGTGGATTGGTACTATCGCCACAAGATTGCCGAGAAAACCGAAGACGACCGCATTCCGGGGCCGCCGTACTGGGGCAAATACATCTTTCACGACAACAACCGCGACATCAATTACTCGCAAGTCACAATGAAGGCGGGACTCGATTGGTACTTGCAATGGCATCCGCCGATTATGCACGACCTGCACGAATCGGTTCCGTTTCTGTATACCTTCAGCGGGCAAGCGCCGCAGCAACCGACGCTCGACCCGATTCTGTACGGCGAACTGCCGTGGTTCTCGAATTTTGAAATGGCGCAGATGATTAAGTACGGCATGCCCGGCGTGTGGACGCACGGTTTTGTAGACATGTGGTCGCCCGGTTATCTCGGCTTTATGTCGTCGAATCACAACGGCATCCTGCGCATGTACGAAACGTTCGGCAATGGCGGCGCAAACACAATGAGCCGCAAAGTGGCGCCTCCGAACGGAGCCGGTCAAACTTCGCGCGAATGGTATCGTCCGCTGCCGCCCTACAAAGAAGTCGTCTGGTCAATGCGCAACAACACGAATTACATGCAAACCGGCGTGTTGAGCGCGTTGCAGTTGACGTCGGAGTTTCCGAAAGTCGTGCTGGAAAACTTTTATCGCAAGAGCCGCAATTCGATTGAAGCAGGCAAGAACGAAGCGCCGCACGGTTTTGTGATTGCCTCGCACAAAGATATGACGCGCGTCGCCACGCTCGTAAACATTCTGCGCACACAAGGCATCGAAGTCGGACGCGCAACGGCAGAAGTCAAATTGAAAGAAGGCACATTTCCGGCGGGTTCGTATATCGTCAAGCGCGATCAGCCCTATGGGCGCTTGGCGAAAATTCTGCTCGAAAAACAAAACTTCCCCGATCCCAACTTGCGCACGTACGACGACACGGGTTGGACAATGGGCTTGATGACACAAACGGACGTGAAAGAAAGCGCGGACAAAGCGATTCTCGACGTGCCTGTCGAAGCCGTGAACAAAGTCGAATTGGCAGGTGCGATGAATGGCGGCGCAGGCGCAAAGGCATACGCGATTGCGCACAACGGCGCGAACAATCTGGTTACGCTGCGCTATCGCTTGAAAGACTTAAAGGTCAGTGCGGTGGAAGCGTCCTTCAAATCCGGCAACGCAGATTTCCCCGCCGGATCATTTGTCATCGCGGCGAATCAAAACGGCAAAGATGTGTTTGAGCAAGTGAAGAACGCGATTGCACCGCTTGGCTTGAATGCAGCGGCTTTGAATGAAATGCCCGCCGTTGCCACACACGACGTGGATTTGCCGCGTCTTGCGGTCTACACAATGTGGGGCAGTACGCAGGAAGTCGGTTGGGTGCGCCACGCGCTGGATCAATTCGGCGTGCCGTACGATTTGATTTACAAAGAGCGCGTCAAACAAGGCAATCTGCGCGCGGCGTACGATGTGATTCTGATGCCGAATCAAGGCGGCAGCGGCAAGCGCATCGTCTTTGACATTGAATCGAAAGGCAAACCGCTCGCCTACACGAAAACCGAGCAATTCAAAACGATGGGCGTATATGGCTCGTCCGAAGACATCACGGGCGGAATGGGTTTGGCTGGCGTGGTCGAATTTGAAAAGTTTATCAACTCCGGCGGCCTACTCATCACGCTTGGCTCGGCGAGTTTCTTTCCACCCGAATTCGGACTGACGCGCACGATTGATGCGGGGCGCACGTCACCGCAATTTTACGCGCCCGGCCCAATTGTCGAAGCCGAAATCCTGCAACCGACACATCCCGTGTTTTATGGCTATGACAAGAAAACGATTCCCGTGCGCTATGCCAACGGGCCGCTGCTGAACGTGCCGGAAACGGAGCGCGCGAAGCAAGTCTTGATGCGTTTGCCCGGCGGTGACAAAGCGGTGCTGAGCGGCTTGATGCGCGGCGCAAACGAAATCACAAATCGTCCCGCGATTGTGGATGTGCCGGTCGGCAGCGGGCGTGTGTTGTTGTTTGCGACGAATCCGTGTTATCGCTGGCAGAATCACGGCGAATTTGGAATGCTCTTCAATTCGATTCTGCACTACAATGATTTCAAAACCGTCAATCAGAAAGCGCCTGCGAGTTCTGAAGCAAGTGGACGGAATTGAGAAAGGGAAATGGAGAGACCACGTGGAAACGAGATAAAGTTTAGACAAGATATTTCTCTGATCGGACTGGAAAATCGGGCTAGAAATGTTGACACAGTCAAAACTAGATTCTGGGAGGATTGAAGGCTATCTAAATCTCATTTAAGTCTCTTCCGACAAATTCATTTGATGTTCCATTGAAATGCCGGATTTCATTTGTATTTGGATCACGATACCAGAATTCGCCGAAGCTCTGGCGATTGTTCCACTCCCAAGAGACTCTTACGCCTTGTTTATTAACAGGCATCGTCGTCGGGAAAATTTTGTATCCAGCAACAACACCGCTAGGATGCCGTCTCGTCTCTAAAATTTCCCCTTTCACTCCTTCTATTGGTATGTTGCAGGTTGGGTCAGCGTAAATTGGCACGACAGCATGAACCAAGTGAATTTCATGAAAGAGATTTTGAATGCTTTGTAAAACTCGAATTCCATCGTCAATAGCTTGGCGAATACCTTTTTCGCTAATATACCTGCCAGCATAATAAGCATTGCATAATGCGTCAAATTCTAAAGCGAGGGTTATTTCTTTAAACCCATAACGTATGAGTTGAGAGATATCAGTTGGAAATTCTCTCGTATATCTGTCTAGCCGACCTACCTCAGCGAGAAAGCGTCGAATTTCAGTCTCCATTTGAGAGGATATATCTGAGAGCAAATGGTCAAGAGGTTGGTCCGTATAAATTGGAATTTGACTCTCTTCATTTTGTACTTCTTTTACAACATCTTTAGGAGCACCATAAAGATTAAGGAATTCCGAAAATTTCATTATATGAAAAGATTGCCCACCCGAAACGCGGCAAAATTCATCTATAAGCTCGTAGCGAACATAAAGTGCTTGGCCAGCACTTTTAATCATCCAATCTGTCTTTTCATCTAAAGAGACAAATATCACGCTCTTTTTGGAGTCCGTAGCGATTTTGAGTATGGTGTACCAGATAATGTAATCTCCTACTCCCTCATCTTGTTTTCCCTTATCTTTATATCCCGGGGGCAACTTAAATTCGGAGTTTCTATTGATTCTCTTCGTTATCTCGTCCTTATCTATCTCCAATTCCATAACCACATCACTGCTAAATAATCTTCTATAGAGCGTACTCACAGGGTCATTCCAATACCATTTACTAATTTCGCTTAGGACATCGTTCAAGGTTTCTTTATACTCTCGGATGGATTTGTTAGCAGCTTTTATGGCCGTCCTAGCATTTTGATAGGCAGGCAAATTCTCCAGTAATGGATAATTCCCAAGGTCCAATTGCTTGGCGGCTTCCCTAAGATTTGAGATTTGCTGATAGAGGTCTACCAATTTTGAAACGCGGTGCTCCGCAAATTCCCGTGCAACCTGTCCAGGAATAATCAACCGTTTTTTACCAACGAGGTCTTTATATATGTTTTCAATCGCATCCAGACTGTCTTTGCCTGTTGTAAAAGGGACAAGTAGTGAGTTGGTATCGAGCACGATTATGCAATCGTCCTTAATTTCGGGAATAGATTTGGGCTTGAAAGAGAAAATACTTCCAGCGGTTGGATAAGTAGTGTTCCGATGAAAAATGTCGCTGAACTTTTCCTTAGCTTGGTCGCTCATGAAATTCTTTTACTACTTCTCAGTAAGACAGGCAATTGCTAATTCCTCATCTGGCGTTCTGCGTCTTGCCACCCAGTCTCTGGCCTACAGAGCACTTTTTCCAGTGTCTCGTTTCTTTTCCTCTCTTCTTACCCTCTCGCTCTCCGCGTTCATCCATTATTTTTCCGCGTTCATCGGAATGCCCGCATACGGTTGAGAATTCTTGTCGTAGTCTCTCCGCGCAACAAAAACCAAAGGAGACTACGAATGAGAATCATCAAATTGATCGCCGTTTTTTCAGTGCTACTCACCGCTACGATTTCCTGTTGGCTGCACACCGACGCAAGTAACCGTAGGGGTCATCACTCTTTTTTGCTGAGCGAAGCGGTGATGGTTGCGCCGGAGGTTTTGGCTTGCAGCTTCACGGGCATATGAGTTGCGTCTTCTGTAACCCATATAAAAAACTCGCCTTCGCGCGTGCTTAATCGTCCGGGGCCGAATAATCCTGCCTGAATCTTGATGGTCTTGAATTTGCCAAGATCGGTTTCGACTTCTTCGTGTCCCTGTACGAGCAAATCGAAGTCTTTGCGTTCGCCTTCGTAAATAAGCGGAAACTTGTACAAATGGCCTTCCTTTAGCTCCTGCAACCGCAGCAGGTAAAACGCCGAGAGCAAATCCTGCATATCGGGTTCGAGCTTGACGAGCTTTTCGCGCGGCGGGGTTTGCGGGGCATTCAAATCCTGCGTGCGATAGTTCGCTTCGTTCTTTTCATAGTCGAACAGCCCCGTTTGCAAATTGTGTTTTTTTCCTTCCTGAATTTCGCGCAGCACCGCACGCATGCGGAAATCCTTCGCGTCCACTAACGTCTCGAAGCGATCATTCACGCTCAACCCAAAAATTCTGAGCACCAATCCTTTGGCCGTAATCGTCGCGCGCAGATGCAGTAACAGGTCTTTCGGTGACGATGGAAATTCGAGATCAATTATTGGTTGCGACGTGATGCCTACGCTTTGAAAAACGATGGTTCCCGCATTGATCGAAAGCGGCAGTCGTGTGAGACGCAATTCATAGGTGAGCTTTTCGCTGGCGGGGAAGGGAAGTTGTTTGTACTCACGGTGCGGCGCGAGGACTTTGGGCGCAGGCGGCGCGGCAGGCACGCGCGGCTTTGATTTACAAGCCGGAATGAGGCCAATTATCAGCAATGTCAAAAGCAATATATTTCGCATCACGCTACGCCTGAAATCATTGTCTATTGTCCATTTTCTATTTTCCATTGACAGGCAGAAAAAGTAGTCAACGACGCTCTGTGTCAAATAATGGACAAGAGAAAATAGACAATGGACAATGCGTCAAATCATAAGTTTCAAGACCAAAATGCCAATCACCATCACTAGCCCAATCAAAGCACGATATTCGCGGTACTTCAAATACAAGCCTTGATCGAAGCGCGCCGCCGCACCCGTTCGCCAAGCCGTCAGACGCGGCACAAACAACGGCACGTTTTGTTCGTACGCCGCAAAATCGCGCGGAAAGAGTTCGTGCATGTGCGCGGCTTCGGCCTGCATCACAGGCACATACACAGCCAGAAAAAAGCCGAGCAACAACACGGCCAGCCACCAACTGCCACCGCCAATCACGATGCCAATGGCTAAGATGAAGCTACCGAAATAGAGCGGATTGCGCGTGTACGCATACGGCCCGCTGACGGCGAGTTGGGCATTCTTGCGCAAATGCCCCGCCGCCCACGCACGCATCGCCACGCCACACAACGCAATGGGCACGCCGATGGCGATGGTTCGCCACGAGGGTTGCGAGAACACGAGAAACAGCATCGCGGTCAAAAATCCGAGTGGAACACGCAGGCGTTGCAGGATTGCTTTGTTCATAATTTGGCCACGAATTTACACGAATTGACACGAATTAGAAAAGCCGCTCCACCTGGCTGATGGCTGTGAGAGGCAAACAGTCAGGCACATTTTAAGGCTGCGAATTCATTCGTGTAAATTCGTGT
>CAZWAK010000226.1:0-10561 GCA_964631865.1 uncultured Heliobacteriaceae bacterium | reverse complement strand
GGCCCTTGAACTACAAGATATGGTGGCTTACCACCTGAGTTCTTGGAGAACCGAAATTGATGAGGCCCGCCGCGAAGCTTGGGCGAATTTTCCTCGTGAACATTTCTACGACGAAGAGCAGAAAGCATGAGTAATTTAGTCGTTGATACGCACGCCGCTATTTGGTATTTCGCGCGGTCGCCAAATCTTTCCGCCTCCGCAAGGGCAGCCATTAACGGCGCTGTAAGCCAGGGCGGGATAATTTATTTGCCTACGATTTCGTTAGTTGAGATTGTCTATTTGCTGGATAAGAATAAGCTCGCGCCGACAACACTGCCGAGTTTAATGCAAGCGATAAATCTTCCTGGCAGCAGCTTTGTGCCAATTGACCTGACTCCTGGCATTGCACTGGCAGTGCAGCAAATTCCTCGCTTGGTTGTGCCAGATATGCCGGATCGAAATATCGCGGCGACGGCGCTACATTTGAATCTGCCGCTCGTCACAGCAGATCACAAAATTCAGGCCGCCAACATTCAAACGATTTGGTGAAGGGCAACGAAAACCACTATGAATAAACTGATCGCATTTGGAATCTGCTCTAGCTTGTTGCTTTCATCGGCTTGCGCGCAAACCGCCAAAGCTCCGGCCCAAGCACAAGCCGCTGCGCTTCCACAAGCCGCAACGCCTGCGCCGAAATCCATTCCCGACCCGAACAAATTCGCGCTCATCATCGCGGGCATTGGTGGCGAAGAAGAGTTTGCCAACAAGTTCGCCAAATGGTCGGGCGAGTTGAAAACGACGCTGCTCGACAAGTTAGGCTTTGCCCAGGAAAACCTGATCTTCCTGTCCGAATCCACCGAACCCAAAGCCACGGCTGCCGAAGTGCGCAAGGCGTTTGCGACGCTGCGTTCTAACTGCAAGCCAGATCACACAGTGTTCATTTTTATGATTGGACACGGCAGCTTTGATGGCAAAGAGGCCAAGTTCAATTTGATCGGCCCGGACATCAACGCCAATGAATACGCGACGATGATTAAAGCCTTGCCCGCGCGCCAGGTCGTGGTCATCAACACGGCCACCGCAAGCGGCGAATTCATCAAACCGTTGTCTGCGCCCGGTCACGTCACGATTACCGCGACACGCAGCGGCATGGAAACCAACGCGACGCATTTTGCGGGCTACTTCGTGCAGGCCTTGAGCAGCAAAGATGCCGACGCCGATCAAAACAACCGCATCTCGGTGCTGGAAGCGTTCAATTACACGACGCTGCAATTGGAAAAGTTTTACAAGGAACAAAATCGCCTCGTCACCGAACACGCGCTGCTGGATGACAACGGCGACGGCAAAGGTTCCGAAAAGCCCGGCGAAACGGATGGCAGCCTGGCGAAAAACACCTACTTCGATTCGTTGTTCTATCAATTGGCCGGTGGCGATGTCGAGTTGCAGAAAGTCTACGGCGAGAAGATGCGGCTCGAAAAAGAAGTCGAAATCCTGAAGGCGAAGAAGGCTGCGATGAAAGAAGATGAGTACGAAAACGAATTGGAAAAGCTGCTGCTGCAATTGGCGGAGATCAACGAAAAGATTAAGACGAAGCAGAAGTAAGAACTGCATGCGCAGCAATTCTTCATTTTTCCTTCTTCCTTCTTCATTATTTTTCGAGGAAAAATCTTCGCGATAAACAAGGAAGAAGGAAGAAGGAGAAATGAAGAATGATAGTTACAGCGCGAATTAGAGGTAGCGAAAGTATGCTCAAAGAATTTTTCAAAACGATTCGATTGAATTCCGTGACGTCAGCCTTGTACGTCATCGTGCTGCTGCTCACGGCTTGTGCTGCGGCACAAGCGCCGACGCTCGAAGACGCGCTCGATGAACTGAAGCAGGGCAACTACGCTGAAGCCATTACGCAACTCAATCGCCTGCTCACGGCCAATCCGAACGAAGCCGAAGCGCAAGCCGGATTGTTGCGCGTGTATCTCGAAATCGGCAAGTACAAAGAAGCCGAGGCTGCCGCGAAGAAATACAACAGCGAACCAGCGAAGCTTGCGTTGGCGGAAGTCTACGCGATCACGGGGCGTTACAACGAAGCCATCAATGAATTCGAGCGCATCGGCAGAACCGGGAAAGATACGATCAAGCATCGCGCGGATTTTCGTCGCGCCGAACTGCTCGTGCTGACCGGCAAAGAAGAACTCGCCGAACCGATCTTCAAAACGTTCATTCAACTTTACAATTCTGAGAAAGAAAAAACGGCGGAAGATTTGACGCTCATTGCCCAGGCATTGACGTACCTCGAAAAATATCAGGACGCCAATGATGTCATCCTCGAAGCGGGCAGCGAAGACAGCGAATTCATCGAAGCGAAATTGGTCGGCGGCGAGTTGTACACGTCGAAATACAACTACGCTGAAGCCGCCGACTTTTACAAAGAAGCTCTGGAGATCAACGCGAATTCGGCGCGCACACATCTCGGCATCGCGGCCAACAAACAAATCGAAGGCGGCGAAGAGATGCAGGCGGCGTTGACGAAGGCGCTCGAAATCAACCCGAACTATGTCGAAGCCTTCACGCTGCGCGCGATGACGCGGATGGAACGCGAAGATTTTGCCGAAGCGTTGAGCGATCTGGATGCCGCGTTGAAGATCAATCCGAATTCGCTGGACGCGCATTCATTGAAAGCCGCGCTGTTCTGGCTGCAATACAAAACCGCCGAGCAACAAGCCGAAGAAAAAGCGGTGCTGGCGATCAATCCGAAGTACGGCAAGCTCTATGAAACGATTTCGCATTTCGCCACGAACACGCGGCGTTATGCGGAAGCCGCTGACCTTTCTAAAAAGGCAATGGAGCTGTCGCCGAAGTTGTGGGATGCGCAGTTGAGTTACGGCATCGCGCTGACGCGGCTCGGCAAAGTCGAAGAAGGTCGCGCGATTATGGAAGCCGGGTTCAAAGGCGATCCGTTCAATGTGCGCGCCAAAAACCTGCTGGATTTGCTCGACGTGCTGGCCGAATACCCGACGACGAAGCACGGCGATTTCATCATTCGCGCTTCGGAAAAAGAGACGCCTGCGATTGCGCCGTATGCGGGCAATTTGCTCGACGAAGCGTTGAAGACGTTGAGCACGAAATACAAATTCACGCCGCGCGCGCCGATCACCATTGAGATTTACGAAAACCACGATGACTTCGCCGTGCGCACGCTCGGCTTGCCGGGACTCGGCGCGTTGGGCGTTTGTTTCGGGCAAGTCGTGACATTGGATTCGCCCTCGGCGCGTGCAGCAGGCGAGTTCAATTGGGGCAGCACGCTGTGGCACGAATATACGCACGTCATCACGCTGCAAACGACCGACAACCGCATCCCGCGCTGGTTCTCGGAAGGCTTGAGCGTGTTTGAGGAACGCCGTGCGCGACCGGGTTGGGGCGACGATTGGAATGTGATGACGCTGAAAGCGTTCGCCGAAGGACGCTTCTTCAAGATTGCGGATTTGGACGGCGGCTTCCTACGCCCGAAGACGCCGGATTCCGTGCCGCTCGCGTACTTTGTCGCCTCGCAAGTCTGTGAATTCATCACCGAAAAATACGGCTTCGAGAAGATTCTGGACATGCTGGCGAAGTACAAAGCGGGCGTGAAAAATATGGACGCGCTGCAACAAGCGTTGAATACGACGCCTGCGGATTTTGACAAGAACTTCAATGAGTATTTGCAAGGCAAAGTTGGCAAATATGTCAAAGCGGGCGAATCGTTGTGGAACCGCAAGCCGGGCGAAAAGCCCACGAAAGAAGCGGCGCTCGCGGCGCTCGCAAGCAACCCCGAAGATTTCCTAGCCAACCTGCTTGCAGGCACGATGCTGAAAGACGAAGACGCGAACAAGGCAATTGGCTATTTGAAGAAGGCGATTGAAGTCTTTCCGTACTACGACGGCGAAGGCAGCGCGTATGAAACGCTCGCCGCCATTTACGAGAAGCAAGGCAACAAGCAAGGGCAAGCGGACACGTTGGAAGCGTTGGTGAAGATTGATGAGAACAATTACGACGCGGTGAAGAAGCTCGCTGAATTGCGGCTGGCGTTGGGCGACAAAGCGAAGGCGCTCGAAGCCTTGAAGCTCGCGTTCTACATCAACCCGTTCGATGCGGCGTTGCACACGCAGGCGGGGGATTTGTACGTCGAAGGCAACGAAGCCAGGCAGGCGATCACGGAATATCAAGTGGCGCTGAACTTAAAGCCTGCAAATTTGGCCGAAGCGCATTACAATTTGGCGCGCGCGCATTTTGCCGACGGCAATCGCCGCGATTCGCGCAAGGCGTTGTTGCAATCGCTGGAACTCGCGCCGAGTTATAGCAAGGCATTGGAATTGTTATTGAAGTTGAAGAGCAATTGAGGCGGTTATGAAAATGCTGACTTCCTGGAACCTGAAGAACCGTTGGCCGCTGCTCGTCGTAAGCCTGTTGCTGCTGGCGTTGATCGCAACAGTCGCCATCGCACAACGACGCGGCGGCGGGCGGCAAAAGCGCAATGCGGAAGGGCTGCCAACGTACTACGAAGTGCCCAAAGACCAAGCCGATTTGTCAGGCAAATTCATTATGGCGCGGCTGCGCTTTGATATGGGAATGTACGCCAATTACTGGTCGCATTTGGGTGATGGCGGTTTCCCCTGGTCACACGATTGGCCAGGTGCGGGTCGCCACTTGAACAAAATCATTTCGGAACTCTCGAAGCTCGACATTCACCTGGATGTGAACGAACCGATTTACGGTTTCACGGATCCGGATTTGTACAAATACCCGATGGCCTATTTGTGCGAGATGGGCTTTATGAATTTGAGCGATCAGGAAATTGCCGGGATGCGCGAATATTGCCTGCGCGGCGGCTTTATTCTTGCCGACGATTTTCGCCAGCGCGATTGGTACGTCTTCGAGCCGCAAGTCAAAAAGGCCTTCCCCGAATTTCAATTGAAGAAGCTCGACATTTCGCATCCGGTCTTCAATTGCTTCTTTTCGATCAAGACGCTGGACATTCCCGCGCCGTACACGAGCACCGGCAATTATGGTTCGATGTCGCCGGAGTTTTGGGGCATCGAAGACGACAAAGGCCGCTTGCTGATGGTCATCAATTACAACAACGACATCAGCGACTTCTGGCAATGGTCGGACGACCCGTTCGCGCCGATTGAGCAAACCAACGAAGCGTATAAGTTTGGCGTAAATTATGTGATGTACGCGCTCACGCACTGAGGATTTGAGATTTGAGATTGGAAATTTGAGATGACCGCGAACTGGTCTTGTCATTTATAAGCAAAGTCTTCATCGCTCAGATTTGCAATCTTACCTGCTGCGCTGGCGGCTCAATCTCAAATCTCAAATTTCCAATTTCCAATCACCCATGCTCCGCACTATCTTCAATTTCACCCTCGTTGCTTCCACGCTTCGCTTAGCCACGCCGTTGATTTTAGCCGCGCTTGGCGGGTTGTATTGCGAACGTTCCGGCGTCATCAACATCGCGCTCGAAGGCATTATGCTCGCAGGCGCATTCACGGCGGCGCTTGTGACGTTTTATGCGGGCAATCCCTGGATCGGCGTGCTGGCAGCAGTGGCGGCAGGTTTGGTTGTCGCAGCGATTCACGCGCTGGCGACGATCAATTATCGCGCCGATCAAGTCGTGAGCGGCACGGCGATCAACATTATGTTTCTCGGCGTGCCCGCGTTGTTGTGCGGCGTCTTTTTCGGCACGACGGGCAACACGCCACAATTGCCGCGTGAACAGACGTTGACGGATTGGGAACTCTTCAATCCGCAAACCTCGCCCGTGCTGGCTTCGATCATCAACCAAAATCCGCTCGTGTATTTTGCGCTCGTCGCAGTCGTCATCACGTTTTATGTGCTCTATCGCACGCGCTTTGGCCTGCGGTTGCGCGCGGTTGGTGAAAACCCGGAAGCGGCAGACACGGCGGGCGTCAGCGTGTGGCGGATGCGGTATGCCGGCGTGTTGATTTCGGGCGCGTTGGCGGCGCTCGGCGGTGCGTATCTTTCGATTGGGCAGAATTCGCTGTTCACGCGCAACATGACGGCGGGGCGCGGCTTCATTGCGCTCGCCGCGTTGATCTTCGGCAAGTGGGACCCCGTCGGCACGATGCTGGCGTGTTTGCTGTTTGGCTTTGCACAAGCGGTGGCGATTCGGATGCAAGGCACGGTCAACATCCCGAATCAATTTATTCAGATCGTGCCGTATGTGCTGACCATTGTCGTGCTCGCAGGCTTCATCAGCCGCGCGAACCCACCGAAAGCGCTCGGCGTAGCGTACTCGAAAGAATAGCCGAGAGATGGCGGGCAGATTGTCGTCAAAAAAATTTGCAAACCCCATTGACACATTCTCGGCTTCTCCCTATTATCCGTTCAGCTTTACCTGGATACTCTGGATAAATAGCAACGCTAGAGTAGACAGGCGTTACAAAAAACGGCAAAAATTGTACAGGACGAAGCGCCTGTAGAAAAAGGCCGGAAGATCGCAAGCAGCAATCTTCCGGCCTTTTTCTTTTGCCCCTGACAATTGAGGAGAAACGGCAATGCGTAATCTATTCCATTATCTGATCACCACAGCGCTGCTCAAGTATTGGCGCACGGAAATAATGCCACCGGCAACGACGCAACCACTTGCGCCCATCCGTTTTTACGGCGACCCCAACGCGATTTATCTCGCTTAACGGCGAACGGTCGAGCGAACGCTCGTTCGACGCTGATGTTGCGCGCGGTTGATCGGCAAGTTGACTGCGACAACGCCCTCATTCCCTACGCGAAGCCGAAACGATTAAGAGTTGTTTTGGATCAGCCGGACCTGAAACGTTTGGTTTCAGCCCGGCTTTTTTATTGCTTCAGCACGAAAGGAAGAAAAGTATGTTACAAAAAATCACGACCGCCAATCCGTACATTCACCAAATTCGTCAATCCCTGTCACACACGCAACCACTCGCCGTAGATTGGTTAGTCCTGGCGCACAACGATACGCAGTTGTTGGCGCAGTTGGACGAAGCATTTCCCGACAACGTGTTAGCCGTAGTGGCGCTGCCGCCTAACCGCTTGCAGATAGACGATGCGCGAGTGACCGAATTGGTGGAATGGGCCATCGCGGAATTGGGCGTGAAGGGCGTGTTGCTGGTGGGGCATTCGCACGCCGAAAGCCCGGAAGCGCAGATTCAATTGTTGGGCGGCAAAGCCAAAACGCTGGCACGGAATGAAGGCGAATCATCCTCCAATTCTCTAATGGAACGACTCAAAAAGGCGCAGATTCAGGCGGCACGAATGCAGGAGCAAGTGGCCGAACAAATTGAGCGGCTGAGTCGCCTGACGGCGATGTGGCGCGAGCAAATTCAATTTCACGGGCTGTTCTACCGCGCTGAGAGCGGCATTTTTTATGCCTACGATCAGCACCAGCACAGCTTCAAGCCATTGCTCAGCGAAGCGGCAGTGGTGTGAACCGCGCGTGCTGTCAACCAGTCAGATTGAAAATCAAACTCCTCCAGAAAGGAACCGACCAATGAACCCTGTATCCATTACTATCGCGCGCGGCGACGGCATCGGGCCGGAAATCATGGCGGCCACGTTACGTGTGCTGGAAGCGGCGGGCGCGCAACTCGCCATTGAAGAAATCACCATCGGCGAACAAGTGTATCTGGCGGGCAACAGCTCCGGCATTCCAGCGGAAGCCTGGGACTCGTTGCGGCGGACGCGCGTCTTTCTGAAAGGCCCGATCACCACGCCGCAGGGCGGTGGCTACAAAAGCCTGAACGTAACGATTCGCAAAACGCTGGGGCTGTTTGCCAACGTGCGGCCTTGTGTGTCCTATCATCCGTTCGTCGTCACCAAACATCCGGCGATGAATGTCGTCGTGATTCGGGAAAACGAAGAGGACACTTATGCTGGCATCGAACATCAACAAACCGACGACGTGGTGCAATGTCTGAAACTGATTTCGCGTCCGGGCTGCGAACGCATCTGCCGCTATGCATTTGAGTACGCGGTGGCGAACAATCGTCGCAAGGTTACGTGCCTGACCAAAGACAACATCATGAAGTTGACCGATGGTCTCTTTCACAAAGTCTTCAACGAAATTGCCGCCGAATATCCGCACATTGCGACGGAGCATTTGATCGTGGACATCGGCACGGCGCGACTGGCGACGACGCCGGAAGCGTTTGACGTCATCGTCACGCCGAACTTGTACGGCGACATCATCTCGGACGTCGTTGCAGAAATGACCGGCTCCGTGGGAATGGCAGGCTCGGCCAACATCGGCAGCAACATTGCGATGTTCGAGGCCATTCACGGTTCAGCGCCTGCGATTGCCGGGCAAGGCATCGCCAATCCGTCGGGCTTGTTGCACAGCGCGATGATGATGCTGGTGCATATCGGGCAGGCCGAATGCGCGGCGAAGATTCACAACGCCTGGCTGCGAACGATTGAGGACGGCGTTCACACGGGTGAAATCAGTTCAGACGATTACACCACAGCGCGCGTGGGAACCGAGCAATTTGCGACAGCGGTCATCGAACGGTTGGGACAACTGCCGCAGACGTTGCCGGTGGTCAAGTATGAAGCCTCGAAGTCTCGTGCGGCGTTTCAGGTCGCCACCACGAGACGAACTCCGGCAGAAAAGAAGCTGGTCGGCGTGGATGTTTTTATCCATCAGCCCGATATGTCGCCCGAAGAACTCGCCCGCAAACTGGAACACGTCAGCGGCGAGGGCTTAGAGATTAAGCTCATCACCAATCGCGGCGTCAAAGTCTGGCCGGGCGGTTTTCCCGAAACCTTCTGCACCGATCATTGGCGGTGTCGCTTCAAGAAAACCAGCACCAACGGGTACACAGTGACGCACGATCATATTCTTGGCCTGTTGCGTCGGATCAATGCGGCAGGACTGGATTTTATAAAGACCGAAAATTTGTGTACTCTGAACGGCGAACCGGCCTTCTCGCTGGGGCAGGGCGAATAGCAGCTAACGAAATAGTTTATTCAACTGCCGGGCGAGCGAAGCTTTTCAGCAGCCGTTTACTCGCCCGGCAAGACAGGAGGGAAAATGACCCAATCCTGGGAACGGCTGAAGCGGCAATCATCTACCAACGCTATGACCAATCAACGCGACAAGGAACGAGAAATTAGCCAAGCCATCATTCACTTTGAAAAAGAGTTTATGGGGCGCGGCCCACTGGATGCGCGCACCTTCATCATCGAAGATATGATTCTGGTGCGGCTCAAAAATGTCCTCACACAAGCGGAGTTGAAGTTGGCGCAAGCGGATTCCAAGCGCGGACGCCAACTCATCAAGCAAATGCGACAAGAGTTGATAGATCAAGGACGACCGTTGCTCAACGCCCTTATCCAAGACATTCTCGGTCTCCAAGTCGTCAGCTTGCATACCGACATCAGTTCCAAAACCGGCGAGCGCGTGTTCGTCTTTACGCTCGAACGAAAACCGGATTTCGACCGGCCCTGATCGGCGCTGCCCTACTTGCCAAATCTCCCTGAGATCAGTAGTCTTGCGGCTTGATACTATCCTGAACACCAATTGATCTATGGGAATGAAAACGCTTTTGCTCAATCCACCTTCGTTCGAGAAATTCGATGGCGGCGCATCGTCGCGCTGGCCTGCGACGCGCGAAATTGAAAGTTATTGGTATCCGGTCTGGCTCGGCTATCCGGCAGCGATGATCAAAGAATCGCGCCTGCTCGACGCGCCGCCGCATCACGTCAGCCCGACCGAGACGGCAAATATTGCGAAAGACTACGATTTCGTCATTTTGTTCACGTCGCACGTCGGCTTCAACAACGATGTGAAGCTGGCGGAGATGATGAAGTCGCTCAAGCCGGATTTGAAAATCGCCTTCGTCGGCCCGCCCGTCACGACGCACCCGGAAGTCGCGCTGCACGCGAGCGAAGCGATTGATTTTGTGACGCACAAGGAATTCGATTTTGCCGTGACGCGCTTTGCCAATGGCGAATCGCTCGACACGATTCCCGGCGTGCATTTCCTGAAAGGCAATCAGATGGTTTCGACGCCGCCCGATCCGCCCGTTGAAAACCTCGATCAATTCCCCTGGGTCACGAAGATTTATCGCCGCGATCTGAACATCAAAAACTACAACGTGCCGTTTTTGCAGCATCCGTTCATTGCGTTTTATTCGACGCGCGGCTGTCCGGCGCTTTGCACGTTTTGTTTGTGGCCGCAGACGTTTGACGGCCACAAATGGCGACAGCGTTCGGTGCAGGATGTCGCCAATGAAGTCGAATACGCGCTCGATGCGTTCAAGCCAGAAGGACTGAAAGAAATCTTCTTTGACGACGACACGTTCACGTATAACCCGAAGCGGATGATCGAAATGGCGAAGGCGTTCAAGCCGCTGAAATTTCAATGGTCGAGCACGTCGCGTTCGCATCTGGACTACGAAACGCTGAAGGTGTTGGCGGATTCCGGTTGTCGTTTGTTCATCGTCGGGTTTGAATCCGGCAACGATCAAATCCTGAAGAACATCAAGAAAGGCATCTCCGCCGCGCGCTCGTTGGAATTCGTAAAGAACTGCAAGAAAGTCGGCATCAAAGT
>CAZWAK010000225.1:0-10610 GCA_964631865.1 uncultured Heliobacteriaceae bacterium | reverse complement strand
GGAAATCGAGTTTCAGCGCAACCGCCAACGCTATGAATTTTTGAAGTGGGGGATGCAGGCGTTCGACACCTTCAAAGTCGTGCCGCCCGGCATCGGCATCGTGCATCAGGTCAACCTCGAATATCTGGCGAAAGGCGTGCTCGAAAAAGACGGCGTGTACTATCCCGACACGCTCGTCGGCACCGATTCGCACACGACGATGATCAACGGCCTCGGCATTGTCGGCTGGGGGGTTGGCGGCATTGAAGCCGAAGCGGGCATGCTCGGTCAGCCCGTGTACTTCCTGACGCCGGATGTCGTCGGCTTCCACCTGCACGGTTCTCTGTGCGAAGGCGTGACGGCGACTGACCTCGTGTTGACCTGCACCGAAATGCTGCGCAAAGCGAAAGTCGTGGGCAAGTTCGTCGAATACTTTGGCGCAGGCGCGTCGTCGTTGTCGCTCGTGGATCGCGCGACGATTGCGAACATGGCGCCTGAATACGGCGCGACGATGGGCTTCTTCCCGATTGACGAAGAAACCTGCAACTACTTGAAAGCCACAGGCCGCAGCGATGAGCAAGTCGCTACGTTCAGAAATTATTTTCAGGCACAAGGCTTGTTTGGGATGCCCGACGCAGGCGAGATCGAATACAGCCAAACGCTGGAATTGAACCTTGCTGATGTTGTGCCGAGTGTCGCCGGGCCGAAACGTCCGCAAGATCGCATTGAACTCAACTCGCTGAAATCCACGTTCACGAACCTGTTCAGCAAGCCCGTCAGCGAAAACGGCTACAACAAACCCGCCGAAGAATTGACGAAGCGCGTCGCCGCGAAAGTCGGGCATCCTGATTCTGATGCCGCCACGCACGCGGTTGAGCTTGGGCACGGCGACGTGTTGATTGCGGCGATCACGTCTTGCACGAACACCTCGAATCCGGGCGTGATGCTCGCGGCAGGATTGGTGGCGAAGAAAGCCGTCGAAAAAGGCTTGCAACCGAAGCCGTATGTCAAAACTTCGCTCGGCCCCGGCTCGCGTGTGGTGACGGAATACCTCAATAAAACCGGGCTGCAAAGCTACCTCGATCAAATCGGCTTCAATGTTGTCGGCTATGGGTGTACCACATGCATTGGAAATTCTGGCCCGCTTGATGCAGGCATCGAAGAAGCTGTCGTGAAAAATGATTTGGTTGCTGCTTCAGTGTTGTCGGGCAATCGCAACTTTGAAGCGCGCGTGCATCAGAACATCAAAGCCAACTTCCTGATGTCGCCGCCGCTCGTCGTCGCCTTTGCGCTCGCAGGCCGCGTGGACATTGATATGAGCCAGGAACCGATTGGCAAAGGCAAAGACGGCGCGGATGTTTTTCTGAAAGATATTTGGCCGACGCTCGACGAAGTCAAAGCTGTGATGGGCGCGGCGACGGACGCGGAAACTTATCGTCGGTTGTACAGCGATTTCACTTCGGAAAATCCGTTGTGGAATGAAATCCCCAGTTCGACCGGCGACGTGTACGGTTGGGATGCCAACTCGACCTACATTCAGCAACCGCCGTTCTTTGAAAACTTCGGGATGGACGCTGGAACCGCCGCCGACATTGCAGGCGCGCGCGCCCTGGCGATCTTCGGTGATTCAGTCACAACCGATCACATTTCGCCCGCCGGCTCGATCAAAGCGACTTCGCCCGCAGGCGTGTATTTACAGGCCAACGGCGTCACGCCAGCGGATTTCAATTCCTACGGCTCACGGCGCGGCAATGATCGTGTGATGACGCGCGGCACGTTTGCGAACGTGCGCATCAAAAACCTGATAGTTCCCGGCATCGAGGGCGGTGTGACGAAGCTGCAACCGAGCGGCGAACAACTCAGCATCTACGATGCCTCGATCACCTATCAGGAACTCGGCATTCCGTTGATTGTTGTAGCGGGTCAGGAATACGGCACAGGCAGTTCGCGCGATTGGGCGGCGAAAGGTACGCGATTGTTAGGCGTCAGCGCCGTCATCGCGCAAAGCTTCGAGCGAATTCATCGTTCCAACTTAGTCGGAATGGGCGTGCTGCCGTGCCAGTTCAAAGAAGGCACAAACGCACAAACGCTCGGGCTGGACGGCACAGAAAGCTTTGATTTGACAGGCATCGCCGAAGGCATCAAACCGATGATGGATGTGACGCTGGTGATTCATCGTGCCAACGGAGACAAGCAGGAAGTGCCGGTCACACTGCGCATTGATACGCCAATTGAAGTCGAATATTACCTGCACGGCGGCATTCTGCCGTATGTGTTGCGGCAGTTGATTGCGAAGGCATAGATCCGCCGTTGTTTACAGAACCAGGGGCAGGTAAACTGTCCCTGGAGGATTTCGCAATGCAGCCACTCAATGTAAAAGTCGTTACGCCAGATGGTCGGGCTTTCAGGGCCCAGATAAACCCTCAAGTCGAATATCAAGCTCTTTTGAGGGCTATTGTGGAATCGCTCAGGCTCCCCAAACCATTGGAGGAATATGAACTCCTGCTCAATGCGCTCAAACTGGATAACAATGTAACAATCCGCGTCAGCGAGCGAGACTCCCAACTGATCCCTGGGAACATTCGGCTTGTCGAATAAAGCTCGGATACAACCACAACCGAAAGCCCCAATGAGCGACCAACAGCCAGTCATCAAGATCGAACCTGAAGCCAACCCATCCCAGTTCCAGGCTGCCGTAGAACATGCGGAAAAGATTCTGAAAGTAGCGGGCGGTGTAACGCTTCCGCAAAACCGCTCCGAGTATTACATCAAGGCTACCACCGTACATCAGCTTCAGGAACTCCATCAAGACGAAAATCTATTTCTTTCCTTAGCCTGTTTGTTCGCAGGTGCGGCGCTCGGCGTCATCGTCAACTGGGTCACGTCCGATAGCGGTTCGCTGGGAAAGGCTGGCTGGGTCGCGCTGATTCTTTTCTCCATTGTTACCGTAACGTTTGTTGTCATCTGGCGTAGGGCCTGCGCAAAGGCTGCCGCCATCAAAAAGCGTATTACTGAGGCGGAACAAAACCCATAATAGACTTACTCCATCACACTGGAACAGGAGCAACAATGAAACGGCTTTTTACCGCAGCACTCTTGATCCTTACTTGCAGCCTCGCACACGCGAGCGACAATTGGCCGCAATTTCGCGGCCCCAATGGCACAGGGCACTCCGACGCGCGCGATTTGCCGCTGACCTGGAGCGAGCAACAAAACGTCGTGTGGAAAAGGGCGATTCATGATCGCGGTTGGTCTTCGCCTGTGATTTACCGCAAGCAGATTTGGCTGACGACGGCGACGCCGGATGCGCGGCAATTGTATGCACTCTGTATTGATCGAGACACGGGGCGCATCATCCGCGACATCAAATTGTTTGACGTAGCGACGCCGCAATACATTCACCCGTTCAATACGGCTGCTTCGCCGACGCCCGTGATTGAAAACGGTCGCGTGTACATCACGTTTGGCTCGCCCGGTACGGCGTGCATTGATACGAAGAGCTTCAAAGTGCTGTGGGAGCGGCGCGATTTTGAATGCAATCACTTTCGCGGTTCGGGTTCTTCGCCCGTGATTTTTCAGAATCTGTTGCTGATGCACTTCGACGGCAGCGATCATCAATTCGTCGTCGCGCTCGACAAACGCACGGGCAAGACCGTGTGGCAGACGAAACGTTCGATTGATTTTCAAGACATTCTGCCGAACGGCAAGATCGCGGCGGACGGCGACATGCGCAAAGCCTTTGCCACGCCGCAAGTCGAACGCATCAACGGACGCTGGGAGATGATTAGCCTCGGCGCAAAAGCGGCATATTCCTACGATCCGTTCACCGGCAAAGAACTCTGGCGCGTCGAAGAGCGCGGGCAACATTCGGCGAGCACGCGGCCTGTGCTTGGGCACGGCATGATTTTCTTTCCGACAGGTTTTTCGACCGGGCAATTGTTTGCGGTAAAAACGGGCGGCAACGGGTTGATTACCGACACGCACGTTGCGTGGAAGGTCAAACGCGGCGTATCGAACAAGCCTTCGATTCTGTTGATTGACGATTTGATTTTTATGATCGGCGACACCGGCATTGCCACTTGTGTCGAAGCCAAAACCGGCAACATCGTCTGGCAACAACGCATCGGCGGCGAATATTCCGCTTCGCCTGTCTATGCCGACGGCAAGATTTATCTGTTCAGCGAAGACGGCAAAACCACGGTCATCAAACCAAGTCGCACGTTCGAGAAATTAGCCGAGAACACATTGAATGAAGGCTTTCTTGCATCACCAGCGATTGCGGGCAAAGCCTTGTTTTTACGCACGCGCACGCATCTGTATCGCATTGAAAAACGTGCCAAATGAATCCGGCTCACGGCCCGCACATCCTGACTGACAACGGGCAACTGACCACTGACCACTGTGAACAAATAAACAAGGCTCTTCTTTATTTGTTCTCGGTCATCAGTTGTCAGCGGTCAGTTGTCAGTTGAAATACGCCTGAGCGCGCGTCTCGAAACAGCCTTATTTATTCTCAAGCTTGTTGGTCGCCGCTTGAATCTGTTCGCTCATTGCTTCCAGCGTTTTGCCGATGATGCGCGCCTGCGCTGAAGCTTCTTCCCAAGACTTCTGTTCCAACGCTTCGCGCACGCCGGGCAACGTTTTCACGCCATAGCCCGTGTAAAAGCCCGGCGCATAAATTTGATGCTTGAACCAATCGCGGCGCGGCAGCCCTGCATCCGATAGCAGCTTGCGTTCGGATTGATACAGCAAGCGATTGAGCGTTTTGAGTTCGTTGATTTTTCGTCCGCTCATCGCAGTCGCTCGCAACGCGCGATCATACGCATCAGCATTGCGGCGCAACTTCTCAACTGCCTCACGCAATGGTTTCAAATCAATTGCTGTAGCAGGTTTGCTCGTCGCGGCGAGCCGTGTCACTTCGTCCACGTAGCGATCTACCGTTTCCACAAAATTCGTGAATTCAAACGGCAGGATGTCCGCATCAGCCAAGCGCAGCATCGCTGTGCCTGCGACTTGCGCCAGCGCGCGCGTATGCGTGAAATCGCCGTCCGAAAACTTCGTGTACCAGTGAAACGAATCGTAAATCGAATGATAGATGCCGCCGCCGCTTTCGCCGCTGAAGCCGAGATTCAATGATGCGATGCCGAGATGATCTATGAACGCAGTGTAATCGGAACCAGAACCTAACGCACTGATGCGTAAATCCGCGCGCTCGCGCAATTCACGCTTTGCATCATCGGTTGTTGCACCGCGTTCGCGCGCGGCTTTCACGATTTCCCACGCCGAGCTTTTGCCTTTCGGATCAGGCACGGCGCGCGCGACATCGTTGATGAAGCGTTCGAGCGTGTGTGATCCGCTCATCCCCAACATGCCTTTGCCTGTTGAGTCAGTGTTGATGTATGCGACGGCTTTTTGTTTGAGTTCTTCGGCGTGATGTTCGACCCATTCAGTCGAACCTAACAAGCCTTGTTCTTCGCCGTCCCATGCACAAAAAATCATCGTGCGCTTTGGTCGCCAGCCTTGCTTGAGCAACTCACCAAACGCGCGTGCTTCTTCAAGCACAGCGCACATTCCGCTGACCGGATCATCTGCACCGTTGACCCACGCATCGTGATGATTGCCGCGAATGATCCATTCGTCAGGATACGTGCTGCCTGCAATGCGCGCGATCACGTTGTACGTTGTTGCCTGTGTCCAATTGAAGGCAAGCTTGAGATGCACTTTGACATCTTCGTTGCCGCCGACGTGATAGGTGATCGGCAATGCGCCGCGCCAGGCATCGGGCACAACCGCGCCGCGCAATTGCTTGAGCAACGGCAGCGCATCACCATACGAAATCGGCAGCACCGGAATCTTGAGAATTGTTTTTGCTTCTTCGTGCGCCAATCGTTTGGCGTCTTTCGTTGCGCCAATGCCCGGCGTTAATGGATCGCCGGGATGAATCGGCATATCCATCACGGAGCCGCGTTGGACACCGGTTTCATTGCGATAAGGGCCTTGTGGATAGACGTCGCCTTGATAGTATCCATCCTCTTTCGGATCCGAATAAATCAAGCAACCGACAGCGCCGTGCTCGTATGCAACTTTGGGTTTGATGCCGCGCCAACTCACACCATAACGCGCGATGACGATCTTGCCTTTCACACTCACGCCCATGCGTTCGAGCTGTTCATAATCGGCGGGGATGCCGTAATTCACATACACGAGTGGCGCTGTCACATCACCATCCGCGGAGTATGCGTTGTAGGTCGGAAGTTGATTTTGATCAATAGAATCCGGGTCTTCAGCGATGGCAGGCTCTTTCAGCGTGGCAGTGAACTTCGTCGGCGCAAGCAATTCGAGCACACGTTCACGCGGCGTAGGAAACAATACTTGATACTCATCAATCGTCGCGTCAAGTCCCCACGATTTGAATTTGTCGCGCATCCACTCGGCGTTCTGCTTATCGCGCGCAGAGCCTAAATGATGCGGCTCTGCGCTCAATTCGCGCATGTATTCTTTGAGCAAATCGGCACGTAGCAGCGCACGAAATTTCTCTTCCCAATTTTGCGTTTGTGCGAATGAAGCAACCTGCCAGGGTGTGATGAAAGATTGGCTCATGAGCGTCAGAGCCAATATTGATGCGGTCATGATGAACATGCGACGTGAACGCAGAATGCGCATAAGGTCTCCTTTGTCAACGTGTCATTGATGATGTTGTCGTGTGAACGGTCATTATGTAACGCTTGTGATGAGGATGACAACGGCCACAACGCAGGCCAACGAAAGAAAATTTTTTATTTTTTTTGCGCTGACAAATGCGGTGTCATGGTGTTCCTCATGAAAAAGCGCGAAGTGCGTTTCGATCAATATTCATGCGGGTCTCATTGAGGTCATCGCTCTTACTCAGAAGCATCACATGAACCAAAACTGCTGCATTAAAGCCTCTTTATCCTACAGACACTCATCCAACGCTAAAAAAGTAGTTGACACATGTTGTGAACAAGTTTATAAGCTTCCTCATCTTGTATGTTACTTGCTGTAGTCCACAATCGTAAAAACAATACTATATTTTGTGGTTATGGGAGTGGCTCAGCGGACAACAAAAGAAAGGAGCAAACCTATGCCAGCAAAGAAAGCAGCAGCACCCGCCAAGAAGGCGGCACCTGCGAAGAAGGCGGCACCTGCTAAGAAAGCAGCGCCCGCGAAGAAGGCAGCACCTGCCAAGAAAGCGGCACCTGCGAAGAAGGCAGCACCTGCCAAGAAAGCAGCGGCAAAGAAGAAATAGCTACAACTCGCTTGTAGTGAATTTGAATAAGGGGTGGGCAACCACCCCTTATTTTATTGGGGCAACCACCTCTCGCCATGATCTACTTCATTCGTCATGCACAGGCCGGCCCGCGCGGCAACTACGACGAGCTTTCGACGCTGGGCCAGCAACAAGCGCAATCGCTCGGCGCGTATTTCGCGCAACAACGACTGTGCTTCGATGCCGTCTATGCGGGCAGTTTGCAACGCCAACAAGAGACGGCGCGGCTCGTGCATGAACAATTGCAGACCTCGACAGAAGTCCGCACGGATGAACGATGGAATGAATTCAAGTTGGGCGCGGTGTATGAAAGCATCGCCGCGCATTTATGCGCTGAGGATGTGCGCTTTGCGCAGGATTTTGCCGAGATGCAACGGCGCTTGCGTGACAATGCTTATGCGATGAGTGGGGCCGTGGCGCGTTGTGATCGCGCGGTGATGCAAGCGTGGTTGGAAGATCGTTATCCGGCGGAAGGCTACGAAACCTGGACAGCGTTTCAGGCACGTGTGCAGGCGGGTCGCGCGGCGTTGCTGGAGCACAGCGCACAGGAAACCATTGCCGTGTTCACCTCAGCAACACCGATTGCCATTGCGGCGGGCGCGGCATTACAACTCTCGAACGAAAAGATTTTGCAGTTGGCGTGGGTGATGTACAACTCTGGCCTGACGACGATGAAGTTGCGCGATGGGAGGCTTCATCTTTATACGCTCAACGCCGCACCGCATTCGTAGCGAGAAGAATGGCGAACGTTTCGCTAAAAAAAGAAGGGATGCTCTGGTGGAGCATCCCTAAGAGGTGGAGAACACTATGAAAACTCTGGTACACCCGCCGCGATTCGAACGCGGGACCTTTAGCTCCGGAGGCTAACGCTCTATCCATCTGAGCTACGGGTGCAGCGCCCACAAAGTACACTATGCAGGCGCAACGGTCAATTCTTCCGGCACAGATTTCAGCCTGACGAGAAAGCCAGTCGCCTTCGCTTCGATTCGCCACGCAAGCGCCAACATATTTAGCGATTTAGCCCATCACTCCACCAACCTACTTGATAGCGATCTTCAGCGGCGGCGTGGTCTGACCTTCAATGGTCAATACGACATCTACTTCACCGCGTCCGATCAGCGTTCGCGGAATGAGCAGATTCACTTGATCCAAGCCCACAAAGCAGCATTGGTTTTTGGCGTAATCCACTCTGGCCGCCACACCGCCGATGGTCGCGCTCACCTGCGGCGGGTCTTTGCGAAAACGAATCCCTGTGCCAAACAGAACCAAAAACAATTGCTCGGTGTCCGCGCCAAGATCGAGCGGGAGCAACTCCCATCGGTTGTTCACAAAGCGAACGATAAGTTCTTCGCTCTGCGCGCCGCTCGCTGTGACACGCACGGCATGGCCGATGGCTGGGCCTGCGCCCGTACTGTCCGCCGAAAACAATTCCGGGGCAACTTCGACAACCTGAATCGTGCCGATGGACACGGTGCCATCTTCCGCCGTTACGGTCACGAGCGCGCCGCCCACGAGCGTGCCGGGCGGAATCTGATAGTTCACTTGCGTCGGAGAAGCAAAGAAAAGCGGAGCCAGGCGCTCAGTGCCTTCTCGGTCTTTGACCTTCACCGTTGTGCCCGCCAATGCTGTCGGCAATTGAACTCCGGGCATGTCGGGATCAGCGTCTGCTGCACTTTGCGTCCGCGTGGCCAAACGTCCGCCGAAAACCGAAACGATAGATTCCCTGGCCATCGGCACGCCGCGATAGCTCGCGCCCGTGACACTGGTAGCAAGGAGGCTGACTCCTGGTTTGATTGCGGCGAAAAAGGCGTTTTGCCCGCCGCCGGTACTGGCCTGATAGGCGCTCGGAAACACTGGGAAATTCAGCGAGGCCGTATGTCCTGTCACATAAATGCCGCCCAAACTGTCGAGCGCAATGCCTGTCCCCGTGTCCCCGTGTCGTTGCCGCCGCCGCCTAAATAAGACGCATAGGGCACAGTCGCGCCCGCGGCATCCAACTCCACAACGAAGGCGTCAATCGCACCCGCATAGATTTTGAACGCATCGGAAGCTGTCGGGAAATTAGTCGAACTCGTCGAACCCGTAATGAACGCTGCGCCTTGCGCGTTGACAGCAATGCCAAAGGCTTGATCCGCGCCATTGCCGCCCAGATAGGTCGAATAAACCAGCGCCGAGCCTGCGGGGTTCAATTTCGTGACAAACGCATCGCTGACCGGCCCTGGAATATTGCTCCCTTTATACGTCGTCTGGAACACGCCCGGTGTCGTGGGGAAATCGTTGGTTGTGCCGAGGGTAGTGCCCGTCACATAGGCATTGCCCGCCGCATCAATCGCTATGCTGTTCGCTAAGTCGTTGGCCTTGCCGCCCAGATAAGTCGCGTATCTTAGTGTGCTCCCGGCAGCATTTACTTTGACCAGAAAGGCATCGGATAAATTCGTTACGCCGCCGAAGGTAGTCTGATAAGCCCCAGCCGTAGTTGGGAAATTAGAAGAATAAGTGTAGCCCGTTAAGTACGCATTTCCGCCGCTATCTACCGCGATACTTAACCCTCCATCATTATTGCCACCTCCTAAGTAAGACGAATACACTAACTGAGTTCCAGTAGCATTGAACTTCGTCACGAAAGCTTCATAGCTTCCGCCGTGAGTGCTACTTTGAAATACTCCAGCGGTCGTTGGGAAGTTCGCAGAAGTCGTAGAGCCAGCCACATAAACATTATTTGTTGTGTCTGTAGCAACGCCATAGCTAACCTCGTTCCCGCTGCCACCTAGTAAAGTAGAGAACAGCAAATCTGAACCCGTAGCATTTAGCTTGGCAACAAACGCATCGCTTCCATTGAGAGTTCTTTTATAAGCGCCTGCTGTCGTGGGAAAATCTGACGAAGTAGTTGACCCAGTTACATAAACATTGCCACTCGCATCCAAAGCGATTCCTGTTGCGCTTTCCAGGTTACTTCCGCCGAGAAAAGTTGAGTAAAGAATCGTCTTTCCGGTCGGGTCGAGTTTGGTTACAAATATATCCCCTCCTTTGAGTTCTTTTTGATAAGGAGAGGAAGACGTGGGAAAGTTTAATGAGTTCGCCGTTCCTACCAGATAAATGTTACCTGTACTATCTACGGCAATACCAGTTCCAACATCATAATCACTTCCGCCCAGATAGCTGGCAAAAGAAAGCGAAGGGTCAATGACTAAAGGTTTCTGTAAATCATAAGAACCGACCTCAAAAGCGACCTCACCTTTTTTTGCTGGCCGGAAGCGCGCCGGTATTTCTCTTTTTTCGCTGTCAATCACTTGGTAAGCGAAAGGCTTGTGATGGCGCAATTCGCTGCCGACGGTGCGAATAA
>CAZWAK010000224.1:0-10666 GCA_964631865.1 uncultured Heliobacteriaceae bacterium | reverse complement strand
GGTCGCGCGCGCGATTCACGAGCAAAGCGCGAGCCGTCGGCACGGTCAATTCATTGCGATGAACTGCGCCGCGATGCCGAGTGAGTTGATTGAAAGCGAATTGTTCGGCCACGAAAAAGGCTCGTTCACGGGCGCGGCAAACCAACGCAAAGGCAAGTTCGAGGCGGCCAATGGCGGCACAATTTTCCTTGATGAAATCGGCGATATGAGTTCGACAACGCAAGCGAAACTGCTGCGCGTGCTCGAAGAACGCAAGATCGAACGGCTCGGCGCATCGCATTCGATTCCTGTAGACGTGCGCGTCATCAGCGCGACGAATGTGGATTTGGAAAAGGCTGTCGAAGCGGGCAAGTTTCGCAGCGATTTGTATTACCGTTTGCGCGTCGTGCAAATCCAATTGCCGCCGCTCAGTGAACGCGCTTCCGACATTCCGATGCTGGCGTTGCACTTCCTGAAAAGTTACGCGACAAAATACGGCTTGCAATGCACCGACATCAGCCCTGCCGCGTTGGCCAGGCTCACGCAATATCATTGGCCCGGCAATATTCGAGAACTGCGCAACGTCATCGAGCGCAGCGCCGTGCTGGCCGATGGCGCAACGTTGCAGCCGCACGACTTGCCCGAAGAGATCAACAAGCCCAAAGCTGCGGAAACGCCCGTCGTTATTGGCGACGGCGACATTTTGCCGATTCCATATTTGGAGGATTTTCGAGAAGCGCGCAAAGCGTTCGAGCGTGCTTACATCGAACGTTGCTTGCTGGAAACGAATGGTAACGTGACGCGCGCGGCGGAGAGGGTAGGAATGCACCGACAGAGCTTGCAACAAAAGCTGAAAGACTTAGGCCTGTCGCGGCGCTATGTCGTGAACGCGGATGACGAGGACGATTAGAACGCGCCCAATTCGCGCAACGCATCAACTTTTTTCGGAAGATTCCAAAGCCAGGCTACACGAAGCCAAAAGCCCGGGATGGTTTCTGAGCGAAAGATGTTCCCGCTTTGCAATTCAACGACGTGGTAGAGCTTGTCCTCGCCCAAACGATAAAATTCGGCGTGCTGACGTTCGGGATCAATAAGCCAGTATTCCGGGATGCCAGACACTTCATACTCAAAGTATTTGTCGCCGCGATCTTTGCTTCCAGAGCCGGGAGAAATAACTTCGACCGCAACATCGGCGGCTCCGTTCAGATAGTTTTTCTCGAACAACTCTTCGCGTGCTTTCAAGACAAACAGAAGGTCTGGCTCTCGCCCGCGACTGATTGCCTCTAATTTCATAGCAAAGGGAGCCTGCATGACTTTTCCTAAATCGTGATGTTCAGTAAAGCCACTTAGAAGAAAGTATAGAAATCCGGTGACTTCCTGATGTTTCAAGGATGGGTTCGGCATAATCTCAATTTCTCCATCTACCCACTCGACGTAGCCGCTCTCGCTGCCCCATTCCAGATATTCTTCAAACGTGACTTTGGTCGGAGCGCTTTTCGGTAGTGGTTTGAGTTCAGTGATTTCTTCAAGCGTGGTTGCCATATTTTACGATCTCCAATTCATAAGCTGGGCTGAACGTTCAGATTGTACTCGTCGCTGCGGCACGGCACAATGTGACTTGAATCATCCTCTGTCGTACTCGTTAATGGTTTTTCAGCCTACCATACAACCACAACCGGGCCGCTTCCCAATCGCGTTTGACCGTGACCAGCGACACTTCCAACACTTGCGCGATTTCGTTTTCCGTCAGCCCGAAGAAGAAGCGCAACTCCACCACACGGCTCGCGCGCAAATCCAGTTGCGCCAATTGCTCGAGCGCCTCGTGCAGGGCGATGACGTCAAGATTGTGCCCGGCGATGAGGTCGTTTGCCGCCGCTTCCAGCGGTAATAAATCCGGGTGTGCGAGCCGCTTGCGGGCGTGTGTCGCACGCGCATGATCTACCAACAGATGTCGCATTACCTGTCCGGCCAGCGCAAAGAAATGTTGCCGATTTTGCCAGTTGAAATCCGCTGTTTTCAGCAAGCGCTGACAGACTTCGCTTGTGAGCAACGTCGGTTGTAAGGTCTTGGCCTGCGCCTCCTGGTGCAAGAAATATCGCGCCAGCCGATGCAGATCGCGCCAGACCAGTTGAATGATTTGTTCCTGCGCCGCCACTTCGCCGTTGCGCCACGCCGCGTAGAGCTGCGAAAAGGTCGTATCGGATGCCGTCATTGCCTGCACCTCCTCAAATAATTTTGCCGCTGATGAGACCTGAGATGACTGGATTGCGCATTATAGTATAGAGCGCGTATTTTGCACGTTACGGACATCAGTTTTCTCCGTTGCGGAAAGGTTGAGCTTACGGTTTGCGGTTGCTTTCAAACCTTGACAAATTTCCCGGATGCCCCGGCCTTGTGCCGGGGAGGTTCACGCTTGCTGCTACACAAAGGCAGAAGCGATGACTCTGGATGCCCCGGCCTTGTGCCGGGGAGGTTCACGCTCGCTGCGATTGGCGTCGCACCACACAGCCTAGCCCGGAACGTGAACCTCCCCGGCGCAAGGCCGGGGCATCCAAAAAACAAGGCCAGCTTGTGGTAGCAGGCAACGTGAACCTCCCCGGCGCGAGGCCGGGGCATCTGAGAGTCGCCACCCATCCAAACTTTCCGCAACGGACACCAATTTTGCCAAGCATGACGCCAGAACAATGGGCCCAAGCACGATCCCTTTACGAAACCGTATCGGAACAGGCGGTGGAGGCGCAGCCTGCGTATTTGCAGACACATTGCGCGGACAGCGAAGTGCAGGCCGCTGTCGCGCAAATGCTCGCGGATCGCGGTCGCCTGTCCGATTTTCTCGAAACACCGCTCTTGCCGCCGCCCGCCGAACACGAGGACGAAATGAACGAAGCGGTAGGGCGACGCATCGGCGCGTATGTGCTGAAGCGGGAACTGGGGCGCGGCGGGATGGGTGTCGTGTATTTGGCCGCGCGCGCGGATGACGCCTATCAGAAAGAAGTCGCCATCAAACTGCTGTGGCCGGGCTGGCCCGAAGATCAAAAACGCTTTCGCCGCGAACGCCAGATTCTGGCGGCGCTCGATCATCCTGGCATTGCGCGCTTGTTGGATGGCCAGGTCACGACGGAAGGCTGGCAATACATCGTGATGGAATATGTCGCGGGGCTGCCGATTACGGAGTATTGCGAGCAGCACGAATTGCCTCTCACAGAACGAATCGAGTTGATGGTGAAGGTCTGCGAAGCGGTCGAGTATGCGCATCAGCAGCGTGTCATTCACCGCGATCTCAAGCCCGCGAATATCCTCGTCACAGCAGACGGCACACCGCGCCTGTTGGATTTCGGCATTGCCAAATTGCTGGACGTAGAGTTTCCGCTCTCGCAGAGTCTGCAAACGCAAACCAGCCTGCGCGCGATGACGCCCGATTACGCCAGCCCCGAACAAATGCGCGGCGCAGAAGTCACGGCGGCGAGCGATGTCTACAGCCTCGGCGTGCTGCTCTATGAATTGCTGACCGGGCAGCGTCCGTTTCAGTTAGAGACGAAGCCGCTGCACGAAGCCGTGCGCATCGTCAGCGAAGACGACCCGGTGCGTCCGAGCGTGGTCGTGACGACACGGCGATACAGGGATAGGAAGATAGGGGGAGAGGGAGAGAGGGGGAGAAAAGGGGAATTCTGTTGACGGAATCTCCTTGTCCCCCAATCTCTCCATCTCCCCCTCCCCCAATCTCTCCATCTCCCCCTCTCAGCTCCGTGGCGATCTCGACAATATCGTGCTGATGGCGCTGCGCAAAGACCCGATGGCGCGCTACCAATCCGTCACAGCACTGCGCGAAGACCTGGAGCGGCATTTACAACATCAGCCGGTGAGCGCGCGCGAACCAACCTTGCGCTATCGCGCGAGCCGCTTCGTGCGCCGTCATCGCTTCGGTGTGACGATAGCCGCCTTGCTGCTGTTGGGGGGAACGATTGGGTTGGCAATCGCCTGGCAACGCGCGCAGGTGGCTTGGCGCTTGGCATATCTGACCCAGATGCAACAGGCCGCGCGGCAATTGGAAGAGGGCGGCTTTGCCGAAGTGCGCGCGACATTGGAGCGGTGGCGTCCGGCGGCGGGCGCAGAGTATTTGCGCGGCTTTGAGTGGTTTTATTTGTGGCGCGAGGCGCACCGCGAACGAATGGAATTGCGGCACGACGATTGGGTGTTAGCACTCGCGTTCGCGCCGGATGGAACGAAGCTCGTGTCTGCCGGACAGGATCGAGTCGTCAACGTTTGGGACACAAACACGGGACAATCTGTGTTCATTTTCAAAGGGCATACCACGATGGTCGTCAATGTCGCGGTTGCGCCCGACAATCGTTGGGTTGCAAGCGCAAGCGACGTTGATGGCGTGCGTGTCTGGGACATCACAACTGGACAAGAGCGGTGGCGTGCCGACCTTGTTGGAGTCAACGAATATACGGCCCTCGCCTTCGCGCCGGACGGGGCAACGCTCGCGGTCGTCGTGCAAAACTCCCTAACAATGTTGCGGGCGGCGAATGGCGAACGATTGTTTGCGGTCAATTTGGAAATGCCGTTGCAGTCTGTCGCGTTTTTCCCCGATAGCCGTCGTTTGGTGACGGGCGGACACGACGATATGCTGCGTGTGTGGGACGCTGCGACGGGCAAACAATTGAAGGCCGTGCGCGCGCATCCCGGCTCGTTTGTCTTCACGGTCGCGGTGTCGCCCGATGGTCGCTGGATCGCGTCGGGCGGCAACGACCCGGCAGGCAACGGCAAAGCGGCGCGCGTGTGGAAGGCAGAGACGTTGCAGGAATACAAAGTTTTCGCGGGACATACAAACGCCGTGCGTGGTGTTGCGTTTTCGCCGGACAGCACAAAGCTTGTCACGGCGAGCGCGGATCAGAAAGTTAAATTGTGGGACATCGCGTCCGGGCGTGAATTGCGCACCTGGCGCGGCCACACCAACCGCATCCGCGCTGTTGCGTTTGCGCCCGATGGCCGCAGTATCGCGTCGTGCAGCGATGACAACACAGTGAAGGTTTGGAATGTTGACCCCGCAGCAGAACCGGCAGCACTCCTCGTCGGTCACACCGACCGCATCATTCCCGTCGCGGTCTCGCCCGATGGTCAAACGATAGCGACTGGCGGTCGGGATGCGACCGCCAAATTGTGGGATGCGACGACGGGGCGCGAACGGCACACGCTACGCGGGCATTGGGGCGAGATGACTTCTGTCGCGTTCGCGCCCGATGGTCGGAAGCTACTGACGAGCAACACGGATCAGACCTTTCGCCTCTGGGACGCAGCTTCCGGGCAACTGCTTTCCCTGCATGAAAATCATCACATCGGCGGGCCTGCGATTGCGTTTCTGCCGGACGGACAAGCCGTCTTTGGCCGCAGTATGAACGGCGCATACAGGTTGATTGACGTGCAGACCGGGCGCGAGGTGCGGGCCTTGCAGGGACACGCGAGACCGGTGGTTGTGGGAGATTTTTCGCCCAATGGCAAATGGCTGCTGACGCGCAGCGAAGATGCAACTGCGCGCGTCTGGGAAGTCGCTACGGGGCGTGAAATCCGGCGCTTCGAGACACCGCTACCATATCCACAAAATACTGTTTCGTGCGACGTTCTTTCCCCGGATGGCAGAAAAGTGTTTCTCTGGCAGGCGACAGGCGTTGTGCAAAGTTGGGATGTTGTTACCGGGCGTGCCCGTCGTGCCTTTCGCAAAGATGGGGAACGACTTCGCCCGCTCTGTCTCTCCGCCGATGGCCAGACACTTGCAACTTTGTCTACTTCTCAGGCGCTGCGCCTTTGGGACACGGCCACTGGAAAAGAAATTGCTGCACTGGACTGTCCCACGTGCGGCCCTTTTGCGCGCTTCTCGCCGGATGGTAAGTGGCTGGCTGTAGCTGCGTCGGATGATTTAGTACGGTTGTGGGATGTTGCCGCCCGGCGCGAGGTCCATCCTCTTCGTGGTCAAGCACAAGAACTGTTGTGTTTTGAATGGTCGCCGGACAGCCGCCGGATTGCGACAGGCGGAACCGGCAGCGTTGCCAAATTGTGGGATGCAATGACAAAGCAGCAACTCAGAACGTATCCCTTCAAAACGCACATCGGATCGGTGCTCTTCTCCCCCGACGGCAGTCGCCTTTTAGCTGGGGGAAATGATGCCGTCGGCATGTGGGAAGTGGAAACTGGGAAAATGCTGGCGGCCTACGACTATGCAGTAGATGTAGGGCAAGGACCAGTGCGGGTTGCCACCTTTTCCCCAGACGGTCGCCGTATTGCCACGACGACGAGTGCCAGGACAACGGCTTTGTGGAATGCATATACCGGTCATCTCCTCCACGTCTTCCGCAGTGAGAGCTTCGACTCAGCCTGGAGCACGCGCTTTTCCCCCGATGGACAGAAACTTGTCACCGCCAGTTGGGACAAAACGGTGCGCATCTGGGACATAGCAAATGGACGCGAGTTGGTGCAATTCACCGGCCATCAGAATCCCGTCACGGCGGCGGTCTTTTCGACGGATGGAAAGTTCGTGGCCTCGGGCGGCGATGATCGCAAGATTCGGTTGTGGGAAGCCGCGACCGGTCATGAAGTGCGGATTTTCACCGGCCACACCGATGCGGTTCGCGGGGTCGCATTTTCTCCCGATGGTCGTCGCCTCGCCAGCGCGAGCGTAGACAAAACCGTGCGCGTGTGGGACGTGGCGAGCGGGTTGGAGTTGCTGACTCTGCGCGGCCACACAGACGAAGTGTGGGGCATCGCGTTTGCACCCGATGGTCGCACGCTCGTGTCAGGAAGCTGGGACAAAACTGTTCGTTTATGGCGTGCCGCGTCCGAAGCGGAAGTCCTGGCCCGCCAGCCAGCCAAGTGAACCGCTGGCCCACCGAAAAAAAAATCACTTTGCCATGAGACGTTTGGTCGAGACCTTCCGCTTATATCAGTAGAGGAACCTGACTCCTCAATCACTGAAAGACATATCCGCCCCGCGCGTCAGTCGCGCGTGCGGCTGGGCTACGACTACTGCCAATGTATAAGCAGCGCGATGATTGATCTTGGCGGTTGGGGAAGGAGTGCTACGCCTCGTACCAACACTCTTTTCCGCCCGCCGTATTCTGTGCCAAAAACTTTAGGGGAGTTTTACCATGCGTCTTTTCCATTGCCTCAGTCGCTCACTCACGCGAACGTTGTTGCTTTCCTTGGTCGGTTTGTTGATAGCCGTCATTGGCGGATTGAAATACCGCGCTGCCATGATGGAGCCAAACTTTACCCAGCGGGCAACGTTAACCGCGAGCGATGGCGCAAGTTCGGATGAATTCGGCGGTGAAAGTGGCATTGCCATTAGCGGGGAAACCGTCGTTATAGGTGCGCGGGGAAATAACGGCGGCAAAGGAGCGGCCTACGTGTTTGTCCGTTCCGGCTCAGGTTGGACGCAACAAGCGAAACTAACAGCAACTGATGGCGTAGCGGGCGATGAGTTTGGCCTGGTCGTAGCGATTCAAGGCGACACCATCATGGTTAGTGCTCCTTACACCAACAGTTTTAGAGGCTCCGTTTATGTCTTTACCCGTTCTGGTTCGAGTTGGACCCAACAAGCGAAATTAAATGCCAGTGATCGCACCCCCGGCGACCGATTCGGTTGGTCTGTTGCCTTTGAAGGCACAACCGCAGTCATTGGGGCAATCTTTGCCAATATTGCAGGTAAGCGTGAACAGGGCGCAGCATACCTCTTCGAGCAGTCGGCTACAGGTTGGACAGAGCAGCGCAAACTAACTGCCTCTGACGGAGCGGCTGAAGATTGGTTTGGAACCAGCGTAGGTATCAGTCAGGATACGGTCGTTGTTGGGGCAGGGCGTGACGATGTAGGGAGTAATACTAACCAAGGCTCTGCATACGTTTTCGTCCGCTCAGGTACAGAATGGTTGGAGCAAAGTAAGCTTACTGCGAATGCTGGCACGAGCAATAGCGTCTTGGGGTTTGATCTTGCGATTTACGGAAATACGATCATTGTGGGAGCCTTCGGGGCTGATGGTGATAAAGGAGCCGCCTACATTTTCACGCGCTCAGGAGTAGCTTGGACACAACAGCAAAAACTCTCGGCCAGTGATGGGATTGTCCCTGACCATTTTGGTGCGCGTGTAGCCCTGAATGGGGATCGGATACTTGTCACCGCAGACCTTGCTAGGGTTGATAATAAATTAGCTCAAGGCGCAGCGTATCTTTTCAAATGGAGCGGAACGAACTGGTCACAACAACAGAAGCTTATCGCTAACGATGGCGCAGCGGGGGATCAATTTGGGTTGGATGGCGCTTTCAGCGGAGACTATGCCGTCATTGGGGCACGGTTCCGAGATATTGCTGGCAAGTCGAATCAGGGCGCAGCATATTATTTCGCGCCTGAAAATACCGCACCACAAATCACCGCCGCCGCTCCGATCAGCCGCGAACAAGGAGCCAGCGGAACCGTCAGCCCCATTGCTACCGTCAGTGATGGAGAGACGCCTGTTGGTCAACTTACGGTGACGGCTGCTCCGCTTGCAGGCATTGCGCTGACCGAAATCAAGAACAGCAATGGGGCTATCACCGCCAAAGTCGCAGCCGATTGCACGGCGAAGCTGGGAGACAATCAAATCGTTTTGACCGTCAGCGATGGTCGTCTCACAGCTACTGCAAATTTGACGGTCAATGTTACGGCGAATCAACTGCCATCCGCTGGCCTGTATCCTGAAACCTTCATCGCCAAAGTAGGCGAGACGACGGTCATCAATCCAACGATCAAGCCCACCGATAACGGCGCTCTCAAATCCATCACGGCCACGGCGCAGGGCTTGACCGGAACGTTCAGTGCAAACTTGACCACTGGCGACATCACTGTCACCAATCCCGGCCCAATGGGCGAATATCTGGTGAATGTTGTGGTCGAAGATAACTGCGGGGCTAAGGCAACAACGCAATTCAAATTGCATGTCGCGTTCGCGCCAGATTTACAAGTTGCGGTACAAAATCCCCCGATTGATATTGTCACCGACACCAATTTTAACTTGAGTTGGACGTTGAAAAATGCGGGCAATCGGCGCATCGAAACGCCCTTCACAGATCGTGTCGTGATCTCTTCCTCACCGATGCCCAACGTCGTCAATATCCTGGCAGAGTTCCCGTTCACGCAACCGCTTGTCCCTGATCAAAGCGTAACCCGCACGCAAATCATCAACATCCCACGCAACAAAGTTATAGCCGATGGCAATTACTATTTGATCGTGATGACCGACGCAGACAACGTCATCAACGAAGGAACAGGCGAAAACAATAACTTCCACGCCGTGCCTGTCAAAGTGCGTCGTTCCTTGCTGCCGGACTTGGTCGTTGACACCATCACTGCGCCGGATGAGGCATTCTTTGGGCAAACGATCACGGTCAAATGGACAGTGAAAAACATTGGCAATGGCTCGACCAATGCGTCGCAGTGGCAGGATTGGGTGTACCTCTCGACCGACGATATTCCCGAAATCGAAGACCCCTTCAAAATTGCCGTCGAGAATGCAACCTATTTGCCTGCGGGAGAAGGCTACATGGCATCGGCCAACATCCGCATTCCATTCGGTCTGGTCGGCACGTACAACGTTCTCGTTTACACGGATAATGGGTCTGAATTCTTTATTCCCGGCGCAAAGTTCAATGTGCTTGAGGAAAACGAAAATAACAATCGCAAGACGAAACCGCTTCGCATCAATGTCCCGGTCTTGCCCGATTTGCAAGTGGCCTCCGTGGTTGCCCCCGAAGAAACATTCACAGGCGGGCAAATGCCGCTCAATTGGCGCATTGAAAACAAAGGCACAGGCAACACGCCGCCTGACCAAATGACTTGGGAAGACCACATCTATTTGTCAAAAGACACCAGATTTGACGCGGCAGATCGCTTGATTGGCAGCCGTAAACGCGAAGCGGGCTTGAATCAAGGCGGCGGCTACGATGTGTCGGGCTTCAATGTCAGCATTCCCGGCGACATTGCCGGGGATTGGTATGTCTTTGTGTTTGCTGACGGCGGCAATGCGGTCTATGAATTCGACAAGGAAAATAACAACACCAATTACGACCAACGGCGTCCGGTGAAAATCAAAGCCACACCGCCCGATTTAATCACCGAATGGGTGACAGTCCCGATTGAAGGCACTGCCGCGCGGCAGATCACCGTCAAATGGAAAGTCACGAATCAAAATCCTTTCGATACCAAGTTTGATTGGGTAGATACGATCTACCTTTCGCCCGATGATACGCCCGACCCCAAAACAGATAAGGCCGTTGGCTCATTGCCGCACACAGGCATTTTAGCCGCAGGCAAGAGCTACGAAGCGTCTACCAACGTTGCCTTGACCGCGTGCATTTCAGGCCGCTACTTTCTCTATGCTTACGCCGACAGCGGCAATGTCGAATTTGAATACAGCGGCAGTTATGAAGCCGAAGAAAATAACCTGAGCAAGTTGCAAGCCGTGCAAATCCTCGCGTTGCCGCCTGATTTGCAAATCACGAATTTGACCAACGACACGACGGGCAATGCTTCGCAGCCGTTCAACCTGTCGTACACCGTCACCAACAAAGGTATCGGCGCGACGGTCGAAACGGTGTGGAACGACAATGTCTATCTCAGCCCGACGCAGACCTTTGACGAAAAGACGGCTTTGCTGGCA
Organism: uncultured Heliobacteriaceae bacterium; assembly: GCA_964631865.1. Taxonomy (GTDB): domain Bacteria; phylum Acidobacteriota; class Blastocatellia; order RBC074; family RBC074; genus JAFDVL01. Next base: position 5 of record CAZWAK010000224.1, on the reverse strand, counting down.
GGCAC
>CAZWAK010000223.1:0-10794 GCA_964631865.1 uncultured Heliobacteriaceae bacterium | reverse complement strand
GGGAAGTGGAAAAAGAGGCAGAGATTGAAAAAGTCGTCGAAGCGACCAGCGTCGTCCCCCTATCCCGTCCTCTGGATGCGCTGGGCTGAAGGTTATTTTTATGTCACAAGTTCCAAACCTTCTCTATGAAAAAGCTGCCGCCTCGCAGTTTTACGAAGAGCGTTACACGCAAGGCTACATGGACGAATGGCCGGTGGAGAAAAAACAACGGGTCTTTCAACTCATCCGGCAACTCGGTTTACCCCCGCGCGGCCAAGCTCTCGACATCGGCTGCGGCAATGGCGTTTTCACCGAAGTCATCAAACAAGCCTTGCCGGAGTGGGATGTCTACGGCGCGGAGATCAGTGCCACTGCCGTCGCGCGCGCGCGCGAACGTTACCCGCGCTGCCAGTTTTTTGTGGCCTCCGATGCGCCGATCAAAACGCAGCAATTCGATTTCATCTTTTCGCATCACGTCTTGGAGCATGTCTACAACGTGGACGACTTCTTCACCGAGCTACAGCCGCAGTTGAGCGACACGGCCCGCATGCTGCACATTTGCCCGTGCGGCAACGAAGGCAGCCTGGAAGATAAAATCAGCCGTCTGGTCAAAGGTGGAATAGATTATGAACGCGAAGAGCGCCGCTTTTTTGAAGAGCCCGGACATCTGCGGCGACTGACCACCGCGCGCCTGGCGACGATTCTGAACAAACACGGCTTTCGCTTAACGCGCGAGTGGTATCACCAACATTACTGGAGCGCGATTGCCTGGATTACCGAGTGGCAGCGCGCCGAAGTCTCGAAGTTGACGGATCCGAATTTAGGCATAGACGCGCAGGCGAGCCAGCAATTAAAGAAACTGCGGTCGTTTCTGCTGCCCTTGACGCTGTTGCGTCTGCCGCTGCTGACGCGGCGGGCCTTGCTCAGCAAACCGCAGCGAACCGGCGCGGAACTCCTCAAGCTGTGGGCGGCCTGGGCGCTGTTTCCGGTGGCGTGGCCTGTTGATGCCTGGATCGCGCGCAAAGGGCAACGCGAGTGGGAGCAGCGCAACCAGGAGAAAAGCGGGAGCGAGATGTATCTTTATTTTGAAAAATCTTCCTCGTGACCTGAAACCCGGATGCTACGCCGATTTGCAAATGTCCGCGATCAGGTGCATACTCTGCGCGTTACTTTTTATAGCGGTAACTATCGAAGTAAAAAACAACCAGCGCAGCAGTAGTTTGAGGCAAATGCCCAGCGTGGGGTTCAAGCCATTGGAAAGCCCCCGCGAGAACTTTGGTCTTTGATGGAGACACTGCGGCGCGCGAAGCCTCCAGCCTCCCTAAGAAGCTTCTGACAACCAATTTGAGATTGCACTGCTGGGTCTTTGACCTGAAGCCGTCAACGCCCCGTCACGCCCCGTGATTGACACCGTCGGCTTCGGGTCGCCCAGCAGTTTGTTCCGCGTGAAAGGCTTTGGAAACACGACAAATTGAACGACTAACGAAAGACAATTAAGCCCTCTGACCATGGTCTGAAAATTCGCTACCGAAAAAGCAGGTGAGCGTGCAGTAACAAGAACCTCACTACACCGAAAGGCGGGTTTAGCCGGCAATGACCATCAAAGATTTCGCGTTATTTTGGGGCAAATCCCTAGGATTGTTTGCCCTGATTCGCAACACCAAATTACGAGGATTACGCATCCTCTGTTATCACGGCATCGGTTCCGCCGGGACGGACGAGAGCAAGTTTCGCGGTCAGTTGTATCTCAACACCGAAACGTTTGCGCGCCGCCTGAACTGGCTTGCCCGGCGCGGCTACAATGTGCTGGACTTGAGCCATGCCTTGACGTTATTGAGCAAAGGCCGTCTGCCGCGCCGCGCGGTGGTCATTACGTTTGACGACGGCTTTTACAGCTTCTATCAAACCGGGTTCGGCCTGTTGCGCGAGCATTTATTCCCTGCCACCGTTTACGTCACCTCCTATTACGTCGCCAAGCAAACTCCGATCTTCCGCTTGGTCGTGGAATACATGTTGTGGAAAACCACGCGGACGCAGCTTGATTTGTCGGCGCTGGATCAACGCCTCTCCGGCGAATATTCGTGTCGCACAGAAAAAGAAAAGAATGAAGTGGCCGAAGAGATTATTCGCTATGCGGAAACACAATTGGATGAAGACCAGCGCGTGGAATTGGCGCGCGGCTTGGGCGAGTACCTCGGCGTGAACTATGACCAGATTGTGCGGCGGCGCTTTTTGCATTTGATGACGCTCGACCAGATTCGTGAAATGCACGACGCGGGGGTGGACATTCAATTGCACACACATCGGCATCAATTTCCGCTCAAAGAAGAACGTGTGCGGCGCGAGATCATTGACAACCGCACGGCGCTGGCCGATGTCGTCGCGCGTCCGATGGTGCATTTGGCGTATCCCGGCAGTTTGCCGTCGGAGGCGGCGTTTGAGTGGCTGAAAACCGTCGGCGTCCAAAGCGCCGTCACGAGTGACGGCGGCCCCAATTTGCCGGGCACGCCGCGCTTTGCCTTGCGCCGGTTCGTGGACGGCGAACATATTTCGCAACTGGAATTTGAAGCCGAGCTTTCGGGCGTGGCCGATGTGTGGCGCAGTATTCGTCCCAAGGTCAAACCTGAAGTGAGGCAGCCCGAAGAAACTATGGCCGATGTGCGCAGTCAGGTGACTTAACCCCGAAGTCCTGGCAGTGCTGCCCTGCGTTTCCTGGCTTTGAACTGCTGTCGGGTCAGGAAAGAACCTCCCCGCTTCATTGCCTACCCCTGCGCATAACGCAAATTTGCGATCAAGTTTTCCCCACTTTTATCACAACAACAGAAACAAACAATCACGAGGAAACTGTATGCCGAAAAATGCAACCGTCCTGGAAGGGGCGCTGACCGAAAGGCAGACCCGCGAGTTGGAATATCATCGCGAATACGCCAAACAAAAAGCCAGCCTCTTAACCCAACCTTTTTCGTACGAAGTCAGTGAAGCCAGGAAGCGCCGCTGGTGGAACGGCTATTGGACGATGTATTCGCTGCTGCGGCAACTGCCGCTGGCGGGCAAAAAGGTGCTAGTGGTGGGCTGCGGGTTTGGCGATGATGCGCTGCGATTGGCGAAATTGGGAGCCAACGTGTATGCCTTCGACCTCAGCCCCGAATCGCTCGCCATTGCGCGCACCCTGGCTCTGCGCGAAGGGCTGGACATCAATTTCAAACCAATGCCTGCCGAGCGACTGGACTATGAATCCAACTTCTTCGACTACGTGTTAGCCTGCGATATTTTGCATCACGTCGAAATCCCGCAGGCAATGGCGGAACTCGTGCGCGTGGCGAAACCGCACGCCACGTTCGTCATCAATGAACTCTACTCGCACAGCTTCACCGACAAAATTCGCCGTTCCCACTTCGTCGAGCAGAAACTTTATCCGGCGATGCAATCGTTCATCTATCGCAACCGGAAGCCGTACATCACTGAGGATGAACGCAAGTTGACGGAGCACGACATGCAAGAAGTTGTGCGCCCCTTCGCGCAGATCACGGCGAAAAAATATTTCTATCTGTTTGCGACTCGCCTGTTTCCCGACAACATCAAATTCCTGAGTCAGATAGATCGTTTGCTCATGATGTTGCTGCATCCGTTCGGTTCGTGGTTGGCCGCGCGGATTCTGCTGGTCGGCGTCATCCGCAAATAGACAGCGTCTCCCGCTGTCATAAAAAAGCACGCCCGACACAAGGAATTTGCAACAACTTTGGTGTTTCCTGAGCGCCACGCAGGCCCCGCGCATTGGACAGAAGAAACGAGAACTGGAATGCAACGGGGAACTCAGGAAACTACGCCGCAGGTCAGTGTCGTCATCTGCGCTTACAACGCCGCGCCCTACATCGGCGCGACGCTCGAATCCGTCTTTGCGCAAACCTATCGCGACTACGAAATCATCGTCGTCAACGACGGCTCAACCGATGACACGGAACAGGTCTTAGCGCCGTACTTCAATCGCATCTTGTACGTCAGGCAGGACAACGCCGGGCCGGGCGCGGCGCGCAACACGGCACTGCGTTGTGCGCTCGGACGCTACATCGCCTTGCTCGACAGCGACGATCAATGGTTGCCGCACTATCTGGAAACGATGCTGACGCAGATGAAAGCTGCGCCGGAGATTGACGTGCTCTATCCCAACGCCATCCTGTTCGGCACGCCGCAGTGGGACGGGAAGTTGTTTCAGGACGTTTGTCCTTCGAGCGCGCCCGTGACGCTGGAAAAATTTCTCACGCGCGAATGCAACGTCTTCATCTCGGCGGTTTTCAAGCGCGACATTTTGGATGTCGTGGGGATGTTTGATGAAAGCCTATGCGGCTCGGAGGATTTTGATTTGTGGTTGCGGATGTTGCAACAAGGCTATCGGTTCGCGTTTCTGACCGAGCCGTTGGCGCGCTATCGCAAGCGCGCGGATTCGCTGTCGAGCAGTTCGACGCGCTATTTCCAAAACGTGTTGCGCGCGTTGTGCAAAGCGTTGGGCGCGTCCAGCACGACGCCCGCGCAGAGCCAATTGATTCTGCGCCTCATCGGCAACATCGAAGCGGAAATCGGCCTGGTGCTGTCCAAGCAAAACATCCTCGCGCGCGACTTTCTGGGCGCGATCAAAAACCTCGCGGATGTGCTTGCCAACCGTCCGAGTTGGAAGTTGAAGCTCATCGCTGCCGCGTTATTTCTGTGCCCGGAATTCATCGCCTGGGTCGTGACTAAACAGCAGGCAAGTGGTAGCATCTCGGCGGAGTCGCCGCCACTGGCCTCATTGTTCCCGGCGCGTGGCTCAGAGCGGAACCCGTTGCCTGTATTCAATAACCAAGCCCTGAAGTGAATGAGAAACGAGTAAAAGTTGGATGTGTGGAATTGCCGGAGTTTATAACTACGCCGATGAGCAACCGATTGATCGCGCGCTCCTCCAGCGCATGACCGATGTGATCGCGCATCGCGGCCCGGATGACGATGGCTTCTTGATTCAGGGACGAGTTGGTTTAGGACATCGTCGCCTTTCCATCATTGACGTGTCCGGCGGGCATCAACCGATCTTCAACGAAGACGGCACGGTTGCGATTGTCTTCAACGGCGAGATTTACAACTACCTCGAATTGGCCAAGCTCGTCGAAGCGCGCGGGCACAAACTGCAAACGCGCTCCGACACCGAAACCATCGTTCATCTCTACGAAGAATTTGGCGAATCGTGCGTCGCTATGCTGCGCGGGATGTTCGCGTTTGCAATTTGGGACGGGCGCACGCAAACGATGTTGCTGGCGCGTGACCGGCTGGGCAAAAAGCCGCTCTACTACGCCGATTATCAAGGCCGGTTTTTATTTGGCTCTGAAGTCAAAAGCATCATTCAAGACCCTGCCATTCCGCGCGACATTGACGCTGAGGCACTGGCGGATTACTTCTCTTTTTTAGCGATTCCCGCGCCGAAATCCATTTTCCAACACGTCCGCAAATTGCGCCCGGCGCATTACCTCGTTGTGACGCCAAACAGTCTGCGCGAGCAGGAATATTGGGACATTGATTTCAGCCAAACTGAAATTCGCAGCGAGGCGGAATGGCAAGGCCAATTGCTCGACGCCTTGCGCGAGGCCGTCGGCATTCGCTTGATGAGCGAAGTGCCGCTCGGCGCGTTTTTATCCGGCGGCGTGGATTCGTCGGCGGTTGTGGCGATGATGTCGAAGATCACGAACGCGCGGGTCATCACTGCCTCAATTGGTTTTACATCAGAAGAATTCAGCGAAGCCGCCGCCGCGAAAAAATTTGCTGAGTCCGTCAACGCCGAGCATCACGAACGCATCGTCAATCCTGACGCGGTTTCGGTCGTCGAAAAGTTAGCGTGGCATTACGACGAGCCGTTTGCCGATTCGTCCGCCGTGCCAACGTTTTATGTTTCGCAAGTCGCGCGCGAATTCGTGACGGTCGCGTTGTCGGGCGATGGCGGCGACGAAAACTTCGCGGGCTATCGGCGCTACAAATTCGATGTCGCGGAAAATCGTGTGCGCAATGTGTTGCCCGCGTCGTTGCGCAAACCAGCGTTTGGCGCGATGGCTGCCGTCTATCCGCAACTCGATTGGTTGCCGCGCCCACTGCGTGCAAAAGCGACGCTCAGAAATTTATCGCTCGATCCGGCGGAAGCGTATTTTCAATCGGTCTACGGCGCTGTCGCGCGCGAACGCGATGGGTTGTTGAGCGCGGACGTGACGACGACGCTGAACGGCTACAATCCGTTCGAGTTGTTTCGTCATTACTACAACCGCGCACAGACCGACGATCCGCTGTCGCGGGCGCAGTACGTGGATATGAAAACGTATCTCGTGGACGACATTTTGACGAAAGTGGATCGCGCGAGCATGGCCGTGTCGCTCGAAGTGCGTTGCCCGATTCTCGATCACAAATTTATGGAATTGGCCGCGCGCATTCCGTCGGATTTGAAGCTGCGCAGCGGCACGGGCAAATACATTTTCAAGCAAGCGATTCGCCGGATTGTGCCCGAAGAAGTATTGACGCGCCCGAAGATGGGCTTCTCAATTCCGTTGGCCGCGTGGTTGCGCGGCGAACTGCGCGAACTGGGCGAGAGTTTGTTGTTCGAGGCGAAGGATGACCTGCTCAATCAAGCATCGGTCAAGAGCCTGTGGGAGCGACATCAAAGCGGCCTGCGCGATTTCGGCACACCGCTCTGGACGATTCTGATGTTTCGGTTGTGGCAGCGGAAGTTTCTCTGAAAAATCAAAAGGCAAATATCAAAAGGCAAAAGGCAAAAGGTCGGCACTTTCTTTTTCTTTTGATAAAAGCGACGAAGCTTTCCGAAAGAACTTTTGCCTTTTGATATTTGCCTTTTGCCTTTTGATTTGAATGAAGATTCTGACCTTCACCAAACTTTATCCCAACGCGCAGATGCCGTTGCATGGCATTTTTGTGGCGCGGCGTGTGGCGGCGTTGGCGCGTGCTTGTGGGCAGCAGGTGCAAGTCGTCGCGCCCGTGCCATACTATCCGAAATTTTTGCCGGGCTTGGGCGAGTGGAATCAAATCAAACAGGTGCCGGAGGTGGAGGAACAACAGGGTTTGCGCGTGCATCATCCACGCTACTTCAATCCTCCAAAAGTAGGGATGGCGCGCTACGGGCATTGGATGGCCAACGGGAGTCGCACTACGGTGACGCAGTTATTGCACAATGGATTTCCCTTCGAGGTGATAGACGCTCACTTTATTTATCCCGACGGATATGCTGCAATACGGCTGGGACAGCGGTTACATCGTCCCGTCGTTGTGACAGCGCGCGGCTCTGACATCACTCGCAACAAGTATTTCCCCCACATTCGGCCTCTGCTTTCGGAGGTGATGCGTGCCGCCACACAACTGATCGCAGTTTCCGAAGAGTTGCGCGACGATTTCCTTGCGCTCGGCGCAACGCCGGAAAAAGTTCACGTCATCCCGAACGGTATTGATACCGAAACCTTTTATCCCCTATCGCAGGCTGAGGCCAAACGGCGGCTCGGCTTGGCCGCCGAAGATCGTTGGTTGGTCTCGGTCGGACGGCTGGATCACAACAAAGGGCAGTGGTTGATTCTCGAAGCCTTGCAACAAATCGGAGCGCGCGAACTCCGCCAACGCCGCATCAAGTTGGCGTTGATCGGGCAGGGCGAAGATCACGAACGGCTGAAAACGATTTCCCGCGCGGCGGGGTTGGACGATATGGTGCATTTGGCCGGGCAACTTGCGCCTGAAAAAATTTGTACCTGGTACAACGCGGCAGACGTCAAGATATTGGCCAGTAGCCGCGAAGGCTCGCCGAACGTTGTGCTGGAAGCGTTGGCTTGTGGCACGCCGACCGTTGCGAGTCGCGCGGGCCGCAACGCCCTGGTCATCAAAGAAGGAACGAACGGATTGCTTTTTCCCGTCGGCGAGGCCGAGTCCTTAAAAACGGCTCTGCTGCACGCTTTGACGCGGCGTTGGGATCGTGATCAGATTGCCCGGACGGGACAGCAGCGCAGTTGGGCGACAGTGGCGCAGGAAGTCGAAAAGGTGTTGCGCCTGGCAACGGAAAAGAAACCGGAATGAAGATCATTTACCACCACAGAACACGCGGCGAAGACGCGCAGGGCATTCACATCCAATCCTTGCAGGATGCGTGGGCTGAACTTGGACACGAAGTCTATGAGGTGAGTTTGGGGCGCGTACAAAGCGGCAAGGCACAGGCTACGAACGGTCATCACAAACCGCAGCAAAAACATTCTGAAGGCCGCGGCCCATTCGGCAGTTTGATTTATGAAGGGCTTTCGCTCGGCTACAACGTCTACGGCATGCGCAATTTGCAAAAGGCCATCAAGGAACATCACCCGGCACTGATTTACGAACGCTATTGTTTGAATTTGACCGCTGGTGCAGTGGCAGCCAACAAACATCAGATTCCGTTTGTGCTGGAAGTGAATTCCCCGCTCGTGGATGAGATGTCGAAGGAAAGCGGCTTAATCGGGCGCAGCGTCGCCGCGCGTTGCGAACGATTGGTGCTGAACAAAGCTACGCGCGTGGTCGTCGTGACCGATGTGTTGCGGCGGCATTACGAACAACAAGGCTTCGACACGAGCAAGTTCCAAGTCATTCACAACGGCATTGACCCGCATCTGTTTCACGCCGACGTGGACGCGCGCCCGGTGCGCGAACGCTATCATTTGAGCAACCGTTGCGTGATTGGCTTTGTCGGTTGGGCGCGGCAATGGCATCGCTTGGATTTGCTGATTGACGCTTATGCCAAGCTGCCGGATCGCGACCGTTTCGCCGTGTTGATTTGCGGCGATGGCCCCGCGATTCCGGGTTTGCGCGAACAAGCGAAAGAGATGGGCGTGGCGGATGCCGTGCATTTTTCGGGCGGGCTGGATCATCACGACATCCCGGCCTACATCGCGGCGATGGATATTGCCGTGCTGCCGAGCATTCCGGTTTATGCTTCGCCGATGAAGTTGTTTGAATATATGGCGATGGGCAAAGCTGTGCTCGTGCCCGATCAACCGAATTTGCGCGAAGTCATCGTCGCAGGTGAGAACGGCATGTTTATCCCACCCGACTATCCCGACGGCTTTGCCCGCGCTGTGACGGAGTTAGCGATGAATCCCGCTCTGCAACAAAAGATCAGTTGCGGAGCCATTGAAACGATCCAGAAGGGCAAGTACTTCTGGACCGAAAACGCACGCCGCGTCTTACAAGGAGTCGGCTTAGGCTGAGTGGTTTTTTGCTGTACAGCAACGTGAACTTCCGCTAGAGTTTCACGTGCCCCTTCACGCTTTGCTCCTTCCTTTCCGTACGCGCTGTTGCGTTTTCAAAAACCGACGAACTACCGAATTATCTGTTGAGTTGTAATGAACATCCTGCTGTTTTCGCACCGCACTCCCTATCCGCCTCACAAAGGGAATCAAATTCGCCCGTTCAATGTGCTGACCTCGTTGGTCGCGCGCGGGCACAACGTGCATCTGCTCGCGTTTGCCGAAGGCGAAGAAGAAATGGCGACGAAAGCCAAGCTCGAAGAATATTGCACGTCGGCGACGCTGATCCCGCTGAATCGAATGGCAGGCAATGTCAAAGCCCTGCTCAGTCTTCCGACGAACACGCCGCCTTCGGTCGCCTATTTCAATTCGTCGGCGTTGCGACGGGAAGTCAAACGCCTCATTGCCGCGCACAACATCGAAGCGATGGTCGTCTATTCGTCTACGATGAGCCAATATGTGCCGCCGGAATTTCGCGCGCACACGGTGGTGGATATGGCGGATGTGGATTCCGAAAAATGGTTGGACTACGCCAAAGAAAAGCGGCCTCCGATGTCGTGGATTTACAACATCGAAGGCCAGCGTTTGCGCCGTTACGAATATTGGATTGTTCGTAACTTCGGCTACAGTTCTTTGCATACGCAAAGAGAAATCAACGTCTTGACAGAGCTTACGGCAGACGAGCGAAAAAAGCTAATCCCGATCACGAATGGCGTTGATCTGGAAAAGTTCCGCCCCGATGTGTTTCTACCGTTCGCGCCCGAACAAGTGCCAGAGAACGAGCGTCAGTTTTTCTCCGACGAGCACGCGCCGCGCATCGTGTTTACGGGTGCGATGGATTATTACCCGAATGCGGAAGCCTGCGTCTGGTTTGCGAATGCGATCTTCCCCACCATTCGCGCGCAGCATCCGAACGCGCAATTTCTGATCGTCGGCAGCAAGCCCACGCCACAAGTCGTCGAACTCAATCAATTGCCCGGCGTGCTGGTCACGGGGTTTGTGGATGATGTGCGACCGTATTTGGCTGCCGCGAAAGTTTGCGTGATTCCGTTGCGCATTGCACGCGGCGTGCAAAATAAGGCGCTCGAAGCGATGGCTTCGGGCCGCGCCGTGATCGCCACGCCCGATGTGATTACCGGCGTCGGAGCCACCGCGCCGGATCATTTGCTGATGGCGCGCAACGAACAGGAATTCGCAGACGCCGTATGGCAAGTGCTGCGCGACGATGCGCTGCGCATCCGCTTGGAAACTGCCGCACGTGAATTTGTCGTGCGCGAATGCAGTTGGCAACCGTTGATGGATCGCTTTGCCGGTTTGGTGGAAGAGGTCGGGAAAAAACAATTAGCCACGAATTACACGAATGTCCACGAATTAGAATACTCATGAAGGAAAGCTCGTTTTGTTTGTTGGGCGAAATCACATTCGTGCGAATTTGTGTAATTCGTGGCCAAAATGATCCTTGCCCTACGAATTACACGAATATCCACGAATTAGAATACTCATGAAGGAAAGCTCGTTTTGTTTGTTGGGCGAAATC
>CAZWAK010000222.1:0-10795 GCA_964631865.1 uncultured Heliobacteriaceae bacterium | reverse complement strand
ATGGTTGATTGTGCCTTCGTAGGGCAAATCATGCCACTCGCTCTTCGTCGCGCCGAACGTCCGCAGTCGTCGGGCATTGCGTTCAATCGCCACAATCGCGACGTCGCAGGCGACCCCGGAGATGATCTGGTTCGTAATCATCTCTGACCCGGCAAACGAAGAGGAAAACTTGATTTGCTGTCCCGGATGTCCGGTCGCCCATTCCTTCTGAAACGCCGGAAAGATGTCTTTTTCCAGCGGTTCTTTCATCACCGAGAACGCATAGACCGTAAGCGTGTCGAGCGCGGCGGAGTCCTGGGGACGGCGACAGGCGATACATTCAAAGAGCAGAAACAAGGCGAAGCTGGCGACGATGATTTTCTGCAAGTTCATAAACAGCATCCACCGCAGGCCAAACCAGATGATTACGTCCTTAAAAAATTCTCTCGGAAGTTACCAATGCTTTTTCGGGGATGCTGTTTGCACTCATCCACACGTGTGAGGGAGTTAGACCGGGTCAGGCAAAGACAAAAAACACCAGCGTTCGCGTCGTACTACAGAATAATGAAAAGGCTAAAGGAGAGTTGCGCCATCTAGCAGCGCAGATATTTGTAATTTCTTCCCAGTCAGCTTACTGCGTTGTTCCCGCTCTCGTGGCAAGAATCTCGCGCGTCATCCAATCGTTCCAAAACACGCCGGGCAATATAGCAGAAAGTAATTGGAAAGCCAATGGAAGGGAGTAGACGGTAGACGGTAGACAGTAGACGGTAGAAAAAGGTCAGATATGCGGTTCCAGACATCAACGACGAACTACCCATTTCAACTACCGTCTACTGTCTACCGTCTACTCTCCTACAAATGAATCCCACACTCTACTTTGCTCTGCCCGGCCCAACGCCCGCTGCGTTCGTGTTCCCCGGCGCTGACTTTTTTTGTGCAAGGCCAGCAGCCGATGCTGGCGTAGCCTTCGTCGTAGAGCCGATGGTAGGGCAGCTTGTGTTTGAGCGTGTAATTCCACACGTCTTTGCGCGTCCACGTGGCCAGCGGATTGAGCTTGACCAGTTCGTGTTTCGCGTTCCATTCGACAGTTTGAATGTTCGCGCGCGAGGGCGATTGATCGCGGCGCAGCGCCGCTACCCACGCATCCAAATCGCGCAACGCTTGTCGCAGCGGTTCCACTTTGCGCAAACGACAACACGCATCGGAATCGCGTTCGTATAACTTCTCGCCGTAACGTTCGGCTTGTTCGGCCACGCTGAGTTCGGCCTGTTGCACGAGGATTTCGATTTGGAAATGCTCTTCGACGCGCTGCTTCAATTCTTCGGTCGCGGCAAAGTGAAACCCCGTGTCGAGATAAATCACCGGCAGCTTGAGGCCGAGCTTGACCAAATGGTCAATCAACACGATGCCTTCTGCGCCGAAGCTCGACGTCATCGCAATGCGCGGCGCAAACTGCGGCACAGCCCACGTCAGAATCTCTTCGACCGAGCGCGTTTCAAATTGTGCTGCCAGATATTCCCAATCCGAGTTAATTAAGGTTGTCGTTTTTGTTGCGTTCATAAATTTTCCAGCGAGAGCACGCGCTTTCTGTGCGCGCTCCCAAGCGTTACGCCGCGATGGCCTCGCGCAACGAAGCCGTAAACCAATCCAGTTGCTCGCGGAGCCGCACGACTTCGCCGACCACGATCAACGCAGGCGCTTGGACTTGTTCGCGTTCGACCGCAACTGCGATGTTGGCGAGGTCGCTCACCACCACTTCCTGCGTGTCATACGTGCCCCACCGCACGACCGCGACCGGCGTGTCGGTGCGGCGTCCGTGTTGCAGCAACTGTTCTGCGATGTCGCGGAGTCTGGCGACGCCCATAAAAAACACCAGCGTGTCCACGCCTTTCGCCAAATGCTCCCAACGAATGTTCGTCTGCGTTTTGTCCGACGCTTCGTGCCCCGTTACGAACGCGACCGAACTGCTCAAGCCGCGATGCGTGACCGGAATGCCAGCATACGCCGCGACCGAACTGCCTGCCGTCACGCCCGGCACGACTTCCCACTCGATGCCAGCTTCGACCAATGCCAACGCCTCTTCGCCGCCGCGCCCAAAGACAAACGGATCGCCGCCTTTCAAGCGCACGATGAGCCGATGTTCCTGAGCTTTCGTAATCAGCAGTTGATTGATGTCATCCTGTTTCCAACCGTGCCCGCAGCCGACTTTGCCGACATACAACTGCTCGGCCTGCGGCGCGGCATAGGCCAAAATCTCAGGATTCACGAGGTAATCGTAAATCACACAATCCGCCGCTTTCAGCAATTCCGCCGCCTTGATCGTGAGCAGACCGGGATCGCCCGGCCCGGCTCCGACCAAATAGACTTTCCCGAATGGGCGGGACACCAACGTCATCGCAAATCTCCAAACGCCGCGAACCGCTTTTCGACATCGTGCGCCAGGTAATACGCCGGTTCGATCAGCCCGCTTTCTTCCAGGTGATCAATGATTTTCGCGGCGCTATCGGCGATGCTTTCGGTGTCGCTGCTGACCAGGATTTCCGGATTGACCGGTGCTTCGTACGGGTCTGAAACACCCGTAAAATTGGCGATTTCCCCAGCAATGGCTTTTTTGTACAAGCCTTTCACATCGCGTTGCACGAGCGTGTCGAGCGACGCTTTGACGAAGACTTCAATGAACGCCGCGCCGTTCGCTTCGACGTCCTTGCGCACCTCATCGCGGATTTCTTTGTACGGCGAAATCGCCGCAACAATCACGCCGACACCGTTGCGTGAAAGTAACCGTGCGACATAGCCGATGCGGCGAATGTTCGTGTCGCGGTCTTCTTTCGAGAAGCCCAAGCCCTTGCTCAAATTCGTGCGCACTTCGTCGCCATCGAGCACTTCAACTTTGACGCCGCGCGCCTTGAGTTGCGGGACGATTTCGTTGGTGAGTGTGGTTTTGCCTGCACCTGACAAGCCTGTGAACCAGAGTGTAAATCCTTGTGACATTGAATTAAGATTCCTTTCGAGAATGAATGGGAGTTATGCGACTGATGAGACTGATGAGTAAGATGATTTTCAGCAGTCCCAGCAGTCCCATTCTCACCGGATTATTTATGCTGCCTGTGCTTTTTCACGATATGCGTCAATCAAAATCTGCGCGACTTCGGGCCGTGTAAATTCAACCGGCGGGATTTCGCCGTTCACCAACAGTTCACGCACTTTCGTGCCGCTCAAACTGACGTGATTCGTCGCCTCGTGCGGGCAGGTTTTCAGCGATGCCATGCTGCCGCAGGTCTGGCAATAAAAAGTGTTTTCAAAGAAGAACAAGTTGATGCCGATTTCTTCGGGTTGAAATTCGCTGAAGATTTTCTGCGCATCGTACGTGCCGTAATAATTGCCGACGCCCGCGTGATCGCGTCCGACGATGAAGTGTGACGCGCCGTAGTTTTTGCGAATCAGCGCGTGAAAGATCGCTTCGCGCGGCCCGGCGTAGCGCATCGCAGCGGGCAAGCCTGCGAGTTGCGTGCGGTCGGTCGGGTAATACTTGCTCAGCAACACTTCATACGCCCGAATGCGCACGTCCGCCGGAATGTCGTCCGACTTGGTTTCGCCCACAATCGGATGCACGAGCAAGCCGTCCACGGATTCGAGCGCGGTCTTCGTCAAATATTCGTGTGCGCGATGAATCGGGTTGCGCGTTTGAAACGCCACGATGCGCGACCAGCCTTTTTGCGTGAACAACGCGCGCAGTTGTGCAGGCGTGAAGCGATAGTTGGCAAACGCATTGCTGACCGGATTGAGCAACGTGATTTTGCCGCCGAGCAGATAATCCTTTTGCGCATACAAGGCCGCGACGCCGGGATGTTGTTCTTCAATCGTGCGATAGACCTGCCAGGCCTCTTCGCGTTTGTCGTATTCGTAAATTTCCGACAGATGCAAAACCGCCAACAAACGCCCATCGCGCCCGCGCAACGCAACATCTTCGCCCGGCGTGAGCTTGTCTTTCTCTGCGCCGCTGACCGAAAGCGTCACGGGGATTGACCAGACGAGGCCGTTGGCCAATCGTTTGTGGTCGCGCACAGACAAGTAATCAGCCTGTCCTAAAAAGCCTTCGAGCGGCGAAAACGCGCCGTTGGCAATCAATTCCAAATCGGCTTCCTCGCGCGCGTTCAAAGTGATCGCAGGGAAATGTGTGGCTTCCCGCAGCAAAGTTTCGCGGGCAGTTCCTTTAGCAACGCGGTCAATCAATTGACCGCCATGGGGTTGAATTAAACTCATTGTGATAATGACTCCTGTTTATGGGTCGGGGCAAAAACCTGCTCGATCAGTTTGAAGAGGAAGTCATTCCGGTTGTCGGTTTGGACGATGCCGGTTTTGTTTTCGACTATCGAACCACGTTGACCGGTGGCTGTGCCCAGCGGGGTGAGCGTCATTTGTTCCCAAGTGATTTCAACATCCCATTTGCGCGTTTGAAATTTCAGGCTCATAACAAAATCTCCTAACAGAAAAGCAAGTCTTTGCGATGGCATCCGGTGAGTCTGCGCGCGACGCTGTAGCCATCGCACCGATCCAGGCTGACCGGACATTGTGATTGGAACGGGTTATTGGGCGAGGGCGAAAACGCTTCGTCACCTGAAATGGGTGAGCGGCGTTAACGACTCAACGCAACCAAACTAACTGAGTTCGGCAACCAAGCAATAAATTGTGGAAAGGGAATTTCGTTAGCGGGCGCTAACAACAACAGCGGCAACAACAACAACAGGACATGCGAGCGGAGAGAGCGGACAGGAAGGCAGAAGTCGAATCAATTGTTTGCCCCTGACTCTTGAACCAGGAGCGCGATGAAATTAAGTTAAGCTCGTAGCGTGTCATTGTTGTACCTTTCAAAAACTAAACGTAAATTGTAAACGTTCCGAAGCTTATACTCGTTTCCGATAAATACTGTCAATGCTTTTGTGGTTTCCATAAATTCTTTTTCGGGCTTGATAAATTTCGGTGATGCGTGAAACCTTTACTGAACAACCGACACTAACCTGAACGGAACAGGTGAGTTGATAGGAAATCGAAAACGATGTTTTGTCGGCTGACGTTGAGTTTTTTTTCGCTCGCTATAATGAGCACTTTTGCATTGACACTGGACCCAAGAGGAGCTAACGACCGAGTGTTTGCGGAAATAGCCCCGACCATCATCGCGCAAGCGCGCCAGGGCGATGAAGACGCTTTTCACGCGATCTTCCGTCGCTACGGTCGTCCCGTGCTTAGTTTTTTGTACAACCACGTGGGCGACCGCGCGTTGGCGGAGGAATTGGCGCAGGAAACCTTCGTGCGGGCATATCGCAACTTGAGTTACTTGAAAGATGAAACGCGGCTTTCGACGTGGCTCTTCGGCATCGCGCGCAACGTCGCCCGTGAAGCCACGCGCCAAACAATCAAAGCCGAACGCAACGTCGCGCTGGATGAACCGGAGTCGTTGAATTTGCGTGCGATGGGCGCAACGCCCGATGGAGCTATGCTGGATCGTGAGTTGAATCAAACCATCAAAGAGGCGCTGGCCGGACTCGACGAAGACAAGCGCCTGGTGTTCAGCTTGAAGATTTTTCACGAAAAAAGCTATGAAGAAATCAGCGCCATCACCGGGCATTCCATCGGCAAGCTGAAGACCGATTTGCACCGCGCCCGCGCTGAGATGCGCAAACGATTGGAGCCGTATTTAGCTGGTGGTCAGTAGCCGGTTGCCGGTTGTCGGTTGCCCTTTGCAACTGATAACCGACCACCGACCACCGACCACCGACCACCAATTATGAATTGCGAAATTTGTACAACTCAATTGGAAGATTTCTTGTATGGCGAGCTTGATGCTACGCAGCGAGCAAGCCTCGCCCAGCACCTGTCGGTGTGCGCCGATTGCCGCGCACTGCAAGCGACGTTGGAACACGAGAACGAACTCTTCGCGCAATACTACGAACAGAACGCGCTGGAACCAAGCGACGAACTGTGGCAAACCATTCACGCGCGCATCCAATCGGACGCGGGGCAAACGAACCGCGAAGCAAGCGGTTGGGCGGCGCAATGGCGCAATTGGTTCGCGCCGTTGCTCGCGCCTGCGCTGTTGCGCCAAGCGGGCTTTGCGGCTTTGTTAGTTTTACTTTCCGTCGGCTTGACTGCGTTGTACTTCTCAACGCGCAAAGTTGAAAACCATGTCGCGGTCGAAGTAACCCCAACGCCAAGCCCAGCAGCAACGCCGACAGCAACAGAGCCGCCCAAGCAAGCAACGCCTGCGCCGAGCTTACAAGAAAGCGTCAGGCCGCAAGTTGCTGCGCTGAAACCGGCTGTGCCCAAACCAGTCGCGCCGACGAAACTCACGGAAGACGAAGTGCTGTCGCAGCAAATCGCCAAAGCCTCGCGCGAATATCAAAGCGCGATCAAGTTGCTCGAACGCACGATTGCCAAACGCAAGACGCAACTTGACGAAGGCACGATCAAGCAATTCGAGGGCAGTCTGGCAATGATTGACGCTTCAATTGCTTCGAGCCGCCAAGCCTTGCGCGCCCATCCGAACGATCCGACTGCCGCGCGATTTTTGCTCGCGGCTTATTCCAAGAAAGTGGAGTTGATGCAGGAAATCGCTATGCGATGAGACTGGAGTACAACTGTTATGAACCGATTTTTCTTGACCTCATCCATCACCATCGCCCTGTTAATATTGGCTACAATCGCTGTTGCCGCGCAGGACGAAGTGCATCAATCCTATCCGCTGAACGCGAACGGAACCGTCAGCGTGACGAACATCAGCGGCTTCATTCGCATCACCGGTTGGAGCGAAAACCGCGTGCAGGTGGACGCCGTCAAACGCGGCAATAAAGAAGATTTTTCGCTCGTCGAAATTCGCGTCACGAACAGCCCGGAGCGACTGCAAGTTGAAACCATCTCGCAACGCAGTAATTGGCGCGGGAATCGCAATGTCTGGGTCGAATACGAATTGAAAGTGCCGCGCGGCGCGCTCCTCAATTCGATTGCCACGACGAGCGGCGACATCACGATCACCGACGCGGGGTCGCGCGTCACGGCGCGTTCGACCAGCGGCAACATCACAGTACGCGGCACGAGCGGCGACACCAACCTCAACACAACGAGCGGCGACATCACGGCAGATCGCACGAACGGCGCGCTCACGATTCACTCCACCAGCGGCACGGTGCGCGTCAGCGATGTCAGTTCCAAATTGATCGTGCATACCACGAGCGGCGACATCACGGCCATAGATTTGCGCGATGATGCCACCATCACCGCCACGAGCGGCGCACTGCGCATCGAAAAGGCGGGCGGGCGCGTCAATGCGCGGGCGATGAGTGGCACGGTTGCGGTCAAAGAAGTCAGCGGTGACGCCACGCTCGAAAGCATCAGCGATTCCGTGCTCGCCGAAAACATCAAAGGTCGCGTCACCGTGACCGCCGTCAGTGCCGACGTCACCATCCGCAACGTGCAGGAAGGCGCGCGCATCAACGCGGTCAGCGGCACGATCACCGTCACCGAAGCCAAAGGATTGATCGAAGCGCGCACCACCAGCGGCGATGTCATTGTGCGCGACGTAGATTCGCGCGAAGTGCAACTCGGCAGCCACAGCGGGGATGTCAATTACACGGGCGCAATTTATGACAATGGTCGCTACAGTTTTGAAAGCTTCAATGGCAGCGTGGTGCTGACGATTCCCGCCAACGCCAATTTCACGCTGCTGGCCACGACCTTCAACGGCAGCATTGAAACCGATTTCCCCATCACCATCCCGCCCGGCGCAACCCAAACCAGCCGCCCCAAACGCTTGCAAGGCACCCACGGCAACGGCGGCGCGCAACTCAAAATCAACGGCTTCAGTGCCGACATCAAGCTGAAGAAGAAGTGACAGCCATTCTCAATGGGAAACTGTGACAGCGACATGCTTCATTGTTCCTTCTTCCTTTTTCATTGTTTGACGGGGAAACCCTCTGGCAACAAGGAAGAAGGAAGAATCAAGAAGGAAAAATGTGCGCCGTTCAGGCGCGCGGTGAGACCAGCTTTTTTCAGATTGAGAATGGCTGAAGAAGTGACGTTTGTTCGTCACTTCTTCCCCTCGTTCTTCAGCCTTGCCAGTTCTTACAAAAGTTTTACATTCCCTTCGGCGCAGCCCTGTTACGATCTCGCCGCGTCAAATCAAGAGCGATTTGATCGTTTTCCGACGCATCACTCGAACTTCTTACAATTCACCACCAGCCTCACAGAGGGAAAAAACCACGTGCCTTCCACAAACGCCATACCGAACCGAATCAATTGGGTGATTTCTTTTTTCATTGTGCTGTTTCATGTTGGTGCCATCGCTGCCTTGTTCAATTTCACCTGGCCCGCGTTCACCGCTATGTTCGTGCTCTACTTCATCTCCGGCTGTTTGGGGATTGGGTTGGGCTATCATCGCTTGCTCACGCATCGCGGGTTCAAAGTCGCCAAGCCGCTGGAGTATTTTCTGGCGATCTGCGGCACGTTAGCCTTGCAGGGCGGGCCGATCTTTTGGGTCGGATTGCATCGTCAGCATCACGCGCGTGCGGATCGGGACGACGATCCGCATTCGCCGCGCGACGGCTTTTTCTGGTCGCACGTGGGCTGGGTTTTGTATGGGGCGAGTTGGCGCAATGACGAGCAACGATTGAGCCGTTTCACCTACGCCCCTGATCTGACAAAACAGCCGTTTTATGTGTGGCTGACGCACTTTCACTATGTGCCGCAAATCGTCGTCGCCCTGATTTTATTGGCGCTGGGCGACTGGCCGATGGTGTTGTGGGGCATCTTTTTGCGCACGACATTGACGTGGCATGTGACGTGGTTCGTGAACTCGGCGACGCATGTCTGGGGCTACCGGCGCTTCCAGAGCAATGACGATTCGCGCAATCTCTGGTGGGTGGCGCTGCTCAGCTTTGGCGAAGGCTGGCACAACAATCATCATGCGCACGCCGCCTCGGCGCGGCACGGCTTGACGTGGTATGAGTTCGATTTGAACTGGATTGTGATCCGAACCTTGCAGTTGTTAGGCATCGCCAAAGAGGTTCGCGCCGTTGATCTCGCCACAGCGCCTCGAAAAATCAGCGAAGACGCGGAACCCGCCTTGCAAAGCGCCAGCTAATCGCGATTATCATGCCCGCGATGTTAGCGAACACGCGACGCAAATCCATCATCTTCTTCATCTCGCTCGGCGCGTGTTTGGTGGCGCTCGCCATCGCCTTGAATGTGGGCTGGGTGTTGCTGAATTGGCGCGAAGTCGCGTTGTTAGTGTTCGGCGCGATTTTCTTCGTCGCGATCATCGCCGGGATGGTGCTGAACACGATTTTTCTGGTGCGCGAAATTCGCCGCAACGAACAACACGACAGCTTCATCAACGCCGTCACGCACGAACTCAAAACGCCCATCGCTTCGATTCGCCTTTATCTCGAAACCCTGCAAACGCGCGATGTCGCCGAAGACAAGCGCAAAGAATTTTATAGTGTGATGCTCGCGGACACAGATCGCTTGCTCACAACCGTCGAGCAGGTGTTGCGCGCCGGACAAACCGGGCAACGCAGCCGTCAACTCAATCTCGCGCCCATTGATTTGAGCGCGCTGGCGCAGGAATGTTTGGAGTTGGCGCGCACGCGGTATCGCTTGAACGCGGAGGCGCTGCGCTTTGCCGAACGCCTGGACAATGGCCATCGCCCGTTCATCAAAGGCGATCACGACGAGTTGCGCGCGGCGTTGTCGAACTTAATTGACAACGCGATCAAATATTCCGACAAAGAAGTCTTCGTCTCCGTCGAAGTCGCTGGCACGCCCAACAATCAAGTCGCGGTGCGCGTCACCGACAACGGCATAGGCATTCCGCGCGCGCAACTCAAACGCATCTTCAAGCGGTTCTACCGTGTGCCGGGACAAGTCATGGCGCGCGTGAAAGGCACGGGCTTAGGCTTATTCATCGTGCAATCCATCGTCGAACGGCACGGCGGCAAAGTCATCGCCGAAAGCGCGGGCGAAGGTTTGGGCAGCACGTTCACCATGCAATTTCCAAAATCAGCATGACAGCAATTCTCGTCGTCGAAGATGAATTACATTTGGCGGAAGGCTTGCGCTTTAATCTCGAAGCGGAGGGCTATCGGGTTGAAGTCGCAAGCGATGGCGAGCGAGCGCTCGACCTCTTACTCCAACGCCGCGAGAAATTTGATGGGGTCGTGCTGGATGTGATGTTGCCGGGCTGTGACGGCTTCTTTGTGGCGGCAGAATTGCGCCAAGCCGAGAACTTCGTGCCGATCCTGATGCTGACGGCGCGCAATCGCCCGGAAGATGTGCTGCGCGGGTTTGAAAGCGGCGCGGACGATTATTTAGCGAAGCCCTTCGAGTTGGCGATTCTGCTGGCGCGGTTGCGCGGCTTGTTGCGGCGCAGCAATTGGACGAAGCAAGAACGCGCATTGCAATCCTCCACCGATTCGTTTTCGTTCGCGGGGAAGACGATTGATTTTTCCACGCTGGAATTAAAGGCGGGCGACAAGAGGGTGCGCTTGACGTTGATGGAGGCCGAGTTGCTGCGCTACCTGATGCAGCACGCAGGCCAGCCCGTCGCGCGCAAAGCGATCCTCGAAGAAGTCTGGGGCTTGCACGAAGACACCGACACGCGCGCGATTGACAACTTCATCGTGCGGCTGCGCAAATACCTCGAAGACGATCCCGCGCAGCCGCAGCATTTGTTGACCGTGCGCGGCATCGGCTATCGGTTCGTCGCCCATCCTTAGTCAGGCCCGCAGAATAACTTGAGCGATTTATTCTGCGGGCGAGATAGTGT
>CAZWAK010000221.1:0-10880 GCA_964631865.1 uncultured Heliobacteriaceae bacterium | reverse complement strand
GAATCGGCGTGGTATCCGGGCAACACGGTCATTGTCGGCGTGGCGCAGGCGCGCGATGTCGAATTCGTCGCGCAATACGAAGGCGACTGGATGCTGCATTGCCACATGCCGCACCACATGATGAACCAGATGGTTTCGATGGTCGGGCCGATGGCGATGTCGCACGGCAGCGGTTCGCAAACCGGCTTGAGCATGGAAAATGGCATGGGCATGCTGACGAAAGGCCATGCCCTAAGCGAAGACTTCGGACCGGGTTTTGGACGCGGCATGGCAATGACTACGTCTGAGCAAAGCGCGTCGCACTCCGTTGGGCAAAAGGCAGCGCTGCCAGTTCCGCTCGCCACGCAAGGCGGTTTGTATTCGTGCCCGATGCACCCCGAAGTAAAATCCGACAAAGAGGGCAAGTGTCCGAAGTGCCAGATGACGTTGGTAAAACAACAGGCACAGGAAATCTTCGCCTGCCCGATGCACCCGGAAGTGGTCTCGAATAAAGCTGGCTCATGTCCGAAGTGCAAGATGGCGCTGGTCAAGAAACAGCGCACCGCCGTCGTCCTAACGGAAGAGGACAAGAAGAAAGTTCCCGGTTACCCGCAAGACGATCTGATGATGATGATCGTGGATGATGACGTTGTGAAACCCGAGACTTGGGGTCTCGCGCCGGGCTGGACGGCGTCACTGCAAGGGATGATGAACCTGGTGCGCGTGCTGCCGGAGGAGAAGTACAACAAGATCATGGCGATGGTCAAAGAGGGCAAAGTGCCTGCTGCCGCCCCCGCCAGTCACGGGCAGCATCAAGCCGAAATCCCTGCTGATGCGATCAAGATCACGGTCAGCAAAGATGGTTTCTCCCCTGCCCGACTCGAAGTCAAAGCCGGGCAGCCGCTGAAGCTGGCCTTCTACCGCGCCGATGCGGAGAACTGCGCCACCAGCGTCGTCTTTCCCAAGTTGAAAGTCGAAGCGAAGCTGCCAGTCGGTCAGACCACGCTGGTCGAAATCACGCCACAGGAGCAAGGCGAACTCGTCTTCGCTTGCGGAATGAACATGTTCAAAGGCGTGATGGTTGTGCAGTGACAGGGAGGGGCACACAATTAAGGACAATGCCGCTACAATGCCTCTCGTAGTGATATAAAATCTGCGGGCTGACTCAATGAGCCAGCCCGCCATTCAAGGTGGTTCTATGATGCGTCAGTTTTTTCCGCAGCAGGGGCAGAAGCGCGATCTGAAGCCGTGGTGGCTGACGGTAGGGATCATTGTTATCACCTTGTTGCATTACAACACCAGTACGCAATACCTGCTGTTGCATGAAATCTACCAACGACTCTACTACATCCCAATCATCTTTGCGGCGTACAGCTACGGCCTCCGCGGCGGGCTGGCCGCTTCGGTGTTGAGTGCGCTCATCTACATCCCCCATGTGGCGCAGCACCGGGATCATCAGGACGTCTATGCGATCAACCAGTTTGCGGAGATGATCCTCTTTCAAGTCGTAGGGGCCGTGACCGGATTACTCGCAGGTGCCGAGCGGCGCGAGCGCCAGCGTTACGAACAGACTGCCGCCGAGTTGCGGCGCGCCTACGATGAATTGCGCAGCACGGTTGATCAACTGCTCCTGGCGGATCGCCACTCGTCGCTGGGCCGGATGTCTGCCGCGATTGTGCATGAAATCCGGAACCCGCTCGGCGCGATCCGAGGCGCTGCAGAGGCGCTTGAGTCCGTCATACCGCGCGATCATGAGAGAGCGGAATTTCTGACGATCATTGAGGGTGAAGTCGAACAGCTTAACAGCCTGGTCACGGATTTCTTGCAGTTCGCACGCCCGCGCTCGCCGGAATTGCTGCTGACACCGCCGCGCGAAATTATCGAATCGGTCGTCAAACTGACGGGTAAACAAGCGGCGCAATCTCGTGTACAAATTGAGGTGAACGTCGCCGATGATCTGCCCGCAGTCATGATGGATGGCGAACAGATGAAGCAAGTATTGCTCAACCTGATCCTCAACGCGATTGACGCGATGCCGGGCAGCGGTCGCTTGCTCATCAGCGCCAGTTGTCGTGACGAAGAGTTGGAGATCATCGTGCAGGACAATGGCAAAGGCATTGATCCAACCGTGCGCGACAAACTGTTCAGCCCGTTTGTCACCACGAAAGCGCGCGGCACCGGGCTTGGCCTCGCGATTGCTCATCGTCTGGTGAGCCAGCACGGAGGTCGCATTACGGCTCATAATGCGGCAGGCGGCGGAGCGATCTTTCAGATTTCGCTTCCACTCCAGCGCATGCTCACGAAAGAGTATGTGAATGACAAACTAGCAATGCCTGCCAGGAAACAAAGCAGTATTTGAAAGACAGAGGTTGAAGATGTCTGACACAGAGAAAACAATTTTGCTCGTGGATGACGACGCCAGTCTGCGCCGCGTGCTCACACATCACCTGTCGGAAGCAGGCTACCACATGCTGACGGCAGTGGATGGAAAAGCAGGGCTGGAGGTGTTCACCGAAGAACAGGTGGACATGGTAATCACCGACATTCAGATGCCGGAGATGAGCGGGTTGGAATTATTGCGCCGCGTCAACGTGATGAGTCCTGATACGGTCGTGCTGGTGATAACGGCCTACGGCTCGATTGAGACGGCGGTCGAGGCGATGAAGCTGGGCGCTTACGACTACATCACGAAGCCCTTCAACCGGGAAGAGTTGTTGCTCACCGTCGCCAAAGGGCTACAGTACACGGCGCTCGTGCGCGAAAACCGCTCGCTCAAGCAATTCATCGAGAGCCGTTTTTCCCTCGACAACATGATTGGCTCTTCGTCCGCGATGCGGCGTGTGTATGCGCTCGTCGAGAAGATTGCGCGCACCGATCTGGCCGTCCTGATCACAGGCGAGAGCGGCACCGGAAAGGAGTTGATTGCGAAGGCCATTCATCAAAACAGTGCGCGGCGCGAGGGGCCGTTCGTGGTGATCAATTGCGGCGCAATTCCCGAAGGTCTGCTCGAATCCGAGTTGTTCGGTCACCGCAAAGGTTCCTTCACCAGTGCCTATGCCGACGCGCGCGGCAAGCTCGAAGCCGCCGACAAAGGAACCGTGCTGCTCGACGAAATCGGCGAGTTGCCCCTTGCGCTGCAAGTCAAACTGCTGCGCGTGCTTGAGACCGGCGAGTTCACCCGCGTTGGGGAGACGACCACACGCCGCGTGGATGTGCGCTTCCTTGCCGCTACTAACCGCGATCTCTCAAAGATGGTCGCCGACGGGCGCTTCCGCGAAGACCTCTTTTATCGTCTTAAAGTCGTACCGGTTCATTTGCCCCCGCTACGCGAACGGCGCGAAGACATCCCGCTGCTGGCCGATTACTTCCTGAAAGAAGTGGCGCAGCGTTACCCGCGCCCAGGGCTACACTTTGAGAAGGAAGTCTTCCGCTACTTCCAAACCTACTCTTGGCCTGGCAATGTGCGGGAACTGAAGCACACGGTCGAGCGCCTGGCCGTGATTGCGGAAGGCTCGACAGTGAGCGTTAACGATCTGCCAGAGAATCTGACCGCGACCACAGACCACGCCGCCAACGTCCTGATTCAACTACCAGATGGCGGGATTGATCTGGAAGAGGTAGAGCGCGAGATTCTGCGGCAAGCGCTCGACAAGCATGAAGGGAATCAAACGCAGGCCGCGCAGTATTTGAACATCACACGGAGCGCGCTGATTTATCGCATGCAAAAATTCGGGTTGCAGCGCACCGAATCTCCCGAAACTGAGAGCGTGCCGCCAGGACAATCTTAGCTCCTAGTCTTCCCCTACAGGCTTGTGTGAAAACAAACAACGGTCTGTTTGGTATCAGCCTATTTCACTGACTTTACCTCTTCGGTTATCAGGGATGTCTCCCTGTTTTCATTAAGAAGCCCTCGTCTTTTAACGCAAACTCAGATGTCAATTACCCTTGCTGCTCAGCACTTTACGAGGCAATGACGCTGGGGTACCTCAACCTTAATTCGTAGGGATATTTTCACTCTCGGAGGTTGGCCTCTTAGTTGCCTAAAACAAGTTGTTTGCTTGGCTCTATCGGGCTAGGCAAATGAGAAGAAGAATCGCTGAGAGAAATCGGTTGAAGCTGCTCTCTCGTTTCGACAAGGAGATTTTATGCGGATAGAGAGATGGATAGGATCGGTACTGATCGTACTGGCGCTCGCGTTTCCTCTGGTCTCGTTCGCGCACGGCGACGAGGATCACGGAGATAAGAAGGTTACCGTCGCCGCTGGGCCGGGGATGGTTGCGCGTACGGCGCATGTGGGTGATTACGAAGTGATGCTCAAGCATCCGGCGCTTGAGCCGCTGCACGAACATGCGGCCCGCGTTTTCGTCACGCGCTACACGACCAACGAACCCGTCAAAGACGCAGTGGTCAGTCTGGTGATCGCGGCTCAGGGAAAAGAGCCGATTAAAGTGGCGGCGAAGGCTGCGGCGCGTCCGGGTGAGTATGAGACGAACCTGCCGCCGCTCGATGCGGGAACTTACAACTTCTCGGTGGTGATCGCGGCTGGCGGGGCGAACGGGACGGCCAATTATGGCGCGGTTGCGGTGGAGATGCCCAAACCGCCAGTAGAGAGCGGCGGCTGGGCAGAGGCAAAAAACACTTGGCTCTTGGCGTTGGTATTTGGGGGGCTGGCGTTTCTCAGTGCAACAGGGTTTCTAGCCTGGCGTCGCCGGGTGGCGCTACAGCCGCAAGGGTGAGCCGAGTTATGAGTAAGAACCTATTTTGCCACTGGCGCGTGCTGATCAGTGCCTTGCTGTTGCTGGGCGCAGGAAGCATTACGCACGCGCAAAATCCGTCTCCATTACCTGCTCCTCCGGCACAGCAGCCGACAACTTCGTCCGTTGTGGCAACTCCTGATCCGACGCAGAACGTGCAACTCACTTCGCGCCAGTTCATTGGCCCGGCAGGCGCATCCGTTGAGCAACTGTCCAACACTGCTTTTGCGCGCAGCCGTGATTTGCTGGCCGCGCGCCAGAATCTGGCGATTGCGCAAGGACGGCTGCTCCAAGCAGGACTGCGTCCCAATCCTTCGATTGGTTTTGAGCAGACGACAGACTACCTCACTGGCAGGACGGGCGAAAGCAACCTCGCTGTTGGGGTCACGCAGGTCTTTGAGCCAGGCGGCAAACGAAGTAAGCGGGTCGCCGTCGCGCAGCTTGAGTATGAGCGCGCGGTGGCCGATGTGCGCACGCTGGAGCGACAACTCGCTGCTGAGATTCGCACGGCATACGCGCAGGCATTGGCTGCTGCCCGCACGCTCGACACCGCTGAGGAGTTGATCGGACTTGACCAGGAGTTATACCGCGTGACCGAAGCGCGCTTGAAAGAGGGAGACGTGGCACCGCTCGATGTTAACCTCGTGCGCGTCGAACTTGATCGTTTGCGCGCTCAGTCCCTACAGGCGCGCGCCGATCTGGAAGCACAGTTGATCACAATCCGGGCGCTGACCGGCTCCGAAATCTCTGACTCACTGACGCTGGCAACAATGCCTGATCGCCCGCCCTTGCTTGATTTGACGCGCGAGGCCGCCATTGAAAAGGCGTTGCGTGAGCGCGCCGATTTACAGGCCGCGCGGATCGCTGAAGAACTCGGTGACGCGCGCATCAGGTTGGCCGAATCGCAGCGCACGCCCAACCTGGCATCGTCTGTGCGCTACTCGCGGTCACAGTCTATTTTTGACAATACGCCAGTGGGAGTTTTGCGTGACGTTGACCATCTGCTCACCGTTGGTGTCTCGATTGAGATTCCGGTGCGCAATCGCTATCAGGGCGAGATCGCCGCCGCCGTGGGCGAAAAAGAACAGGCGCACTACCGCCGCGAATTCGTCGAGACGATGGTCAAACGCGACGTGGCGCTGGCCTTCAATCGTTATCGCGCGGCGGCGCAATCGCTCGCCCTCTACGGCAATCAGGTCTTGCCGCGCGCGCAGCAGAACCTGCGCACGATCCGCGCCGCTTATAACCTCGGCGATTTACAAGTCCTCGACGTGGTCGCCGAGCAACGAAGACTGATTGAGAACCAGACGCAGTACAACACCGCGCTGCGCGATTACTACGTGAGCCTGGCCGAACTTGAGCGCGCCATCGGAGCGCCGCTCCCAGCCTCGGCCTTTTCGTCTACTCCGGTGACGGCACTGACCGAAGGCGCTGCGCCGGTCGAAGCAAACAAAGTTGCCCAGAGCCTCGGAGAACTGAAAAAGCTGTCACGCTCCGTCAATCTCGGCGATCCATCCGTTGGCGCGCCACCCGCGCGCGTGCCGGCTAAACCATAATCATTGACTTGGGCTAAGCAAAGCTTGGCGAATCTAAGAGGAGGATAAAGTTTATGAAGAAGTTGATATTGATTGCATTGGTAGCCTGGCTGGCGGCGCTTGGCACTGCCTGCTCGACAGACAAAGAAGCGGCAAGTGGAAATACTGGTACGGCCTCTGCTCCGGCGACTGCTTCACCCACGGCCTCTACAGCGACCAGCAAGGGCGATGACATTCCTGCGGCGGTCCATGCTGCCTTGCCCAATGCACAGTCAATTACCAAGCAGCACAAAGATCTGACCGCCGCGCAGATCGCCAGTGTCGAGAAGCAGAGCGGGCTGAAGCTGGAGGACAAAGACCATCACTCGTTCCTCGCGTTTGCCACTGAAGGCGGCGCGCGCAAACAGATTGGCGCGGCGACACTGGTGAAAGCCAGCGGGCACGAGGTCGCCGTTGTCTACACCAATGAGAAGGGATCGCCAATCGTCAAAGAAGTACATGGCGAGAGCGGCGGCGTGTCACACGCCTTCCTTGATCAGTTCAAAGGGAAAGGGCACGACGACAAACTGCGCCTGGGGCAGGACATCAAAGCGCAGGGATTGGATGAAGCAACGGCGCGCGCTTTAACCGATGCGATCCGCCTCGACGTAGTGACGATGCAGACGCTCTACGGCGCGGCGCATTCACACTGAAGAAGAATCAGCTTTGCTGGGGAGGAGCAGTGTAGCGGCGAGACCCAACTACCTCGCCGCTACGCTTTGATCAGCTATGAAGCATTCAACAAATAAGTATTGGATCAAGCTGCTCGCGCTGGGGCTGAGCTTACTTCCCGCGCTTTGGTTTGGGCTACCGGCGGCGGCGCATGGGGACGAGGATCACGGCGACAAACCAGCTCAGGCCGTCAATCCAACTGCTCCGAAGCCGCGCACCGCTGAGCGTACCTTGCAAACGCCGGAAGGACAGTTTCGTGTACGGCTGCGGCAATCACCCGCCGACCCGCGCGATGGAGAAGATGTACAGTTTGAAGCCGCGATCACCGAGCGCGTTGAGGGAGGTTTCGGCAGTGGCGATCAGCCGGTCGCTGATGCCAAAGTGACAGCTCGCACCACGGGTGCTGATGGCAAGACCGTGATTGCGCAGAACCTCGCGGCGCACGCCGAAGGACAGTCAGGCACTTATGGCGTTCACTACCGGTTCCAGGAGCGGGGCGATTACAAGGTGATCTTCGTGGCGCGCACCTCGGACAATCGGCAAATTGAGGCCGATTTCCCCGTTGCTGTCACCACAGCGCCCATAAACAGGACTTTTTGGCTGGCTGTAGCGGTGCTGCTGCTGGTGATTAGTCTGGCGGTGCTGGCGGCTTATTGGACGGCCCGCCGCTCCGCCGCCTCCGCTGGTCTCGCTGTGCGCCGCGCGCTGCCGATAGCAGTTGGCGCACTGGCTTTCTTTATCATCGGTACAGTAGCGCTTGCCTACTTCGAACCACCACGCGAGCGGCGACAGGCATCCGCTCTGCCGCCCGTCGGTACGGAGGCAGAGGGGCAATCAGCTTCTGGTAATCCAACGCTCGGTGGATCGGGCGCGGTGTTGACCATCTCGAAAGAATCGCAGCTTCTCTTCGGTATTCGCACAGAAGCAGTCAGCGAGCAGCAGATCGTCAGCGGCCTGAAAGTCACCGGCACCGTCACGGCTCCGGCCAATGCGAAAGCGCAAATCTCGCCGCCGGTCGCGGGCCGCATCACGCTCGATGCCCGGCTGAGAGTCGGCTCCACCGTCGCGCGCGGCCAGCAGATCGGGACGGTACAGCAAGTGCTTGGCGCGCCGGATGTCGCCAATCTTGAAGCGCAACGCACAGCCCTGCGTACACAGCAGCTTCAGCAGCAGGCCAATGCGCAACAGGCGCGCACGCGGTTGAGCGCGGCGCGAATTGAATTAGAGCGGGTGCGCAATCTGGTCGAAGTCGATGCCGCGCCCAAGCGCCGCTTGCAGGAGGCCGAGACCACTTACCGGCTGGCTGAGCAGGAGGTCGCCGCTTCGGAATCGCAGGCGCGTGTGTCCGAGGCCGCGATTGCCCGCGTCGAACCAACGCGCAACTATCCGTTGCTGTCGCCTGTATCAGGCGTCATTAGCAAGCTCAACGTCACGACAGGGCAGCAGGTCGAGGCCGGGGCCGATCTCGCTGAACTCACCGACCTGTCGCGCGTCTGGCTTCAGGCGGCAGTCTTTGAGAAAGACCTGTCCGCCGTGCGTGGCGCACAGCGCGCCACGTTCACCATCGCCGGATACCCGGATGAGGTATTTCAGATTGGCGGGCCGAGTCCTAATCGGTTGGTTTCAATTGGCACGACGGTTGATCCGGCGACACGCACCGTGCCGGTCTTCTACGAAGTGACCAATCCCGGTGGGCGCTTCCGCGAAGGCATGTTCGCCGAAATCACGATAGACACGACTGGCCCGCGCGCCGTGTTGGCTGTACCCAAGCAAGCCGTGATTACAGAACAAGGGCGCTCTTTCGTCTTTGTCTTTGTCGGCGGCGAAAGATTTGAGAAGCGCGTCGTGACGCTCGGCCCGGAGGGACAGGCGTCTTATGAGGTAACTTCAGGAATTCAGGCGGGTGACCGGGTTGTCGTCGAAGGCATCTATCAACTGCGCTCGACGCAACCAGGAGCCTAGCATTTAAGGAGAGAAAACTTAGCAATTATGAACCATAAAACAACACTCTTCATCGTAGGAGTTGCTTTGGCCCTCGTCGCGCTGGTGGCTGGCTGTGCCACTACCAAGTCTCCTGTTAGCATCGGGTCTGAAACGCACTCGGCGACAGAGCCAACTTCCGCAACGGCGAAATTTCGTGCGGAACTCGCCGCCGCCCCAGCTACCATCAAGGCTGGCGAACCAACGACGCTCAGCTTTACCGTGAAGGATGCGCAAGGAGCAATTGCCCGCGATTTGCAGATCGTTCACGAAAAACCGATGCACCTGCTGATCGTATCGAATGACCTGGCAGAATTCAGTCACATTCATCCGACACCGCAACCGGACGGTACCCTCAAGGTTACACATACGTTTCCAAACGGCGGTGACTACAAACTCTTTGCGGATTTTACACCAGAAAATTCATTACAAGTAGTCGAGCAGATGGCAGTCAAAGTGAGTGGCAATGAGCGGGCAAAACAGCCGCTGACCGCTGATACTGTGGCAACGAAGAGCATGGACGGTATCAGCGTCACCCTAGCACCGGACAATCTGCCGAAATCCGGCGAGGCCGTGATGCTCAACTTCAAGGTCGCCGATGCGAGTACGGGAAGACCCGTCACGGACTTGCAAAAGTACCTCGGCGAGTATGCGCACTTCGTCATCATCAACGAAGGTTTGAATAACTTCCTGCACGCGCACCCGATGACCAAAGAAGAGCACGGCGCGGGGCACGGCAGTGCCGATCAAGGCGCTCACAGCGACCACGGCGATCACGACAGCACGGCAACCGCGCATCAAGATCGACCGGGCGCGAAACCGCATCCACACGCCGCAAAAGAAGGTTCCGCCAACGCCAGTCCGTCGGAAGTCGCCGCGCACACGACTTTCCCGAAGGCAGGGCTTTACAAAGTTTGGGCGCAATTCCAGCGCGCCGACAAAGTCATCACCGTGCCTTTTGTCCTGAACGTCGCGGCAGGCGCAGGCAACGCCGCCGCGATGGGAAACGGCGAACACGCGCAGCACGGTGAGAAGCAGAAACATTGACGGCGCGTATTGCGCTGGCGTCAATGTTCCGGCAGGAATTTCTCCTGCCGGAAAGCCGGCAGTTGATTGACAACCGCTCCCGGCATTTCCTTTTGACGGTGTACCCCTTTGCCGTCATGCCCGCTTGATTTGATTGGCGGGTTGGCAGCAACACCGCCGCATTTGACGATGCGGCATAACATTGGAGATACGGAATGAATTTCACACATTCAAGTTGGATAAAACGAGCTGCGGCGATGTTCGTGCTGGCGACGGCTTCGCTGTTGGTGATGACCGCAACTTCGTTCGCGCAGGGACACAGTCAAGGACACGAACGGCGCGATCTGAAGGATCATCAGCGGGCGGAACGCAACCAGTTCAAATACGAGCAGCGCGCCGAACGGAACGGCTACTACAACAACGGCGGCTATTACGGTAACGGCCATTCCAACAGTGGTTATTACAACAATGGCCATAATAATGGCTATTACAACAATGGCGGTTACTACACACGCCGCGGTCATTACGACAGCGGAAGTTTCGGAAACCGTCTGCGTCACGCATTCGGCGGTCGCTGACGCATAGCCTCTCTTCCGCCGGGGGAGGTGGAGAGAGGTGAATGGCAGGGCGCAGCGGAACAACCCCGGATGCGCCCACCATCGTTTCAAGAATTATTGACGAGTCATCGTTTGTTTCTGATGTTCCGAAGCGCGGCGATGAGGGAGATTCGACAAGATGAAAACCGATCCGATATCGAGGCGTCAAATTTTGCAGAGCGCTGGAGCCTTGGGTCTTGTGACCGCGTTGGAGCGCCTCGTTCCATCGTATGCTCAAACAAGTCTGAACGGCAGCGCGCAACAACTGTCGGCGCTCAGCGGCGACACGATCAACCTGA
>CAZWAK010000220.1:0-10921 GCA_964631865.1 uncultured Heliobacteriaceae bacterium | reverse complement strand
CGGAGCATACCATTGAACTACCCCAGGCTACATCTTGGTGGGGCGTCTCTATAGTATAAAGGCGTGTATGGAAAAGAAACCTACACGCGATGACTGGCGGGAAAAACGTCGCTTTCGTGCTTTTGAGTTGCGGCTCGAAGGTTGGACGTATGACGAAATCGCAGCGGCTCTCAATGTCAGTAAAGCCGCCGTCAGCCAGTGGATGAAAGCCGTGCGCGAACAAGGCGAACCCGGGTTGCGCGCAACGCCCCGGAAAGGCGCGTTGCGAAAACTGGCGAAAGAGGAGTTGGCCTGCTTGCCAGCGCTATTGCGCTTGGGCGCGGAAGCTTTTGGTTTCCTCGGAGAAATCTGGAATTGTGGTCGTATCGCCGCGCTGCTGGAAATGGTTTTTGGCGTGTCATACCATCCGGCACACGTCTCCCGGCTCATGAAGGAACTGAATTGGACGCCCCAGTTACCGGCCACGCGGGCGCAACAACGCAATGAAGAAGCAATTGCGCGTTGGCGCGCCGAAGTTTGGCCCCGCTTGAAAAAAAAGCCCGGCGCGAAGGCCGCACCATTGTTTGTATTGATGAATCGGCGGTCTATCTTTTGCCCGGACGAGTCAGAACGTATGCGCCCGCCGGAGCCACCCCCTTGTTGAAGGTTCCGCTGACACGCAATCATTTCTCGCTGATGAGTGGCATCACCCCGGGTGGGCACCTGATGACCAGAATTCGCGCGCAGGCCATGACCGGCTTGGATAGCACAGACTTCCTGCTTCAGGTGGGCAGGTATCTTGGGGGAAAGTTGCTGGTGATCTGGGATGGGGGAAGTATCCACAGAGGGGAAGCCATAGTTCTTTTTATGTCTCAGGGCGGCTCCGAGTTTGTGCATCTGGAATCCTTTCCGGCTTACGCGCCAGACCTCAATCCGGATGAAGGGGTCTGGAATCACCTCAAGAATGTGGAACTGGGCAACTTATGCTGCACGAATTTTCCGTCCCTTCATAAAGAGATCAATCTTGGGATCAGGCGAATGCGCAGGCGGCCCGATTTGATCAAATCATTCTATGTTCAGGCCGGGTTGTCTCTTTCATAGGTTAAGTTTTCAATGCAACGATCTATAGTAGCTGAGTCGTAACCAAGGTGGGATTGAAACAGATGACCATAGACCTAAAGAAACGCGCACGAAACAGTTAGTAGCTGAGTCGTAACCAAGGTGGGATTGAAACATCTGGCTGTCGCTTGTCGGCGTGCTAACCGCGAAAAGTTAGTAGCTGAGTCGTAACCAAGGTGGGATTGAAACGTAGTTTATGGAATGTACGCGCTCCATGGACGCACTAGGTTAGTAGCTGAGTCGTAACCAAGGTGGGATTGAAACTTAATGCGTATGTATGAGTGCTCAACTCAAATATTTGTTAGTAGCTGAGTCGTAGCCAAGGTGGGATTGAAACGGAAGCCGTTGACTGCAAAGTCAGTCATCTCTTCGGCGGTTAGTAGCTGAGTCGTAACCAAAGTGGGATTGAAACGTCTGTGCCGTTCCCAAGATTACTGAATCAGCCCAAGTTAGTAGCTGAGTCGTAACCAAGGTGGGATTGAAACTCTTCTGATCAGCCAGCGGGAAACTGAGCCTTCATTTGTCATTCGTGTGGGGTTGCGCTATATCCTCCAGAGGAGTCTCGTTATGCGTATCAAGATTGTTTTATCGCCGCGCACGGAACCGTCCTTTGTCCCGCTGGATCAACACGCGCTGGCCTCGCTGCTGTACCAAGTGATCGGGCGGGTCGCGCCGGACTATGCCGCGTTTCTGCACGAAGAAGGCTACTCTGCGCCGCAGCCGCAATCCGCCGCCAGCCACAAGACGTTCAAGTTGTTTACCTTTTCGCGTCCGTATTTGCCGGACACGTTGCTGAACAAAGGTCACGAAGAGCGGGCCTGGTTTGCGCGCGGCAATGTGGTGTGGCAGGTCAGTTCGCCGCTCCTGGAATTTATCGAGGCGCTGACCGCCGGGTTAATTGCGCAAGGCGAAGTTGCGCTGGCGGATGCGCGGGGACAGGCGCAGTTTGTGGTGGAATCCATCGAAGAGATGCTGCCGCCGCCGCTCGTGTCGGAACTGCGCTGCACGACGCTCTCGCCCGTGACGGTCTCTGTTACAGAAACGGATGTGTCAGGCAAGCGTCGGAAACAATTTTTGTGGGCGGATGATCCGCGCTTCGGGGCGCTGGTCGCGGCGAATTTGCAGGAAAAGTATCGCGCGTTGTGCGGCGCAGAACCGGCGGGCGATCTGCAATTCGCCTTCGACGAAGCCTACATCCAGCGGCGCGGCGGCGTGCGCAAGGTCTCGAAACTGGTGTTGTACAAAGGCACGCAGATTCGCGCCTGGCAAGCGCCCTTCACAGTCACAGGCGATCCGGCCTTGCTTCGGCTGGGCTGGGAAGCCGGGTTCGGCGAAGCCAATTCCAAAGGGTTCGGCCTGGTGGAAGCCGCGCCGTCACGAGGGGCGCGACAGGGATGACCCGCCAACGAGACAAGTTGCGCCAACTGTTAGCACCGGCGGCACTGCGTCGTCGCGCCGGGGCCGCCGCCTACGAACGAGGTCTCGCTTACTTTCAGCAGGGGCGCGTGGTGCAAGTCAGTTGTCAGGCGGACGGCCTCACGGCACAAGTGACGGGAACGCGCTGCTATGAAGTGCAACTGTGGCTGCGCGCCGGACGTTTGCAATACACCTGCGATTGCCCGGCTGCGAGTGAGGGCGCGTTTTGCAAACATTGTGTCGCGGCAGGCTCTCAAGCGCGCTTGGCAGCAACCACGCGTGAGTCGTATTGAGGTGCTTTGGCCCCCCGCCCGCTCCACCAAAGCCTACGATTACCCCTCGAAAGCCGAAGTCATCAAACACATCGCGCGCGAATTTTATCAAACGCAGAAAACGTCGAAACGGAAAGGATGAGTTGCCCGGTCATTGTCGCGGTTGCTCCCACTCGTTACGCCTGGAAAACGGGCGGAGGTTTTCTTTGTTCACGCTTATGCCCTTGTTCACATAGTAGTGAACACGCTAGAATCTGTGAACAAGGCAATTGCGTTACCGTATTTTGAGAACAAGTGCGGCGTTACACGATGCGATGAAGACGAAACAGCCTGCAAAAAATGGAACCCCGCCCACACCGGATTTACTGGCGCAAGCCCTGCACGCCTTCACGGCAACGACCGGCTTGCAGGGGCAATTGCTGACACTCGCGTCACGACGGCAACAGAATTCGCTGACAGATGCTGCGCTTTGTATTGCGGATGACACGCGCCAATGGAAATTCTCCCTCGCCTTGCGCCCACGTTTGACGACGGCTAGTTTGGGCGCGATTGCTGCTGACTTACGCGCCAGGAAACCACGCGGGTTATTGGTGACGCATCACGTCTCAACGTCGCTCGCGGAACAATTGCGGGAAGCCAACATTCCGTTTCTGGACACGGCAGGTAATGCGTTCCTAAATGAACCGCGCCTCTTCGTTTTCGTCAGCGGGAAGCGACCCACACAACCACGACCAACGAACGGCAAAATCAGTCAGGTCTTTCGCCCTTCGGGGCTGGGAATTTTGTTTTCGCTTTTGTGCCATCCCGGAATGGAAGCACAGCCGTTTCGCACGATTGCGACTGCCGCGGGCGTTTCGCTTGCCGCTGTCGGTTGGGAAATGAAGCAACTGGAACAGGCGGGCTATCTGCTGAATTTAGGCGCGCGCGGAAGACGTTTGGTAAAGCAATCAGAATTGCTTCAACGTTGGGTGGAAGCCTATCAGGAACGATGGCGACACAAATTGCTGTTGGGACGATACAGCGCCAGCCAACCGAATTGGTGGCAGGGGAAAGAAAAACAAATGCAGCAACTAAACGCTCGCTGGGGCAGCGAAATGGCCGCCGCACAATTGACGGGCTACCTCAAACCGCAAACGCAGACCATCTATACCAAGAGCGCGGCGAAAGACCTGCAACTGGCTTTCGGGCTGAAGCGTGATGCACACGGCTCCATTGAAATTCTCAAAACCTTCTGGTCGTTTGCCGACGCAACACCAGATCGTCTTCTCGTGCCGGACTTACTCGTCTACGCCGATTTATTGGCGAGCACCGATGAGCGCAATTTAGAGGCCGCACAACTGATCTATGACCAATCCCTTGCTCAACTTGTCGGGGAAGTTGCCGCCTGACATCGAAGCGGTGCTCCAAGACGTCGCCCAACTTTTATCCGCACAGGAAATCGCGTTTTTCATTGTCGGTGCATTGGCGCGCGACCTTGTCCTGGAACACGCCTGGAACCTGCCGCCACAACGTGCGACGAAGGACATTGATTTTGGCGTGCGCGTCGCGGATTGGAACGAATTCGCGTGCGTAAAAGCCGCCCTGCTACAAACGGCGCAATACACCGAGCACCCGCGCCAACAACAACGATTGTTGCATACGACGGGCGTGATCGTAGATGTCGTTCCCTTTGGCGAGATTGAATCCCCATCCGGCAGGATCGTTTGGCCGCGTGACGAGGCGATCACGATGACGACGCTCGGTTTTCAGGAAGCGTATGCGCAGGCCCTTCGTGTGGTGATCGGCGGCGACACAGAAATCGCGGTTTGTTCGCCCGCCGGATTGGCGCTCTTGAAATTGCTGGCGTGGAACGAGCGGCACGAACGAAAAGATGCCGGAGATTTGGGCGCGGTGTTATATTACTACCTCGAAGCTGGCAATGAAGATCGCTTGTACGAAGAACACGCCGATTTATTGGAGTTGGAATTCAAACGGGCGGGAGCCAGAATGCTCGGTCGTGATCTGAGCACACTCCTGACGACACAAAGCCGCCCTGTCATCGCAGCCCTTTTACAACGCGAAACGGCTGCTGACAGTCGGTATCACCTGGTTTCCGCCATGGTAGGAAGTTGTTGGTTTTTGGCGGATGAGGTAGAGCGCGGCCTGGATTTGTTGGAGAACCTGTACGAAGGAATTCGTGAAATACGGTGAGACGGAGCAGGCAGCGCCGGTTCCGTCTTCAGAAGCTCGGAATTGAACTCGGAAGGCCATCGCTTCCGAGTTGATTTACCTCCTGTGCCTGACCTTTCCGCGGTTTCGTTGGCATTATTCTCAAGTGATCCGCTCTTTGTGTTACACAAAATTGCGTTATACAATTTTGCGCAATGAGAAATCCTTTTGAATATGGTCGTGAACTTGGCACCGAAGAACTCGTGGATCGGGAAGACGAAGTGCGTGTGGTCTGCGATACCATCCGGCAAGGCGGCAAGCTCTTTCTGATTGGGCCGCGCCGCTTTGGCAAGACTTCGATTTTGCGTGTGGCCCAGGATCAACTCGCGGCACAAAATGCCATTGTTCTGCGCTTCAATGCGGAAAATTACCCCAGCCCCGAACAATTGATTGCGGCGATCATCGCCGAAGCCACGCAGCAGTTGAAAGGCACCGTCGAACGCAAAGGCGAACAGGTGCGGCAATTCTTTGCCAGCTTGCGTCCTGATCTCTCGTTTGATTTGACGGAATCGCGGTGGAAAGTTGCGCTTGGCATGAAGAACGTGCCGACGGCAACCGAAAGCGGAACCTTACTGGTCAAGGCGTTGGATGGCTTGGAGCAATTGGCGCTGGCGCAACCGAAAAATCGCCCCATCGGATTGATGATTGATGAATTTCAATCGCTCGTAGCAGAAGGCGGCGTCAAGCTGGAAGGACAATTGCGCGGGACGATTCAGCAACATCAGCGCGTCGGCTATGTGTTTGCCGGATCCAAGACGCGGATGCTGACGGCGATGACGCTCGATCCGGCGCGTCCGTTTTATCGGTTGGGAGCCGCACGCTTTATTGGTGCAGTGCCGCGGACTGATTTTCAGGAATTTTTGCGCACGAGCTTCACGCGCACAGGTTTCGGCATTGATGCTCAGAATGATCCGCTCGCGTTGCTGTTAGATTTGGCGGAAGAAGTGCCGTACAACGTGCAGCACCTGGCGCACGAATGTTGGCATCAATTGCGCAGCCAAACGGACGCGGGGCCGATTGTGCTGACGGCCCAGACCGTTCACACCGCCCTGGAATTTATCGTGCGTAGCCTTGATCCGTTGTACACACAGCTTTGGAAAGACCTGACGACGGTACAGCAAAAAACGTTGCTGGCCGTGATTCAGCAGGAAGGGCGCGGCCTGTTGGCGACGAAAGTCACGCACGAGATGGGGAAAGGCGCTTCAACGATTAAGCGCGCGTTGACGGCGTTATTGGAGCGCGACATCTTACGCGAAGAAGAACAAACGGGTGCGATTCGGTATCGCTTTGAAGACCCCTTCTTTGCGCACTGGTTGCGGCTGTTTAGTTTGCATTGATCTCTCTTGCGGGCAATGCTTACGGTGCTTGCAGGCGAAGCTCTTGTTCCAAGCATTCCTGTTCCCGTTTGATCTCGGTCAGGAGTTCTTCTTCCGTCGGCAGATACAATTTGTACTGCGCCGCGAAAATGTTCTGCGCCTCTTCCGGCAACGTGTATTTCACCACCGCATCGTTTTTATCCGCGCATAAGATCACGCCAATCGCGGGCGCTTCCCATTCTTCGCACTGCTCGCGCGTGTAGTAATTCACGTACAACTGCATCTGACCGAGGTCTTGATGGGTCAACTTGCCGAGCTTCAAATCCCACAAGACAAAGCATCGTAGCAACCGATTGTATAAAACCAAATCAATGTAAAAGTGATCGCCGTCAATCGTGATGCGTTGTTGGCGCGCGACGAAGCTGAAGCCTTTGCCGAGTTCGAGCAGGAATTCTTGCAGGTGATCGAGGAGCGCGGTTTCGATCTGGGCTTCGGTCAGTTGTGGCACATCGTGCAATTGCAAGAACTCCAACACCACCGGGTCTTTGATGAAATCTTGTGGCGCGTACTTTTCGCCTTTGGTTCGGCCTCGCTCCAGCATCTGCCGTTTTTGTTTGGATAAAGCAGTGCGCTCAAAAAAGAACGAATTGATTTGTCGTTCGAGTTCGCGCGTGCCCCAATGCGCGGCGGCGGCTTCGGTTTCATAAAACGCGCGGGCGTCGTCGTTCTCGACCTTCAGCAACAAGCGATAATGCGTCCACGACAATTCTCGACGCACTGCGTCGAGAAAGTTTGGATATTGCAAATGAAACTTTCGCATGTGCCACAGGTTCGTTTTATCAAAGCCCTTCTGTCCGTCAGCGCGCAACCGTTCGGAAAGCCCTTCGATCAAATGTTCGCCATAGCCCGCACGCTTCTTGCCCTTCTGTTCCTGCTCGACAAGCGCTTGCCCGATTAGCCAGTAAGCTTGCACCATTTCGGTATTGACGGTGCGGGCAACACGTTGACGCGAGGCTTCCAGGATTTCACAGACGCGCTTGTACAAGCGATTGATTTCGGGTGCGGGCTTAATCGTCGAACACGGCGCGCAGGATATGGCTTCCGAGGTCGGGCGCTTCCCGCGTTTGTTTCAGGTGGTCGAATCCATTCCAAGGTTGAGGTGGCCGACGCTGAATTCGGGACGCCCCTCTCTTGCCTAAGACAAGCGTGCCGTGATATGCCGATGGCATGCGGATCGTTCTGTTCGCCGTTTCTGGTGCATTCTTCCTGACAATTGGGTGTACGCCGTGGGTCAGACGGCTGGCGGGTCGTGTGGGTGCGTTCGATCATCCGAACGAGGCGCGGCGCGTGCATCAAACGACCATGCCGCGTTTGGGCGGGGTTGCGATTGGTGCGAGCTTTGTGTTCGTGTGGGCTGTGCTCGTGTGGTGGGAGCCGTCGTTGTTGGCCACAGGAACGCTGTGGCTGGCGGCGACGCCGGTCTTCCTGCTGGGCGTGCTGGACGATGTGCGCGGTGTGAGTGAACGCTGGAAGCTGCTCGTGCCCGCTGGTTGCGCGGTGTTGCTCTACGGGCTGGGCTGGCGCGTCACGGCGTTGTCCATGCTGCCTGGGCGGACGTGGGAGCTGCCCGCGTGGCTGGGATTTTTTTTGACCGTGCTGTGGTTGGTGGGGCTAACGAACGCCTTGAATTTGATTGACGGATTGGACGGCTTGGCGGTGGGCATTGCCACATTGGCAACGGCAGCGTTGCTCGTGAGCGCGTGGTTGATGGGGCAGCGGGAGACGGCGTGGTTGGCGGCCTTGTTGCTCGGCGCGTTGCTGGGTTTTTTCCCCTACAACTTTTACCCGGCGCGCATTTTTCTGGGCGATTCGGGCAGTCTGTGGCTCGGCTTTGTGCTGGCGGCTTTGATGCTGCGCGGAACCGCTCGCTCAGGGGGTGAGGTTTCGCTCACCGCCCCGGTTCTATTGGGTTTGCCGCTCGTTGAAGCGGCGGTCACGTTGTTGCGACGACGACTCGCACGCCAACCGCTTCTGCCCGGAGATCGCGGACATTTTCATCACAAATTGTTGGAGATGGGTTGCTCGCAGCGGCAAGCCGTGTTGCGCTTGTATGCGGTCGGGTTGGTGTTTGCCGCGAGCGGCTTGGTGTTGCTGCGCGCCGGAACGTGGCTGACGTTAGGCGTGCTGTTGCTGCTGGTGCTCGGCATTGTCTGGGGCGTACGCGCGTTGCCGTATGCAGAATTTCGGCGCAACCGATCAGCGCGGTAACGGGACGAAGGTTTCGTCCTGTTGGTG
This sequence comes from uncultured Heliobacteriaceae bacterium, assembly GCA_964631865.1. Classification (GTDB taxonomy): domain Bacteria; phylum Acidobacteriota; class Blastocatellia; order RBC074; family RBC074; genus JAFDVL01. Next base: position 2,316 of record CAZWAK010000220.1, on the reverse strand, counting down.
CTTGCGTTCCCAACTGAGAAAATCGTAGTAGCCACAACGTCGCCCGTCAGGATATTCGCGGCAGACGTTCGGACGATCTTCGTAGACGGTGCATTGCCGTTTCGTCGGATGAAAGAAGCGGCAGGTGCTTTTGTACACGGTGTCTTTGCGATGCCGGAGCACGCGCCCGTAGCCGTCAATCATCTTCGTAAACTTCTGCTCGGCTTCTTCTGCCGACAAGCCAAACCGTTTCCCCAACCGCTTCACATCGCGTTTCGTCACAATGATGTAATCGTACGAACAACAGTAGCCGGGGCATTTCGTGCAATCATAGAGCGGTTGCAAGACGGGGAGTTCTTTTTTCATAGATTTTTGCCACGAATTCCACGAATCTTCACGAATGAATGCAGCCTTTAAATTTTAGATTTTGGATTTTAGGTGGCAACTCCCAATCCAAAGTGAATTCGTGAAAATTCGTGGAATTCGTGGCTTATTTTCTCCAAAACAATTCGTCCGCATTCCACAACGAACGCGGGATGACGACGCTGGGACGATAGTTGCCGAGATTGCTTTTCGCGCCGCTGGCGAAGTTGCGCACGACGAGCGGGATCATCGGCAATTGTTCGGCAAAGAGTTTTTGCACTTCATCGAATTTCTGTTTGCGCGCGGTCGCGTCCGCCACTGTGCCGACCTCTTCCGCCAACTGGTCGAAGCGTTTCTCCCACTCTTCCTGCGCCTGTTTTTGCCCCATAAACCAATAGCGTTGCCCGCCGCCGATCTTTAAGCCGCCTGTGAGTGTTGACGGTTCTGCATCGGAGGGCGCGTAGCCGTGAATTGCGGCGTCATAACTCAGCTTCTTTTCGATCATTTCGACGAACGCATTTTTTTCGAGCGGCACGACGTTCACTTTGATGCCGAGCTTCGACAAATCTTCCTGAATGATCGTCGCCATATCTTTGCGCACGGCGACGGTTCCGTCCACGATCAACGTGAAATCAACGGGCTTGGCGGTCTTGTCAATCAACCCGTTTTCGCTTTCCGCAAAGCCTGCTTCCTTTAGTAACGACTTCGCTTTATTCAAATCAAAATCGTACTTCGGCAGATCGCCACTGAACCAACGTTTGTTGCTCGGTGAAGCGAGGCCGCTGATCGGCGTGCCGAGGCCGCGCAGCACGTTGTTGATAATCGTCGTGCGATCCAACGCCGTCGCAATCGCGCGCCGAAATCGCGCATCCGCAAACCACGCGCGTTTGACCGGATCAACAAACGGTTTACCCGTCGCGTCCTTGCCGTCGTTCTGATTGAACCACAAGAAGTCTGTCAACATAGACGGGCCGTAATCTTTGACCGTCAAGCCCGCAGGCGTTTGCTGCTTCAACGTAGCGAAGTTCGCAGGCGCGAGGTTGTCCATCAAATCCACTTCGCCTTGCTGAAATTTGAGCAGCGCCGTGTTGGCTTCAGGAATCGCTTCGATGACCAATTCATCGAGGTAGGGCAACTGTGTTCCGGCTTTGTCTTTCTTCCAGTAGTTCGGATTGCGCGCCAGAATCGTGCGTTGATTCGGCACGAATTCTTTGAGCGCAAACGCGCCGGACACGGCTAAATCAGCGGCGGCGGTCGTGATGTCCCACGCTTTGCCGAATTCACCTTTGGCATAAATTGCTTCGAGTTTGTGACGCGGCAACGGGCGGAAGATGGCGAGGAAGGATTCAATCGAAGCGGATGCTTCGGCCTGTTCGAGCTTGAAGTTGCGGTCGTCCATCTTGGTGCCTTTGATCGGTTGTCCGCCGCTCATAAAACTTTCCCGAAAGAGCGCGCCGGACTTTTCATCTACGGCGACTTTGAGCGTGAAGAGAAAGTCATCCGCCGTGATTGGCGTGCCATCGGAAAACTTCAAGCCTTCGCGCAATTTGATCGTGACGGTTTTGCCGCCGTCGCTTGTCGGCCAGCTCTCGGCCAAGCCCGGCACAAAGGCTTGCGTGTCGTGATCCATTTCGACGAGCGCCGCCGACATCAAATACGACGCGATGGTGGCGCTGACGGCATCGCCCGCCATCAGGTAGTTGAACGTCTTCGGCGTGCCGCGATCTGCGACGACCAAGCGTCCGCCGCGCGCGCCAATTTGCCGCTCCGGCGAGCCAGATTCCTGCGTGGTGGACGAAGGCCGACAGGCGGCGAAGGCCAACACGAAGGCGATAACTACGGCAACGGAAGCTCTGATTTTCATAGATGGAAATCTCTGTAGGGGCTTGTCTCGTGAACGCGGATTAGAGCATAGCTGCTGGCTTGAGTCAAAGTTGAATTTGTAGACAGTCGCAGGCGAAAGGACTATGATGA
>CAZWAK010000219.1:0-10967 GCA_964631865.1 uncultured Heliobacteriaceae bacterium | reverse complement strand
ACGCGAGCCAGAACCACACCGCCCAACTCTCCGGGATCAACGTTTTGCCCGCCGCGCGGGCTTCGTTCAGAATGCGCGTGACTTCGACCAGATCAAACGTCGTTGCGCCGGAATAATAGTAAACACCGATGATCGCCACGAGCATGAACAAACTGCCGACGACGGTGAAGATCAGAAACTTGATCGTCGCGGGCACACGACGCTCGCGCTCTGCGCCCCAGACGCCGATCAGAAAGCTCATCGGGATGATGGACATTTCCCAGAACAAATAAAACAGCACCATATCGAGCGCGACGAACGTGCCGATGATGCCGACCTGCGCGAGAAACAACGTCGTGAAGTAGGCGCGCACGTTGTTGTTCACTTTCCACGTCACCAAAATACAAATCGGCACGAGGAACGTCGTCAGCACGACGAGCCACAAACTGATGCCGTCCACGCCGAGGTGATAGTGCGTGCCCAAGCCTTCGATCCAGGGAATATTGATTTCAAATTGCGGCCCGGATTTGGACGTATCGAATTTGAAGAGCAGGATGAGCGACAGCAAAAACTCCACTCCCGCAAAGCCGAGCGCGATCCAGCGATAATGTTCGCGGATACGTTCGAGCGGAACCCGCGAGAGCCACATCAAACTGTGACCCCACATCGCCGCCGCTGCCACCAGCGGCAATAACAGTAAAATCGTGATGAGATACAACTCCATTGAATTTTCTTAGTTCTTAAATTCTTCCTTCTTCATTTTTCCTTCTTCATTCTTAGTCGAGAGAAGCTTGCCCCCTCTCAAAACAATGAAGAGTGAAGAATGAATAAGGAAGAATGTTTGTTATCGAAAAGTAAAATACAAGATCAGCACAATCGCGCCGACCAGCATAATCGCGGCATAGCTGCGCGCAAAGCCGGTCTGTAAAAATCGCATGGCGCTGCCCGTTTCGCCGAACAACTTGGCAATGCCGTTGACCGCGCCGTCAATGATCTGCACGTCCAGAATGCGCCACAACACATTGCGCGAGACGCCTTGGATTGGGTTCACAATCGCGGCGTCGTAGAGTTCATCCACGTAATATTTGTTTTCCAGCAGGCGCGGCATTTTGCGCAGCGGCTTGGCGGTGAACATCTGCCAGCCGAGGAAAATGCCGAGGAACGCGACGACGACGGAGATGCCTGTGAAGATACGCTCCATCGTGAAATCGTGATGCGCCGCTTCGCCTGCGGCTGCGACTGCGCCGTGCGCTGCGTCCACAACGGGCGCAGCTTTCGCCAGCACGGGCGCGAGGAAATGCTCAATCTGATTGTGTCCGCCCCACGCTGCCGAAATGCCAACATAGCCGCCGATGATCGAAAGCACGGCGAGAACGACCAACGGAATCCACATCACTTTCGGCGATTCGTGCGGATGAATCGCGTGATCGTCATGATGGCCGTGATCGCCGTGCGCAACCTTGAAGCGTTCCTTGCCCCAGAATGTCAGCACCATCAAGCGCGTCATATAAATCGCCGTCATCAACGCTGTGCCTGCGGCGAGAAACCATAACGTTTTGGCGAGCGCCGGGGGAACCGAAGGCGACGCCCAGACCTGCCACAGAATTTCGTCCTTGCTGAAAAAGCCTGACAGCATCGGCACGCCGCTGATCGCCAGCCACCCAACCAGCATCGTGCCAAACGTGTACGGCATATATTTTTTCAGCCCGCCCATCTTCGTGATGTCCTGCTCTTCGTGCATCCCGTGAATCACTGAACCCGCACCGAGAAACAACAACGCTTTGAAGAAGGCGTGCGTCATCACGTGAAAGATGCCTGCGGAAAACGCACCGACACCGCAAGCCAGAAACATGTAGCCAAGCTGTGAGACCGTCGAATACGCCAGCACTTTCTTGATGTCGTTTTGCGCAATGCCAATCGTGGCGGCGAACATCGCCGTGAACGCGCCGATGACCGCGACAATCAACATTGCGGTTTGCGATTTCGTGAAGATGGCGCTGCAACGCGCGGTCAAATAGACCCCCGCCGTGACCATCGTCGCCGCGTGGATCAATGCGGACACGGGCGTCGGCCCCGCCATCGCGTCCGGCAACCAGACGAACAACGGAACCTGCGCGCTCTTGCCGCACGCACCGACGAATAGCAGCAACGCAATCGCCGTCATCACGCCGAATACGCCGACGCCTTCGACTGCCTGTCCCGTCGCCTGCGTGAACAAACTCGGAATCACTTTGCCGCCGATTTCTTTGTCTACGAAACTGACGGTCGCAAACGTAGTGAACGCGACCATCACGCCGATGGAATACCCGAAGTCGCCGATGCGGTTGACGATGAACGCCTTCTTCGCCGCATCGCCCGCTTCCTTGCGTTCGATGTAATACCCAATCAGCAAATACGAGCACAGCCCGACGCCTTCCCAGCCGACGAACAGCAACAACAAATTGTCGCCCAGCACTAGCGTCAGCATCATGAACATAAACAGGTTCAGATACGCGAAGAAGCGATAGTAGCCTTCGTCGCCGTGCATGTAACCCGTCGCATAAATGTGGATCAGCAGTCCGACGCCCGTGATGAAGAGAATGTACGTGCCCGACAACGGATCGAGCAGATACGCAAAATCCGCGCGAAACGTTCCGACTTCAATCCAGGTGAAGAAATGCTCGGTGATCTGTCGTTTGCCTTCCGGCAGTGGCAGCAATTTGGCGAAGAACACAAAAAACGCCAGCACGGTCGAAACCGCTATCGAACCGCACGCGACGAGGCTGACAAACTTTTCGCCAAGTTTTTTCCCCAGGAATCCGCAAAGAAATGCGCCAATCAAAGGGGCGAAGGTGATCCATTTCAGCATAAAAAAATACTCGCAATAAAAGGCTCTGAACAAGTCTGACCTAACGGAAATCCCGCAGTTCCAGTCCCCGCCGTAAATATTCCGGGCGAGGATGATTGATTGCTTCGGTAGGCAATCGAATTTCTTTTCGCAGCGCCTGTTGGAAAAGACCCATCCCACCCAAGTATCCTTTGCGCCGCAAGCTCTCGACTTTTCCCTCGTTGAGGAAAATTCGGTACGTTTCGTCCACTCTCAAAAGCGCCTGGTCGTAGGCTTTGTGGTGAAGTGAACAGAGCGCCATTCCATTAGTTGTCTGGTCATTACTTTCCTCGGAGTAAACCGGGATTATATGAGCCGCCTCCAAGAGATCAAGTTGCAGGTCACACACGGCGCAAGCGTGTTCATAAGCATCAAGCACCTGCGCGCGAAACCTGGATGCCCGTTGCCTGATCGTGATGGCCCGCACTACAGTTTGTCGCGCGAAGGGAAGCGGCTGGAGTTGCTGCTCTGGCAAAACCTCTGTTGCCGCTGCTTCTTCCAGTATTTGCAGGTCGTCTGGCTGCTGCGCAAACTCATGCAAACTTTCCTGCTGCGCCACATACTCGCCAAATAAATCCGGCGCAAAAGCGACGGCAATTTCATCATTGCCCTTGCGCTGGAATGCCAATCTGCGTTGCGCGGCTTCTTTCAAAGTATCGAAGTGAACCTGAATCGAAGGCGACCGGCTGGTCGAGCGACGATGTTTGTGAACATCAAACCCGGCAAAGACGGTCAGTTCTTCATGCCAACCCAGTACCAACGTCCGAAAGTCATCGGAGGTTTGAAGCGGGAAATCCACCCCAGTCATCTGAATGCGATATTCGTTTTGGGGACGGGCCGTTCCACCTCCATGTGTCAGTGACCAAATATAGATCAAGAGCGAATAGCTTTCTGCTTCCCGGAAAATGCGCAGCTTAAACGGGTGAGTCCCCGTTCCTGTCGCAAAAAGAAAATTCCAGCCCGAAGCTGTAATTGCCTCTTCGACTCGTTGCAGCAAAGCACGTTTGGAAAACGGAGCAGCCATTTACGCAAAAAGCCTCATTTCCAGGTTGTCGAAGCGAAACCGCGACCCTTCCAGGTAGTCCTCGTTTAATTCAAACGTAAGCCACCTGCGCCGTAGATTTTCCGCAACTTCGCCCGTCACATTACTGCCCGCGAACGGGTCTACGACTAAGTCATTTTCGTCGGTCAAAAAGCGAATGAAAAACTCCGGCAAGGCCGCTGGATAACGCGCCGGGTGCGGTTTGATGCCAGCTTTGCGGCAAGCCGTCAGGTAATAACTGTTGGATTCGGTATTGGAAATGGTCAGGAGATTGGGCGGAATCGCACCATCATTGTTCTTCTGAAACTTATCAGAAATGTCGTGTCCCGACGGGCGCAGTTTCGGTTTATACCCATTCTTCAAAAGTTGCAGCATCGAATCGCTATAAGGTTTCAAGACTTTCCGGTTATCTGCCTTTGGTGTAGGTGTTTTCGATAGCCACCAGACGTGATTGACCGCATCTTTTACCCGCAGCCGCCTGACTGTTACCCATTCTGCGGGCGTGGGCAATCGCGCCGGATTGTACCAGAAAAATTCTTGTGCTAGATGAAACTCCACCTTCCGGCATAAAGCCACGAGTAATTCCAGATGGTACAGAGATCGCGTGGGCTGGCCTTTGACCCAACTTCCGCCAATGTCTATGACGAGGCTGCCTTGCTCTTTCAAAATTCGTTTGAATTGATAGGCAAAGGGCAGAAACCACGCTACATAGTCTTCTGGCTCCGCATTGCCATATTCTTTTTTCCGCTGCAACGCAAACGGCGGAGAAGTCATGATGAGGTCAACGGATTCATCGGGAATGCCTTGCATCAAATGAAACGCATCGCCCAGGTATGTGCTGCCAAAGACCGTTTTATAGTAAGGCTCCGGTAGCTTGGGAATTCTGAGAATTTTTGCACTCATCTATAACTTCAATAAACTTTCTTCGTCCACGCTCAGCGTTTCGCGGTTGCGGAAGACGGAGATGATGATCGCTAAGCCGACTGCCGCTTCGGCGGCAGCGACGGCCATGACGATGAAGACAAACAGTTGTCCGGTGTTTTGATTGAGAAAGCGCGAGAAGGCAACCAGCGTCAGGTTCACCGAATTCAGCATCAGCTCGATGCACATAAAAATCGAGATGACGTTGCGTTGCACCAACACGCCCGCCACGCCAATCGTGAATAACACCGCGCTCAGGGCTAAATACCAGGAAAGTGGGACCATAAGAAATCAAAAGGCAAAGGGCAAAAAGCAAAGGGCAAAAGGCCGCAGCCAAACGCCTTTACTCACGCCGCTAACTCGTGTTGCTTTTCTTCCAATTCGGCGACGGGTTGCGCGGATTCGAGCGCGGGTTTGTTGGTCTCTTCGATCAACTTGCCGAGCGTTTCGGCTTCTTGCGCCGTGCGTTTGCGCGCCAATACGAGCGAGCCGACCATCGCCATTAAGATCAACACCGACGTTGCTTCAAACGGGAAGAGGTAACTGGAAAACATCGCTTCGCCAACGGCTTCGACCGTGCCGAAGCCCGCTTCGCCCGGTTTGGCGACGAGCGGCGGAATCGGCGTCGTCACCGTGCGCGCCACGAAAAAGACTTCGGCCAGCAACGCCACGAACAGCAACGGCGCGACCAGTTTCAAATAGCGCAACTTGTCCTGCCGCGCTTCTTCCGTGCGCACATTGAGCAGCATAATCACAAACACAAACAGCACCATCACCGCGCCCGCATACACGATGACCTGCATCGCCGCGACGAACTGCGCATCAAGCAGCAGAAACGTTCCGGCCAGCGCGCACATCGTGATAATCAACGACAACGCGCTGTAAATCGGGTTGCGTTGCAGGATGACATTGAATGCCGCAAAGACCGCCACGGCGGCCAGAAAGAGAAAAATCAGTTGGTGAATCGGAAGCTCAAACATATATGAAAAACGAGTAGACGGTAGTCAGTAGCCGGTAGCCCGAAACTCAAAACTCGAAACTCAAAACTCAAAACGCAAACAGGCCAATCGTTGCCGAAATGAAGATGTTCAGCAACGCCGCTGGCAATAAAAATTTCCACCCGAAGTTCATCAACTGGTCATAGCGCAAACGCGGCAGCGTCCCGCGCAACCAGATGTAGAGGAACATGAAGAAAAACACTTTCAGCAAAAAGTACAACGGCGCGAGCAACGGAAATTCATTCACAAACGGCCCACTCCAACCGCCCAAAAATAACGCCGTCGCCAACACGGACACCGTCAACATATTCACGTACTCGGCCATAAACAGCATCGCAAACTTGAGCGAACTGCTGTACTCGGTGTGAAAACCACCGACCAATTCCGTCTCGGCTTCGGGCAAGTCAAACGGCGTGCGATTCGTTTCGGCAATCGCGCTGATGAGATAAATCATGAAGCCGAGCGGCTGAAACACAAACACAAACCACTTCGGGATGAAGCCGAAATAAAAGCCTTGTTGCAACTCGACGATCTTCACCAAATCCATGGTGCCGGCTTGGAGCAACACGCCGACCAGCGCCAACGACAAACTCAATTCATAACTCACCATCTGCGCCGAAGCGCGCAATCCGCCCAGCAAACTGAATTTGGAATTCGACGCCCAACCCGCCATCACCACCGCATAGACGCCGATACTTGTGACGGCCAGCACGTACAACAAGCCGACATTAAAGCTCGTGACATGCAAATCCATTTTGCTCAAATTGAGTTGCAGCCCCGTCAGCGATGCCACGAAAGAATTGATGGAGGCAGCGAACGGGATCGCCACTTCTTTCGGGCCGAGCGGATACACAATAGTCGCCATAAATGCCGGAACGACCGCCACGACTGGGGCGAAAATATACAGCCATTTGTTGGCCGCAAGCGGGACGACGTCTTCCTTGAAGGCGAACTTGATGCCGTCGGCCAGCGATTGCAACAAGCCAAACGGGCCCGTGCGATTCGGGCCAAGCCGCATTTGCATGAACGCTAGCGCACGCCGCTCGATCCAGTTCATGGAAACCGGCGATAACACACCAATCACGAAAACGATGACAATTTTGAGCAGAATGCCAACGAAAAATTGAATGGATTGTTGGTCAATGGGCATAGTGAATGAGTTTGATGATTTGATCTCCAGATTTTCCAGCTACGCCGGAAACATCACCACTTTCGATTTTTCCGGTTGCCCGCCCAGCACAAGGCCGTTCGTCGGATGCAGCGGCAGCATCGTCGAATAGCGCGTCATCAGCGGATACCGTTTCTGTAAGCGCGAACCAGCTTTGGCTTTCAACTCGCCCAATTCGACAATCGTGCGGCGATTCACGGCAGCGATTTCGGCATTCAAGCGATCCATCAAATCCACGCGATTGATGTTGGCGACATTCACCACAGCCGCTTCAATATTGCTCGCGCCTTCGTTCGCCAATTGATTGTGCGTCAGACCGCTGTAACCCGCGACCGCTTCCGACAAGGCTTTGAAGACGTTCTTGACCGCGCCTTGATAGCCAAAATCGTGTCCCATCATTTTGGCGACGGAGGCGACGATCATCCAATCGGGACGGGCTTGCCCAACAGGCGGAATCGCGCGCCGCACGAGTTGTACTTGCGCGCCGTTGTTGGTTTGCGTGCCTTGCGATTCGGCGAAGCTTGTCGTTGGCAACACGACGTGCGCGGCTTTCGCCGTGTCGGTCATGAACATATCTTGGACGACTAAGAAATCGAGCTTGGAGAGCAAATGCCGCATTCCTTTCGCTTCTTCCGCTTTGCCGACGACGTCTTCGCCTGCGATGTATATGGCTTTGATGGTTTGCCCCGTGCCCATCAACATTGCCTGCGCGATCATTCCGCCGTTTTGCAGCGCATCCATTCCCATCTGAAATGCGCCCAGTGAATTCGAGTAACGAACGAGCGGCGTGAACGAAAACTTCGTTGCGCTGATGACCGGATCGGCCCCGACTTCGAGCGTCGGTTGCGGCGTGATGTTCGAGTACGGGTTTTCGTTGATCGCCGGTTTCGCCGTGGATTGCGTAGATTGCGCCATTCGTTGCTGTGCGTCGAGATAAGCTTTGCGCGCAGCGGCGGCGGCTTCAGCATTGGGCGTTGCCAACGTGGTTTCAAGTAGTGGCAACGCTTCGAGCGCCGCGCCGCGCAACTCTGCGCCAAAGACAACGACGACCTTTTCGCTTTCGAGCAGCACTTTGCGAATCGCTTTCAAATCATCCGCATTCGCACCCATCACGTCCGCCGCTTCGTTTGCCATGCTTTCATCAAGCAAGGTGGCGATCATCGCGTTGACGCTGTCTTTGCGCACGCGGACGGCGATTTCAGCTTGCCGTTCCAAACGACTCGGCACGGAATTGACGATCAACAAGCGCGCCGATTTGCGCCGCACCGCCCAACGAATCGAAAACGCCGTGAGCGGATTTTCTTCGTTCGGATCAGAGCCGATGAGCAGGATCGTCTCGGCGTTTTGAATATGCTTCTGCGTCGCAATCGTTGGTGAACCGTTCTTGAAAAACGACGCCAAATCCACTTCGTCTTCGTCGTGATAAAAATCTACGTTCCTGGTTTCGATGACTTCGGAGGCGAATTTCCTGAGCGTGAATTGATCTTCGTTGAGCAGGCGCGCGCCGCTGATGACGCCGATGGCATTGCCGCCGTGTTGCGCTTTCACTTCGCCAAGCTTCTTCGCAATGTGGTTCAACGCTTCGTCCCACGTCGCGGGGATCAAATGCTCGCCGCGCCGAATCAGCGGGCGTTCGATGCGGTCTTCGTGATGCACAACGTCAATCGTATAGCGACCGAGCGAACACAGAAAATCGGGATTGATGCCACCCGCCGTGCGTCCGCGTCCATCGCGCGCGACCGAGCGAATCAGTTTCTCATTTCGAGAACCCGCAAGCATCGAACAGCCGTCCGAACAGAAATTGCACACAGTCGACGTCTGCTTCAAATCCCACGGGCGCGCGACGTATTTGTACGGCACGTGCAGCAGCGTTCCCGTCGGGCAAACGTCTACGCAATTGCCGCAATCGGAGCATTCAACCCAGCCGTTGTATGAACCGATGTACGTGTGCGAGCCGCGATTGATCGTGGTGATCGCAAATTCATCCATCCACTCTTCGCACACGCGCGTGCAACGTTTGCAGACGACGCAGCGCTGCGGATCGTTGTAAATGAACGGCGAGATTTGGCGTTCGAGTTCGGTTTCTTTGTCCTTGTGCTGCGAACGAATCGCGTCTTCGCCAAAGCCGTAGGTTTGATCCTGTAGTTCGCATTCGCCCGCGCGGTCGCACACCGGACAATCCACGGGGTGATTCGAGAGCAAAAACTCAATCATCGAAGCGCGCACAGTTTCGATCTCTTCGGAATCGGTCGTGACGATCATCCCGTCGCTGACCGGCATGGTGCAAGCCGTTTGCAGTTTCGGGATTTTCGGATTGTCCACGCGCACGACGCAGAGGCGACACGAAGCCTGCGCCGTCAAGCCGCGATAGTGACAGAAGCGCGGCAGATAAATGCCCGCCATCTCGGCAGCTTCGATCAGCAGTTCGCCTTTCGGGGCTTCAAACTCTTGTCCGTTGAGGGTGATTTTGACGAGTTCCATAAATATTATTGTGCGGCTTTACGGCTTCTTGTTTTCGCTTCGGGTTTCTTCTGATTTACCTTCAGCATGTGCAGCAAAATTCCTAATATCTTGCCGATTTGACCGCCGATTTGACTGTCTGCTTGCCAGATAAAATATTCGGGCTGATCCACGTAGACAATCGAACCTTCCAACTTGAGAAAACGCCATGCGGTTCCAGTCGTGACCGCGCCGTGAATCGCCTTGAGTGATTGCTGCTTGCGTTCATTGAAAATCTGCGCCGCGACCATTTCGGCTACGCATTGCCCCAGCCCGCCCATCAAATCATCTTTCTTTGCTTCGACCAGAACAACAGCGGGCGCGGTCATTACTAATTGCTCGGTCGAAAGCGAAAAGATGAAATCGCAAATGCCCGTCAGCCCACGCTTGGCATCCACTTTGAAATTGATACCGGAAAACAAACTCACTTGTTTGTCTGCAAGCTTCCGAATCTCTGCCAGGATTGGCGCGACGATGAATTCGGAGCGCGATTTTTCCGTTCCAATCGCCACGCCCAGCGGCATAAACTGATAGAGCAAGTCTCGCAAAAACGGACTCGGCGTGACTTCCTGCACTTTGGCAAACAGATTTTGGGTTAAGTCCGTTGTCAGCGCAAAATCATCCCTGACTTTCTCTAACGAGAATTGGCTGTAGGATAATTTAGACGTTGCCATAATTGCCCGTGCTAATCTGCCGCTTTGAGTTGCACAAAATTGTGCTTGATCCGCCGTTCAAAATCCGGGCGAAACTTCTTGATGAACGCTTGCGTGGGCATCGCCGCCGCATCGCCGAGCGCGCAGAAGCTCTTGCCTAAAATCTTGCCCGCCAAATCGTCGAGCAATTCGACATCGCCGGGTTTGCCTTCGTATTTCTTCATCCGCTCGCAGACTTTGTACAACCAGCGTGTTCCTTCGCGGCACGGCGTACACCAGCCGCACGATTCGTGTTTGTAGAAATGCAGCGTGTTCATCGCCATCTCGAACATGTCAACCGTGTCGTCGAGCACGATGACGCCGCCGGAGCCGAGCATCGAACCGAGCGCCGCGATGGATTCATAATCCATTGTCGCTCGCTCGACTTCTTCGGCGGTGAACACCGGCATACTCGAACCGCCGGGAATCACGCCTTTGAGTGTGTGTCCCGTGCGCACGCCGCCGCATTCGTTGTTGATGAGATCGCGCATCGGGTAGCCCATCGGCACTTCGTAATTGCCGGGGCGATTGACGTGACCGCTGACCGTGAAGAGTTTGGTGCCGCCGCTTTTTTCGGTGCCGAGAGCTTTGTACGCCTCGCCGCCGTTGCTGATAATCCACGGCACAGCCATCAGCGTTTCGACGTTGTTGACAACGGTCGGGCCGCCGTACAAACCGACGACAGCAGGGAAGGGCGGTTTCAAGCGCGGATGCCCGCGTTTGCCTTCGAGCGATTCGAGCAGCGCGGTTTCTTCGCCGCAGATGTACGCGCCTGCGCCCGGATGCACGTAGATGTTGCACT
>CAZWAK010000218.1:7171-11112 GCA_964631865.1 uncultured Heliobacteriaceae bacterium | reverse complement strand
ATCTCGCAAGGTGTAATCTTTGTGGTTTCGTGGGAGTCTGAGCCTACTTCTGCAAAAGGGACATTTGCGATTGACAAAGAAGGCAAAACCACTTCTCCTCCCCCAAAGCAGTAAATTACAGGGGCTTCAGAAATGAAACTATCTTTTCTGCTTACGTTGCTTTTGCTCATTGCCCCGCTCTCCGCCTACGCGCAGAGCGGCAGAGGCTTCGGCGATGAATTCAACGGCACGCAACTCGACAGGGCGACGTGGGATGTCTTCAGAGGCACGCCCACCGTGAGCGATGGCAAGTTGACGCTCAAAGGCGGCGCTACAGAAGCGGAGCGGGTGGATGTCCAAAGCAAGCAAAGTTTGCTGTACGGCGTGCTGACCGTCGCGCTCAAATCCACAAACTGGCAACCGCAATCCGGCGTGCCGAACGATCAGAAAACGGATTCGAGTTTTGGCGTCGAAATCTTTGCGGGCGCGAATGGGGGCTGTCATTACAGCGCCATACTGAAAGCCGATGGACATTTGGGGTTATTGCGTCCGAAGCCGGATGCGAACAACAACTGCACTGGCGATCCGCCGTCGGAAGGACAGGCGCATATACCACTGTCAAACTGGGACGCGATTCGTGCCGGCCAGCGTGTGGTGATGATGCTGATATGGACGCCGGAGAGCGTCACGCTGCGCATCAGCGACGGCGACAAGCTCAACGGCATTGCTATCTCTGCACCGAGCAGCCAGGCCGTGCCGAACGTGCCGATGCGGATTCGGCTGAACGCGGACATAAACGAAACTTACGAAGTGGATTATGTGCGCTGGGCGGATTTGCCGCCGACGATCAAGCCGTTTGAGTTCGTCAAAAGCGCAGGCGGCAAGTTGATGATCGGCGACCGCGCGTTTCGGTTTGCGGGCGCGAACACGTACTACGCGCAACCGGAGATCGCGTATGGCAATGCAACGGGCGTGCGCGAATCGCTCGACAAAATGCTGGCGTTGGGGATGACGGTCGCGCGCACGATTGGCTTCAATGACAATGCGTACAGAAAAGGGAATACGCGTTGCAGCAGTGATCCCAGCGATGTGGATGATGGTGATTCGGCAACGATTCAACTGCGTCCGGGTGTGTACTGCGAAGCGAATCTGGTCGCACTCGATCAAGCCATTGCCGAAGCCAAAGCGCGCAACATCCGATTGATTCTGTACCTCACGAATAACTTCCCGGAATACGGTGGCAAGCGGCGTTATGTGCAATGGCGGCTGGGAGCGGGATCGAATCCGAGTGAAGAGCAGTTGGGCATGTTCTACACCGACGCTACGATCAAGCAGTGGTTCAAGGACTACCTCACATTTCTGCTGCGGCGCGAGAACACCATCACGCGCGTGCAGTACAAAGACGAGCCGACGATTCTCGCGTGGGAGTTGGGCAATGAACTGCGCAATCGAACCGATGTCGTCAGCGAACGGGCGCGGCGCGCGGATGAATTGCTGGCGTGGCAGCGCGAAATGGCTGCGCACATCAAGAGCATTGATACGAATCATCTGCTTGCCGACGGCGGCGAAGGCTTTGACGATGTGCCGACGAACTACGAGGGTTTGAGCAACCTGTATGCCGTGCGCGGCGATGAGAGTTGCAGCTTCAGTCGGTTGGTGCGCGAGCCGTTGCTTGATTTGGTGAGCTATCACCTCTATCCGCAAAGCTGGGGCTTGAATGATGCTGCGGATGTCGAGCTTTGGATTCGTCGGCACGAGCAGTTGGCGCGCGCGGCGGGCAAGGTTGCGTATCTCGGCGAGTTCGGTTTCAAAGCCTCCGACGCGCTGCGTGCGCCGTTGTATGAACGCTGGTTGCGGTGGGCGGTGGAGGATTATAACTCGGCGGGGCAGTTGGTGTGGCAACTGTTCTATGACGCGCGTTCAGGCGGCGACGAGTTTGAGATTTATGTGCCGCGCGATGGATTGACCGCTGCCGTGTTGTGGCGCGCGGCGGCGTCCGCTGCTGCGCCGTCGCTGGCCGCTGTCAATGCGGCCAGTTACGACGGCACGATGCTCGCGCCCGAATCCATTGCCAGCGCGTTCAGCGTGGGGCTGGCCACAACGAGTCTGGGAGCGAGCGGTCAGTCGTTGCCAACAACATTAGCCGGAGCACAAGTCATCGTCCGCGACGTGACGGGAGAAGCGCGTCCGGCCTCGCTCTTTTATGTTTCGCCGACGCAAATCAACTTGCTGATCCCAGCGGGAACGCGGCTCGGTCAAGCGACGGTGAAGGCGACATTGAATGATGAATTCGTTGCAGGCGGCTTGAGCACGATCACAAGCGTTGCGCCCGGTTTGTTCACGGCCAATCAAGATGGCAAAGGCGCTCCGGCAGGCTTTGCGATTCACGTCGAACCGAATGGCAACCAACGCAGAGAATCACTGTACCGATTTGATCAGACGACGATGCGACAAGTGCCTGTGGTGATTGATTTCGGCCCGGAGAACGAGGTTGTCATTTTGGAATTGTATGGCACAGGGATTCGCGGACGCAGCGCGCAGTCAGCAGCGAGCGTCACCATCGGCGGCGTCGCTGCGACGGTGGAGTATGCGGATAGGCAGCCACGCTTCGAGGGATTAGATCAAGTGAACGTGCGTGTGCCGCGCAGTTTGATTGGGCGCGGTGTGGTGGATTTGGTGCTGGTGGTTGAGGGCAAAGCGGCGAACACCGTGCAGGTTGCGTTCAAGTAACCTGGAGAATGTAACGCGATTTGGCAAATCGCGGGGCTTCGCTAACGAAACGCCCGCGATTTGCCAAATCGCGTTACACCTGCTCAATCAAATCGTTTCGTCACTTCTTCGCTGTCCAGATAACCGAAACGACAACCTTTGACGCGCAACGTCACGCCTTTCGGCACGGCGATTTCTTTCGTGTACAACAACCATCGCACGTTGCGCCCGGCTTCCGTCGTGTACGCGATGGATGCGCCTTCGGTCGCACAAGCGATTTTGAGTTTGCCACCGGGCGCGGTGGTGATCGTCGGCGGCGCGACTTGTTGCCACTTGCCACCGGGACGCATCCGCTCGCGCAATTCGGCTTCGGGCACAAGGCCCAAATCTTTCGTGTCTTTTTGCCATTGATCAAGCACGCCGCGCATTCGTTTCAGCACGTCCTGATGCGGCGGTGACTTGGCGAGATTGTTAATTTCGTACGGATCCGTCGTGAGGTCGTACAACTCTTCGGGCGGCTTTTCGGGAGCCATCCACAACAACTGCGCGGGCGTCAGCGCCTTGCCGTAATCTGGGCTGAGTGCGTTGAAATGATCTTTGTTCAGCCGCCGCAGTTCCTGCATGATCGGCATTGCTTCCAGGTAATCCACGTACTGCACATAAGGCCGACCAGGATTGAAGTTGCGAATGTAGCGGAACCGTTTGTCACGAACCGCGCGCACCATATCGTAAGCTTCATCCATCCGATCCCGATGCGCAAAAGCATATTCGCGCGGCGCTTTTTTCTGTGTGCCGAGAAAGGCTTGCGCTTGCATGTGCGATGGAATTGGCACGCCGGCCAGTGACAGCGCGGTCGGCCCCAAATCAAACAACATCACGACATCATCCACCGTCGTCCCCGGCTTGATTTGCCCCGGCCAACGCACCAGCAACGGCACGCGCGTGCCAGAATCGTACGGCCAGCGTTTCGCACGCGGCAAACCGCGTCCGTGATCGCCCCAGAAAAATACAATCGTGTTGTCCGCGAGACCATCTTCCTCCAACTGCTTCAATACATCGGCCACGAGATAATCCATCGCCGTGAGGTTGTCGTAATACATCGCCCAATTTTTACGGACGACCGGCGTGTCGGGATAGTACGGCGGCAGCACAGCTTTCGCGGGATCGTGGCGCTGCGCAGGTGTGAGCCGTTCCGTATTTTTGGCATATTGTTCGGGCGTCGCGCGCGCCTGACTTTCGTGCGTGACGGTGAA
>CAZWAK010000218.1:0-7071 GCA_964631865.1 uncultured Heliobacteriaceae bacterium | reverse complement strand
CGCGCGCCCTGACTCGCCAGCCGGTCAAGATTGGGCGTAATCGCATAGCTGTCGCCGTAACAACCCAAATCCGGGCTGATGTCTTCGGTCGAAAGCCAAAGAATGTTGGGACGGGTTTGGGCGTAACCAACGGTAGCAAGTAAGAAAATGGTCAGGGCAAGGCCCCAGACAAGGCTTTTTTTGTTCATGGCTTCATTCAGTTCAGCGGAACGACTTCAAAGGGTTCCGTGTCGTTAATGCGGTAGATGTAAAAATCGCTGTCGGGTGTAAAGATACGCCTGAGACCGCTCGCTTCGGCCAAGACGACGAGGGAAGCATCCGCCAAATCCATCGGGGTGTCCTGATACTTTTCCATCAGGTCGCGCATCCGTTCTGCTGCTTCGGCATCTTGACTGTGAATCAGCAGGGTTTGCCGCGCCACATAACCCCACAACGCTTCTTGCCCCACCCATCCACACAGCTTGCCTAACAAGTACATCGCCTCTGCCAGACAAGGCCAAGTGGTCAGCAACGGCCCCCGCAGTTTCTTTTGCGCCGCTACGCAGTTGCGGTGTTCCTCCCCTTGCGCTTTATCAATCATCGCGACGAGCGGGCCAGCATCTACGAGGGTCATGGTATTTTTAGCCCCTGCTTTCTAAATTTTTCCTCAATTGCTTCGCCCCAGGCGCGCTGTTTGTGCGGGAAGGGCGGGGTCGGCGCGCTGCTGTCAACGACCCCGATCAGCCCTTCTAGTAGCTCAGAGAGCGGACGTTCATTCTCAAGCGGTTGAGTGCCATTGTGCGGCGTCGCCTCACCCAGTACCATCAGCCGCACTCGTTTGCCCGAAAACTCCGCCGCGTGCTGTGCAATCTCTTCCCACGTTCCTTCTAAAACTTGTAGTGCCATACGATCTCCTTTGCCGCGCAGTATATCAAGCGCGACAGCGGTAATGAAATCACTGTCATTTTTTCTTCAGCAACTCCGTCCCGTTCTGCATCACCGTCAGCGGGCGCGGCGCAGTGTCTTCCAGCAGGTGAATCATCAAAAACTTCTGCCGGAAGGAATATGATTCCGGTGAAAAACGAGTGGCAACGAATAACGCAAACGGACAGGCACGCGCAACGGTTACGGACGGGAAGCAAAATTAAAGCGTACAGCCGCCCGCCTCGTAAAGATCGAAGCGGGCGGCGGTACGCTTTTTTTCAGCCAGGATTTGAGGTCAGGAAACCGTGTTACCGTCCGGCCTGCGTGATGGTGATTTGGGTTCCGGCAATCGTGATTCGGCCAGACCGCGAAAATCGGCTGGTGTTCGCGGTCAACGAGAACGTCACGGTTCTCGTCCCTGTGCCGCTCGTAGGCGACAGCGTAATCCAACTGCGGTTGTCGCTGGCTGTCCAGGGACAATTCGGGCCGGAATTACCGGCTAAAGTGACGGTGATTGTTCCCGTCGAAGCGGTGGATGGAAACGAGGTCTGGCTAAAGGACACGGTGAACGAACAGCCACTTTGACTCACCGTGAAGGTTTGCCCAGCTATCGTGAGCGTGCCAGTGCGACTGCCGCCCGTGTTCGCGGCGACCGAGTAACCGACCGAGCCATCGCCTGTCCCGCTTGCGCCGGAGGTGATCGTAAGCCACGACACATTGCTCGTGGCAGTGCGTGTACAAGTGTCAGCCGAAGCGTCAACCGCCACGCTGCCTATGCCGCCTGTCGTGCCGAACGATGCGCTGGTTGGCGCGAGCGTAAACGTGCAGGGCGTCGGCAATGTGCCGGAAATCGTGTAGCCGATAGTTTCCAGCATTTGCAGATCATTGCTCGTCATCACTTTGCGCTGCCCGCGCGAAAGCGTGGGATCCATGATGCCGATGTAGACGCCACCGGTAAGTTCATCAGCTTTCCAGTGGCTGGCCTGACGACCATCGCCGCCCGTTCCGCTCGGCCCGCCGGTCGAGCACGCCAATTCAGGATGATTGTCATAAAACCGATGTTCGCCGCCGACGGACAAGATACGCTGCGCGGTGGTGAACGTCGCCATCGTCGTGCCGGGGCGAAAGCGGAAGATGTCCCAAAGGGACAACGCCGTCGTGCTACCGCCGACGTTCGAGATGAAACCCAAAGCGTGCCCCATTTCATGCACAGCCACAGCATCGAAGTCCGTCTTGTCCGAGTCAATGCCGTTGCTCGGATCAAAGTCAAACAAGAAGTTCGAGTTGAAGCCGATGGAAGCGTCTGCCGATGTGCCGTCGGCGGCAGCGATGCCCAACGCACGCGCTGGCGGCAGCGGCACGCGCACGGAACTGACCGTCCCGACATCAGTATTGACCGATGTCGCAGGCAAAGCGTTGTACAGCGTGGTTTCGGCGGCGCTGCCCGCGCTGTTCACCAGGCGGGTGCGCACGTTGCTGTAGGATTGTGTCGTGATAGAGGTTCCCGTGCTGCCCAACACGCCCGAAGGATAAGGCGTACCAAACCGCGTCGGGCCGTAATCCACATCCACGATGATCGAGATCGGGTTTCGGATTTGCGCTTCCCATTGGGCCGCAGCGCGAATAAACGCATTTTTGGCATCGGGAAACCCTTCGAGTTGTGCCGTGCCGCGCAACGTGATAGTCAAGCCGTTCACGCCTTCGGGTTGGGCTTCCAGATTAGTGTTGCGCAAGGCTTCCTGGCGTTCCTCGCGGGTAATGACGCGCATTTGCCGCATCTGATCGGGATCGCGCTGCAACTCCTGTGCTTCCGTCGCAGACATGTCGCGGCACACCGATTTTTCGCTGTCGGCGTAGGTGACAAAGCCTGCTTCTTCCACTTCAGGGGTGGCAGAGCGAGTGCGGGAGTTGCCGCGTTGCCCGGTGTCGCGTGGTTGGCGTTCGCCGCGATCCTGCGCCGTGAGCGCGAGACTGTTGGCAAAGACGAGGACAAAAACTAATAGGTTTGTAGTGCAGGCACGAAACCCAGAAAACATTTTGTGTAAGGTCATGTGTAAGGACTCCTTGCAGGGGAACCGATGGTTTGTAGGTTGTTCGTGAGGTTGCCAAATAACAAGAGTAAAGCTGGGGAGGCGCTGCTTCAAAAGGGCAAATATGGGCGGGCAGTTGTTATTCTTTTTTTAGCTCGGCCAGGATACTAACAACCGAACCGCAGGAGCGTCAACCGAAAATTCGAGGAAAAACAATTTGTCAGAATTTTGCGATGAGTTGCCAAACCAACAGGTCAATGGCACGTTCAATTATGGCCCATCGGTCAGCAACCCATCGCCTTCTGGTTGTAGTTGTTTTCTATTTGAGTTCTTTGATGCGAATGTTGCGGAAGCGGGCGCGGCTCGTGTCGCCCCAGGCATCGGCTCCGCCATGCACCTGCAAGCCGATGTAGCCCGATTGCGGAAACCGATTGCGATTGTCTCGAAAGTCAATCGTCTTGATGTCATTCAACCACGCTTGCACGTGCGCCGGTTGGCCGGTAACGCGCGCGCGCAATTTGTTCCAGCCGCCTTTTTTGAAATAGTTTTCCCAGAGCTTGTTAACTTGAATGAAGCCGCCTTCCGCTGGGGCATAGAGGCTGCCGACATAGCCGTCTTTGCGGTAATCAATCGTGATTTGATAGCCCATGCCGTCTTCGCGCGTGCGCAGGAACAAGCCTGTATCTACGGGCATATCCACTTTGAATTCGAGTTCGATCTCAAAATCAGAATACGTTTTCTCTGTGCCGATCAAACCGCCTTTGTGATCGGCTTCCTGATTGGCGACGAGCGCGCCGCCTTGCACTTCCCACAAGCCGCCGTTGCCGCCATGAACGGCTTTTTTGCTCCAGCCCGTCATCGTCTTGCCATCAAAGAGGCTGCTCCAATTGCCGTCTTGTGCGAAGGCAAAGGCCGCGATGAGTAAAACGCTAATTGCGATTGTAGTTCGTTTCATGTTCCCTCCAATTTGAGTTGATGTTGCTCTGTGAACCGGTCACCGATCACCAATTACCAACGAATCACGTGGTTGTCCTGTGGATAATTCGGGTCCCACTTTTTGAGTAAGTCATGCCGCGTTTTGAATTTTTTCACATTCTCCTGCAACGCTGCAAATTTGTCCGGATCAATTTCGACGCCGAGTCCCGCCGCATCTGGCAAAGCAATCTTGCCGTCCTTGAATTGCAGCATTGGCCCTTTGATGATGTCCTGTGTTGTCCAGGGGTAATGCGAATCGGCGTGATATTCGACGCGCGAAATCGCACAGTTCATGTGCGTCATCATCGCCATCGAAATGCCCAGATGATTGTTGCTGTGCCCCGAACAGCCCCAGCCCAACGCTTCGCAAATCGCCGCCCAATACCGCACATTCGTTAGCCCGCCCATGTAGTGATTGTCGAGCAGCACAATATCAACCGCGCCCTTTTGCAGCCCCGGTTTGATGTGCTCCATTCGCGTCACAACCATATTCGTGGCGAGCGGAATCTTCGTCTGCCGCCGCACCGCCGCCATTCCATCCTGCCCCGGCGTCGGGTCTTCGTAATATTCCATGTCGAGCGGCTCAATGGCCTTCGCCACGCGCACCGACGTTTCCACACTCCACGCCGCGTTCGGATCAATGCGCAGCTTCGCTTTTGGAAACTGCGCGCGCATCATCTGCAGCGCTTCGATCTCTTTGTCGGGATGCAGCACGCCGCCTTTGAATTTGACGGACGTGAAGCCGTACTTTTTATGGAACTCGGCAAACTGTTTTGCCACGAGTTCCGGCGTCGAATAATCCGGCCCATCCGGCGTCGGCATCACAAAAAAGATGTAGGCCGAATAGTCTTGCGCTTCTCGATACGCGCCGCCGAGCAGGTCTACGACGCGGCGATTGATGACTTTGCCGATCAAGTCGAGGCACGCGGTTTCGACTGCGCCAAAAGACTGGATATTTTTGATGTTGCGGCGGAAATATTCAATCTCGAACGGGTCGCGTCCCAACACGATGCTGCGCGCGGCTTCGAGTTCTTTGATTTGCGCGCCGCCGATTTCCGAGATGCCTTTGTAACCATCGTCGGTTTCGATTTCGAGAATCGAACGCTTGAAATGCGTGTCGTGAACATTCCACGAATTCAGCAGCGCATAATCGGGCGAAGCGACGAGCGTGGCTTTGAACTTCGTGATTTTCATCTTGCTGCGCGGGCGCGCGGCTCGTGGGTTGCCGCTGCGTGTTTGCCCTTTGGCATTGGCGTTGAAAACAAGCGGAAAGTCTTCGATGCCGGCGAGTCCCGTGATGCCTGCCGCGCCTGCGAGCCATTGTCTGCGATTCCAGTCAGTCATAAATCCTCCGTGGAAAGAGGCGTCAAGAGTTCACGCTTCAGCGTGTTTGCTGCTGCGGTCGCCACAACCTGAAGGTTGAACTCTTGACGCCTGTGTTCGGCGGTTGTGGTTGTTCATGGATGTAGTTCTTCCAGCAACACCTTCGCCTCCCGCAAATCCGCCGTGTCAAAGCCTTCGGTGAACCAGTTGTAAATTTCGGCGAGCATCTGCCGCGCTTCGGCGCTCTTGCCTTGTCGTTGCCACAAACGCGCGAGGCTCATCCCCGCACGGAGTTCCAGTGATTTTGCCTGTTGCCGCTGCGCCACCTTGATGGCTTGGTGAAAACATTCTTCCACCTCGGCTTGAGGCGCTTCGGACTGCGACAGCAGTTCGCCTCTGAGCCGATAAATCTCTGCTTCAAAAAAGCGTTCCCCAGATTGCTCGGCAAAGGCCAGCGCCTCGGCCAGCAGGCTTAGCCCTTCGGCAAGCTGCCCCGTAACGCCACATGCTTCGCCGAGCAGCGCCAGATAACGTGACCGTTGCAGATCGGCCCCGATGGCATGCATGGCAGTGATGCCTTCGCGCATCTGCGCCCCCCCTCCGGCTCCCTGTCCCGCCTCGACCAGCGCCCACCCTCGGCAAATGTATCCATTCGCCAGCCATTGCGGAAAACCGTGCTCCGTACAAATGGCGAGGCAGTCTTCCGCCATTTCCCTGACGCGCTGATGTTCCCGCCGGCTGATGTGTAACTCGGCGGCCATGAACGTGGCGAGCGCCAGCCCGAAGGGGGAAGCGTCCTGTCGCGCGAGCGCCAGCGCCTCACGACTCTGCTGCAAGGCCTGCTCAGGATAGCCCAGATTCCACAGCGACCATGCGCCGATGAAAAATCCGATCATCGCGGGGTTTTCAGCCGCATAAACAACCGCTTCCCCAGCGTGTAGTTGCGGATTCCAGAGGGCCAGCAGTTCTTTGGTATGCGCACAAGCTGAGGTGAACTCTCCCCGATATTTCAAAACTGACGCCATCATCTGATGCGCCCGGATCATGGCAGCCGGAGCTTTGGCGCGCGCCAGCGCCAGGAATTCCTCTCCCAGCTCCAACGCCGTGTTGTTATCCCCCCCAATTAGATAAGACCGCCATTGACCGTACATGATTGTCAACAACTCTGGCGGATCGCCGAGTTGCTGTGCCAGTTCCCTGGCGCGAGTGAAAAGTTCTCTACTCTCCTGGGAAGCCAATCCCCGGCAGGCACCCAGCGGCACGGACAGCGTGATTTGCAGCGCCAGTTCCTGCCGCGTGCGCGCGGTCGTGTCCGGCACGGAGTTGAGCAGCCCCAGTCCGCGCCGCGCCAGCACGACGGCCTCCTGATAGGCAAAGACCCGCGTGTCATGCTCTGCCGCGAGCCGGTAATATTCCGCCGCCGTCGCATACTCCCGCCCGGCTTCATAGAGCGCCGCCAGTGCGTTGGCCACATTCGTTCGTTGTTCGCCGTAAAAAACTTCCAGCGTTTGCGCCACCTCGCGGCTGAGTGAGGCTTTGCGCGTCAGGCGCAACGCGGCATAGAGCGCATTCTGGTAAAGCACGTGAACGAAGCGATACTTGAGCGTCAGTGTGCGATTCGGAAATTCGCCTTCACTCACCAGCTTCACAAACGCAAACACCCGCTCCAGCTTTTCCAATCGCTCTTCGACTACGTCAGGCTCAAGTTTCAGCACTTCGGCCACAACTGCCGAATCGAATTCATAGCCCTGCACACTCGCCGCCGTGAGGAGTTTGTGATCCTCTTCGGTCAGTTGCGCGATTTTGCGTTCGATCATCCCGCGCACCGATTCCGGCAACT
>CAZWAK010000217.1:0-11122 GCA_964631865.1 uncultured Heliobacteriaceae bacterium | reverse complement strand
CAGATTTCTGATCGCAGCTATTCCATCAAGTTTCAATCTGACCAGATTTTCCTCGCTTGGACAGTCCATTTTCAGTAGCTGAAAAATTGTTTTTTCCATCGTCTCCTCCTGATTAGTGTTCGTCCCCCAGTTCGCCTTTTTGCAGTTGTGACTTGAGCGTGAAGCTGCCCTTCGTCACGACGCGCTCACCCGCTTTGACTCCGCCCGTGATCACGCGGTAACCATTGCGCTCACCGCCCAATTCCACTTCGCGCACCTTGAAATGCCCTGGCTCGTTTTCATCGGCAATGAAAACGACGGCGCGCTCGCCCATTCGTTGAATTGCTGCCGTCGGGACAGACAGTTCTTCGCCTGCGGCTTCCGCCCCACTCACCTGAAACTCGACCTCGACAAACATGCCGCCTTTCAGCCGCTCGCCCGCGTTGGCAAGTTCGATACGCACCTTCGCCGTGCGGGTTTCTTCATTCAGTTGCGGATCAATGTAGGTGACGCGTCCTGTGCGCGCATCACCACCCAGCGTAGCGGAGGAAATTCGCGCTGCCGTGCCGACACGCAGACGACTGACCTGCGCTTCGGGTACGTTGGCAATCACCCAAACGGTGGAGAGATTGGCGATGGTAAAAAGCGGTTTGCCCGGTTCAATCCCTGCGCCCGCATTGGCCAATCGCTCCGTGACCGTGCCGGAAACAGGTGCGCGTAATGCAATCAGCGAAGTATCCCGTTTATGATCGTCCCCATGTTGGCTGTGCTCTTCTTCACTGACCGGTGCGCCAAGCGATTTCATCTCATCGCGGATGTGCGCCACGTCTACACGGGAAGTCTCGACTTCAGCGCGGGCCTCTTGCAGTTCTTTGTTCAGCGCGATGTTGTTTTGAAAATCGTACTCGGCCTTCGCTGTTTTATACGCTGTCTCTGCTGCGATCAGGTCTTTGCCCGCACCTGCGCCGACTTCAATCAGTCGCCGCGTACGTGTGAGCGCCGCCTCGGCCTCATCCAGTCTTGCTTTTGTCGTCAAGACTGCCGCCCGGTTTTCGACTTTCTGCACCCGTTCCAGCTCGCGTTGTGCCAGCGCAAGTTTTGTTTCCGCTTCGTGTAGCTTGCCATGCATCTGCGCAATCTGGGGGCTGGCAATAATGGCGAGCGGTTGCCCCACACGCACGCGGTCACCGAGCGCCACATACACCCGTTCGACGCGCCCCGACACGAGCGGCGTCGCTTGTTGGGTTTGCTGCTGATTGACTTCGACCGAGCCGGTCACGCGCAGCAACCCGCCACCGGCGCGCGCGGTGACTTCCGCAAATTCGAGTTTGGCGACAGCCAGCGCTTCGGCTGATAAGCTGACTTCCTCGCCTGCCCCTTCTTTGTGTTCGCCTGCCTTTTCACCAGCTTCCGCCTGCTGAGCCTCTTCCTTTTTCGCTCCACCACACCCGGACAAGAACAACGCTGTCAGGATCAGTATTCCGGCACTCAGCAAGGCGGCACGAAGCCGTCGTGATTTGATTTCAGGGGATGGAATTTTCATTTCGTTCATTTGGTTCCTCATTTCTCGTTGCCTCCCAGCGCCGACTGAAAATCCGCCAGCGCGCGATACCGTTCGGTGAGCGCCTCGGTGTATTCGCGCTGCGAATCCAGGAGCCGCCGCTGTTCGGCAATCAAATCAGTCACACGAAATGCGCCCACATCGTAGGCGGCACGAATGGCGCGGATGTTTTCGTTCGAGCGTACAATCACGCCTTGCTCAAAGGTGGTAAGCGCGGCCTGAGCCGCTTGGTAGCGCGCGAGCGCGCTGCTGACCTCTGAGCGCACGACGGCCTCGACAAACTCGCGGCGACGCTGCGCCTGCGTGATGGTGGTAGCGGCTTCTGCCACCGCTCCCTGATTGCGATTGAAAAGTGGTAAGGGAATGGAAACACCGACCGAGAAGAGTTTGTCGCGGTCAGTTAGAAACCCAATCGGCGTCTCATCAAAGCTGTTTTGACTCGTGCCGTAGCGGGCCGAGACGATGATGTCTGGTCGGGCCTGGGCTTGCGCTAATTTCAAGCCCGCCTGGGCTGCTTCTTCCAGCAAGCGCGCCAGCCGTAAATCGGGACGTGTGCGCAACGCAATCTCTACCGCCGCTTCCACCGCAGCCGGTGGCTCGCGCAGCAGCGGTTGCGCGAGTTCTTCCCGAACCTGCAATGAATCGGTTGGCGGAATACCAGCGAGGGTTTTGAGCTTCAGCAAGGCGGCCTGCAATCGTCCCTCAACAAGCGAGCGCCGCGCCCGCAAACGGTCAACTTCCACCCGCAACAGATTCACTTCGAGCGGCGCGGCATCACCTTCGGTCACGCGCGCTTCTACGACGCGCACGGTTTGGGTGTCGAGACGATTGAGTCCTTCCGTGATGCTTAGTTCACGCTGCGCGGCCATCGCCTCGACGTAGGCGGCACGCACTTCCGCTGCCAACCTGCGCTCGCGTTCGGCAACTTCGGCTTGCGCGACTTCGAGTTCGGCCTGCGCCAGCGTCAGTCGCCGCGCCCGTTTGCCGCCCATTTCGATTGGGACGGAAACACCGACTGTTGCTACGCGCTCACCCGGCGAATTGAACACGCCGCGTTGTTGCTCAAAATCCAGCGTCGGATTGGGGCGTAATCCCGCTTGCTGTACGCGTGCGCGTGCGCGTTCAATTTCCAGGCGCACTGCCGCCAGCTCTTGATTGGAAGCCAGCGCGCGCGTAATCAACTCCATCGCCGAAAGCCCCTGTCGGGCATTCGTGGTTTGCTCCGTCACGGCTTCCGTTACGCTACGCAACGTTTGGCGCTCTGCTCCCTCGTTTTGGGATAGGTTCGGCGCAGGCGTCTGCCCCTGCCCTGAAAATGGGAAACTGACAAAGAGATAACTGATAGTGAGAACACTCCACCAAAGAGACAGTGAAGTGATCCCAAAAAAAGACTTCTTGGAATCCAAGCTTAACCTCTTGAATTGTTGGCGGCAAGAGTGATCTTCTCCTGCGCGCAAGACACAGGCGTACAACTGCACGCGACGGCCTCGTTACTGTAATGACTGTGCGAGAGGATTAAGCGAAGCGTGGAGGACGGAAGAGTTCAGCGACAGGGGTAGCAGGAATGCTCCCTGGATGGGATTCGATGGAGGGTGGTTGGAACAAAAGCGGTGGGACGTTGTAGTTCTCGGCGGGGACGATATGTGCGCAGCAGCAAAAACAATCATCCTCAATGGGCGTCGAATCTGCCGGAGCCTCCTGTGGTTCCGGCGCAACGTCACCTATCGTGGCAAGGCCCTGTTGGTCTGCGGCAGTGGTAGCGATGGAGGCCCCAAGTATCATTGCCCCTTCCCGTTCACACGAACCGGGAAAAAGAACATCCGCCACGGCCAAGTCGTAGCAACACAATAACAGCAGCACTAGCGAAACGTTGCGCTGCCATTGATATAATTTTCTGCGATTTGTGAACCCGCTTCTCATCGTTTTCTATTCCAACGCCTTTCAGACGGTATCACAGGCAAATTTCTTCGGTCAATTTTATTTCGTGTCCCAGTAAGACAAAACAGCGCAGTGGCGTGCGGGGGCAACTTTGTGCAATGTTTAGACCGCACTACGTTTCTTGGCTGCACTATCATTATGGTTTCCTATTTTTTGCCCTTTCATTGGCTAGCTTCGTTGGCTAAAACATACCTATACAAAGATATGCTGCGGTGAGCCTCGTGACTCGCAGATCGCAACCTTTCTCAGAATTCTGGTAGCAAATTAGCATCCTCTACGATCTGTTCCCCTCGTTAATAACCCGCTTAGCCTAATTTATTTTGGACAGACGAGTAAAATATTTGGAGGGAGGCAAAGATTGAATACAGCACTTGACATTTACCGATCACATCTGGAAAATGGAATTGAAAATGGTTTTCAATATTATAATAATCCCTTTCGACAAGACGAAAGTAATAGAGACTATAGCTGCTTCTCTATAACTAGGTTCAAGTGATGCTGGCGCTAAGCAGCAACAGAAGGGGACGACAGGAGAAGCACTGTTGTGTGGAAATGACTCGTTATACTGCTGTTGTAGGAGGTGCTTAATAACCTTGTGTTAATCTGTTTTCAGGCTTTTACAGCCTACAGAGCTTTTCCACCTACTCTCATTTCATATCACGGTCAAGCTTGTATTACTGAGAGGGCAGAGCATTTAGCTTGGCCTGCAAGACTATGACTCTTGCCCACACCTTACGGTAGAGCGAATGCCGTTGTTGGCAATGATATTTGGAGGGTTATTCCAAATAATACTCCATTCTGAACCGCAACCTGGATTGATAACTGCTTGTGTAGACCCCAAACTCGCACAAGCATAAAACTAAGAAGCCTTCGCTGTTAGCGCAGCGAAGGCTTTGAAATACACGACCGACCCGGTCTGTTCTGACAACTTTGCGCGCCGACGTGTGGGAGGCATCCTGCCACGTTTCGCCGCAAACTTCAATCCGGCGAAAGAGCCGTGACAGGAGCTTTCATGCATAATAACCCACATCGTTTTTCACCTTCTCCGCACACCTTCTCTGGCAAATTCAGCGTCGCCGTCATTGGTGCCGGTCTGCTGTTGTGCTTTCTGACCATGGTCGTCACTGCGCAATCCGCGAGCGATGTTTTGCAGGGGCGCGTAGCCGACGTCAACGGTGCAGCGTTGCCCGGCGCATCCGTCACGTTGCACAACCTCGGCACGGGTTTGGAACGTTCCGGCGTGACGAGTGCCAATGGCAGCTTTGCCTTTCCGGGCGCGCGTGACGGGCGATTCAGAATCACTGCGACAATCACCGGCTTTGCCGCAACTTCAGTCATCATCGAATTACCGCGCAACGAAGCGATCAAATTGCAACTCGAACCCGCCGCGCTCGCCGAACGCATCACGGTGATTTCCGGTTCGCGGCAGGAAGAATTGCGCGAATCGCTCAACACAAAAGTAGACGTGATTGGTCGCAATCGCATCCGCGACACCGGTTACGAATCAGTCGCTGAAGTCTTGCAGGAACTGCCCGGTGTGCTGACGCGGCGCGGTTCTGCTTCGGGCAATTCGGGCAGCGGCGGGGAACAGATTCAAGGCATTGATTCGCGGCAGGTGCTGGTGTTGTTTGATGGGCAGCCCGTTATCGGCGCGCGCGGCATCAAGAGCGGCATCATCAATCTGGATCGCCAATCGGTCGGCAATCTCGAAAGCATCGAAGTCGTCAAAGGCGCATCGTCGGCGCTTTATGGCTCGGACGCAATTGGCGGCGTCATCAATCAAATTTCGCGCGATCCAAAAGCACCGATGGAGTTGAATCTGACGGCATCGGGCGGTTCGCAAGGCCGCGCCGATTATCGAAGTGAGATTGGTTTTGGCGGCGAAAAGTTCAGCGCATTTTTCAGCGGCGAACGGCACAAACAAAATCCGTTTGATCTGACGCCGACCACGTTCGACACGACGGGCGCGGGCTTCGGGCGTACGGATGCTTACGCGAAATTGCGGTACAAGGTCGCACCAAATTTTTCGCTCGGCGCGTGGTCGCGCGGATACTGGAATCAAGCGCGCGGTCGTTCACGCGGCGAAGAAGGGAATCAGGAATCCGTCACCGACGAAGATTCGCAGAGCTTCAATCTGCAAGGTGATTGGACGATTCATCCGCGCCTGACGGCGCAGGCGCGCGGCTATTTCTCGCGCTTTGACGAAATCGGCATCAACACGCTCGTGCCGCCGACGCGCGCGATTGCGCCGGGCAATTTGTTCGAGCGATACGGCAAAGTGGATGGCTCCATCAACGCGATTCTCGGCGAGCATCAATTATTGCAAGCGGGCGCAGAATGGACGACAGATCGCTATCGCGGTTTGAATCGGCTGGCAAATGACAGCGGGCATCAAATGGATACCGCCGCGTTTTTCGCGCAGGACAAGATCAGCTTGGGCAATCGCGCGACGGTAACGCTCGGCGGTCGCTTCGATCACAATTCGATTTTTGGCAACGCGTTTTCGCCGAAAGCGGGCGTCAACGTGCGCGTGCATGAATTGTTTCGCGCGCGCTTTTCATACGGTCGCGGTTTTCGTGCGCCCGATCTCGGTCAGCTCTATTTCCGCTTCCTCAATCCGACCAACCTTTATCAAGTCATCGGCAATCCTGATTTGCGACCGGAGCGCGCGAACTCGTTCCAACTCGGCGGAGAATTCAATTCGCGGGGACGCAAAGCCCGACTGGGCGTCAATGTTTTCTATAACGACGTAGATAATCTGATTGATTCCGTTTCGCTTGGTTTTGTTGCGTCGTCGCCGCAACTGAGCGCACTGTCGCAACAGTACGGCATTGATTTGACATTGTTTCGTCCGGCGTTGAATCGCCTGTTGTTCATTTACCAGAACGTCGCTGAAGCGCGCACAACCGGCGTCGAATTTGACGGCGATGTGAATTTGACGCGCGGCTTTTTGTTCGGCGGCGCATACACGTATTTGAGCGCGCGCAATCTGAAAGCTGGTTTGCCGCTCGCCAATCGGCATCCGTATCAGGGCAACATTCGGCTCGCGTGGGAGAGCAATCAATCGCTTGGTCTGCGCTGGAATTTGCGTGGCACATTTTACAGTAAATGGATTCAGACGCTCGGCACAGCAACGACGAATGCGCAAACCGGCGCAGTTACGGTGACGCCCGATGTGATTCCGCCAGGTTTCATATACTGGGATTTTTATCTTGCCAAACGCATTCATCGCGGCCTCGAATTCTTCGGCTCCGTAGACAATTTCACTGACAGCCGCGATCCAAACATCGGTCAGTTCAATGCGACGGGCGCACAGTTGCCGATTTATCGCCAAGAGCTGGGGCGCACGTTCCGCGTTGGGATGCGCTTCACTTGGGTGGGCGAGCGCAAGTGAGTTTATGAGAGAAGCTTTGTTGCATTTGCTATTGCTGGGATGGCTGTTTGCGCTGTGTACGCTTTTGTTCCGCGTCAGGGCCGGGCGACACAGCGCAAACAGTTACAGGAAACCTCATCACTAAAAACTATGAACAATCATCCATCACACCTTGACGGAAAACTGGAAGTTGCTTGTTACAAATGCACCGCTGGTTGCATTCATCTGGAATATGCCAATGTGATGTTCACGTTTACGCCGAAACAGTTTTTGACATTTTCAGGAGCCATTGGCGAAACGCGCCGCACGCTGTTGCAGGAACGACAGGATGACCTGTCCGAAAACCCATTTGCGAATGTTGAAGAACTGGTGATGTAGCCACTCATCAGAACTGATGTGAACATTCTTTCCCTCGAACTCAGGGAGCAAAAACTGGAGAAACAAAAATGAACACAATACGATTTAGCAGGTTATTTGCTGGTCTTGTCCTCTCGCTTTTCAGTCTGATCGCGCAGGCGCAACAAGCCCATCACGCTCATCCCACTTCGCCCAAATCCGGTAAGCCGGGCATTCTAATTCTCGCGCACGGGGGCAATTCAGAGTGGAACAGCGAAGTCAGCAAACTAGCGCAGGCAACCGACAAGGCTTATCCCACCGAAGTCGCTTTCGGCATGGCGACCAAAAGCAATATCGAAGCCGCGATCCATCGCCTGGTCAGCCGAGGGGTCAGCGAAATTGTTGCCGTGCCGCTGTTTGTCTCGCCACACAGTTCTGTTGTCACCTCGACGCAATACCTGCTCGGTGTGATTTCTGACGCTCCGGCAGATTTGGCGATCTTCGCCCGGATGAGTCACGGGCACGGAGGCGGAGAGGAGGCAGCACATAGCTCCGATCCAACAAAGCCGATTGACCTGTCTGTTCCGATTCACATGACAGAGGCACTTGGTCGTCATCCGCTGGTTGCTCAGATTTTACTCGCACGAGCGCAAACCATCAGTCAAAAGTTTTCGGAAGAAACTGTTGTACTCGTCGCGCACGGCCCGGTGCCGGACGAGGAAAATAAGAAGTGGCTGGCAGATATGGGAGCGCTCGCCGAGCAGATGAAACGCGCGAGTCCGTTCCGCGATCTTCGCTATCTGACTGTGCGTGATGATGCGCCTGCACCGATTCGCGATCAGGCCACTGCAGAACTGCGGCAGTTGATTACAGGCATCAAAGCAAAAAATCGCCGGGCGCTGGTCGTGCCACTGTTGTTGTCTTACGGCGGGATTGAGCGCGGCATCAAAAAGCGACTTGAAGGGCTTGATTACCAGCTTCCTAATCAAGCTCTGTTGCCGGATGAGAGGCTGACAGAGTGGGTGTTGGTTTCGGTAGGTGAATCGCTGCGTAAAGCGAATTCTACCCGCAAGGCAAGACCGGCTTTCCCCTTAAACCGCAATCGCCCAAACCCGCTGCGTGGCTGATGGCTGTTATCTGTTTGCTCGGCTTGGTAATGCTTGCGGTAGGAGCGTCGCTGCTGTTGATGATGCTGGGTGATTGGTTGCTGGTGCGTTGGCGACGCCGGAGTTGAAAGCCAATCGGCGCGTTGTCCATTGAAAATATAAACAGACTTTGTATCAGAAAAACAAAATGATTTTCCCAGGTTCAGGAGGATTCCAAATGCTTCATTCACTTCACCCCTTTTTTCGTAGCGGCAGTGCCGTCTTGTTCTGTCTACTCGTGTCTCTTGCTCTTTCCGCGCAATCAGTCATCGGATCGGGCGCGCTGTCCGGCACTGTCACGGATGTGACCGGCGCAGGTATTGTCGGCGCGACCGTCAAAGTGCGCCGCGTCAATTCCGGCTTTGAGCGCACCGCAACCACCGAAGCGTCAGGCAGCTATCGCCTGGAAAATTTGCAGCCGGGCGAATATCTGGTCAGCGCCATCAGCAATGGCTTCTCGATCGTCTCGCAACAAGTCACGCTCGAAGCCAGCTCGCGCACGGCGAACTTCACCTTGCGCCCCGGCAGCCTGACCGAAAACGTCAGCGTCATTGCCACCGAAATCGCCGCGACACCCGAAGAATTGCAACGCATTCCCGGCTCGGTCGAAGTGTTGGATCGGCAAACGCTCGATATTGCGCGGCCCTTCACCTTCAACGAAGCCCTGCGCAAATTTACGGGCGTCTATGTGCGCGATGAAGAAGGCTTGGGCTTGCGGCCTTCGATCAGCATTCGCGGGCTTGATCCGAATCGTTCGGCGAAAGTGTTGTTGCTCGAAGACGGTGTCCCGCTCGGTCACGCGCCGTACGGCGACACGGATGCGTACTATCATCCGCCGATTGAACGTTACAGCGGCATTGAAATATTGAAAGGCTCCGGCCAAATCGCCAATGGACCGAACACGCTCGGCGGTTTGTTGAATTACATCACGCCTACGCCACCGACCGATGGCGTGCATGGTTCGGTGACATTGACGGGCGGCAGTCGGCGCTACTTCAACGGCTACGGCAGCATCGGCACGAGCTTTGGCACAGGCGCGGGACGCACGGGCGTGTTGGTTGATTACCTCTACAAACGCGGCGCAGGTGCGCGCGAAAATATGCTCTCGAAATTGAATGACGTGTTGGTGAAAAGCGTGACGAGCCTGAATCGGGACGCGACCCAAACGCTCGGCTTCAAAGGCAACTATTATGGCGAAGATTCCAATATGACCTATTCGGGTTTGACGGAAGCCGAGTTCGCCGCCAATCCGCGCTTCAATCCTTTCAGGAACGATTTCTTTTATGGTGACCGCTGGGGCGCGTCAATGCTGTACACGAATGCGATCAATAGCCGTGCGGTTTTCACGACGGCTATTTATGGCGCGCATTTCAAACGTGACTGGTGGCGGCAATCGTCGAATTCCGATCAGCGCCCGAATCGGCGCGGCAACAATGGCTGCAACGGTCTGGCGGAACTCAACACGTTGTGCGGCAATGAAGGACGCTTGCGCGGCTACGACACGTTTGGCATTGATCCGCGCTTGAAGCTATCGAGTCGCGCGGGCGAAACCGATCTCGGCTTTCGGTGGCATCGCGAAGAGCAGAATCGGCTGCAACTCAACAACAACACGCTCGGCCCGAACGGGCGCGGCGGCGCGGCATCCGAAGATAATCAACGCAGGAACTCCGCCGTGTCAGGCTACCTTCAGCATCGCTTTTTGTTCCGCAAACTCGCGTTCACGCCGGGCGTGCGCATTGAGCACGTCAACATCGAACGCACCGACCGGCTCAGGACGCCGAATGTCACGGGCAAGACTGATTTGACACAAGTGATTCCGGGTTTCGGCGTATCGC
Organism: uncultured Heliobacteriaceae bacterium; assembly: GCA_964631865.1. Taxonomy (GTDB): domain Bacteria; phylum Acidobacteriota; class Blastocatellia; order RBC074; family RBC074; genus JAFDVL01. The sequence continues at coordinate 955 of CAZWAK010000217.1, read as the reverse complement.
TCAGCCCGAGCGACAACGTAACCTTTTTTGCGGGCGTGCATCGCGGTTTTGCGCCGCCGCGTCCTGCCGACATCATCAGCGGCACGGGCGGTGTCGTCGAACTGGAACCGGAATTATCGTGGAATTACGAAGCCGGTGTGCGTTCGCTGCCCGTGAAAGGCTTGCGCTTAGACGCGGCATTTTTCCGGCTCGACTATCAAAACCAAATCGTGCCCGCGAACTTGTCGGGCGGCGTTGGTGCGACGTTGACGAGCGCAGGCGAAACGTTGCATCAAGGATTTGAATTCGCGGGGCGCGTGGACTTCGGCACGCTCGCGGATTCGCCCCATAATTTCTATGTGCGCACGGCCTACACCTGGATTCCGACGGCGGAATATCGCGGCACGCGCTTCTCAAACGTGAGCGGATTTGCGACGACGCGCATCACGGGCAAGCGGTTGATTTACGCGCCGGAGCAATTGCTGAATTTGAATTTCGGCTATTCGCATCCGAAAGGCTTGGATGCGCTGCTCGAATACGTCTACATCGGTCAGCAATTCGGTGATGACCTGAACACGGTCGCGCCGTCAGTGAATGGACAGCGCGGTTTGTTGCCCGCGTATGGCCTCTGGAACGCGACAGTGAATTATCGCATTGGCGGGTTTGAGCGGTTTGCGCCGACAGTGTTTTTGACGACGAAGAATTTAAGCGATGAACTCTACATTGCAGATCGGCGGCGCGGCATTATGCCGGGGATGCCGCGTTTGGTGCAGGCTGGCGTGAAGCTTCAGTTTTAGCTTGTGGATGCGTTCCGGCAAAACGGGAGGACACTTGCCGGGTCTGCTTGAGAAACGAGGAATTATGCTGCGCATCATACCGATCGAAAAACTCCGAGCTTCGATTTGTTCACAGGGCATCTACATCAATACCTTCGCCAAATTAGGCGGATGTGGTGGCTGGGCGCTCCTGGTGAATG
>CAZWAK010000216.1:3440-11313 GCA_964631865.1 uncultured Heliobacteriaceae bacterium | reverse complement strand
GTTCGGCGGGTTGCGCCGCCCCGCAGCATGCAACCGCAGGGCGCTCAAAGGCTGACCGATTTAGCACCCCCTGCCTCTTTTGCGTTGCTTTGGAAAGCGAGGGGTACTGCCCGGTGCCACCGCAGAATGCCAGACCGAGATCACGCCCTTCTGGCTCCACCGGGGCTTGGCGGCTCCCGCCGACTCGCAGGCTGAACGCCCCCTGCCTGGGATGGGTTAGGGCAACTGCCATTCGCCCTTCAGTATGCCACGACCCTCGGAGGACGAACCGATGATGGTGGCCTGGAAGGTATTGTTGCCCTTCAGGCCGGTATACTGTCCTGTCCCCCCTGTCCATTGGTAATCGCCATTGAAGCCCGTCGCAGGGTCTATTTTCCCCTTCCACACAAAAAACGCTTTGTCGTTGTTCTTGTCGGTCACGACAACATAGCCATGGGCGTCGCCCTTGCCATTGATGAGGTCAGTCACCCCAAAAGCGACCCACGACGATTCATGGAGGAACCCCTCCCCAGCGTCATTGAAGAATGTCCCTTTATACACATCCTGCGTGAATACATGGCCTTCTTCCACCTCATGGACCGTTGAGGACAACGTCCACCCGTACAAACCAGAGTATGTCCCTTGCATTGTTCTTCTCCTTAATTGTGAAAGTTTGCTGGTAACGGTTGTGACAGAATCTCCCACCAGCCAGAGAAGAATCGTCATATTGTCTTTGCTTTGTTGTTGTGTTCACCTCCTTAAATAGAGAAGCCAGCCTTTTAAGAGCCGAACTCCTGTTAGACGGCACGCCACTTCTCTCCATCGCCGCTTCAAGCCGGGAGGTGCTCCAGCGTCCGGAGTATCGCCATGTTGTCCCAGATGATCCACCACTCCGCGATCCTGGCTCTCTCCATACGGAAGACTGCGCCGAAATCAAACCGCGCCCTTCGCCCGGAGGGTGGGAACGGTCCCATCGGTCCCTTCTGTGTGCCCTCGTAAGTTGCCCAGACGGCGACTAAATTACCCTCCGCCACGAGATGCGTGATCGTTTGCACGGAATCGGGAAAAACTGCCGCATCCTGCCGCATAAAATCCTTGAACTGCTCCAGACTCCGGACGTCGACACCCGGAGTCGCCTGGCAATGGCGGATGACGCCCGGAGCGATGAGTTCGTCGAGCGCTTCAAGCTGACGGCTGTTCATGGCTTCCCAAAATCGCCGGACCACAGCCTTGTTCTGCTCGGTGGTTGTGCGCATTATGTTCTCTCCATTGACTGGAAGCTGCGTACAGCTTCGGTAAACGTTTTATTAGCCGCAGCCGTTCGCGTGATTACGCTTGCCTGCGCCTAACACAATATTAAGTGGCCTTATCTCTACTCCCACAAATTAAGCCGGAATAGCGCCCAATTGTTTCAGCATTCCCAGCGTATCCCAAATCGAATGCTCCGCAATCATCTTGCCGTCGGCGCATTGATAGACGCTGTTGCCTTTGACGTTGATGGGTTTGCCGGTGGGCGGGATGCCCTGAAAATCTCCGTGGTGCGTGCCCGTTGCAGTCCAGCGCAGAATCGCACAATCCTCATCTGCTAATTCCTGATCAATCGTGATCAGCAAATCCGGGAACGATGTCAGGAGCGCTTGCATGATGGCGCGAATGCTTTCGATACCGGTGGACACGCCAGTGGCTGGATCATGCCGCACGGCATTTGCCGCGAAGACTGTGTCCAGGGCGGCGGGGTCGTGCTGATTCCACACGTCCACGTAACGACGGGCGATGGTTTTGTTTGCTTCGGTGGTGCTCATCTTTGCGGTTCCTTTCAGCAATACACTGGTGAAAATATTCGGTTGTGGGTTGATCGAAACTCCTTGAGCATTAGGTAGTCCGCGATAAATTGCTGTTCAATATGGAACACTCTCGAAAAGAAAAGAGGCGCGGTTGTCGGGGCGGGTTTTACCTTCGCTCGATCATTCATTTGGGCGCGCCGACGGGATGCCACAACCGCATGGGAGAGGTTGCCTTATCCCGGAATCTTTACTGTGCCAGCAGTACGGCTTTGAAAGTAATCGGAAGAACGAAAGCACGAGCGCCTTTACGGGCTGCGCGGGTCTTGCTTGCCGAGGCGTTGCTGGAGGAATTGCAAGCTTGATTACTGAACTCAACACTGACCTGCGTCTGGGGGGCTAACGTGATGGATTGCTTTTGTGGCCTGACCTCTTCCAGTGCTAAAGTGACGGGAGCAATTTCTATCAGTGAAACGACAGATTTCATGAGATACCCAACCATGGAACAAGAGATCAAACTGGATGCCCAATTGCCGGGGCAACTGGAACAAGTGGCGCGGGAACAGCGGCGGAATCCGGCGCGCTTGCTGCAAGAGATTGTGCGCGAGTATCTGGAAATCTACGAAGACGAAAACTTGTTTCGGCAGAGGCAACACAACGCCCGTCGTAGCAGCTACCGCGAAGAAGATGCAGTGGATTTAGTGCGACAAGTCCGACAAGAAGTAAGAGCGTCATGGCGCGTCGTAAAGATCGCGTGCCGGTTGTCTTCGCATCATCTTGTCGGAGCGAATGGGTTTCTTTCAGAGATTGAAGATTACTATGAAACTACCAAAACAAATTAGCCTTTGCGCCCTTGCCTTCTTTCTTGCTCCAATCGTGCTTTCTGCACAAGCGCCCGCCCCTGCGTTCGATGTCAAAGCGCATTACGTCAAATCCGAACATCTCGTGCCGATGCGCGACGGCGTGAAGTTGTTCACGGTGGTCTACACGCCGAAGGACACAGCCCAGAAATATCCGCTGCTGCTCAATCGCACGCCCTACAGCGCGGGGCCGTATGGCAACGACTACAAAGCCAGCATCGGCCCGTCCGAAGCGATGGCGCGCGAAGGCTATATTTTTGTCTATCAGGATGTGCGCGGACGCTGGATGTCGGAAGGCGAATTCGTGGACGCGCGCCCGCACAATCCGAAGAAAAAAGGCAAAGACGTGGACGAAAGCTCCGACACGTACGACACGATTGAATGGCTTCTGAAAAACGTGGCGAACCACAACGGGCGCGTCGGGATGTGGGGCATTTCGTATCCGGGCTTTTACGCTTCGATGGGCGTGATTGACGCGCATCCGGCGCTGAAAGCGTCTTCGCCGCAAGCGCCCGTCGGCGATTGGTTCATCGGCGATGACTGGCATCACAACGGCGCGTTGTTTCTGATTGATTCGTTCAATTTTTATGCGCGCATCGGCGTGCCGCGCCCCAAACCAACGAGCGTCGGGCCGCCGAATTTCGATCACGGCACGCCCGATGGATATAAATTCTTTTTGGACATGGGGCCGCTCTCGAATGCGAACAAGAAGTATTTCAAAAACGAAATCGGCTTCTGGAATGATTTGATGAAGCACGGCGTGTACGACGACTTTTGGAAAGCGCGCCGCGTGATGCCGCATCTGAAAAATATCAAGACGCCAACGCTCGTGGTCGCGGGTTGGTACGACGCCGAAGATTTGTACGGCACGCTCGAAACCTATCAGGCGATTGAAAAACAAAATCCGGGCTTGCAAAACAAATTGGTGATGGGGCCATGGTGTCACGGTTGTTGGGCGCGGCCTGAATTCACAGGGCTGGGTAACATTCAATTCGGCTCGAACACGTCGCGCTGGTATCAGGAAAATGTCGAACTGCCGTTTTTCAATTTCCACCTGAAAGACAAAGGCATGATGAGCGTGGCCGAAGCAACGATGTTTTTGACGGGCGCGAACGAATGGAAGACGTATGAACAATGGCCGCCCAAAGGCGTGCAGGAAAAGTCGCTGTATTTGCAGGCGAACGGCAAGCTCGCGTTTGATGCGCCGAGCGGAGCCGAAGCCTTTGATGAATACGTCAGCGATCCGCACAAGCCCGTGCCGTATCATCCGCACATCAGCAATCGGCGCGGCTACACGACGTACAAAACCGAAGATCAACGCTTTGCGGCGATGCGCCCGGATGTGTTGGTCTATGAAACCGCTGTGCTGACCGAAGACGTAACGCTCGCCGGGCCGTTGCAGGCGGAGTTGTTTGTTGCGACTTCAGGCACGGATGCGGATTGGGTCGTCAAGCTGATTGACGTGCTGCCAAACAACACGCCGAATTTCGAGCCGAATCCGAAGGAAATTCAACTCGGCGGTTATCAAATGCTGGTGCGGGGCGAGGTGATGCGCGGCAAGTTTCGCAATAGTTACGAAAAGCCGGAACCGTTTGTGCCGAACGAACCGACAAAAGTTTCGTTCACGTTGCAGGACGTGCATCATCGCTTTCGCAAAGGCCATCGCATTATGGTGCAGATTCAATCGAGTTGGTTCCCGCTCGTAGATCGCAACCCGCAGAGGTTTGTGGACATTTACAACGCAACCGAAGCCGATTTTCAAAAGGCGACGCAGCGCGTCTATCGCGCGGGCAATTTGCCTTCGCGTTTGCAAGTGAACGTGCTTCCGTAAAATGAACGTAACGCGATGCGGGCAAATCGCGCTACATTTTCTGAGGAGAAGAGGAAAAGGTATGCCGAAATTTTTCAGAAGCTACAAGCCGATAACTACAAGTTTGTTTTTATTGCTGGTGCTTATCGCCGTGCCTGCGCAGTACAAAGGGAAGACTCTCGTCGCCCATCGCGGGGCTTCGGCATACGCGCCCGAACACACGCTCGAAGCCTATCGCCTCGCGCTGCAACAGGGCGCAGATTATGTCGAGCAGGATTTGCAAATCACGAAAGACGGCGTGCTGGTTTGTTTGCACGATCTGACGCTGGAGCGCACGACGAATGTCGAAGAAGTGTTTCCCAACCGCTTCAAAATTGATGGCGGCGCGCGGCGTTGGCCTGTCTCAGACTTTACGCTCGCCGAGATCAAGCAATTGGATGCGGGAGTGTGGTTCGATAAAAAATTTGCCGGAGCCAAAGTGCCGACGTGGCAGGAAGCGATTGACGTAGTGCGCGGCAAAGCGGGTTTGTATCCCGAAACGAAGGGGCCGGAAGTTTACGGCAGTCGCGGCTTCGATATGGAACGGCTGGTGCTCGCGCAACTCAGGAAAAACAAATTGCCCGACAAAAAAACGCCCGTCCTGATTCAATCGTTCAGCCCGGCGAGCTTGCAAAAAATGAAGGTCGAACTGAAAACCAAAGTGCCGCTCGTGTTGTTGATTGACCATCAAATGGGCGCGCAATGGCTGACGGCAGATGGCTTGCAAAAAGCCAAAGCCTTCGCCATCGGCATCGGCCCGGCGAAAGGGTTGGTGGACGGCAAACCGGAACTCGTCAAGCTCGCGCACGACACGGGCTTGAGCGTGACGCCCTACACCGCGAACGACCGCACCAAAGGCCGCTTTGCCACCGTGCGCGACGAGTTGCAATATTACCTGTACACGCTCGGCGTAGATGCGTTCTTCACTGACAATCCCGATCAGTTCCCGCGCCAATAGCATTGTGATAAGCTGCGGCGTCCGAGAGGTGGAAGTATGCTTGAACCTGTAATTGAGCTGCCATACGACCTGCGCGAACTCACGCGCAACTTAGTCACGGAGGACGATGTTCCTGTGGATAATTTATTCTCCGCCAAACAACGCCGCTTGTTAGTCGAACCACTGTATAGTTCGTGGCAACCGCCTGCCACAGAAGAAGACCAAGTGCCGCGCGTCTTTCTCGCAGATTCGGATGTCGGGATTTTTATTTCGCCCTATCAACCGCCGCTCGCGCCCGACATGTTTCTGAGTTTGGATGTTGCCCCGAATCCCGCATATTTGGCTGACGAACATCGCTCCTATTTTGTTTGGGAGTATGGCAAAGCGCCCGAAGTTGCCATCGAAATCGTGTCCAATCGCAAAGGCAAAGAAATGGACGAAAAATTCCAGCGATATGCGCGGATGGGAATCGGGTATTACGTCGTGTTTGATCCGTTCCGCGTCCTGCGCGAAGAACCCTTGCTGGTGCATGAAGTCATCTTTGGCGGACGCCGTTATCGCCGTCGCCCGGATTTTGCCTTGCCGGAATTACAATTAAGCTTGCAATTATGGCAGGGGGAATTTGAAGGGATGACCGACGAATGGTTGCGCTGGTGCGATGCCAATGGCAACTTGATTCCCACCGGAGCCGAGCGCGCGAACCAGGCGGAAGCGGAACTGGAAAAACTGCGCGCCGAATTGCAACGGCTGAAAAAGTCGAAGAAAAAGTAGCGAAAGTCAAAAGTGGAAAGTAGAAAGTGGTTTGGTTTGCCGCCCCACTTTTTACTTTCCACTTTCCACTTTGTACTTCTCAGCCGTCACCGATTCGACGCCGTTGCACCGGGCGCGTTCTTCACGTGCTTATCGAACCACGACATCATTTCCCACAACGTATGCTCGATGGATTCGCGTGCAGCATAGCCGTGTGATTCGTGCGGCAACGTGACGTAACGCACATTGCCCGCGTTGCCTTTGATGGCTTGGTACATGCGCTCGCTCTGAATCGGGAACGTGCCGGTGTTGTTGTCCGCTTCGCCGTGAATCAGCAGGATCGGTTCTTTCAGTTTATGCGCGAACATAAACGGCGAAACCTTCAGGTACATGTCCTGCGCCTGCCAGAATGTACGCGGTTCGCTTTGGAAACCGAATGGCGTCAGCGTGCGATTGTACGCGCCGCTGCGGGCGATGCCAGCGCGGAACAGATCGCAATGCGCCAATAAATTCGCGGTCATGAACGCACCGTAGCTGTGACCGCCGACGCCCACGCGGTTGCGATCCGTCACGCCCATCTCGACGGCCTTGTCAATCGCGGCTTTCGCGCTCATCACAATTTGTTCGAGGTACGTGTTGTTGACCGATTCCGGGTCTTTGCCGACGACAGGCATCGTCGCGCCGTCGAGCACGGCATAGCCTTGCAGCGCGAAGAACAAATGCGACATCCCGCTGATCAACGTGAAGCGATTGTCCGAGCCGGAAACCTGCCCCGCGATGCTCGCATCATTGAATTCCAACGGATACGCCCAAACGACGGTGGGCAGCGGTGTGCCGGGTTTGTAATCGGGCGGCAAATACAGCGTGAACGAGCATTCGACGCCGTCTTCGCGTTTGTATTTCACCAGTTGTTTGGTGATTTTGCGCAGTTGCGGCGCGGGGTCTTTGAAGTTGGTCAGCGCCTGTTTGTTGTCGCCCGCACGCAGGAAGTAATTCGGCGGTTCGGTTTTGGTTTCGTAGCGCGTGATGAATTGCTTACCGTCATTGCTGAGCATTGCAACGACCGATTCATAGCTGTTGTCATCGCAGCGGAAGAGTTGTTCCGCCTTGCCTGTCATCAAATTGAAGCGACGCAGGAAAGGCCGATCTCCTTTGGGCGATGCGCCGCTGCCGTTCAGAAAGATGTCGTCGCCATTCATCATCATCACGCTGCGCCCGTTCGGCAACGCCTTCATCACAGGCGAGCCGGGATCGTTGTAGCGATCCTGCATCGAACGATCAAACACGACTTTGGTGGGCTGCGACGGATTGTCGAAGTTCATCAAATGCGTGCGCATCCAACGTCGCTTGCGATCAAATTCTGACAACATCGCCACGCCCGCTTTTTCGCCGAATCCTAAGCCCGAAAAACGATGCTCCGTCTTCGCGATTTCAATGGGCTGCCCGCTGAACGGCGCTTTGATCATCACGACCTTGTCGCGGTGCGGCACGGCTTTGCGCGGATCGCCGCCGTCCAACGCTTCGCCCCACACCAGCGTCGCGGGCTGCGTCGGATGCCAGCGCGGATTGCGCGGCCCTTTCGGCACGCCATCAATCGGCACTTGATCCTGCAACGGATGGCTGGCGACTTTGTAAATCAGCTTGCCCGTGCGATCCAGGACTTCGACTTCTTCGGGAAAATCGTTGTACGGATGCAAATACGAATACGGTTTTTGCA
>CAZWAK010000216.1:0-3340 GCA_964631865.1 uncultured Heliobacteriaceae bacterium | reverse complement strand
AGCAGCGTTTTGCCATCCGGCATCCAGTCCATCGCGCCGAACATCACGCCGTTGATTTGCACGCCTTTGACCTGCGTCAACTTGCCCGTCGTCGCATCGCAGAGCCACAAATCAATGCCGTTCGCGGTCGTGTTCGTCAGGGCAAACATCTTGCCATCGGGCGACCAACTGATGCTGCCGATGCGCGCATTGGCGGGCAATGCAAGCTTGATTTCTTTCGCGTCGGCAAGCGTGCGTATCGTGACGGCTTTGACGCGCGACGTTGAGTGCGGGCCATTGGTATTGGGGCTGATGCGCAAGCCGGCCAGCCGCAACATCGGTTCGGACAAATCCGCAATGGAAGGATAGCGGTCACCTTCCACAAGCAACATTCGTTCGCGCGTGGGACTGAGCAAAACGTTGGGCGTAGCGGGCGCGTTCAGCACGTCCAGCACGGCTTGCGGTGGTTTTTGATAGCCTTGCTGCGCAAAGGCGGCGAGGCCGGTGAGCAGGAGTAAGCTGCCCGTCAAAAGATGAATTCTGCAACGCATAAGAACCTCCTCAAATCAGGATACGGGTTTGGTTATCAGTGAAGTGGAAGCGACGCGCAGCATTTTAACAGAACCAAATCTGACTAGCGATGGCGACGCCCTTGTTTCCGCGCAAACAGCTTGTTCTCGTCAACTCAAATGAAATCGCGCCGCTTGCAGAAAGGCGTCTTCGGCTTTTCCTTCCAGTTTCCCCGTCTCGAAGCTACACAATTCGTATTTCTCATTGCTGTAGGTGAACAGCCCAAAGCTCCAGCGGTCGGCGCTGAAATGTCGCAACCGACACATGGGCATCAGTGTATTACGCATTCGCTCCAAATACTCTTCGCGTGTAATGCCCCATTCGGGCGGCGGAAAATGCTCCGGGACATTCGGCTCTTGAAACGCGCCGATGTAACAGAACTGCCCCCTGAAGCGAATGTCCAGCCGCGTATATTTTCCTTTGAAGTGCTGTTCCGCTAACGCCTCGATGCGTTGTTTCAGTTGAGCCTTGAGCCGGTCAGGGATTTTGGTTCCGCCAGAATCGGGATCATAGACCCACATGTATTGCCCTGCCATTGTTGCCCTCGCTTATTTCGCCGCCGCGCGCGCTATCGCTTCACCCGGATGGTACGAACTTTCCAGATTCGCTTTGATTTCTTCGAGCGTGAAATACGCAGGTTTGAATTGCCGTTGGGAATACAACGCGGCCTGATCGAAATAATGTTTGGAATTGGGATCGTGCCGTTGCCCGAATTGCAGCAGCGAGCGCGCTTTGACCTTTGGCCCGAACTCAACCACGCTCACGAACGAATGCCCGACCTGGCCGTAGAATTTCTTCAGCCCTTTCGCAATTGCCGAATCGAATGGCGTGTAGAAGTTGAAGACGATGCCGACGTAATCACCGGGGCCGCCGAGCACGGGCAGGCTCGGTTTGTCGTCATCGAATTTTTCCAACGCGCCGCTCGTATGCACGCGCTGAATGCGCACGGCATCGCCCCACGCGACTTTCCACGTACCCCACGCTTTCGTCAGGTTCGTCATCACATATTCGAGCACGGCGTTTTCGGGATACGGCAGTTTGGCGGTCATCTGTTTCGCGGCGGGTTGTTGCCGTCCGTAGGCCCACAACGTGAAGATCGTCATCGCTACCGAATCGTGATCGGCGCGCGCGTTCCAGGCTTTCAGCACTTGAATCGCTTCGGCGGTTTTCTCGGCTTTCGCGGGGTCAGCGGCCTTCATCTTTTCCCACTCGGCGGCAAGCACGGGGATCAACGTTTCGGCTTCGATGCAGCGATTGTCGAAGGCCGCGTTCGCCCAATCGTCAAACGAAAACTTGTCCTTTTCGCCGAGCAGTCGCCGCGACATTTTCGAGCGCGAGTTGTCTTTTTCCGTGACCATGTACGCCGGAAACTGCGTCGCGCCTGGATTGTCTTTGGCATTCTCCGCCGTCGCTAAAAACGGCGTCGCGTTGCAATTCTGCGCCCAGCCTTCGCTTGGATTCAGAATCTGCGGCAACTCGTCAAATTTGTGATAGCCCTGCCATTCCGTGCCGGGATCGGAGCCGTCCTGAAACTTCGACCAATCGTATTTCGCATCGCGTTTCGGCACTGCGCCGTAGTAGATGTACCACGCATTGCCTTTGTTGTCGGCGTACATGGTATTGAACATCGGCACATCGCAACGGCTCATCGCCGCCCGGAATTCATTGATGTTTTTCGCCTTGCCCATCAGGTAGCGTTGTTCGAGCGAACCGGCGCTTTCAAACTTCGCCATCCGCACGGCAACGGGTTTGCCGTCACGAATCGCCACGATGGGGCCGTGATGTGTTTTGCGCAGCTTGACTGTGCGCGTGTCGAAACCGCCCTCGGTTTTGACTTTGACGGTTTCCGTCCATTCGGTCGCCGTGCGATAGCCATTGCCGTATTTGTAATGCAACGGATTCTTCGCGTCATCAAACGTTTCGTACCACGCATCAATGATGTCCGGCACATTGACGGTGTGGCTCCAGCCTAAGTGTTCGTTATGTCCGACGGTCGGAAACGGCGAGCCGGGAAACGATGCGCCCGACATATTCCAACCCGAATCGCTGTGAATGTGTCCTTCGATCCATTGCCCAGGGCCGAAGAACGGTTGATGCGGATTGATGAACAGCATCGCATTGCCCGACGCCGATTTCTTCGGCGTGATGGCCCAGGTGTTGGAACCGACGAGGCCGGATGACCAAACGTCAACTTCGTTGGTGGCTGGTGGTTGGTGGTTGGTGGTCGGTAAGAGCTGCGCGACTTTGGCTTGCATGAACGAAGCGCGCTTTTCGTCGGCTTTCAGGCCGAGACGGTTGAAGATGAAGAGTTGGTATTGCGCGAAGCGTCCGAACGCGAGCAGATGCCACGGCTCGAATTTCGTCAGCAAACGCGGCTTCACTTGTGGGTTCTTTGCAAGGAAGTAATTCAAGCCGTCCGCCGTCGCGTTGCACATTTCCTTGATCGTCTTGGTGGCTTTGGCGTAATCGCTCTGCGCGAGCCGCACGATTTCCAACTGCCGATTCAGCACATCCTGATCGAAGCTGCGCTCGCCGTTGACTTCTGCTGCGCGGCCTAACGCCTGAATATAGCTGTCTTCGATTTGCCAGAAATTGTCTTCGGCCTGCGCGTAGATAAAGCCGAACATCACGCTGTAATCGGTCGGGCCGTAAACGTGCGGCACACCCCAATTGTCGCGGTAAATCGTGACCGCATTGGCGATCTTTTCGAGACCGTTTTTCGGCGCAGCGCAAACGGCAAGCGGCAGCAACGCGGCGGCGAATAACAAGGTGCAAAGTTGACGAACGTGCG
>CAZWAK010000215.1:0-11334 GCA_964631865.1 uncultured Heliobacteriaceae bacterium | reverse complement strand
TCTTTCAAAAGCATTGAGAATCGCAGTATAGAAAGCCCCAATGGTAGGGTATGTTTCAGCATCAGCTAACCCGAAAGCGATTGGCCCGTCCTCAGGAAGTTCGATAGCCATAAACAATTTGACAGCCTGTGGAGACAGCCCTTGCAAAGGAATCTCTAGCTCTGGATGAACTCCCCCAGGCAATTGGCCAGGATAAGTAGGCGCACTAGACTTTATTACGGGCGCTTCATCAGTAGCAATTGCCGTCAACAGATTGCACATGAATCCCATGTGCAACATTTCTTCCTTCACGATTTCGAGAATTGACTGAGCGACGGGATCATTCTTATCTTTAATAGACCATAGCGCCGACAAATAGGGCGGTAATGTCGCCATTTCAACCTCTATTGCTGCCTGAAGGCTATCTTTAAGCCAACATAGATCGTGAGCGTCAGGCTTAACACTCATCAATTTGACTATTTTGTTATTTTCCATAATCCCCTCACAAGGTTTATCAGCCAAAACTATTGATCTAATATTACATAGATCACAGTTCGGGCGTTCGCGCAGCTACCACTTCAGAAACAATCAGTTTTTAGACTTTGCAGACTTCTGTATTGGAAAAGCTATGGCTTGGCTGAAAAAGAAATAGTCAAACCTTAGTGCAGTAGGTTCATTTCTTGATGTTCGTTCGTGATTTCTTTTGTCGTCAGCATCGGTTCGCAATCCTACGAAACGGTTACTGACTTTGCTTTGGCTTTTTCGGTAAAACGGTACGAACTATAGCATCGCAAACAAATGCTGTGCAAGGCCTTTTTCGCGGTTGATTGCCGTTCGACCTCAATGCCAACGCGAGCGGATAGAACTGTATGGTGAGCGATAGCAAGCTGGTTGCCATTTACGCCATTTCGCCATGGCATACCCTACCGCATCGCTAATTTGAGCGAGCGAACCGATTGGGTTTACAATGGCGGTGCGGCTGCGCAATGGAGATCAAAGTTATGCCACGATATGACGCCCATCATGAGATAGTCAAAACGGCGCTGCGTCGAGATGGTTGGACGGTGACGGATGATCCGTTCACGATTGAATATGAGGACGTGCAATTGTATGCCGACCTCGGAGCCGAAAAGATGTTCAGTGCCGAAAAAGGGAATATAAAAATTGTCGTCGAAATCAAAGTCTTTGGCGGCGATTCGTTCTTTAACCAATTTCATAAAGCCGTTGGGCAATATGCGAACTATCGTTCGTTGTTGCGCCGCACAGAACCAAAGCGTCACATCTATTTGGCTGTTTCTCTTGGACTCTATGAGTCCGAATTTCAACGCCCTTCCGTCCAGGCAATGGTGGAAGATGAAAAGATATGGTTACTGGTTTTTGATCCCGATAAAGAGGAGGTAGTGCAATGGATACAGTAGAAAAAGATCAACGTTATCGGCAAATCCTGCAACAGATTGTGTTGGCGCATGCAAACGAACCGCGCCGACCGGAGCTTGTGCCGCTATTGCCGATTTGTGACACGGCGCATGACAGCTATTTATTGATGCGGGTCGGCTTTGATCGCGTTGGGCGCGCGCATCACATCTTGTTTCATTTTCGCTTAAAAGACGGCAAAGTGTTGATTGAACATGATGGCATTGAGTATGGGATTGCGCGCGACTTGCTGGATGCGGGGATTGCGCCCGAAGACATTGTCTTCAATATGTATCGCACGCCGCGCCCATTGACGGAAGCGATTGCGGCATAAGGCAAATCTCAAATTTCAAAAGCGACGTCGAGACCGTCGCACGCCATACGCTGTGCGTCTCCAAGCTTGCAGATTCAGTCCAGCATTGAAACATAGAAAAAACGGGCTACGTCAATTGACATAGCCCGTTTGGAAGTTCGCAACTTGCGCAGCGATTTACGGCACAATGGACAAATCGCCTTTGCCGCGAATGGGGATGCGATTATCTCGTGTGGCATAGACGCCTAACCCAATGCCAACGGCTCCGGCTAAGGTGATGACGGCGGGCCAGGGGCCTTGCCAGAAGTCGGAGCTTTGGGTGGACACGTTCGCCGTCGTGGTCGTCGTCGCGCTGGTGCCGGGGACTTCGGCGGTGACGGTGGCTGTGCCAACATTGGCGGCGGCGTGGTAGGGAATCGCGGCGATGCCGTTCGCGTTGGTTTTGACTTCCATGCTATTCAAGCCAAATTTGGTCGTGCCCAACGCGCCTGCGCCGTTCAGCGTGAATTTCACGGGCACGTTGGCGACGGGTTGATTCTTTTCGTCCGTCACGCGCATTTGAATCGGGCGCGAGCCGTTGATGCCAACGGTAAACGCGGCGGCGAGGTTCGCAGGACGAATGTTATAGGTTTTGGCTTCGAGGCGCGTTTTGCCGGAAGCTTCGTCGCGCATCACAGGCGGCGCGAGCAAGGGCCAATTGCCTATGACCATGACGGAACCGTTTGCGACATCCACTGCGCCGTTGCCTTCGCGCATTTCGACCCGGAAACTCGCGCCGCGTGTGGCGGCCATCACGGAATCACCTGCGCGCACATACCCGCTGGCGTTTGCGTCGAAACGTACTTGCACATCGCCGCTCAGCAATTGCGCCGCGAGCACTCGTTGTGCGATTTGTCCGGGCGCGATGAGTCCGACGGCTTCGGTGGTGACTTTGGCTTTGGCTCCGCTGTTCAATACGACTTGTCCGATGGACGGCAACGCGACACGCGCGCCGGAGCCTCGCGGTGCTTCGAGCGTTTCGCCGCCCCACAGCATCTCGCGACCTGCCGTGAGCCGTCCGTTGACGAGCAAACCGTTCAGCGATTCCGCCGCGCCGATGCTGCGTTCGAGCGACGTTGCGGGTTTGACCGCGCGTTCGGCAAAGAAGGCGCTGGACGACGACAGCGAGATAGTCCGCATGAACATGTTGCGCCGTTTGCTCAAATCATCCATCGCTGCTTCACGCCGCGCGGCTTCGGCGACAACGACGTTCGGCACGGCCAGTTTGAAGTTGCCGATCAGCTTTTCGAGTTTCTTCGTGGCCAGCAATTGCGAGTCTTTTTTCGTGGTGGTCGAAGACGCGGCGCGATTGTCGAGCGGCTTGGGCGCGGGGGAATGCGCGTTCGCCAAAACTGTGCCGCTGGTGGTTTGAATCATCGCGCGGCCTTCGCGCAAATCCACTTTGAATTGCGAGCCTTTCGACGCGGTGAATTCCGAATCTACTGAATTCACCAGCGCGCCGGAATCGTTGCGCAACTGCACGTTCATTTCGCCCGCCAACAGCTTGGCCGAAAACGCCTGACTGCCCGCAGCTTCGTGCAACTTGGCGTTTTCCATCTTGAGTTGCACCGATGCGCCGGGGCTGATGGCGACTTCGCCGAGCGCGCCAAATACGATGCGGGCGTTCGTCGTGGTCGTGACCAATTCGTCACCCCAGAGTGTAAAGCTGCCGTTGGCGGCGCGTCCGTTGATGGTGACGACGCCAGCGGATTCGATGATGCCGATGGCGCCCGGTGCGATAGATTTGGGGAGCGGATTATGGCTTGCAAGCGCGGGGAGCATTGTGCTGGAGAGGATCATCGCCAGACTGAGTCCCTTGACGCCAAGTGCTTTGCCGAAACTCGTTTTATTCATGCATTCCTCCTAAGCAAAAATCATCAGCAGCGTTTTTGGGGTGTGCTGTGATTGCTGGTTGTCTCAATGATCAATGATTGCCAGTTAAGATTCAGTTTTGAGAAGTAGCGCGATTTGCCAAATCGCACTACTTCTCAAGATAGGTTTATCGAATATGGACGCGCACCGGATTCGATCTGACGCCGTCCAGACTCAACACCAAATCCACTTCGCCGCTGACGAGCGCGCTGCGTGGCACTTTGATGTTGACCTGATCCAAGCCCACGTATTGGCCTTGCGGGCCGGCGTAGTGGACTTCGGCTTCGACGCCGGCGATGGTCGCTTTGACGTTGCGCATTGCGCTGTAATTGCGAATGCCCGTGCCAAAGAGTACCAGGAAGATTTGCTCTTCCGGCGGGCCGAGATTGATGGGCGCAGGAACGAACTTCCGTTGCACGGAATCGAATTCCGCGACGGCTTCACTGACTTGTGAATTGTCTGCGCGGACGCGAATTGCATACGCTGCGGGTGCGCCCTTGCCGTCAGAATTCGCCGTGAAGAACGCCGGAGACATATCTGCGACACGCATCGTTCCGGTCGAAACCACCTGGCCTTTGTTGGCGACCACGACTTTGGCGTCGCCCGCGACCGTGCCTTCGGGAATGAGGTAGTTGATCTGCGTGGGCGAGACGAAGAACAGCGGAGCCGCGCGCTCCACCATATTCGCATCGGTCACGTAGACTCTGGTCTCACTCAACTCCAACGGCAGCGGAGTTTGCCGCGCCGCTTGCGCCGTCGCGCCGAATTCTTCGCCGAACGCTGAGGCAATGCCTTCCGTGGCGACAGAACCCGGCAGGAAGCTGGCGGCGGAAACGGTCGTCGCGTTCACGATGCGTCCGCGTCCTGTGCCCACCGGCCCGGATGTGGCGAACGATTGTTTGCCGTCCGTGTCGTAGAAAAACACCTGCACGAGTTGCGCGTTTTGCCCCGTATCGCGGGCGGTGAATTTCTTGACGAGCGTGAAGCTCTGGCCTTTCAGGATGCCCGCCGTCTGGAAGTTCACATCCTGCGAAACCGGGCTGCCGACGCGATTGCCCGCACCGTCGTAGAATTGATACGCGACCACGCCGATGTTCGTGTCCGCATCGTAGCCCGACGCTTCGACGGTGAATTCATCGTTGCCGCTCTTGATGAACACCAGCCTCGGATCAAGACGTGGTGCCAGCGGATCAATGAACCGCGAATTGGTTTCGACGCGCCCGGTCAGATTCGATGTGCGGAGGGCAGTCGTGCCCTGCAAAATCGTGAAGGTCGAATTCAGCAGATCGGAAATCACCTGACTCGCCGCCAGATTCGTGGTTCCGCCTGCCGGAGCCGGAATCTTGGGATCGAAGACGATGCGGAACGTCCAGGTGCGGAAGCCCGGAATTGTGATGGTCGAACCGCTGCGGATTTCCTGATTCGCGCCGCCCGTGATGTTGAAGAGCATAAACGTGCCGCTGTCGTCCGTGTTCGTGATCTTGCCGCTCGTCACGTCCGCGCCCGTGCGCCGCGTCGTGAAGTTGAGCGTCAGATTTTGACAGCCCGCATTTTGCACGGTGAACGTTTGCGACGGGCGATTGGGAATCGCCCCGCGCGCCGGGTCCGCCGTGCCAAAATCCAGATTCGCTGCCAGATTGATAACCGCTTGTGCGGGTGAGCAGGCGTCTATCGGTAACGGCACGTTGTTGGACGTGACGCCGTCCGCCGAAACTACGGAAATCTGCAACGTCGTCGGATTGAGCAATTCGTTCGCATTGATCGTCGTCGTGATTTGCGTCGAACTCACAATGGTCGAAGTTCGCGGCGTACCGTTGACGCGAATGCGCGCCCCGTCACAGAAGCCTGTGCCATTGACGGTCAATGTGAACGTGTTGCCACCGACATACGCAATCGTCGGATTGATCGAAGCGATGGTCGGCGCAATGGAGAAGACCAGGAACGTTGATGTGCCGCCGCCCGGAGCCGGGCTGACGACTGTCACGCGAATGATGCCCGCGCAGACGAGGTCCGCCGCCGTATAATCCACGAGCAAGCGCGTGCGCGAAACATAGCGCGTCGGCAAGGCGCGGCCATTCCAAAACACGACGGAAGTGGGGACAAATCCATTGCCGTTCACTTCCAATGTTCCCGCTCCGCCGCCAGCCGCAATCGTTGCAACGCCCAAGCCCGTCAGTGTTGGGACAGGGTTGATAATGTTGAAGGGCAACGCATTGGATGTGCCGCCGCCCGGCGCTGGATTGAAGACCGTGATGCTGGCCGTGCCTGCTGTCGTAATCAATGACGCTGGGACAGCGGCGGTCAGCAGGGTGGGGCTTTGAAATGTCGTGACCAGATTGGTCGAACCCCAACGCACGACGGAGCCATTCACAAAATTCGTGCCAATGACGCCGAGCGTGAAGCTCACATCTCCGGCAAACGCCGTCGCCGGATTCAGTGCCGTCAAGGTCGGAACAGGGAAGATGATCGTCACGTTTTCGCCGACGAAAATGCGCTGGTCAATCAGGTTGCCATCCGGGTCGGCGATTTCCAACTGCACGGGCGAACTGGCAAACCCAATCGGCGTCACCGTGCCTAAAGATGCTTGCGTAATATTGAACGTGATGCGCAAGATTTGTCGCAGCCCCGCAGCAAATTTTTGTCCCGCAGGCAGCGCCAATCCGATGCCGAGGCGTCCGCTGGCGATTTGCGTGGGATTGACGAGCAGGAGCGCCGTGCCCGCGTCTGTGCCTAAGATGGCGTTGGGATTGCTGAGCTTGCCCGGATCGAAGGCCAGCGTAAAGCCGAGCGCGTTTTCTGTGCCCATCGAAATCAATTCCACCGGGATGGTCATTGTGCCGGAACCAAAGGTCGGCGTTCCCACCCGCACTTCGCTGATGGCTTCGGGTTGCGCGCCCGTGTTTCCGGCCAGAGAACTGCTCGGCGGCGCGGACGGGCCACCCGCTGCGGTCAGCGGATTGAGGCCGGAGGCGTAGCGCATCGCTTGCACGACATCCGCCATGCCGATGCGCGCGTCGCCGAGCGTGGCACGCGGTGCAATGTCGGCGCGTTGAAATTCGCTGCCTTCGTTGGCGCGCTCCAGGTTCATCGCGAAACGCCCAATCTGTTCGACATCGGCAGATGTGACGGCTCCATTTTTTCCGGTCGGACGCGGCGTGACATCGCCTTCGTAGCCGGATTGTGCGGAAACATTTGGGGCGGACGAGGTGAGTACGAAGCTGAAGATTGCTGCTACCAGGCAAACCATCATCCAACGAATGATCCTAAAGTTGCCGGATTTAGCAACCATTCTCTGTCTGTTCATATATTTGTCCCTCATACATTGTGAGTTGTGAGCGTGAGGCAAAAGGGGTACGACTAGCGGATAGTTTTGCTCCAACGCCTGGGTAGTTGAGTAACGAATCGTGTTGTCTTCTACTGAGGGGGCACGATTTTGGTGGCAGATGGTCGGTGAACGTCTCGTAGTCGCTGCGGTATGGCAATGCGAAGCCGCTGTCTTCGTGAGTAGCTTCGTGGGTTCGCCGATCACCCGTGAAAAAAGCAACTGTCCTGATGAAATACTCTGGCCTGGGGCTGACCGGAATCAGCCTACAGTTTGCGTTCGAGTTCGTGTCAATGTTTGATCGGGGGGAAGCATTTTTAAGAGCTTCCATCTTCGTCACTGTCTTGCCAAAGCGCGTGCATCATACACGGAATCGGTCAAATCGCCAAGTTTAACTTGAAGTAATCCAAGCAACTACGGATTGGCGCGGCAGACACCGGCAAAAAGACCGAATAAAATCAAGGGCGTCGCCGCCTGTATATCGCCGGGACGCCCGTCAAATCAGGGGTTGCCACGCTTCACTGGGATAGCGCCCGGCGGCTCTGAGCCTTTCCCGGTCAAGTAATCTCACGGTTTGATTCAATCGCAACAACTCTACGGTTGCCCGTCCGGTTGGAGTCAAACCCACGATTTCGACACCTTGCAAGCGAAAATGATCGCCCCAGGCTTGCGTGCGCGGATTGAAAAGGGGCGTGATTTCGTCGGTCAAGGGATCGGTCGCAGTCAGATCAGAGCCTTTGTAGCGATTGCATAACTGACAAGCCAAAGCCAGATTCTCGCTGATGGTAAAGCCTCCGTGTTTACGGGGTCGCACGTGGTCAAGGTGATGGGTAGCGCCAACGTCGTCTTGATGGATGAGACAATACTCACAGCAGCCGTTGGCTCTTTCCGTCACCAAACGACGAAGTGCAATTGGAATTTGGACACGGGGCATGACTTTGTCCTTCAGGTTTACGGAAGGCGTGATTGCGCTTTCAAGCGAATCAGCGAGTGATGCACCAATTCAAAAACGTCCAACTCCGCTGCCTCCGCTTCCGTCAGACCCTCTTCCTGGTTTTTGTCCAGTAAGTCATCCAACCGTTCTTGTGCAGCAGGCGAGATTTTGAACGCCAGGATTTGTTCCGAAGTAGGACGCGCTGCCAGGAAGTCCAGCATTTCCTGATACACCGGATGTGTGATCCCTGTCCCAATCGTAGCTTGCGGTTGTGCGCGTGCATCTAAGGCCCGCGCTAACAGTTCAGGAATCTGCTCGTGCCACAGGCTCAACCGGCGGGCCAACTCATCCGGCACTTCCAAGGTAATGGTCGTCATATTTCTTCGATCCTCGCAGATGCAACGACTGGCATTCTACCACAGGATTATCTGAAATAGACCCGCACCAGATTTGCCATCTTGCCCTCGACATTAACCTCGACATTGACCTCGCCGCGCCCCGCTAAACTCCTCGGCAAGCGCACGTTGATCTGGTCAAGTCCCGCGAATTGTCCTTGCCGGTCGGCATAATCCACAGCCGCGTCAATCCCGCCAATCTTGACTTTGACATTGGCCAGAGAGGTGCGATGCCGCACGCCAGTTCCATACAAAACCAGCACTGCCGTGTCCGTGCTCAAATCAATTGGAATCGGCACGAATTGGTTTTGCCCGGCATCGAAGCGCGCAACCTGTCGAATGACTTGCGATTGATCGGGCTTGACGTAGACGACATCCGCCGCCGCCCAGCCTTTGCCCGACGCATCGGCAGAAAAGACGCCCGGCGCGACTTTGCCGATGTTGAGTAAGCCCAACGTTACTTCGCCCGCCCCATTGGTGATTGTCACCGTAGCGATGCCTTCCGCCGTGCCCTCTGGGATTTGATAGTTAATCTGATTCGGCGAGACAAAGAACAGCGACGCGCTTCGTTGGATACCTTGCGCATCTGTAACTTTGACCGAAGTACCACCGAGCGTGGTAGGCAACGGAGAGATTGCTGCCACCGCCGTCATTGTCGCCAACTTCGTTCCAAACGCCGAAGCAATTGAATCCGCCGCCAGCTCTGTGCTGACATAGCTCGCCGCCGAAACATTCGCTGCTGCCCGACCACGAATTGTAATCGCGCCGCCCACATAGCTGACCTGCTGGATGGGAGCCGCAAACACATCCACAATTTCACGAGCGAGCAGTTGATCGCTGAAGCTGATATTCGTGACGATATCGCTGTCACCGCCATTCGGAATGAAGCGTAAAGTCAACAAGACACGATTTCCAGCCACAAGCCGCTGTCCTGGAGATAAGATCAGTGCCAAGCCCAATTGCCCCCTCGCCGCCTGCGTAGAATTGATCTGTAACGAGGCACCATTCGCCCCATCTCCGACCTTCGCATCTAAAAAGCTCAGCAGTTTAGGATCAAAGTTCAACGTCCACGCCATCGCATTCTCATCCCCTTGCGCGTCGAGTTCGATTTGTAACGTGCCGATTTGTCCTCGAACAAAATTTGCGTCTTTGACCCGCACCGTGCGCGCTAATTCACTTGTGAAGGAGGACAAATCCAGCGACAGCGAAGACAGTGTCGCGCACCCTAATGGCCCGCCAGCCGGAACCATCGGATCAAGCCCCGCCGCGTACCGACCTGCTTGCACCCAATCGCCAATCGTGATTTTGCCATCTCCTTTGGTTTCTTTGGGGAAACAATCCGCCCGCTGAAATTCACCGCTACACATCGCTACAGTGTCATTACCAATATAGATTCCCCCCATTTTCACCCAATCCGCTATCGTGACCCTGCCATCCACCATTCCAGCCGGAGCAACATCTGCTTCATAACCAAGCAGGATAGGAAATGCCGCAGCATTCGATAGCCCGCCGCCCGGCAATGGATTCAAAACCGTCACCACTGCATTAGCCACCGAGCCAATGTCTGAACTAGGAATCGTCGCGGTCAACTTCGTGCTGTCTACAAAGGTCGTAGGTCTTTCGTTTCCATTCCAAAGCACTTTGGCACCATTGACAAAATTTGTTCCATTGACCGTTAAAGTGAATGCCGCATCACCCGCGAACTTAGACATGGGGATGATGTTGGTGATAGCTGGCAATGGATTTTCGAAAGTAATTGAGAAGGCTTTCGTTACCTTAGTGCCAGCATTGTCGGTTGCTTGAACTGTGAAAGAAAATATCCCTGTTTTGGTTGGCGTTCCCGTTAGCATTCCCGTCGCAGTCAAATTGAGGCCATCGGGCAAATCGCCCGCGGTTTTCGCCCAGGAATATGGCGGTGTACCTCCAACGGCTGCGAATGAACGCGAATAGTTCGTTCCTAATATGCCGTTAGGCAATGTCGTGGTTGTAATCTCCAACGGCTGAAGGATATTGACCGTAAATGCCGAAGAAGTGATACCATTGAAATTCCCATCGCCAGTATATTCGGCTGTAACGGAATGCTGCCCAACAGCGAGCGACGAGGATGTCAGCATCGCTTTTCCTGCCGCATCAAGTGTCTTTGTTTCCAGTACGGTATTGCCGTCCTTGAAAGTAACAGAGCCTGTTGGTGTCCCCGTGCCCGAAGAAACAGTTGCCATAAAGGTGACCGCTTGCCCGACATTGGTGGTGCTCGCCGTGCCATTGAGTGTAATCGCAGGCGTTGCTTTATTTATAGTTTGTTTGACTTCGCCCTCGCTGGCAGTGAAATTGCTATCCCCACTGTACATGGCTTTGATGGTGCGTTCCCCAACTGCCAGAGCAGTCGTTGTAATGGTTGCTTTCCCTTGTGCATCTAATGCCATCGCGCCGAGCGTGTTCGCTCCTTCTTTAAAAGTGACTGTCCCCGTTGGAGTGTTTGCGCCTCCTTGTTTGCCGATTGTGGCCGTAAAGGTGACGGATTGACCGAAGACAGAAGGATTGGCGGAAGAAGCAACGGTAGTAATAGGGGTTTGTTTATCCGATGTAACCTGATGCGTCACTTCAGTGGATTCGCTACCAATGAAGTTTCCATCTCCGGCATAGGTTGCCTTGAGTTTGCGCGCGCCACTGGTTGTTAGCGTTAGCTGACAACTGCCACTCGCCACCGTTCCGGTGCAAGAGCTAACGCCATCGCTCACAGTGACATTACCCGTTGGCAGGCCACTGCCCGGGGCAGTGGCTACCACGCTGAAATTGACCGCGATCTGTTGATTGATGTTTGAGGGGGCAGGAGCGTGCGACAAAATGGTTATTGTAGTATTAGCCTTATTTACTTGTTGACCGCCGGAAAGTGTGCCTGTGTTAGCACTGAAATTTGCGTCACCGCTGTATTCTGCCGTTATCGTATGTGTTCCAACCGCCAAGCTCGTTATTGCAGGAAGGCTTGCGTTTCCGCTGGACAGAGTGACGGGATTGAGATCGTGTCAAGAGTTGTGGAAATAGATTTTCAGCCCTTGCGTATCCTTGA
>CAZWAK010000214.1:0-12064 GCA_964631865.1 uncultured Heliobacteriaceae bacterium | reverse complement strand
AAGCGCCTAGTTTGGAGGTTTGCGAAGCGCCTAGTTTGGAGGTTTGCGAAGCGCCCAGCTTGGGTAGCGGCGTTTCGCTTCCGTTCAGTGGTACTGCCTCGGATAACTCATTAAGTATGACCCCGGAACGATAGCGGTATTTCGCTCCCAGTGGAGCGTCCGGCGTGAGCGGCTCAGTTTTACGAAAAGTCACGTCGGAGAGATATTTCTTGAGGAAATCGGCCCAACCTTTCCACTTGGCATCAAAGTTTAAGTTCTTACGATCCTTTGAAAAAAACAAAGCCTCGTAGTTTTCCCGCGCCACCAAATAGCCCTCCCACGACCAGGGGAAAAACACCGCGATTCCGTTGGAGTACTGGTATCCGCCACCACTGAAGCCGCTCAGGAGCACGATTTTTTCCAACCTGCTTAGCACGCGCTGGCAACAATCCTGCACGGCCTCCAACAGCCCGGTATCGTCGCGGCCCAATTCTTCGGCCACGCTCGCACATTCCTTTTGCAGCAGATGGCAAAAATCTCCCAGGTCAACATTCTGATCGTGCATATACGACTGACATTTCCAGTGTACCTGGAGAATGATGCGCTCCATCTGTCTGTAAATCCGGCTTTCTTTGTTCGCAAAACAGTCGAGCAGCACTTGTGCCAGTCCATCGAAGGCATCGGCCAGCGCGTCGAATCCACGGCCCTCCATATTCCAGGCAGCCATGTCCACCGTCACGCCGCCCACAATAAATTTGTCCTGCCCGCGAATGAATTCCTTGACGAAATTCGCCGTGATTTCTTTCGTATCTCGTTTGCCTCCGCAAAGGTTGTTGAGGATCTTGGCATAGCTCCAACCCGCGCTGGGAATGCTGCCCTCCGACACGATCATCGTCTTCGTCAGGTCTTGGAACTGATAGCCCACTTCCAGCATGCCCATCACGCAACTGTCAAACCCCAGAATATCCAGACGCCTACCGATCAAAACCTTCGGATCGCGTGTTAAGTCTTCACCCTCAAACCCCACCTCCAACCCTTCCCAACATTTTTTGGGTAAGATGAGCCGCTGAATCAGGTAAAAAAGGTCATGGATGTTCATCGTCTTACCGGATGTTTCGTCCTTAAATAATCCCTTATCCAAAAAGCCCAGGGAATGACCTGAAAAGATCAGCGCATAACGTTTGGCCCGACGTTTGCGCTGATTCACACACCAGTGGACAAAATTCTTGAGGGACCGGGGGTCGGCGGCGTTTTCGTTCCACTTGCGCGGAACCTGGCAAAGCTTGTCTCCCACCAAAGACGAAGGAACGTATTGCGCTTGCGGTTCAGAGAAATCACAGTAAAGCGTCGGTATCTGCGGCGAGTTTCCGTCATAGTAAACCAGGACGTTGCGACTATGGGCACCTTCGCCCGCCACTCCTTTGATCTGTTCCATCGCATACGCCATATCCACGGCCAGGTTATTATCGCCAGCCATATAGATCATGATGGTCCATTCTTTTGGGTTCATTGCTCGACCTCCGATTGAGAGATGTTTTTTCCGCTGAAAATGCAAACAGAAAGTTCAGGAACGTACGGCAGGCAGTATATGCGCAAACGCAACGAAGGCAACCCAGGTTGACCGCGCGGGGCAGTTGGGGCGACTACCCCGCGCTTTTCCTGCGGTTACTTTTTCTTTTTCGGGAAACGGCAGCTATGCGAAGCGACCGCTTGCCAGCGGCCATTGCGCTTCGCATACACATCCGCCCAGGCCTATCGCCCGCGGGTGTCTTTGCCTTTGAAGCCGCTCTTTTCCATGTCGCCGCCCGTCGCGACGGCGGTGTCGCCGAAGATTTCAGGTGCGCCCGCTAACGCAGCTATCAGGGTCGGCGGATTCTTCATATTCTGTCTCAAGTGAATTGAAGACTGGGCGTAATTCAGAAGCCAATAAAATCAGGGATTTTATTCTTCCTTCTTCCTTTTTCCTTCTTCATTCCCTGACGAGGGCGTTTTTTTCTCCCTCTCGAACAGAATGAAAAAGGAAGAAGGAAGGTAACTACTCAGCCGCCCCTGGGTACGCACGCCTCCTGCGTGCTGTGGGGTGGAAAGGGGCGGCGCAAGCCAGCCCGCAGGAGGCGTGCGTACCCAGGGCTGAGCAGTTACGAAGGAAGAAGGAAAAATGCTCTTCTCAATTCCGCACGGTCTACAGTTAATTCGTCGGCAAGAATTTGACGAACTCGCCCCGCAGGGGCGACACCGGCTTGTGCGCCTGTCGCTGCAAGAATTCTGACTCCGGCGTTCCCGCGCGCAAGGCTGCCAGCCAGTCATCCGCATCGAATTCAACGCCAATAGGATTAGCACTGAAATGTGCGTTGATGAAAGCGTATGCCTCTGCACTCGTGCTGAAGCTGTCCACCTGAAATTCCATCTGATTACCGTCGGGATCGGCGTAGTAGAGCGACGCCGTAATGCCGTGATGGATGCACCAGTAGGGAACGATGCCCTGTTCCTTGAGCCGCGCATAATTTTCCAGCAAATCATGAAGCGAGGCATAGGTGTACGCGACGTGGTCTACGCCGATGGCACCTTGCCGTTCGGTGTCTGTGCCGTCGGGTTGGAAGAGCGACATATTGGCAAATGCGAAGCGATGATGTTCGTCGTCGTAGGTCAGAAACGCGAGGCCAGGACTCTGATACTGCACCTTTGCGCCGAACACAGTTTGATACCACTGCAACATCGGCTCGAAGCGACGTGTGCGGTACACGATGTGCGCGAATTTGGTAGGTCGAAGAGGTAACATAAAGCGGTAACGAAAAAATCTGAGCGTTTGCTGGCCGTGCTTATTCCACCACAAAATTGAGCGAGCGTTTTGCCGTGACGTTGGCCACGCGATCCACCACCACCAGACGCAATTCGTACGTGCCCGGCGCGAATTGATTGAGCGACAAACGCGCGGCGTAGGGCGAAAATTGGGCGGTTTTGTCTTCGGGGGGCAATTGCATTTTGGTGAGCGGGGTCGCCATCACCAGCTTATTCGACGAGTAGAGTTGCGTTTGCATCGCCAAATCAATTTCGCCCTTGTCGTTGACTTTGGGGTTGTAGGCAAAGATGGTGAAATCGAAGGTCGAACTGCGCGCAAAACGGCGGGCGATTTGCGCCGGGATCGGCACGGCTTGGCGGTCTTCCAGCTTCGTTTCCTCTTCCGTGTTTTCCGGCTGTCCGTTTTGCATTTGTGCCAGATAGGCGGCTTCTTTGTCCGAGGCCAAAAAGATGCTGCTCAGCACCAGTTGTTTTTTGTTCAGGTCCGCAATCTCTACCCATTGCGACGCGCTGCCCGCTTGCCGCGAGTTTTCTTTGATGATCGCCAAGCGCACTTGATAAAAGCCGGGCGCTAATTTCACGCGGCGCGTGAAGAGAAAGCCCGATTTGACAACGCGCTCATACGTCGCGGGCTTCAGCGTCATCGCCATCTTTTGGCTGAAGCCATCTGCCACTTTGCCTTTCTCGTCGTAGATCGTAGAAACGACTTCCACCGTGGCGTTGTAGCGATCATTGGCTGGCTCAAACTTGAGGTTCGAGACATCGAAATGCGCGGCAATCGTGGCATAACCTTCGCCGTTGCCGGAGTCTACAAAATCCACCGCCATCTCGGTCGGAATCTCACGCAGCGGGATCAGCGCATTGTACGCGTTCGCCACCAACGCGATCTTTGCCGCCGTCTCTTTCTTCGCAGCTTTGTCAGGATTTTTGGCGCGCTCGGCATCAAGTTTGGCTTGCTCGCGTTCGAGCTTTTCCGCTGCTTTGGCCGCCGCCTTGTCATCGGGCGCGAAGTAGCCTTTGCTCGAACGCACTTTGTATTCGGGATGATCTTTGACGCGGACTTCCAGCTTGCGATAGCGTCCGTCGCGGTAGGACACCTGCGGCTCGAAGGCCAACAAATAATAGGTTTCGGTGTCGGCGATGATCTTTTGCAAACCGAGCGCGAGGTCGTTGTTATTGAAAATCGGGAAGCCGCCCGTGTCGCGCGACAAAGCATTCAAGCCGTCCCGATTGGCTTCGATAGAAGCGGATTCGATAGACATCCGCGCGCCCGGCGGCTGTTCGAGTCCGAAGCCCGGCTGCGAAGCGTCGAACGCTTCGGTCATCGCAACAAGTCCGCGCGTGTCGAGCGCATAAATCACTACGCCGGAGCGCGTCGCGGCGTCTGTAATTTGTCGTACGTCGTAGGTCGTTCCCTGATTGAAACCGCCGAGCAGAAAGCCATCCGACAACAGCACCATCGTCTTGCGCCCCGGTAACGGACGCAGGCTGCGCAGAATATTTTCCAGCGTGCCCAGCGTGGCTTTGGTGATCGAAGTGTTTTCGGCAACAACCATCCGCGCTTTGCCCTGCGCTTGCGACGTTGCCATTTGGCGCGTCGTGCCGGGCTGCTTTTGCATAATTTCATTCACCGCCAACGCCAGCGCATCCGGGATATTGTTTTCGATCAACTCGGCCTGATACGGCGTCAGGCGCGGGACGTCGCTCGCGTTCAGCGATACGCGCCGTTCGGCAAAGCTCAAGCGATTGATGGCGCGCTTGAGAATGTCGCGGTTGTTCGTGAATTGTTGATGCAAACCCAATTGACCGCTCGTCGTAATCAACGCGACTTGATCGTCGTTGGTGAGTTGTTCGTCTACGAATTTGAGCAAGGCCTGGCGCGCATAGACGAGGTTGCCGAAGGCCAAATGCAAATCGTCCACCGTGAGCACAATGTAGCGCCCCGCGCGGACTTCTGGCGCGGATGTGACAGGCGCGGGCGTAGCGTCTTTGCCCTTCGCTTTTGGTTCGGTCGGGAGCCAACGCGCGGGATTCGTTGTCGTGCCGACGGAAAAATACGAAATGTCTTGCGGCTTGCCGTCTTCTTTCAACTCGAAATCCGCGCGCTTCAAATCGCGGACGAGTTTGCCGCTTTTGTCCGTCACGGTAACTTCGATTTGCACGAGTTCGGTTTCAATGCGAATCGTGGCTTCATCTGGTTTGGGGTCTTGTTTTTGCGGCGCAGGTTTGGGCGGTTGCGTGGCCTGTGCGAACGCGAACGCGCTGGCAAGCAATAACGAAAGGGCTGAGATCAGTTTCATGGTTATGGCTCGACGACAAAATTGAGCGTTCGTTTCGCGCTGGTCTTGGCCAGGCGATCAATCACCAGCATCCGCAATTCATACGCGCCCGGCTCGAATTTATCCAACGACAGCCGCGCAGCGTAGGGCGCATAATTCTCGCCTTTCATCTCGGGCGGGGCTTCCATCTTGGCCAAGGGCGAAGCGAAGATCACTTTGCTGCCGGAGAAGATTTGCGATTGCACGACGAGGTCGGTTTCGCCTTTGGCATTGGTTTTTCCGTTGTAGGCAAAGATCGAAAAATCAAACGTTGCGCCGGGTTTGAAGCGGCGGGCGACTTGCGTGGGAATCGGCGCAGCTTCCTGGTTCTCGACCTCGGGCTTGTTCTTGCGCTCCATTTGCGCCATCAGGTAATTCGTTTCTTTTTCCGTCGTCAAAAAGACGCTGCTCAGCACGAGTTGTTTTTTGCTGACATCAGAAATTTCGACCCAATCAAAGGCGCTGCCGGTTTGTTTGTTGCCCTCGCGCAAGGCTGCGACCCGCACTTGATAAAAGCCCGGTTTGAGCGTGACGCGGCGGCTGAAGACGAGGCCGGATTGCAGCACGCGCTCGTAGGTGGCAGGCGCGAGATTCATATTCAACCGTTGGCTGAAGCCATCTACGGGTTTGCCTTTTTCATCGAACACCGAACCTAACACTTCGACAGTGGCTACGTGTTGCCCTTTGACCTGCTCGAACTTCAGCCCCGTCACATCGAGGTGCGCGGTAATCAGCGCGAACGCAGTGCCTTTGCCCGTGTCCACAAAATCTACCGACATTTCGACCGGAATGCCGCGCAGAGGAAAGAGCGAACCAAGGGCTTCCCAGACGCGCGTGTTTTTGACGACGGCCTCTTTTTTCGCGGCCTTTTCCGGGTTTTTCTCGCGCTCTTCCACTAACTTGACGCGCTCTTTTTCTTCTTTTTCTGCTGCTTTGGCTTCGGCTTTTTCGTCGGTGGCGAAGTAGCCTTTGCTCGAACGCACTTTGTATTCGGGATGATTTTTCACGCGCACTTCGAGTTTGTGAAAGCGTCCGTCGCGATAGGACTCGACCGGCTCGAAGGCCAATAAATAATAGGCTTCCGTGTCTTGCAGCACTTTCTGAAAACCGAGATTCAGGTCGTTGGTGTTCATCACCATAAAGCCGCCCGTGTCGTGGGCCAGCGCGTAGGGGCCGTTGCGCACCGCCTCTATCGAAGCGTTTTCGACGCGCTGGCGCACGCCCGGCGGTTGTTCTTCACCATAGCCCGGTTGCGAGGCGTCGAAGAGCGGCGACGTGACCAGCCCGCGCGCATCAAGCGCATAAATCACCACGCCCGCGCGCGTAGCGGCATCAACGACCTGGCGCAGATCGTTGTAGGTGTTGGCGCTGCGGTTGTTGAGGAAAAAGCCGTCGGACACGAGCGTCATCACCTTGCGTCCGGGCAAGGCGCTGAGCGTGCGAATGATGGCGCGCAACGTATTCAGCGTCACCGCCGTGTAGTGCGCGTTTTGCATCACAATCATCCGCGCCAGACTGCGAGCGGTTTCCATCGCGCGTTCGCGTTCGGACATCCCGCCTTGCGGCGAAGCCCCGCTGCCCCGCGCGCCACCACGCCCGCCACCGCCGCCACTACCACCACCGCCACCACTGTTGCTCGCCGAGCTGGAAGCCGCCCCGCCGCTCACTGCTTGTTGGCGCATAATTTCCTGCACGGCCAATTCGAGCGCGTCGTGATCGCCTGCATCAATCAACTCGGCCTGATTCGGCGTGATGCGCGGCACATCGAAATTGTTGGTGACGGTGCGTTCCTGTGCGCTCAGGCGATTGATCGCGCGTTTCAAGACTTCGCGGTCATTCGTGAATTGCTGAAACATGCCCAGTTGCCCGCTGGTCGTAATCACCGCAACCTGATCGCCGCTGCCGACCTGCTGGTCTACAAACCGGAGCAGCGCCTGACGGGCTTGCATTAAGGTCGCCGCCGACAGATGAATGTCGTCCATCGCTAACACAATATACCGCCCCGCGAGCGCATCCGCCGGAGCCGAAGTCGTTGTCGAAGTCGTCGTCGTGGCAGGCGTGTTCGCGTCTTTGCTCTTCGTCGTGCCGAGCCAGCGCGCCGGACGGGTCGCCGTGCCGATGGAAAAGTACGCGATGTCTTGCGGCTTGCCGTCTTCTTTCAACTCAAAGTCTTCGCGCTTCAAATCCCGAATCACTTTGCCCTGCTTGTCCGTGACGGTGACTTCGAGTTGGACGACTTGCGTTTCGATGCGAATGGTTTGGTCATCTTGCTGGGCAGACGAAGACGCAGCAGGCTGTGCCGGTTTAGCTTGAGGTTTGGTTTGTGCGTGTACTGCGAGGGGGAAGACCGCGAGTAACAAAAGTAAGAAGAGGCATTCTTTCCGTTTCATAACCCCTCCAAGTTGATGGGTGAACAGGACGCGAGGCCGTACCAGTTGCAACCAATTCTCTCTGCCGCTGGGGGGACAGTCTACGTTAAGTGACAGGCAATGGACAAACCCGAAACGATGGTTTACCGTGATTTCCCAATTTCAGCACAACAAGGAGAACAACCCATGAACACGCTATCCAGAAGAGAAGCGCTCGGCGCAATCACCGCCGGAGTGGCCTTCACAGGACTCGAAGCGGCGGCACAGCCCGCTGCCGCGCCGCGTGTCTTTCGCGGCGAACACAAACCCACGCCCTTGCCCTTCGATCCGACGAAGCTCAAAGGTCTGTCGGAAAAGCTCATCAAATCGCATTGGGAAAACAACTACGGCGGTGCCGTCGGCGCGCTCAACGTGATTGAGAAACGACTGGCAACAATCGTGAACGACAAAGACGTGCCCGGTTATGTGTACGCCGATCTCAAACGCGAAGAGTTGGTACGCACCGGCTCGGTCGTGCTGCACGAATTGTATTTTGCGAACCTGGGCGGCGACGGCAAAGCAGGCGGCAAAGTGCAGGACGCGCTCAAGGATTGGTTCGGCAGCTTCGAGCAGTGGGAAGCCGAATTCCGCAAGACGGCGCAGGGCTTGGCGGGCGGTTCGGGCTGGGTGATTCTGGCGCACAATTTTCACACGGGCGAACTCCACAACTATTGGGCGTGGGATCACATGCACAACGCGCCGTTCTCGCGCCCGCTGCTCGCGTTGGATATGTACGAGCATTCGTATCACATGGATTACGGCTCGGCGGCGGCGCGCTACATTGATGCGTTTATGCAAAATGTGAAGTGGGAAGAAGTCGAACGCCGCTTCGTGAACGCACAAAAATCACCGGCCTAGATTCAAATCAGTTCCAACTTTCCGTTGGGCGTGTGAAGTACGGCGTGCAACCGCGCTTCGTTGCTGCGCGCCACATTCACAGCTATGCCCAAGTGTCGGAAAGCGGCGCGGAGTGGTTCCGGCTGCGGCGATGCCAGCGTGAACGATTGCAATGTGCAGCCTGTGGGCGAATCTTCAGACGGATGTCGTGACGCCGCGTCCCATTCGATGAAAAACGGAACGAGCAGACGGAAATCATTTTTGAGGAAGAGCGTTTTCCAGGTCAGTGTCTGTCCGTCTGTCCGCGTGCGCGAGCCAGCGTGCGGGCCGCTCAGTTCAAAGCCTGCGGCGTGCGCTTGCGCGGCAGTAGCGTGAATGTCCTTCGTGGCCGCTGCCCACGTGAGCAGGCGCGGTGTGGTAGCGAGTTGCAAAAACGCGAACTGCGGCGCGAGCGTCGTTTGCGTTGGATCAGGCGCGATGATTTCGAGGTATTGTTTTTGACCAAGCGAAAGCAAGGCATTGCGCGTGCCGAGTCCCGGATGCCTGCCGCCCAGCGCAGCTTGGACGCCGGTTTTTTCCGCCACCCACGCCATGCCGTCTTCCAAGTCGGGCACGCCGAGCAACAAATGATCTAGGGCATCTTTCGCGGGCAACAAGCTTTCCGGCATAGTGGCTTCCTTTCAAATAGAGGGAAATCGAACACAGATGAAACGGTTGTCACAGATGAGCACGGATCCGTTCTTATCGGTCGTATCCGTTTCATCCGTGTTCCATAACGTAATAAGTGACGGTTTCTATCTCAAGGTTTCACCGGCAACTTCAGTTTTTCTTTTTCGGCTTCGACGTTGAATTTTTTGTAGTCCCGAAAGCGCGTCACGCCGTTCATATTCAGCCCTTTGAATAACAGCACTTTGAGCGCGATGTTGAATTCCTGATAGGTCGGCAACCAGATTTCGTTGTTCACGCGCTCCTGCTCAAAGACCATCGCCGAGCCGGATTTGATCGAAGCCAGCAAGCCGCCCGCGACCTTGAACGAATCGCCGAGCCGCATCTCTAACCGCGCGATTTGCTTGTCGTTCGGATCAATCCAGAACGCGCCGATCAGCTTGAGCTTTTGCGCCATCTTGCCTGTGTCGGTTTTCGGTTGGCACGTGGGCGCAGGCTCAAAATCGAAGACGATCATGTCGCGTTGGCGAAATTGCTCGCGGCGCGGATTGGTGAGCTTCGAGCATTGCAGCATTTCCGTGATCGAACCCCGATTGTCGGTGTCGTCTTCAGCGGATTCTTCTTCGCCTTCTTTCTTGCGTTTGGCTTCGGCCTGCGCTTTCTTTTTGGCTTTCTCGTCTTCCTGCTTGTCTATGCGCTTGATGGCTTTTTCAATCTCGGCGAGGGCTTTCTTTTCTTCATCGGGCGTGAGCGGCTTGCCGTTTTTTTCGACCAATCGCCGCAGCCGCCGCCCGCGATAGAAGCTGATTTCATGCGTGTTGGTTTCTTTGTCTTGCAACTTGCCTTTGTCATCCAGAA
This sequence comes from uncultured Heliobacteriaceae bacterium, assembly GCA_964631865.1. Classification (GTDB taxonomy): domain Bacteria; phylum Acidobacteriota; class Blastocatellia; order RBC074; family RBC074; genus JAFDVL01. The sequence continues at coordinate 2,199 of CAZWAK010000214.1, read as the reverse complement.
CACGCTCGGTCGAGATGCGCGTGTAGGCGTAATTTTCGAGGAGGTCGTCAATCGCCGCCTGATTCTTTTGCACGGCTGCGAGCAGTTGCGCGACATCTGGCAGCGGCTCATTCGACACGCGCGGAAAATCAAAGCGCGTACGGTCAACGGGCTTGTTGTGCGCGACTTCATCGAGCTTGAGCGCGAACGTTTCATCGCCCAGTGTGAGCGTGATCGCAAACGGTTCCTGCACGCCGTTGATGGTGCGATAGTCGCTGTATTCATAGACCTTCGTCAGCGTGCCTGCCGGGATTTCCTCTTTGACGGGCAAGCCGCTCGCCGCGTCGAAGTACATCTTGATCTTCACGCCTTTGATCGTAGTAAGCACGACGATGTTCGCCGTCTTGCCGTTGACGTTCGCTGTGCCTTCCATCGTGAGTTTGGATTTATCTTTCTTCGCGTCAAACCAGCGCGCATTGCGAAAGACGGCTTCGGCGCGAAAGTCCGTGCCGTCCTGTCCCGTCAACGTTCGCAAGCCGTCGCGCGAATCGCGTCGCCAACCAGATCTGCCGTTGTAGCCTTCGCTCACGGCAAAGCCGCCGATGTCCATCGTGACCGCGAACAAATCCGGCTGATTGGCAAAGGCTTGATAGCTGCCCGACGAATTGTCGCTTGTGCGCGTGAGCTTGCCAGAGGCTTGCCGGGAGGTGACGCGCTTGAGGTTCTTTTCGCCGCCTAATGATTTGACGGCTTGTTTGAGAATTTTGTCAGGAGCTTGAGCGGTAGCGTTGACGGTAAGGCAAAACAGTGTTGTGCATACGATCAGAATTGTTCGTTTGGTCATACGGCTCCCTGAAAAAGTTGAAGGCGAAAAAGGGGAAACGCTCAAGACTGCTCGCAAGTTCGGTAGATTTGTGCCAAGAGAAGGACGAAGCGAAGGGGTGAGACGTTAACAGAAACTCCTTGACTGGGGGTCGTTTTTTCTGAAGGAAGGAGATACATTCGGGCTGCTTTGTAAGAATTGATGAGAAGCTACAAGGAGCAGCCCAACATGTATCTCCCAACCGTACAGTATCAAATGCACTATCAGATCGAAAGCCGACTGCCGCCGTTTCACAAGGCGCACCGCAAGAATTTAGCGTTGATGGTGGTGGGGATGGCCTATCAAAAGAGTGTGCAATTACCGCAGATCGCGCAGGGCGTGCGGGTCGGGCAGACGCAAATCGAGGGGCGGGTACAACGCTTTGAGCGGGTGGTGCAATGTCCGAAGCTGGTGGCGTTGGAAGCCTTACAGCCCACGGCGATGAAAGTGTTGCAACAACTCAGTCGGGGTGGCAAAGAGCGGTTAGTCCTGGTGCTGGATCGTTCGTTGGTGAACGACAGGGTGAATCTGTTGTGGGTGGCGGTGGCGTTTGCGGGGCGGGCGTTGCCGTTGGGCTGGGTGGAGGTGGGGCACGAGGGGAGTTCGGATTTGGCGTTGCAACAGGAGTTATTGGGCTGGGTGTGGCGGTGTGTGCCGCTGGGCGCGGAGGTGGTCGTCGTGGCCGACCGGGAGTTTCGTTCGATTCATTTGGCGACCTGGATCGCCCAAAAATTGCAGTGGCATTATATCTTGCGGTGCAAGGCGGGGACGTGGATTGAGACGGATGGCGTGTGGGTGAAAGCGGGGGACCTGGCCGTGCGGGGCGCGGCACGCAGCTACGCCCAAGTGAGAGTGACGAAGGAAAAGAAAGCCCCGCAACGGGTCAATCTGTGTGCGATCTGGGACGAGACCGCCACCGAGCCGTGGTTATTATTGACCGATTTGACGCAGGTGGCGCAAGTCAAGGCGTGTTATGGGGAGCGGTTCTGGATTGAAGAAATGTTTTCGGATCACAAAAGTCGGGGGTTGAATCTGGAACAGACCCGGCTGACCGATCCCGCGCGGTTGCAGCGGTTGTTGGTGGCGGTGACGCGGGCGTATTTGTGGGTGCTGCAAATCGGGTTTCAGGTGGTGCAAAAAGGTTGGTGGCGGCAAGTGGACAATCGGGGGCAGGCGCGTAGTGTCAGTCTGTGTCAAATGGGTTTGCGCTGGTTGACTGAGGAGCGTAATGCCGGACGGTTCCCCCCGCTGTTTACTTTGACCTTCGCGTTTCCCAATGACTCTTGAAAATACGACCCCCAGTCAACAGAAACTCCTCTAAAAAAGGGCGTCGTCGGTTGATCGCCTTACGCCCTTGC
>CAZWAK010000213.1:0-12142 GCA_964631865.1 uncultured Heliobacteriaceae bacterium | reverse complement strand
AAAACGGTTGCTTTTCGTGTCACAACAACGGCGATGCCGCGCGCGCGTTGTATGCAGCGCTGCGGCGCGGCTCACCTGTTCCGGCGGCAACGTTGACCGAAACGACAGCGTGGCTCAGTGACCCGCAACGTTGGGAGCAAAACAAAGGCGATCCGGGGTTCAGCGACAAGAAGCTGGCCAACCTGCAATTCGCTGCGGCCTTGATGGAGGCTATGGAAGCGGGGCAAATCCGCGAGTCAGAAGCCTTGCATCAGGCCGCGCGCAAACTGCTCCCCGATCAAAGTGCCGATGGCTCGTGGAAGATTGACGCGGCGGGGACGGTCGGCTCGCCAGCGACGTGGGGCACGCCGTTGGCCACGTGGATGGCGCTGCAGATGTTACGGAAGGCAAATCTCGCAGAAGCCACAGAAGCGCGGCAAAAAGCTGAACGATGGTTGCAGCAAGCTAAGCCCAACGATGTTTTGACGGCTGCGACGTTGGTGTGGGCGTTCGCTCGCGCTTCCAACCAAGTTGCGCGCCGCCAATACGAGACAGGTTTGCAATGGCTGCGTCGCGCGCAGACGCGAGACGGTGGTTGGGGGCCGTACGCTGATGCGCCGCCGGAACACTTCGATACGGCGCTCGCGCTGCTGGCGCTGCAAACGGTGCGCACACAAACCGGCGTTGCGGTGATGATTCAGCGCGGACGCGCGTTTCTGCTCGCGCAACAAAACACGGATGGAAGCTGGTCGGCGACGACACGACCATCGGGCGGGGACAGCTATGCGCAAATGATGTCTACGACGGGCTGGGCAACGATTGCCCTGTTGGAGACGAAGAAATGAAGGTCTATAAAGTCCATAGGGTCTATGAAGTCTGTAGAGTCCATGAAGGCAGCAACTCCACAAACTCAATAGACTCTATGGACTTTTGTCTTAGCTCGCGCGCTTGGCCGTGAATTCTACGGGCGGCGGCGTTTGCCCGCCGGGGCCAGCACCTTCCATCGAGCGGGTGAATTTGATTTCATCGCCCGACAGCACGCCTTTGTAAACTTGCGTGAATTTGCCATTGGGCGTCTCGCGCACGACTTTGAAGGAAACATCGTTACCCTTGATCGTGCCGTCCGAAATCGCGGTGTCGCCCTGCCGACCACTGATCGTGCCTTCCAACTTCTCGCCTGATGCTTTGAAGTTGAACGTAGTTTCCTGCATATTGCCCTGGCGTCCCGGAACTTGTGCCGTCCATTTGCCATCAATGCCAGCCGCGTATGCCATCGTCAAAAACGCGAAAATGAAACAGGCCGATAAAATTGTAATTCTTGCTTTCATGGGAAAAATTCTCCTTGATTGAAATGCTCCTGTGGGGAGTGGTTACGAGCAGCGATTGAAAGGGGAACATTCCACTGCCCAAAGTCAAAACAGTTCAGCAACACAAAGCTCTCGAAAATTTAGCGCACCTCAAACGACAATTGCACGGAGGCCGTTTTGAGATGGCGCTCGACACCTGTGAACAAATCTACCTCGAACGGCTTGCCGATGTTGTTGCCCGCGAGGTCTTCCAGCGTCGTTTGAATCACCAACCGATACGTGCCGCGCGGCCACGTCGTGTGCGGCGTAAAGCTCCAACGCTGTTCGCGGTCGGTGAGCGTCGGCTGGCCTGCGACGACTTGCCCTGCCGCGTTGACAACCGTGATGAGGCGCAACGCCAGCGCGTGCTCCATCGGTTCGGGAAAAGTCACGATCAACGGTGCGCGCGTGTCTGCCGACGGCGGTTGCAATTGCCACAACTTCGGATCAGGCGGTGCGCGGTCGGGCGCAACAACGCGAAACGATTTCTCGAACGCCGCTTTGAGCGGTGCGCCGTTGCCGTCTTTCCACGCTGACCGAATCACGAGCGTGTAACTCTGGCCCGCTTGCAACGACGGGCCAATTTCTTCGAGCGGCAACACACCGCGTTTGATGCGACCGGGGTCAATGAACACCGTCAGCCGCGTCAACGTCGTGTCCCACAACTCTTCGTCAATCTCTAAAAATGGCAACTCGACGAGTTTGCCCGTGCTGTCGTCGCGGAGTTGAATGTGATCGTAGATGTTGCCGCGCTGCATCGGCGCAGAAAAATGAATATAAAACTTGAGCAGATTTTCCGGCACGACATCGCTGCTCGGATAAACCTGCGTGACGGTGGTCGTCGGCGTCGAGTCGCGCGGCGGCAAACGCAACGTGCTAGTGAGCGGCGGCGCATTGATTTGGCGCGGCAACTGCGCCGGACGGAATTCCGCGCGATAGGTCAGCCCCGGTTCCAACGGAAACTGCGGCTGGAAGCGCAACACATCCGCCTGCACACGATACGCGCCAAGCATCGCCACGTCCGCTTGTTCGGTGTACACGGCAAACAATTGCTGCCATTGCGACGGCGACCAGCGCAGACGTTGTAGTTGTTGCAGCGTCGCGGATGGCAAGCCGGTGACTTCGACCGCGATTTTATTGGCGTGGGCGGCGTCTGGCGTCCAACGAATTGCTTGCGCCTGCACCGTCGCAACGCTCAGAAGCAAAAAGACAAAGGCGTAGAGAAAAGATCGCTGAACCAACCCTTTCTTTGTTCCTTTGCCTCTTTGTTCCTTCGCGTTACAACTCATAGCCTACGGCAAGGGCAGCGTTTCGAGGTTCATCGCGCCGCCTTCTGTCCGGCGCACCACGATGGCGTGTTTGCTGTCGAAACGATCCAGTTGATCTACGCCCGTCCAATCGGCGACGGTCTCGTAGGTCAAGCCCTTTTTGTCTGCCACCGGAGACGTGATGCTTTCCGCTCCAGCAATGTTGTCGGTCGTGATCTTCATCACGCCGCGACTGCTGTTCGCCATCAGCAAATAATGTTTGCCGTCGCGTTGATAGACGATCATATCCAGCGGGCGATTGCGGTTGCCGAGTTCGGCAATCGTTTTGCCTTGCAGCTTCGCGCCGGGTTTCAAATCGCTGATCGGAAATTGCACGAGCGGCGTGCAGGTGTACGCGGTCAGCAGATGATCCGCGTTGCCGACTTTGAAGGGCGCGAAGGTGCGAACTGGTGCGCGCGTTTCAAAACGTCCGTGTGCGCCGTGATAAATCTCGACGGTCGTTCCGCTCGCCACTGCTTTGAACGGGAAGGGCACGGCGCGCAACGTAGATGCGAACTCTTCGTTGGCTAAGCCCGCAATGAACAAACGACCATCCACGAACGCAATGTCGGTGATGGATTCGAGGCGCGGATTGCTGGCGCGTTGGCCTTCGCCGACCGTTTTGTCCGCAGGCGCATCAGGCAAATCAGCGCGTGAATATTTCGCGTTGTCGAGCGACACGACTTCGAGCTTGCCATCAGTTTTGACGCGCACCAGCACGGGCGTTGCATCGGCTCCGCGACCACGCGACACCGACAGATAGGCATTGCGCGAGAGCGGGTTGATCGCCAAATCCACGATCAAAATTTGATCCGCCGACGTGCCGAGCAGCGCCGCGATCTTTTGATTGATGCCTTCGACTTTGAGCGGCGAAGAACCCGCCGCCGCTTTCACATCGCCCGTCGCAATCGCCACAATTGCGGCGGCTTTCGTGTCCGCGACAAACAGCACGCCGTCCGGGCCAAACGCCAGCGGGCCGACCGATTTGAGTTCCAGCTTGCCTTCCGTCATCCCCGCCGTCCAACGCGCGGCCAGCGCCGGTTGCAGCAGGACGCAACAAAGCGCGAGCGTCAGAAAAAGAGAAAATCGTTTCATGCAAAACTCCTTTTGTTGAGAACCTTTAGATTGGGAAACAGGATTGTGCTTCAGTAAAGACGCGCGAAGGCGCGGAATGGTTTCGGGATTGATGGGAGGCTCAAAGCGTGCGCAGATGAAAGCCGCCGTCTACGTTGATGATTTCGCCGGTCGAAAACGGCAGATCGCCGCGCGCAATCGCCGCGACGGCTCGCCCGATGTCGCTCGGCTGCCCCCACCGCCGCAGCGGCCACGCGCCCTGCGCAATCAGTTGATCGTATTTTTCCTGCACGCCTGCCGTCATATCGGTCGCAATCACGCCAGGGCGAATTTCATACACGTTGATGCCGAACTCGGCCAAGCGCGCGGCGAACAGCGCGGTCATCATCCCTAAGCCCGCTTTGGCCACACAATAGTCGCCGCGATTGACGGAAGCCGTGTACGCTGAAATCGAAGACACCGTCACGATGCGCGGCAAGCCGAATGTATTGACCGCGTTCGCTTGCACTTGCGCGATCATTTGGCGCGCGACGAGTTGCGTCAGGAAATACGGGCCTTTCAAGTTGATATTGATGAGACGATCAAACGATTCTTCGCCCGCTTCGAGCAGATCGGCGCGCACGTTCGGCGCAACGCCTGCGTTGTTGACGAGCAAATCAATGCGCCCGTAAGCCGCCATCGTTTCGTTGAGCAGGCGTGAGCGATCTTCAGCCGAAGCCACATCCGCTTGCACCGTGATGCCGTCGCCGCCCGCCGCGCGCACGAGTTGCAAGCATTCGTCTGCCGCGCTGCGGTTGCCCGCGAAATTGATGACGACGGCGTGACCGAGCTTCGCGAGTTCAATCGCAATGCCGCGCCCGATGCCGCGCCCTGCGCCAGTGACTAATGAAACAGGACGTTCGCTCATTGCGTGGCCTCTGGGGATGGCAAGTCTTCTTCGGTCGGCCCGTCCGCCCACGTCTTCGCCCACGCGGGCAGCGAATCTTCCGGGTACGGCTTCAGGCGTTGCGACGTTGATTCTTTATCGAGTGCGGTCAACGCCTTGTCCAACGCTTCGACGAAGAAATATTCACCGAACAGCACGGCTTCGTGGACGCCAAGATTTTTGTGAATGTGATAGACGCCGCCGTTCAGGATGCCTTCAAATCCCGGCGTCAGACTGCCAAGGTATTTTTGCGAAAGCGTTTGCAGCGAAGTCAACGCGAAGTCTCGATAGGCGCGCGCTTTCGTGCGATCCGGCACGGCGTCGGCCAAATCCAACAAGCCCGACGCCGCAATCGCACAGGCCGATGTGTCCACTTGCGATTGCGCGAGCGGCCCTGTCTCTGGCGCGTCGTAATCCCACGGCGTCACACCGTCCGCAGGCGTGTGCTCCAAATAAAAATCCGCGTTGAGCATCGCCGTTTCCAGATACTCGCTGCGATGCGTTTGCAAATACGACCGCGTGAAGCCGTAGAGCGACCACGCCAGCCCGCGACTCCAACATGAATCGCCGCGATAGCCTTGATGCGTGGTTTGGCGCAAGCATTCGCCCGTGTCCAAATCGAAAATCGCCTCGTGCGAAGTCGAACCGTCGCCACGCACAATCGTCCGCCGCGTCGTCAGGCAATGCCGATGCGCGATGTCGAGCACGTGTGCGTCGCCCCCTTTCAGACCCGCATAAAACAATGTGCCGACGTTCATCATAATGTCTATGAACAGCGACGCCGGTTCGACGAACGAGCGCAGATATTGTCCGCGCTCCATAAACCGCATCGCCATCGTGCGACCGGCTTGAATCAGCAGCGGTTCGATGTGATTGGCCGGGCCGCCGAGTTCGAGCCAACGCAGATGCGTCGAGAAAAACAAAAAGCCGAGATCGTGAACGGCGCGGTCGTATTGACGCGGTTCGAGCGGCTTCGCATAACTGACCGCTTGGTCGAGCCATTCGCTTTTGCCCGTGCGTTTCGCCAACAAAAACATCAGCCCCGGATAAAAGCCGTCGCACCAATGCGTCCAACGTTTGCGGTCGTGACCGAATTGTCCGTTGACGGTGTACATCGGGTAATAATCCGCGGGGTATTTTTCGAGCAGCGTTTGCATCTGCGCCTCGGCAAAGTCAAACGCTGTGGCGAGTGTCGCGCGCATCGCTTCTCGGTTGTGCATAGAAATAGGCATTCGGGTTCCTCAGAAAAAGTAGCGCGATTTGGCAAATCGCGTTACGTTGCATTTTACTTCGCCATCAAGCCCTGAATTTTTTTGACTAAGGCGTCGGTGCTTTCCAAGCCGCGCCAATAGTCTACGATCTTGCCGTCCGCATCAAGGAACAGGTTCGTGGGCAAGCCCGTAATCCCGAAGGCTTTGGTGAGCGGCGAGGCTTCGATGTCTTCTTCCGGGTCGAAGAGCCACGTGACTTTGTAGGTCGGATTCTTCTTCGCAAAATTCAACGTATCTTCGCGCGTATCGCCGACCGCGACGGCCAACACTTGCAGCTTGCCTTGATACTCTTCGACCAGCTTGCTGAAGTGCGGCATCTCCTTGATGCACGGGCTGCACCACGTCGCCCAGAACGTGATGATCGTGGCCTTGCCTTTGAAGCTGGCGAGCTTCACGGTCTTCGCATCGAAGTCCTGCGCGGAAACATCGGGCATGGGCTTGCCAAGCAATTTCTTCGCGGCATCTTCGTCCTGCGCGTTGATGGAGACGCAGAACAACAGCACGGCCAAACTCACGGTTTTCGCAAACGGAATGGAGCGGAACATCTGGTTATCCTTTCGTAAAACCTTACTTCGGTGTTTCGACCGCCGCAGGCAATTTCAAATACACGGTTTGCAGAATCTGCTTCGTTTTTCGATCCTGCACAAACGCGACCAGCGACAAGCCGTTCCAGGCAATTTCATGTTTCTTCTCGTCGAAGGTCGGATTGAACGTGCGCCCGTTGAGTTCGTAATCGTCCAAATACTCTTTGGTCGCGGCGGAGAGTTTTTGCACGTCAAACGTATGCTCAAACGACGCGGCGGTTCCGGCTTTGAGCGCCCAGCCTTCGGCGCGGTCGCCCGCCATCGCGCGCACGACCATGGGATGAAAACGTACGCCGTTGCTGCCCATGTAACGCACTTCGTTTTCCGCCAGCACCAGATGCAAACGCAAATCGGATGAGGTGCTGCGCCCTTTGTCTGCCGCGACATTGACCTTGAGGCGTGGCCCTTGCTGCATCACGTTGATCTTGATCTGCGCTTCGGAAGGGCCTTCCAGCAACGCATCAATCAAGGGCGTGAGCTTCGCATAACTTTCTTCAATTCGACTACGACCGCCGCCGAAGCCCGCCAGCGGCAAGCCGTTTACGACGGCATACGGTGCGGAGCGAACCTGATAAATTTCGCGGCGCGCTTCGGTCGTCGCATTCATCATCGGGTCTACATCGGGAATTGGAATGTGGTACATCAGCACAACGAATTCTTTCGTCGAGTACCGCTGCATCGCCGCTTCAAACGCGAGGTCAGCCGCCAAGCACGGGCCACAGGCCGCGCCTGTGAAGACTTCCGCCAACACCGCGCGATTCGTGCGCGCTGCTGTTGCTTGATAGCGTTCCGGCTTGATCGGAAGCGCATAATCACGGCGATATTTTTCGTCAAGCCACGCTTCCAGTTCACTCGGTTTGTTTGGATAGACTTTGTAATATGCCGCGGCGACACGTTTGCGCGCAGCTTCTCGGCCACGCCCGGACAGATAGGCTTCGGCGAAATATTGAAGCGCCGCTTGGGCATCGCCTTTGGCCTCGGCCAACTCGCCCATCCCCAACAAGGCGCTCGGTTGTGTCGCGTCGGCTTCGTAGGCTTCTTTGATGAGCGCCTCGCCTTCGTTGCGTTTGCCGCGTTTGAGATAAATGCGACCGAGCAACGCGACGCGCGGCACATTGGACGTCACAATCGCGCGTCCGCCCGTCGAGGCAATTTGCTGCGACGCGCCGAGATTTTTGCGGTCGCCGAGTTGCGCGACACTTTGGGCCGCAAACCGTTCGGCTTCGGCCAGCAGAATGCCGCGCTCGAACAAGATGCCCGCAATCAAGTTGTACCAATTGCCACGCACGTTTTCACTGCTCGCCGCCAGGATTCGATTGGCTTGCGCCAGAATTTTCTCCGTTTGCTGCGGCTGCGTTTCCACGAGCGTTTCCAAAATCGTGCGTAGCGCCAGCAAACGAAATCCTCCTTGCGGATGTTCGGCGAGCAGTTTTTCGAGCGCCGCTATTTTTTGTTGCGGATCAGTCAGGCGCACAGCTACGCGATAGGCTTTGTCCGCCTCGCTCGGCGCTTGTGCCTGAAGACAAGTCATCCAGGCAAACATGGTGACAGATACCAACAGGAAACGAATCAACATAAACCTTTCGTTGGGGGGCGGCTAATGTTGCTTGATCTGCGGCGCAAAATCCAGCGGGAAGGCGATTTTGTCGGAGCGAATGAGACGTAACACGATTTGGCAAATCGCGCGCCCTGTTCTGAAAACTTATCGAAATGGCTCCACCTGCATAATATCGCTGTTGGAGGAGTTCATTCGTACACAGAGCAGATGTTGCAAATCCGGGGAAAGCGAGAAGGGGCCGCTGCCGAGCGGGGCCAGCGGTTCGGGATATTTGACGACCAAGCGGTCTGCCTCGCCGGGCAGCGCGGCGAAGCGGTGAAAGTAAATCGCTTGCGCATCGAACGAGCTTTTATCGCTGCCCAAATAATAAATGCCCGTCGGCGTCAACGCCCAGCAACTCGTACAACTCGGCAACAGCCCGTCCAGCGCGCGCGCCAAGTCCCCGGTGGTGGTGTCCGCCTGCCAGAGTACGGCGTCGTTCGGCTCGCGCTTGAAATAAAGCTGCCGCCCGTCTTGCGACAGTTCGAGCGAGAAGCCGCCCGTTTTGACGACAGGGACGGGCTGACCGCCCGTCGCGGGGAATTTGAAGATGCTTTGCGTCGAACCAGCGTAAATCCATTGCCCGTCGGGTGCGAAGACCGGATGCACGCCGTTCAGCCCGGTCGGACGCACCTGCCAACCACCGCCCGCCATTAACTCCGCAACATACATCTCGCTTGTCCGCGCGTTGTTGAAGATGATGCGGCGTCCGTCGGGCGACCAATGTCCGACGGAAGGGTAAAGTTCGCCCTGCGTCAGTTGCACTTGATTGCTGCCCTCGGCGTCGCTGACCCAAAGCTGTTCCGTCCCGCTGCGGTCGGAGCGGAAGCAGATTTTGCTGCCGTCCGGCGCGTACTGCGGCGAAGCATCCTGTGCGGACGAAGCGACGACGCGCGTCCACCGCTTGTCTTTCAAATTCAGCCGCCAGATGTTGCGATCCTGCTGTTGCACTGAATAGGCCAACCGCGCCGCCGCGCGTGCCACCGACAACTCGATAGGGAACGCGCCGAAGATTTCCACGCGCTGAGGTTGCTGGTCGGCTTCCGCATTGCCCACGCGCATCTTCCACAACCGGAATTCGCCGCCCCGGTCGGACGCAAACACGAGCGTGTCGCGGTTGACCCAATCGTGACTGCTGATCTGTTTGGCGTCGGCGGTCAAAGCACGCGCCTCGCCGCCCGTCACTGGCACAGCATACAGTTCCTGATGCGAACGATGGATGTGGCGCACGAAGGTGATTTGTTGACCGTCGGGCGAGAAACGCGGCTCCATATCACCGCCCACCAGTTCCGTCGGTTTGGTCAGAGCTGTTTTTTCGCTGGTGGCCAGATTCACCAGAAACAAGCCGTTCGGTTGGCCCGGCGTTTCGGCATGCGAAACGGCCAGCCAGCGTCCGTCCGGCGACCAGTCCAGCAAGCGATAGGGATGACCGTAATTCGGCGGCGTGAATTGCGTGACCAATCGCTCCGCGCCCATCGTACCATCGTTGCGCACGGCGGCGGTCAGCACTTCGGTGGCCGCCTTGTCAATGCGCAGGTACGCCAGCGCCTGACCGTCGGGCGACCAGGCGGGGCTGCTGTAATGCCCGGCGAGCGACGAGATGCGCAGCGCGGTGTTGGTTCCTTCCGTCTGCACACGGATTTCGGGCGGTTGTCCTTCTTCCAGTTCGACGACAAACGCCAGCTTGTGACCGTCGGGCGAAAGTGCGGGCTGCCATTCTTTGCCCGACAATCGCGTCAGCGGAGCAATATGAAAGACCGCGTCATTAGCAGGCGAATCGCGGCGCAGCACGAACCAACTCAGCAGCCCTGTGATGGCTACCGCGCCTAGCGCAATCACTGCCCATTTGCTTCCCCATGTACTCAAGAAACCAGAAGTAGAACTCGATGGAGCCTGGGAAATGACAGGCGCTTCGCTCGCGGGCAAAACACCGTTCGCCGCGACGTCTGCGGAGACGGTTTGCAGCGAAGCAGGTTCGGGTGATTCCAACGCAACCGGCCCGACCAAACGGTAGCCGCGTCCGGGGAACGTTTCGATGTATGCCGCCGACCCGCGTTCTGCCGCCAAAGCCCGGCGCACCATCGCAATGTTTTGTGTGAGGTTCGCTTCTTCGACCACGCGGTCCGGCCAGATGGTTTCGAGTAGCTCTTCTTTCGGGACGACTTGCCCGGCGTTTTCGGCCAGCACCAGCAACGTCTCGACGGCTTTGCGTGTCAAGGTTACAGGTTGACCGTCACGCAACAAGACCTTGGCAGTGGCGTCGAGAGCAAAAGAATCAAATTTATAAAGCCGATGCGGATTCAACGACTTACCTGCGATTTTAGATTTCTTTTAGAAAGATTTCAGAGGCGGCTTATTGCTTGAAATCCAGCACAAGCATATTAAGCCTGCGATCCTAACCTGACAAGACTGCCGAAGCACGCGCAGTCGCTGAGATGAAATTCGCTTTGCTGGAACGGAAACCCTAATTTATATCTGCACCCATTCAACCGGTCGGGGAATGGTGGACTTGCGCAAGCAAGCTCAGCGCCCTCAGTTCTTCGCATGTACGGACTGAAACCTGGCCTAGATGTTCACGGAGGTCTTCATGAAATCTATCAACGCGAAATTTATTCTGCTGACGTTCTTGCTGCTCGGCTGTTGCTCGACGCTCTACGCGCAGGAAGCGCGCGGCACAATCACGGGCAAAGTTCTGGACACGAATCAGGCCAGCGTGCCCGGCGCGAGCGTCAAAATCACCAACACAGCGATGGGCACAACCAGCACGCTGACGACCAATGCCGCAGGCTTGTTCCAGGCTCCCTATCTGTTGCCCGGCACGTATCGCGTCGAGGTGGAAAGCCGAGGCTTCAAACGCTACGTGCGCGATGGCGTGCGCTTGCAGGTAAACGACACAATCGAAATTGATGTGGCGCTGGAAATCGGCGACGTTGGCGAATCGGTCACCATCTCAGCAGACGCGCCGCTGTTGGAGACGAGTTCCGGTTCGCTCGGCACAGTCGTGGACGCGCGCCGCGTGGCGGAATTGCCAATCCCGCACGGCGAGCCATTCAAGTTGATTGGGCTGGCCGGCGGCGTCGCCTACACACGCGACCCGCGTCTGGATCGTCCCTTCGAGCCGACGCACATCGTTGGGTATTCCATCAACGGCACGCTCGCCAATCGCAGCGACATCACGATTGACGGCGTGCCCAGCACCTCGACCGCCAACGCCAACGAAGTCATCGCTTCGTTTGTGCCGCCGCAGGATTTGATTCAGGAATTCAAAGTGCAGACAGCGACCTTCGATGCCAGTTTCGGCAACACCGAAGGCGGTGTGACCAACCTGAGCATCAAGTCGGGCACGAACGGTTTTCACGGCACGGCGTACTGGACGAAGCTGACGCCGGGTACGTTCGCCAACGACTTTTTCGCCAACCGCACTAACACGCCGCTGCCCGATTTCAACTACACGCGCTGGGGCGGCACGATTGGCGGGCCGGTGTGGATTCCCAAACTGTACAACGGGCGCAACCGCACGTTTTTTATGTACGGGGTCGAAAACATTCCCGAATCGCGCCCGCGCAACAACGGTACGCCCACGATTCCGAGCGAGAAGATGCGCAATGGCGATTTCTCCGAACTGCTCGCGGTTAATGCGGGCTATCAACTTTACAACCCCTTCACGGCGCGCGCCGACGGCAGCCGCATCCGCCGCGATCCGTTTGTGGGCAATATCATTCCTGCCAACCTCATCAACCCTGTGGCGCGCAAATTCGTAGACACCTATCTGCCCAAACCGACTTCGACCGGCGCAGCCGATGGCACAGGCAACTTCGCACAACCGGGGCTGCTGGAAAATATCAAATATCTCTCGAACACGATCCGCATTGACCATGTCGTCAACGACAAACATCGCATCTTCGGACGCGCCAGTTGGTACAATCGCGACAGCGATTACAACAACTACTACAACAACATTGCGACGGGCGAGTTCTTCCTCTTCAAATCGCGGCAGGGCGCATTCGATCACGTCTGGACGATCAATTCGACGATGGTCGTCAACACGCGCTACGGCTA
>CAZWAK010000212.1:0-12153 GCA_964631865.1 uncultured Heliobacteriaceae bacterium | reverse complement strand
TGTTGGAATGGGTTGCGCCGCGCGCGCCCAATCTGGCCGGCATCGTGTACGAAGTGATGGAACCGGCGCTGCCGTTGTTGGGTGCAGAACGATTGACCGCGCAACTCGCGCGCGTGCGACAGGTTTGGGACACTCATTGCCAAAGGAGTTCGTATGCCGCTCGCTGATTTCCAGAGCGCGCTCGGAACGCTGGTCGCCACGTTCGCCTGCGCCCAGGAGTTGCCCGCCTCGTGGCAACCGCTCCACATCTCGCCCGCTGAGGTTGAATGGTTGCAGTCCTTGCCCCACACGCCGGGATTTCGAGTGACTTGCACGATCCAACGCTGGTGGCGCGAAACCCGCTTGCGCGAGCGAGCGCGCTTGACCATTGCGGCATTAGGCACAGCACAGGCAAGCCCGATGATCGCCGATTATCTGCACGCGAACCTCTGCACATCTTTGTTCTTTTTGCCGGAAACCTTAGCCTTTTTACGTTTTGTTGAAGATAAAAGCGAGCATCTGCACGTCATCGCCCTGGCCCAATTTGAACGCGCCTTGTTGCTCGCGCAGGAAGAAGCCGCGCAACCATTGGCCAACCGAAGCGCCGCTGTCACGCAGATTGCCTTCGCCGCCCCGCCCACCGAACTGCTTGCCGCACTCTTGCACAGGCAAGCGTTGCCGGAGCCGGGCGCACGGCGGTTTCCCGTAATCGTGTCGGCGGCCTTGCCGCATTATTGGTGTGAGGTGTCAGGCGGCGAAGCTTAGAGCAGCTTTCAATTGTGTGTACGGTTCGCGCTCCGTATACGCAAATCAAAACCGCCCTAAATCCTCGTTAAGATCACCCTGTTTCCCGTTGCACCGATTGCTTCACGCTTTGAATCATGCCAAGCTATGCCAGCCGTTGGACATGACTCAAATTTCGTGAATGCGTATGAAACATCAATTCCCTTCTCTCTTGCTCGTCACGGCCATCACCGTTGGTTTGAGTATTGTTGCTCACGCACAATCAGTCACCGTATCGGATAGCTTGCTGAACAAATTGCCCGCGACGTTGCGCGAGCGCGGGCAAGCGATTCTGAACGCTCAAGACAACAAAGTGCGCACGCAATTGACCGACGATCTCGCGCGCCAGGAACCAGCGGCGGCGATGGAGTTTCTGATCAGCCTGCTCGACAGCGATCCGGCAGCGTCCGTCCGACGCGCTGTCGTCACGCGGCTCGGCAGTCGTACAGACTCCGCGATGCAGCAAGCGTTGGAACGCCACGCGGCGGCGGATGCGGATGCGGATGTGGCGCTGTTGGCCTTGAACCGGCTGCGCGTGCAGCGGCTCAATCAACTGCGGCAATCGCTCAACAAACGTTTGGAAATGGCGCAGCAAAGCGGTAATCCGGTGGAATTGCAAAAGTTGTTGCAGGAGCAGGAACGCTGGATTTCATTGGTCAACGGCACGATGCTGCCTGCGTTTATGCGTGTGCCGCCGCCGCTGTTTGCGCTCAAATCCAAAGGCAAGGTGCTGCGCGTCGTGACGCTCGGCGACTTCGGAGCGGGTGCGCCGGAGAACGGGCAAATCGCGGGCGAGCCGCAAAAACAAGTCGCCGCAGCGATGCTGAAATCACACAAAGCCAAAGCCTTTGATTTCGGCCTCACGGTCGGCGACAACTTTTATCCGGTCGGGATGATGAGTCCCGGCGATCCGCGTTGGCAAACGTTGTGGCGCGAGTTGTACGACCCGCTCAAGCTGAAGTTTTATGTCACGTTCGGCAATCACGATTGGGGCAGCGCCGACAGCCCCGCCGCCGAATTGTTGTTTGCCAAACAAAGTCCAAGCTGGGTGCTGCCTGCACCGTATTACACGTACACGGCGGGGCCGGTGCAATTCTTTGCGCTCGACACCAATGAAGTTTCCGAGTTGCAATTGACGTGGTTGCGCGAGGAATTGGCCAAGAGCACGGCGCGCTGGAAAGTCGTCTATGGCCATCATCCGATTTATTCGGCAGGTCAACACGGCGACGGCACGACGTTGATTCGGCGGTTGTTGCCCGTGCTGAAAGACCGCGCGGACATGTACTTCGCCGGGCACGAACACGATATGCAACATCTGAAGACGGAAGCGGGCGTGCATTTCTTCATCAACGGCGGCGGCGGCGCGAAGATTCGGGACACGAACGTCAAAGCCGATCCGCGCATCATCTTTGCGAAAAGCGCGTATGGCTTCTCGATTCTGGAAGCCGACCACGACAAGATCGTCGTGAAATTCATCGGCACCGATTTGGGAGAGTTGTATCAATACACGGTGACGAAACCGAAGACGGAAAGCATTGCTGCGGGGACAGAACAAAAGTAGAGAGATGTAACGCGATTTGGCAAATCGCGTGGCTTGGCCGAGTAATCCCCGCGATTTGCCAAATCGCGCTACGTTTCTTTATCGCACTTATTCGTAACTGCGGCCCAGCCATTCCGCAATCAAACACGGTTTCTCTGCGCCTTCGCGTTCGACGACGATGTGCCAGGTGACTTGCACGCCGCCGGGGATTTCTTCGACCGACTGCAACGTGACGCGCGCGCGAATGTTCGATCCGGCAGGCACGGGCGACGTGAAGCGCAACCGATTCAAGCCATAGTTCACGCCCATCTTCGGCGGTGTTTTGTATTTGATCGCAGATTGGATCAGATGCGGCAACAACGAGAGCGTCAAAAAGCCGTGCGCGATGGTCGTGCCAAACGGCGATTCGGTTTTCGCGCGCTCTTCGTTGATGTGAATCCATTGATGATCGAGCGTGGCATCGGCGAATTGCTGGATGCGCTCCTGTGTGATTTCAAACCAATCAGAGACGGCGATTTCTTTGCCGACGAGGGCGCGTAGATGCGTGAGATTTTCGATTTCGGTGATGGGCATAGGATGGTGGTTGGTGGCTGGTGGCTGGTGGTTGGAAGTAATCTCAAGACTCGAAACTCGAAACGTACCAACCAGCCACCAACCACCAGAAACTACTTCTTGGTGAAAACCAATTTGGATTCTTGCGGGCCTTGTGGCGTGTCGCGGACTTGATGCACCTTCAGCGTTTTGCCTCCGTCGGCCAATTCCAAATGCTGGGTGGTCGTGAACGTGAAAGCGTTACCGTTGAATTCACCACTCACGACGGATTTGAGTTCAAGCATTTCGCCCATCGCCTTTGCCGTGCGTTTGGCCTTCATCGTCGCTTGACGCATCGTCACGTCTTCCGCGACTTCCGTGCCATCGAGCTTGTAATTTTCTGTTTGCGGAGCCATCCCGCCTTTGACTTCTTTCTTCAAGGCTTTGTCCGCAACCGTAATGACCCAGCTAATATCAGCGTTCGCCATTTGTTGCGGCAGCCCTTCACTCTTCGCTTTGTCGAGCGCCCATGTGCCCGAAAAATCCGGCCCCGATACCGCTGCCCACGCCACCGCAAACAGCAAACTCAGCAGCCCCGTTGATAGAAATAGTTTTTTCATTGGTTCCTCCGTGGAAATGTTGGTGGATGATTGCAGCAACCGCACGCATCATACGCGCGCCTACGCCTTCGATCAATACGTCGCGCGCCCGCCCGTCATATCGAACGTGAAGCCCGTCGTGAAGCTCGCTTGTGGCGACACGATGTAGGCCGCGAGCGCCGCGATTTCGTCGAGCGTGCCGCAGCGTTTCATCGGAATCTTGTCGGTCATGTATTTCACTTGTTCGTCGGGCAACGCCGCGACCATCGCCGTGCGAATTACGGCAGGCGCAAGCGCGTTCACCGTGATCCCCGTTTCGGCGTATTCCTTGCCTTGCACTTTCGTCATACCGATGACGGCGGCTTTGGAGGCAGAGTATGCCAGCATCCCCGCGTTCCCTTCTTTGCCCGCAATCGAAGCGATGTGCAGGATGCGACCGTAATTGCGTTTGAGCATGTGCGGCAACACGGCGCGCGCGGTTAAGAAACAACCGTGTACATTCACCGCGAAGACGAATTTGAAATTCTCGAACTCGACTTCGTGCGTTTTGACGTTGGTCGTGCCGGTCGTCCCGGCGCTGTTGACGAGGATGTCAATGCGCCCGAATTTCTTCGCGATTTTGGCGATGGTGGTTGCCACTTGCGCCTCGTCCGTAACATCGAGCGCGTAGGCCGCAGCGCGCGCGCCAAGCTGTTTCGCGGCTTTGTTGACGGCGGCTTTTTGCAAATCCAACAACACGACGTGCGCTTGCTGTTGCGTCAGATGTTGCGCGATGGCGTAGCCGATGCCGTTCGCGCCGCCCGTGATCAGTGCGACTTGATCTTGAAATGAATGGTTCATAGCGGTTGCCTGTGCGCAGGCATAGTAAACACGGGGGCGCGGCTTGGCAAGTAAGTGAATCTCTTTTAAGTTCGCCCCTTGACAACCGCTGACCTGCTGCGTACCATTCGCGGCGTCTTGTATGCGTCAACAAATCAAACGCAGAACCCGAACGAAATTCAGAAAGTTAGAAGCTGGCACTACCAAGTGATCCAGCGTCGTAAAGAAGTACCGTTGTGTTAGCCCCCACATTCTTTGCTCGATCAAACCCGCCGCGTTTTGTGCAGGAGTTTCGCTGCGCCAATGCGGCGTTTTGCATTTATCCCGTAGTACCCCCAAGTAGTAGCAGTGCCCCGCAAGCCCCCGAATACCACCTAGCGTTCGGAGACAAGGCGAAGGTCGCTCCGTGTGAGCGAGCGGGACGTTGTATGTATTAACCCCGACGAGTCGGTCTCAATTGTTTCTCACGCTCGTCATCGCCAACGTCAGGAGGATTTACCCATGGCAGAAAAGAAACAAGGTAAAGTCAAATGGTTCAATAACAGCAAAGGCTATGGCTTTATCGTTCACCCCGAGATTAAAGAAGACATTTTCGTTCATTATTCGGCCATCCAGGGACAAGGCTACAAAACGTTAGCCGAAGGTCAGGAAGTCGAATTTGAATTGGTGCAAGGCCGCCAGGGGCATCAGGCCGAACAGGTCAATAAGGTGCAGCTCTAGTTCTCTCCCCCAACGATCCTTCCGATGCCTTGCCTGGACTCCAACCGGGCAAGGCATTTTTATGGGCGCTGTGGTAGACTGCGCGACTTCTTTCATTTGTCATTTTCCATTTCTGATTTTTCATTTTTCATCGTCCTTTGTAACGCGCAGCCCAATGAGATATGTGAAATGACAAGTGAAAAATGGAAAATGAGGATTTAGAATTTTACTTTCTGGATTATCTGCATGCTGCATCTGTACAACACGCTCACTGCCCAAGTCGAAGAATTTCACCCGCTCGAAAACAACCACGTTCGTATGTACGTCTGCGGCCCGACGGTCTATGACTTCGCGCATATCGGCAACTTCCGCACCTTCATCTTTGCCGATTTGTTGCGCCGCTACTTGAAGTTCAAAGGCTACGACCTGACGCATGTCATGAACATCACGGACATTGAAGACAAAATTATCCGACGAGCGAACGAAGAGGCTGCGGACTTCCGCGAGTTCACGACGAAGTATATCCATTTGTTTTTTGAAGATTGGGACGCGCTCGGCCTCGAACGCCCGGAACAAATCATCCGCGCCACCGATTGCATTGACGATATGGTGGACATCATTCAGCGATTAGCCGCGAACGGCTTGACCTACGAATCCGAAGGCTCCACGTACTATCGCATCGCAGGGTTCGACGGCTATGGCAAGCTGTCCAAAATCAATTTCGAGGGCAACATCGCAGGCGCAAGCGAGCGCGTGGACGCCGATGAATACGAGAAAGAAAACGTGCGCGACTTCGTGTTATGGAAAGCGGCGAAACCCGGCGAACCGTCGTGGCAAACCGCCATTGGCGCAGGCCGTCCCGGCTGGCACATCGAATGCTCCGCAATGTCTATGAAAGCGCTCGGCGAAACCTTCGACATTCACGCGGGCGGCATTGACCTCGTCTTCCCGCATCACGAAAACGAAATCGCGCAAAGCGAAGGCGCGACGGGCAAACCGTTCGTGAAATATTGGGTGCATTCGGAATTTTTGCTGGCCGAAGGCGAGAAGATGTCGAAGTCGAAAGGCAATTACTACACCGTGCGCGGTTTGGTGGAGCAAGGCTTTTCGCATCGCGCGATTCGCTACATGCTGCTGTCGGCGCAACACCTGAAGCAATTCAACTTCACGCTCGAAGGCTTGCGCGGCGCAGAAACGACCGTTGCGCGCTTGCAGGATTTTCGCCAACGCCTGCGCGAAGCCAACTGCAATCCCGGCTCGAACCCGGCGCTGCCTGTGTTGAGCAAGCGCGCGCTGCAACGATTTGAAGAGGCGCTGGACGACGATTTGAACGTGCCGGAAGCGTTGGCCGCCATCCACGATTTCGTCCGCGAAGTAAACATCGCGCTCGCCGACGGCACGATCAAAGCGGACGACCAACAAGCCATGCTCGATGTCGTCGCCAAATTCGACGCGGTCTTCCACATCTTCGGCGCAGCACAACAGGAAATGCTCGACGACGAAATTCAAGCGTTGGTAGACGAACGCCAAGCCGCGCGCAAAGCCAAGAACTTCGCCCGCTCCGACGAGATTCGCACTCTGCTCGCGGAAAAAGGAATTATTTTGGAAGACACGAAAGACGGCATGCGGTGGAAGCGAAAGTAACAGCATCACTCCAATTGTTTGCCCCATCGCATTCGCTGAAACGTGTACATTCGTACCGCAGCATCGCGCTTCCCGGCGACTAACCGTTTGCCGTCGGGTGCAAATGCGAGCGAGTAGACCGGAATGGCTTGCGCGCTAATCGTATGGATTCGCTTGCGACTGCTCGCATCCCAAAGTGCAATTTCATCCTTATCAGCGGAAGCCACTATTTTGCCATCGGGCGAAAAAACAACCGAACTCACAGCGGCTTTGTGTTTTTGGATCTCCGCGATCTTGCGCAATGTCGCACTTTCCCAATACGTCAACGTGCCATTTTCACTGCCGGTAATCAAACGGTGCCCATCGGGTGAAAAGGCTACGCGGGTCAAATTCACAGCCGTTTCCTGTTTGGCTATCAGTTGCCAGTTCTTGGTAGCCAACAAAATCAGTTTTCTGCCCCCAACGACTGCCAAATTTTCCCCATCGGGCGAAAAAGCAGCGTAATCCGTCATCGTTATTTCTTTCTGCATTTGATCCCATCGGAGATATTCGCGCCCAGTAGAACTTTCGTAGATCGCCCAGGGATTCATCAGCCATTTTCCATCCGGCGAAACCGTCAAACATTCGCTTCCATTATGCGCCTTCACTTTCCATTGCGGAGTCATTTTTTCTAAATCCCAGCGAATCAGATAACCATCCTGATCGAATGACGCCAGCCATTTTCCATCCGGCGAGAAAGCCAGATTGAGAACGCGCGTTTCATGACTAAAGAGCGTCGCTTCTTTCTGTTCAGTGGCTGCATTCCAAACAATCACGGCTCCATCTTTACCCGCTGAGGCGATACACTTGCCATCCGGTGAATACGCCACTGCCAACACATGATTGCCGTGACCATCCAACCCCGTCGTGCGGCGGCGCTTGTTCATATCCCAAACGTAAATCGAACCATCGCCGTGAGCTGAAACTAACGATTGCCCATCCGGGGAAAACGCTAAGTTCCAAACTGATGAGTTCCCATCGAACTGGCTCACAATCTGTTTGGTCGCGGCATCCCACAAAATGATGACGTCGGTTCCGGTTGCAACCAGTTTGCCATCGGGCGAGAAAGCTACGGCGCGACCAAAATTCTGATGCGCGCGTGCTTCCTGCTGAAATACGCTGTGGGCGACATCCGCCGGGTGTGACATCTTCCAAAAAGCGACTTCACCATTGCCACCTGTACTAACCAATAATTTCGCATCAGGCGAAAGCGCGGCCCAATTCCAGCCACCCCATCTCTTCTCGTTTGGCAGCGACTCCCCCTTCACGATTTGTGTCTCATTCACCAAATCCCATTGCACTTGATTTGTTATCAAGCTTCGACTGTCAGGAGAAAAGAGAATAGGGCCATAAACCACGCCGTAAGGAACTTCCCCGGCTTTCGTCCAACGACTTGTGTCCCACAACACGGTGCGAAAATCCTGCCCGACAGCATCGCCCGTACTTGAAGCGGAAGCCAACCATTTCCCATCAGGCGAAAACGCTACAGCCTGCACGGTATCTCGATGCTCACGCAAGGTTGCAATTCGCTCAAAGGTCGCGGCATCCCACACCATTACCGTTTTATCGTTGCTGCTCGTCGCAAACCATTTCCCATTGCGCGCAAATGCGACAGCGTTCACTCGGTCAGTATGCTCGGTCAAGGTCTTGAGTCGCTTGCGCTGCGCAAAATCCCAAACGATGACGGTCTTGTCTTCACTGGCCGAAACCAATGTTTTGCCGTCGGGCGAAAAGGCCACGCTATGCACCCACAAGGTATGCCCATCGCGTAAAACCTTTTCGGTCCAGGTTTCCACGGTCGAAAGCTGCACCGCCAAACCGAGCGCGCCCAGCAACAACAAAATCCCAACCGCACAAGTAACCACGAGACGCCGCAACCATTTTGTCGCTGTGCGGCGTTGTACCCGTTTGAGGTCATCAAGCATTTCCTGCGCGGTCTTGTATCGGGCGTTCAAATTCCGCTTGAGCGATTTCCGAACAATCGGCTCCAAGGCCTGCGGCATACCGTCCAATTTGTAGTCTGTTGCCAAAGGCTCTTTATCACTGCGCAATAATTGCAATACGTCTTCCGACGTTTGTCCTGCCAATAAATGCTTGCCCATCACCATCTCCAACAACACTTGCCCCAACGAAAACACATCCGCCTGGCCATTCAACGTTCCCCCATTTGCTTGTTCTGGGGACATATAATTCACCGTGCCCAATATTGAGCCAAGCGCCGTTGCGACTGGCGAAGTGGATGTTGCAGAGAGTTGGGAAGTAGGTGAATTCGTGAACTCGTCCGTTTCCTTTTTTCTCTCGGCTTCGCTCGAAATTTTCTGTCTTTCCCTGCTCCCTGCCGCTTCTTCTTCTCCTAATTTCGCAATGCCAAAATCCAACACCTTCACTCTGCCATCCTCGCGCAAGATGATGTTTTCCGGCTTGATGTCGCGGTGAATAATGCCAGCGTAATGCGCAGCGGCAAGGGCATCGGCAATTTGTACGGCAATGTCTACGGCTTCCTGGGATGAACGCTTTCCCGCCTGCAAACGGGTTCGTAGCGTTTGTCCGGCTACATATTCCATCACGATAAAATGCAAGCCGTCGTGCTGTTCGATGTCGTGGATCGTGATGATGTTGGGATGATTGAGGGCGGAGGCAGCTCGCGCTTCCTGCTCAAAGCGACGGACACGGTCAACATCTGCAAAAAAATCTGGGGGGAGAAACTTGATCGCAACATCACGCTTCAACTTTTGATCGTAGGCTTTAAATACCTGCCCCATCCCACCGCGCCCGATTTCTTCTCGGATCAAATACTGCTTTACCTCTTGCCCCGCTAGATCAAGCTCGCCCAAACTAAGAAGCTCCTTGGCAAACCGTCCAACCGCAGGGACATCCAGCTTGCTATATTCAGGCTTAGCATGCGCCAACAACGATTCCACTTCGCGGCGTAACGATTCATCATCACCGCAAGCCGCTGCCAGATATGCAGCTTGTTCTTCTGGCGGCAAGACCAGCGCAGCATTGAAGACCTCAATCAATCGGGTATTTTTCTCAGTGTCCATCTGTTTCGTCCTTTCCCTCGCTCAAGTATCGCTGCAACCAGGCACGGGCAAAGTTCCAATCGTTCGACACGGATGACGGAGAAACTCGCAGCAGTTCAGCCAGTTCTTTGCCGTCCAAGCCGCCAAAATAGCGCAACTCAAACACGCGCCCCGGTCGCGGAAACTGCTGTTCCAATCGCTGCAAGGCTTCATCCAGCGACAACATTTCGGTGAGGCGTTCTTCTTCTACGAGCAAGCCTTCTTCCAGCAACACATGTCGTGTTCCCCGGCCTCGTTTATGGCTGTCGCGTTTGCGTGCTTCTTCAATCAGAATGCGCCGCATCAATTTCGCCGCTACTGAAATAAAATGCGCCCGCCCTTGCCATTGCACCGCCGCCGAATCCACCAGGCGCAAATAGGCTTCATTGACCAACGCCGTAGTCTGCAACAAATGACCGGCCTGTTCGTTGCGCATGTAATAACGCGCCAGCCGCTTCAATTCGCCGTACACAAGGGGGATGAGCTGATCGAGCGCCGCCGGATCGCCCTGATGCCAAGCTAATAACAGTTGCGTGAACTCGTGTGGTGTAGGGGTATCCATACATCCTCGTTCCTTTGCAGATGACTCCTGTGAGGACGGAGCTATAACATCACGTTTGTCTTTCGGAATGACTGAATCTGAAAAAAGTTTGCCGGGAACTAAATTTTCAGTTGCACTTTACGCAATACCTAGTGAAGGCAGAAAACAGTGCTAAACCTGTCGGACTTTTGACGAGGTCTGCAATTTAGCATCTGCCTTCATTCCCGGCAAGATACCACCCTATATTTTGCCGCCAAGCTCTGCCCCTCGGCTGAATTTGTAGCCGAGTTCTAACCTCTACCAATGAAGATTGATGGTGCTGCTGTGTAGCTGTGCTTTGGGCGAAGCCCGCTCTTTCGCATTGGCGATCAACTAACCACCAATAATTAGCGGTCAATTGAACCGCAATTCTTCAGGAAGCGGACAGACTGCTTGTCCTTTTCCTGACTAACAAAGGAAAGAAGTCCGAGTATGCAAACACAATCTCAATTTGAAACCCATCGTCAGATCACTTCCATTGGAACTTTAGGGATTTTTCTTTGCCTCTTTTTGGCAGGCACGTTCACGCCGAGTTTGGCACAAGGGCAAAATGCAAATACCAGTTGGGGCAATCGTCGCGCCGCCCTGAATCAGTGGGCGAATCCAACCTCGATTTCCCCTTCGGCCAAAACCACTGTTGATACTGCTGGCGAATCCCGGCTCCGAGGCGATTTAAGCAGGGGCGGGTTTGAGCGCCGCGAAGGCGGAAACCCGCGTTTTTGCGAGCGGGACTTCGGCCAGCCATTCGGCGATCCGAAGGAGATTGAGCGCCACCGCCGTGAGAATCTGTTGCAAGTGCGTTTTGACTAACCCCAGATAGCGCGCCTGCCGTAAATCACAACGCCGGAGTCCCTGCGAGTGCGTGCCTTCAATACCCGCGCGCGCCGCATAGGCCGCCCGGAATTCCGGTGCGGTCTGTTCCGCCCGTCGTCCTTGCAAGGCTTCCTGTTTCAATGCCACGACCGCCGCCTTCGATGGACAACGCATTCTCGTTACCAATAACGACGGGCATTCGGTTTCCTTGTGGAATGCAGCGGATCAGAAACCGCTCGGTTCCTTTTCGACAGGCGCAGGCAGCAAGCCGTATGGCGCGTGCAGCGATGGCATCAACTTCTGGATTACCTTGCAAGGGAGTTTGTTCAGTCCGGGTCATTTGGCCCGTTTCTAGCGCAAGAACAAAGGAATCGGAAGACAGGAAAGCTGCACTATGCGCAGCTTTCCGCGATTTTACCAGATGATATGCAACTCAGGTAATTGACACGTCCCTTGTCTCCTCCCTCGAAACAGAAAGCGAGTCCAACTATGCAAAGAGCAACTCAACTTAAAACAGCGTCTCCAGTCTTTTTTTTACAAACATTGCAGATTCTTAGCCGTACTATCCGAAAGGCTATCGTTTCGACAGGCACAGCTATCAAACGAGAGAAAAGTAAATTGGTCGTTTGGATGGTTGTCTTGAACGTAGCCTTATCTCCTGTGCTTTCTTATTCGCAGCCACATCGCGCTGTCAGACCTCGTCAGTTGCAAGCGCCTTCACACAATTCTTTATTTTGGGCGGCTTTCCCCAATTTACCGACGCAGATTCAACCAAGGATATTTTTGGATAAAGAAGCTATTCAGAGCGTCGTTTTTGCAGAGAGTGGCAAGAAAAACCTCGACGAAGGCAAGAAGATGTCATCACACCTTCCTGCCCTGATGATGTTGGTAGATGCCTATAAGCAAACGGTGAACCCCATAGTCAAAGTCTCAGGAATCAAGCAAGTCATGAACTTTGTGAGAACAAGCAATTCCAGGGAGCGTGAATTTGCTTTAGACACTGCCGGGGCCGTTATCACATCCATCGCGCCATATTTTATTAAATCATCTGTCCCTGGCTTGATTTATACGGCAGGAAGCATCGCC
>CAZWAK010000211.1:0-12162 GCA_964631865.1 uncultured Heliobacteriaceae bacterium | reverse complement strand
GGACATGATCTGCGTATTCAAACCTGTGATCTTGATGTCCATTTGCAGCGCCGTGATGCCGTTGCGCGTGCCAGCGACTTTGAAGTCCATGTCGCCGTAGTGATCTTCGGCTCCGGCAATGTCGCTCAGAATCGCAAACTTCTTGTCTTCTTTGACCAAGCCCATTGCCACACCTGCGACCGGCGCTTTGATCGGCACGCCCGCGTCCATCATCGCCAGAATTCCACCGCACACCGTCGCCATCGAAGACGAACCGTTCGATTCCGTGATGTCCGACACGATGCGCACGATGTACGGGAATTCCGTTTCGTCCGGCATCACCGCATCAATCGCCCGATGTGCGAGCGCGCCGTGACCGATTTCGCGGCGACCGGGCGAACCCGTGCGACCTGTTTCCCCGACCGAGAACGGCGGGAAGTTGTAATTCAACATGAAGCGGCGTTTGAATTCGCCAGTTTCCAGGCTGTCCAAATATTGCACGTCCTGCGAAGTACCCAGCGTCGCCGTGACGATGGCTTGCGTTTCGCCGCGTGTGAACAGTGACGAGCCATGCGTGCGCGGAATCCAGCCGACTTCAATGCTGATCGGGCGAATTTCGGAGAAACGACGACCATCGGGGCGATGACGATTGTTCAGGATGTCATCGCGGAACATCCGTTCTTTCAGGACATCAAACAACTCGCCCGCTTCGGCGCGTTTGGCGGCGTCTTCTTCAGGATAGCTTTCCTTGACCTGTTTTTTCAGGTCGTCAATCGCGGCGTAGCTTTCAATCTTCGATTTGTTTTCGACATTGATTGCTTCCCGCAACGCCGCGCCGAATTTCTCCTCGAGTTCTTTCAGCATCTCTTCGTTGCGAGTCAGCGGGGTGTATTCGCGCTTCTGGATGCCGAGCGTTTCAAACATCGCTTTTTGCAGCGCGACCAGCTTGCGAATCTCGCCGTGCCCGAACAACAACGCTTCGAGCATCACTTGCTCGCTGACTTCTTTCGCCCCCGCTTCGACCATCACAATCGCGTCTTCGCTGCCCGCGACCGTCAAATTCAATTTGGAATTGCGCAGTTGTTCGTAGGTCGGATTGACCACATATTTGTCTTCTACCAAACCAACGCGCACACCTGCAATCGGCGTGTGAAACGGAATGTCCGACAGATACAACGCCGCCGACGCGCCCGTGATCGAAAGCACATCGGGATCGTGGTTTTCATCGGCGGAAATCACCATCGAGATGATTTGCGTTTCGTTCAAATAGCCTTCCGGGAACAGCGGGCGGAGCGGACGATCCGTCAAGCGACAGGTCAGAATTTCTTTTTCCGAAGGACGTCCTTCGCGCTTGAAATAGCCGCCCGGAATGCGCCCGGCGGCATAGCCGTATTCTCGATAATCCACCGTCAGCGGAAAGAAGCTTTGTCCTTCTTTCGCCTCGCGCGCCGACACGGCAGTCACGAGCACAATCGTTTCGCCTTGCTGAATCAGCACTGCGCCGTCCGCTTGTTTGGCGATGCGTCCGGTTTCAATCGAAATCTCGGAATCGCCTAAATTCACACTTTGCTTCAAAAACATAATTTATCTCCTCAACAACAACGGTGGTCGGTGGTCGGTGGCTGGTGGTCGGTAAAACGTATGAACAACGAACAACTAGCAACTGACAACGGACGACCAGTACAAACAACCAAAGCCGCTCACACATCGAGCAGCTCAGAAAAGAAAGAAACTGGGGAAAAGGAAAACCACACGGGTAGACTCAATGTATGACCGAGGCTAACAGGGCGAACACGATCCTGGCGGGAAAATGTATGGGAGAAATGTGCGGGAGGTTGTTCTTCCAGATAATCCACCCAAGAATACGTGGAGCCGTTCACCGTCTGTGCGCTCGCCGGGGGCTGGCCTTTTCAAATCCGGCTGTGGAGAGCTGACAAGACAGGCCGTCACGTTCGGCCACAAACAAAAGGCGACGGAAGCTCATGCCTCCGTCGCCCGTGAATCGCTTATTTGCGCAGACCAAGTCGCTCGATGACCTGGTGATAGCGCGCAATGTCTTTGCGCTTGAGATAATCCAACAAGCTGCGCCGTTGGCTGACCATTTTCAGCAACCCGCGCCGCGAGTGATTATCTTTCTTGTGCGTCTTGAAATGTTCGGTCAATTCATTGATGCGACTGGTGAGCAACGCGACCTGCACTTCGGGCGATCCCGTATCCGTCGCGTGCTGACGATAATTTTCGACAATGCCTGCTTTGGCTGCTCTTGCTAATGCCATTCTTACTCCTACAAAGAATCAATAGTTACTTAACCTGCGTGCGAAGAAGCCGAGAAAGTACCACAAGCAGAGGAGATGTGTAAAGGATCGGCTTCAATCGGTTCGCGATGGGTTCAGGCGCTCCGTCTCTTCTTCATTTGGTCGTGCTTTAGAAATGATGCTGGGGTTGGCCGCCCTCGATTTCAACCTTTATTCATCGGCTTGCGACGACCGACCAAAATGGTCAGCATCATTTTTGAAGCATGACCCTTCATTTTTCACTTTCCATTTTGGATTTTTCATTTGTCATCGTCCCAGGTGGTGTCCGCAGGCCAATGAGAAATGAAAAATGAAAACCGGAAAATGAAAAATGAACGGGGTTGTTCCCCTCGCCTACTGCGCATAAAAATCCGCTGCCGCGCTGACGCCCGAATCTTTCGGCACAAAGCCCTCGGCCTTCAGACATTTTTCCAGCGCCGCCAACAGCAGCAACACGTTATTTTCCGTGCTGCCCGCGCCCATCAATCCGACGCGGAAAATCCTGCCTTTCAGCGCGCCCAAACCGCCGCCCACTTCGATGTCGAATTCGTTCAGCAGCCGCGCGCGCACCTTCGCATCGTCCACGCCGTCGGGCACGCTGACGGCATTGAGCGTCCACAAGCGATGCTCCGGCGCGACGTGCATCCCCAAGCCCATCGCTTCGACGCCCGCGACCAACGCGCGATGATTGCGTTCGTGCCGCTGTTGACGGGCTTCCAAGCCTTCTTCGGCCACGAGTCGCAACGCTTCGTGCAGCGCGTAGTTCATCGTGATCGGCGCGGTGTGATGATAGGTGCGCGGCGCACCAGATGGCGCGTCCCAATAGGCCGTCAGCAAATTGGTGTCTAAATACCAACTGCTGACCGGCGTTGTGCGCGCTTTGATTTTCGCAATGGCGCGATCCGAGAACGTCACCGGAGCCAGTCCCGGCGGGCACGACAACGCTTTTTGCGTGCCGGCATACACCGCATCAATGCGGTTGCGATCCGCGCCAATCGCATGCGCGCCGATGCTCGTCACCGCGTCCACAATCAAATAGCCGTCGCGTTCGTCCACGATTTCGCGCAGCGACGCGATGTCTTGCAGCACGCCGGTCGAGGTTTCGGCTTGCACGGCGAACAACACTTGCGCATTCGAGCTGCGCCAGGCATCGCGCGTTTTTTCGATGTCCACCGGGCCGCCCCATTCGCATTCGACACGAATCGGTTTTGCCCCAAGCCGCGTGACCATATCGTGCATCCGCTCGCCGAAGTAACCGTTGATGCACAACACAATCTCGTCGCCCGGTTCGAGCAAATTGGCGACGGTCGCCTCCATCCCCGCGCTGCCCGTGCCCGAAACAGGGATCGTCAAGCGATTGTTCGTCTCGAAAACATAGCGCAGCATCGCCTGCACTTCGTCCATCACACGAATGAACAGCGGATCGAGATGACCGAGCAACGGCGCGGCCATCGCGCGCAGCACGCGATCATCCACGGGCGACGGGCCAGGACCGAGCAGGATTCGGCGAGGTGGAGTTAAGGGTGGAATTACAGGTGCGTCAGTATTCATCGTTTCCTCAAGTTGTTTTTGATCAAGCCACGAATTACACCAATTTACACGAATTATGACTGGACATTAAGCCAAACCAATTCGTGCCAATTCGTGCAATTCGTGGCGGAAATCTCTTCTTATCACATCCAGCCCAAACAAACAAAAACGCGGAAAACAATTTCGACAATCGTTCTCCGCGTTTCGTGTTCCATTGCAACGCCCTTCAACGATCCAGATTATGCACGTGGAACGGCACACTTTCGTTGCTCATTTCGGGATGAATGCGCAGGAATTCATTCGCAATCGGAAACGCCGCCGGATCGTCTTTCAAATCCGCAAACAACTTTGCTTCGCGCGCGGCGGCTTCATTCTTACCAATCTTGCGAAAGATCAGCATCAAGTTGTAATGCGCGCCCGCGTCTTCGGGATCAATGCGCAGAACCTGTTCATAACACTTCTGCGCGTTGTCATAATCCTGTTTGATTTTGTGCAGTTCGCCAAGCTGTGTCCACGACAGGCGGTCGCGCGGATAGGCTTCGAGCACGCGCTTCAAACTCGCTTCGGCTTCGGCGAGTTTGCCGAATTTGATGAAGACGCGCGCTTGCTGAAACGCGGCGCGCATGTTGTTCGGATTCGCCGTCATCACGTCGTCCAACCACTTCCCAGCTTCGTCGTAGCGATCCAGTTCGATCAATGCCAGCGCGCGATTCGTCTTCGCCGTGGCGCGATACGCTTCGTCCAAAGTAACCACTTGCCCGAACACATCCGCCGCCAACGCGAACTGCCGATGATCGAACAGCGCGATGCCGTAATTGTTCCAGCGTCGCCAATCGGGCAGCGTGCCTTTGACTTCCTGCGGCGCGTTGTCGCCCACGCGCATCGTGTATTCGGTCGTCGCCATCGTCACGATGGGGTAGTCCACCATCTTGCCGAGCGCATAATCCTGAAACACGCGCGTGAAGCGGCGATATTGCACACGCGCCTTTAATTTCAAGGTTCCGCTGTAATCTTTTGGCACGGTGAATTGATAGCGCGCGACATCCGAACGCCCCGACGCAATCGCGTTGTTTTGCGCGACGACTTTCGTTTTCCAGATGTGATGGATGTCGTTGTACGAGCCGTCTTCCTTAACCAAATAGGCTTTGTAGTTGTGCGCCGAATCGTCCAGGTAGCCATTCGGTTTCAGAAAGCCCGAACGATAGATCGTTTTGCCGCTGTCATCCGTCACGGTGAACTCGACCCACGCTTCGTAAAAATCGCGCAGTTCGGGCGGGAACGAATGCCCAATGTTTTTGTTCGTGATGACGACATCGGCAGTCAGCGCCTCGCCTGCCGTGATGGTGAACGAACTCTTGTTGAGCGGCGCGATGATGTCTTGAATCGTTTCGGTGTTGCCGTCGCCATTGCGCGCGGCGCGTTTGCGCAACGCGAAAATGTCTACGCCGATGACATCGTTTTCCAGCACTTTTTTGACGGCATCAATTTGATCCGGCCATTTGTAAAAGAACGGAATCGCAGTGTTCGCGGCGGCCCAGCGATGCGAAGCGATTTGCCCGTCGCGGGCGGCGGCGACCGCGTCATACTTCGTGACCGCCTCTTTTTTCATGTGGCACGAGTTGCAGGTTTCTTTGTCGCGCACGTAAAACGGATGTGGCGACTCTTTGGAGAACGACGACAGTTGATATTCGTCACCGACCGCAAAGGCGCGAATGAATTTGTAATCGTTCAATTGCTGCGGCACTTGCGATTTGTGACACGACGCGCAGAACTCCGGCGACTTCAACAGCGGGCGCATCATCGCGCGGCGATGTGAGGGAATGTCATTCATCACCTCCTGATCCGAAACCTTGTGCAACCGCGTGCCATCTTCTTTGACGAGCAACGCCGGAATGCCCATCACATAGCCGCCAATTCCCTGCCCCGTCGCCTGCTCAATCGAGTGACACGCGATGCACGAAACGCCGTCGTCATCGAACGGGCGCGGCAGCTTGGCATCTTTCGTCAACGCGCCCGTGAACAACGCAGCGGGGTTGTGGCACGACTCGCAATGGCGCGTGAATTCGATGCCGCGTTGATTGGTCAGGTCTTTGACGTTCTTTTGATAAAACGGTTCGCGGAAGGCATTGCGATGCGCTGACTTCTGCCACTGCGCGTGCGCACCTGCGTGGCACTTGGCGCAGCGATTCGACGCGATGAAATATTCGCCGGGAATAAAGCTGCCCGTCACGGTCGTCGCATTGCTCGGCAAAAACGGATTCTCGCCGAACTTGAGATCGTAGTTTTTATTGATCTTTTCGGCATACTGCGCGAACGGATTTTCTTTGTTCTCGTTGCCGTTCTTGCCAATCACGACGTACAGCGCGCCCGCGAGCAACACGAAGAGAACGACGACCGCGCGCCGCAAAACATTCGGGGTTGTGAGTTTGCTCATCATAACTTGCCTGCCTGAAAACGAAGCGCTATTGAGCATTCACATTCTTCACTCTTCATTGTCTGACAGGGCTTCTTTCTCAAGCACTGCCCTCTGCCAAACAATGAAGAATTGAGAATGAAGAATTAGCTACTTCGCGCCTTTGCCTTGCGTGACCGTCCACACGCGATCTACGGCGTTGATGTTGACGATTTCGCTCTTGCCGTTTGCCCAACTGATTTCGACTTTGTCCACTTTCGTGGCCTCGCCCAAACCGAAGTGCAGTTTCATATCGCTTTGCGAAGCGTAGCCTGCGCCGCTAATCACATCGCCGCGCAACCGCAGCTTGCCCATCGTCACCCACGCGACCGAGCCAATCGCATCGCGCGGTGTTTTCAATTTCGGATCGCCGATCAGCTTGAGCGTCAACCAGTGATTCTTGGATTCGGTCACGTTGCGCAACACGGTCGGCGCGCTATTGAAATTGTTCATCACCACATCCTCTTTGCCGTCGCCATCCAGATCGCCTTTCGCCATGCCGCGACTCGTCCACGCGCCCGCCAAACCGCTGTTCGGAGCCGCGCCAACGCGCTCGAATCTGCCGTTCATCAAATTGCGAAACAGCAACGGTTGCTGCGCGTAGCTTGTGCCCCATTGATATTTGTCTACGACTGGGTAAACGTGGCCGTTGGCGATGAACACGTCGAGCCAGCCGTTATTGTCGAAGTCAATAAAGTTTGTCCCCCAGCCGAGAAACGGGATCGTCGGTTCCCCGTGCCCGGCCTGAAAGGTCACGTCGGTAAAATTGCCGCCGCCGTCGTTGTGATAAAGCGTATTCGAGTCGTCGGAAAAATTCGTGATGTACACGTCCAGCTTGCCGTCGTTGTCGTAATCGCCAATCCCCAAGCCCATCCCAGCTTGTTCCTTGCCGTTTTCGCTGAGCGCGATGCCGGATTCAAAGCCGGTTTCCTTGAACGTGCCGTTGCCTTGATTGACATAAAACTGCTTCGCCGTCGAATCGTTGACGACCAACAGATCTACTAAATGCGAATCGCGCAAACGCACGAACGCCGATGAAAAACCGTAGTAGCCGGAAGGGTCGGTCACGCCCGCTTTGACGCTCACGTCTTCAAACGTGCCATCGGCTTTTTGGTGATAGAGCGTGTCTTTTTCGCCCTTCAATCCGCGCGGCCCACACATCACCGTCACCCCGCGAAAATTGCAGAAGTTCTGTCCGACACCACCGCTTTTT
The DNA here is from genome assembly GCA_964631865.1 of uncultured Heliobacteriaceae bacterium. Taxonomy (GTDB): domain Bacteria; phylum Acidobacteriota; class Blastocatellia; order RBC074; family RBC074; genus JAFDVL01. The sequence continues at coordinate 4,694 of CAZWAK010000211.1, read as the reverse complement.
GTCACCTCAGAAGGATTCGGCGGCAGCTTGTTCATATCAAACTCCACATACGCCGGGACAAACAAATCCAGTCGCCCATCATTGTCGTAATCGCCCCACGTCGCGCCCGTGCTCCAGCCTTTGCGCGCGACGCCGAGCTTTTCGGCGACATCAGTGAACGTGCCGTTGCCGTTGTTTTTGTAAAGCCGCGACACGCCGTAGTTGCTGACGTACAAATCCGCGAAGCCATCGTTATTGAAATCGCTAACTGCCACGCCCATGCCCCAACGTTCGTTCGTTACGCCCGCTTTGTCGGTCACGTCTTCAAATTTGAAATCGCCGAGATTGCGAAACAACGCGGCGCGCGGTGCAGCTTCTTCGCCCCGCATCGCTTTCATCGTCGAGCCGTTGAGCAAATACACATCCAGCTTGCCATCGTTGTCGTAATCGAACAACGCCAAGCCGCCCGACGGCGAATCAATGATGTAGTTGACGTCAACGTCCGCCGTGACGTGTTTGAATTTGGACAAGCCAGTTTGCGCCGTGACATCGGCAAAGACCATCGGCGCTTGGGGATCAATGATGCCGACGGTGCGACACACAGCATAGGCTTGTGCCGCGCCTGTTGCTGCGCCTTGTGCCAAGACGTTCAGCGGCAAGACAAGCAATGCGATCAGCCACGCGGAGAGATGAACTCGAAATTTCGGAGCGCTCATTTGGTGAATTCCTATTGGACAGCGAATGTGTTGTGCGAAAAGCGTTGTGCAGTGTATCACAGCGCCCGAACCATGTCTTAGTCCCGCCGATGGAACGGCATCTCCAACCAAAGTTGGAACGATCAATCCAGATGCACGATGCCGCGTTGCAGCGCCGTCGTGGCCGCTTGCGTGCGATCCGCGACGCCCATTTTGCTGAGCAGCGAATTGATGTGTGATTTAACCGTCGCTTCGGAAATCGAGAGCGCCGTGCCGATTTCTTTGTTGCTGTTGCCGCGCACGATCAGTTCCAGCACTTGCACTTCGCGCGCCGTCAATTCTTCTGATGACATGCGCTCCGCCAAGCGTTCGGCGACTGCCGCCGGAATACGTCGCTGCCCGGCGTGGACGGTGCGAATCGCTTCGATCAATTCGTCGAACGAAACGCCTTTCAGCAAGTAGCTCTGCGCGCCCGCCTGCAATGCGCGGTAAATATCTTCGTCGCCGTCGAATGTTGTCAGCACGATGATGCGCGCGTTTGGATTTTGTTGACGAATCGCTTTGGTCGCTTCAACGCCGCTCAGCACGGGCATGCGCAAGTCCATCAGTGTGACATCGGGCTTGTGCTGCGCAAATAAATCAACCGCCTGTTGCCCATCGGAGCCTTCGGCGACCACAGTCAAATCCGCTTCCGTGTTGATGAGCGCCACCAAGCCCTGCCGCACGATTTGATGATCGTCAATAATCATCACGCGAATGGGGTGTGAAGTTTCCATAATTGTAGTCTCAAGCTTCCTCAACCAATCGAACACAGATACAACAGCTGCTTCGGATTGGCGCTGATCGGTTTTGACCCGTCACATCCGTTGCATCCGTCTTCTATTTAGCGATAGAACACGGATACAACAGATGTGACAGATTGGCACTGATTCGGTCTGTGCTGATCTGTCCGGTCAGTTTCATCCGTATTCCATTGCCATCGAACGGGCAACATTCAAAGCTACGACAAAGGAACCTCAACCAGAATTTCTGTTCCGGCGTTGGGCTGACTATTGACCGTTAATGTCCCGCTCATCTGCATCACGCGCTCGCGCATGCCGACCAGACCAAAATGTCCGTTCGGACTTTGCTGCGTGCTGTCGAAGCCGCAGCCATCATCCTGCACACGCAGTTTCACGCGGTCGCGCACATAATTCAACTCAACTTGCAAATTCTGCGCGCGCGCATGCTTGATCGCGTTCGTTACGGCTTCGGTTCCGATGCGCAACAGATGGTCTTCAATCGTGCGGCTCAATTCGCGGTAGGTGCCGGTGACTTGCACTTGCGATTGAATCGCAGTGTCGGCGAGCAACTGCTTGACAGCAGCACTGAGCGCGCTCGGCAAATCGCTGTTTTCGAGTGCCTGTGAACGCAACGCCCAGACCGAACGCCGCGCTTCGTCCAAACTGCTGCGCACAAGTTGCCGCGCTTGATCCAAGTGGGGCTTGGCAGCTTCGGGCGCTTTGGTCAGCAGGCGTGCGACCAATTCGAGTTGCACAGAAATGCCCGCGAAGCCCTGCGCCAACGTGTCGTGAATTTCGCGCGCGATGCGCGTGCGCTCGGCTAACACTGCATTAAACTGCCCTTCCAAGCGTCGCACGCGCAAGCGATACCAAACCCAAACGCCCGCTGCCAACGTCAACAAACACAGCGCATAAAACCACCCCGTTTGATAGAAGCGCGGTTGCAAAACGAATTCGATGTGCGCCGCCGTTTCGCTCCACACGCCGTCGTTGTTGCGCGCCCGCACGACGAAGCGATATTGTCCCGCCGGAATGTTCGTGTACCAGGCGACGCGGCGCGTTTCGGCTTCAATCCAATCGGGATCAAAGCCTTCCAGCTGGTATTGGAACGTGACTTTCTGCGGCGCGATAAAGCTCAAGCCGGTGTAATAAAACTCAAAGCGCGCGGTTCCTGGTGGCAATGAAATCGCAGCATTCATCGCCACGTCTTTGTCATCCACAACGACACGTTCGATAGCGACGGGCGGCGGCTGTTGATTGCGTTGTAGGTTCGCCGGATCAATCATCGCTACGCCTTTGATCGTTGCAAACCAGAGCTTGCCGTCCGGCGTTTTCCCTCCGGCAGGATGCCCGCCGCCGCTGCATTCGCGCGTTTCCATGCCGTCCGCCGTGCCAAAGGTAACAACGCTGGTCAGCTTCTGCGCGGCGTCCGTGCGCGCGGCCAATTCTTTACGGCTAACGCGGAGGATGCCTTTGTTGCTGCTCATCCATAAATTATTTTGGTCGTCTGCGAGGATTTGATAAATCGCGTCATCCGGTAAACCATCTTTCGTCGTGAACGAAGTGAATTTTCCATCCTTGAAAAGATTCAATCCGCCGCCCAGCGTGCCAACCCACAACGCGCCGTCAGTGTCTTCGTACAACGAAATCACGACTTCATTCGACAAGCCTGAAGTCGTGTTGTAGTTCGTAAATTTTTCGTCTTTGAAGCGGCTCAATCCGCCCAGCGTGCCGATCCACAACGCGCCCGCGCGATCTTCGTACAATGCGCCGACCAAATCGCTCGGCAAACCGTCCAGCATGGTATACGGCGTGAATTGTCCGTTGCGAAAATGCGTGAGGCCGCGCCGCGTGCCGATCCACAAACTGCCATCGCGGCTGGTGAGCAAGGAACGAACGAAGCGATCCGAAAGCCCGTCGCGTTCCGTAAATGTCGTGACGCTCGCACCTTTGATTCGTGTCAAGCCATCCGTAGTTCCCACCCACAAATGGCCTTCAGCATCATCGCTCATTGCCATCACGTCCTGGCTCGGCAAGCTCTTTTGCGCAATTTGTCTGTTGCCTAACAGATTCAACCCGCGTTCTGTACCAACCCAAACTTTGCCGTTGCGGTCGCCGAAAACCGAACGCACGACATTCGCGGACAAGCCTTCGCGCGTCGTGTAGGTGGTGAATTTTTTGCGCTTCAGCAAGTGCAAGCCGTTCGTTTCCGTGCCAATCCAGAGCGAGCCTTCGCGGTCTTTCAGGAGCGATACAAGCGGCGCGTCGCGCAATTCTTCGGGCGTTGTGACCGGCTCAAATTTGCCCTCGCGGAAACAGGCCAAGCCGCGCGGCGTGCCGATCCAAAGCGCGTTGGCGTCTTCAGCCAGAGCTTTGACTTCGTTGTGCGGCAGCCCTGTGCGTGTGGTATATGACGTGAATTTGCCGTTCGCCCACACGCTCAAGCCTTCGGTCGTGCCAATCCACAAGCGCCCTTGCTGCTCCGTCATCAACGTCTTGATCGCGTTGCCCGCCAATCCGTTTTGCTTGGTGAAGCCAGTAAACACGCCGTCTTGGAAGCGATTCAATCCAGCCTCCGTGCCAATCCACAACGCGCCGTCTTTGTCTTCGTGGATGACTTCAATGCTGTTGTTCGTCAAGCCTTGCTGCGTGGTGTACGTCGTGAATTTGCCGTCGCGCCATTGGTTCAATCCGTTCACCGTCGCAATCCAAACGCTGCCCGCGCGATCCTGATACACCGACCACACGTTGTTGCTCGCCAAGCCTTCTTTCGTCGTGAACGAAGTGAATGCGCCGCGCTCATAGCGCATCAATCCGCCCGGCGTCGCAATCCACAAACGCCCGTCGCGGTCTTCATACAAATGGCGGATTTGATTGTGCAGAATTTGCGGGGTGTTTTGTCGGTCGAAGATCGTAAACCGCAGCCCATCAAATCGCGCTAAGCCTTCGCGCGTCCCCAGCCACAAATAGCCATCGCGCGTTTGTAACAACGCCTGCACGGTGTTTTGCGGCAAGCCCTGCTCGGTCTGCCACGTTTCATGTCCGTATTGTGCAGGAGAAAGAGGAGCGGCGAGCGAAAACCCAAAGAGCGTGACGAGCAGAAATGGAGATAGGGAGATAGGGAGATAGGGAGATAGGGAGATAAAGAAACTTCTGGCAGAAGTCTCCCCTTCTCCCCCTCTCCCCATCTCCCTATCCCCTGTGCCTCTTCTGGGTGAATATCTGTTCGTGCCTATGG
>CAZWAK010000210.1:6975-12168 GCA_964631865.1 uncultured Heliobacteriaceae bacterium | reverse complement strand
GAAGTTGGAAGTCCTGATGTTACCCTACTTTACCGGCCTTGCGTATCTTCAGCCAATGTCAAGAATCGGCTTGGCGATCATTCCCGGAATCGAAGTGCTGCCGATGTGTTGCACGTCGAGAATGTCGTTGCTCAGGCTGGCAAACAGTCGTTCTTTTTCTGCCAGGAAAAGATGCAGCCAGTCCGGCTCATAAGGCACCAGTCGAAGTTGTCCTGAAGGCAGTCCCAGCATAAATCACTCTCGCGGTGAAACAACTTGCTTGTTGGATGTGCGGTGTTACTTGACTGGCAAGTGAGACTCGAATTCCTTCAGCGATTCGCAGCGGAGAGCGGCCTCCAGCATTTCGGTGAGTACGGTAGCGTCCGTTAACGCGGCCACTTTGACAGCAAGCTGTTCGGGAACTTCTTTGAAACGCACCTGCAAAATTTGGAGCAAGCTTTCCTGCTTGCCTTTGAGTTTCCCTTTTTTAATGCCTTTGCTGAGACCTCGTTTCTCGCCAATTCTCTCTGCGTAAGTCGTAAATTCCATAGCTTTCTCCTGTCGAGCTTGGCGCTCGAAAAACAATTTGCGGTGCAACTCTTCCGGCAGCCGCATCACCTCTTCAATGAAGCGTGACACCGCCAATACTTCTGGTGCATTCATTCCGCTCGCTTCCACCGCGTCCTGCAACACCATCCGCAAATCGTAACGGCGATTCATATCGTCGCCAGTCATGCGTGCTTCGCGGTGGGCACGGGCAATGAACGCGAACGGGTTGCGGCTCGCCGCCAACTCTTCGTCATTGTAGTCCGTCAACTTGCGAATCGGAAAGTTGAATTCGATCCCGCAACCCGCCAACGCGCGCACATATCTGCCCGGACGCCACGCCGGATCGAAGTCCGTCAGCAGCGCCAACGTAATCACCGGCTCGCGCGTCTTGTCAAAGATGCGGTAGTGATAGATAAACAGCCGCTCGTCGAAGAACGGATCGCGGTCGTTTTGAATTTCCAGATGCAGGAGGATGCGCCCTTTGCGTCTGTCATCGTACTTTGTTTCTTGCCGATTTTGATGAGGGGAGATTTATGCTCTGAGAATTTCAATCAGACTTTTCCACTCAGGTAATAACGCAATGGCACGATCAGGGTTGGAGATGATCCAGTCACGTAATGATTTACGAAATTCCCCAGGATTAGCGAAAGACCTTGTGACAAGCCAGTCAGCCATTCCAGCAAGCAAATCTTTGCCCGAAAACCAAAGCAAAATATTCGTCAGGTCAGCGATAAAGGTGTCATCGAAACGGGCGAAAAAGCTATCGAGAGCGGCTTGCACCGCGACTGGGTTCATAGACGCCTCAATCCGGCTTTGATGAGCTTCAATGTTAGATACCGCCCAGTCCCTCACTGCCGTTATATCTAGTGATGCTGGGAGCGCAAAGTCGCCTGATTTGGGTTTCGTGTTCAAGTCATGATTAGGTGGTAACGCACGCCGCACGAATCCGACAGTCCATCTTGCTGCTTCATAGTTTCGGATAGTCTTTGCCGCTTCGAGAATGGCCGCCTGTATTTCGGAAGAAGGCCACCCTGTCGTTGCGTGGATAATGTCAGGCTCAATCAAATAATTTTCTATTTCGTGTCTACACCAGCGCCAGCCTAATGGTTGCCCCTTATACTCGCTATCGATTGTAGGCTTCAGCAGATTTTCAGGCGGATCAAAATCGAAGTCACGATCTCGCAAATAAACGACACCCTGTTGCCCTCCTTCACGCGCGTTGCGAGTACGTGGCTTCAAACTTGTCTTTGATCCTCCTTGAGCAACAGGTGGGGACCCTTGAAGAATTGAGAAGAGCAACTCAGCATCAAGTTCACCCTCTACAAAAAGTTTGCTTACAGGCATAGCACCCCTCTATCCAAGCGAACTTCTTGTTCATTAGGAATGACAGACGAAAGAAACTCGGAATGGGTCGTTATCAGGAATTGGCAATCGGGGCCAATTTTCGGCAAAGCGGCTAAGAGTCTCTGTTGTTCCGGCGGATGTAAGTGCAGTTCCAGTTCATCAATCAACACAATTGATCGTTTTATGTCTAGTCGAACAAACTCGTAGACAAGCGGGAAAACGGCTTGTTCTCCAGATGACATTTCGGCGAGGTCATAGGTTCGTCCGTCACGATCAATCAGAAAATAAAAGTCATTCGCCCGTGGAGTAGTAACTCCAGTACGTGGCATCAACCCCACAAACTTGACGCCCGGAAAGACGGTTGCGAAACGGGTCTCTAACTGAGGAATATAATCTTTGCCTCCATTGCGACCTGGCGTTGTGTGGAATCCCCACATCCCCACCAAAAAATCACGAAGTTGTTCAACGCCTGCTTGCCATCCTTCACGAACGGGGTCTTCGCTAGTGGATTCACCCTCAGTCATCGCAGAGCCTAGATTGCGATGCTGATCAAACCAGAATATGTCTCCCAGCTTGGCGAAACTGTCCCTCAGTTCAGGGCGTGTTTTCATGAGTTCCTTAACATAGTAGCGACCGAGAAATTGATTGTACGCCTCAAACCCTTGTGAAGAAGTTACTCGCCCCCGCTCAAACTGTAGCGTGACTTCTGGATGTTGTGAGGGCGGCACAATTTTCATGAGTTGCCGGCGGTCCGGGGGCAAAGATTCCTGCCAGGCCGTGAACAATTCACTGGTTAAGGTAACTTCTTCTGGCTCAAAAACAACTTGAAGCTCAACAAAAGTCGGGCCAAGACTTGGAATGCGCTCTGGCAGGAAGCCATGCCAATTAAATGATGCCGCGTCATACGTGCGCCGTGTAGCGATAGAGAGTGTCAAGGCAATTGCCTGTAAGATACTCGTTTTTCCGCTTCCATTATCGCCTAACAAAGCTGTGAGTGGCCGAGGGGAGTGCGATGCGTTCTCAGTTGAAAATTCTACCTCACGAACACCTTTGAAATTTTTGATGACTACATGCCTGAGCTTCATGAAAATTCCTTTGAAACTGACGAAATAGCCGCCGCCGCTAACGCCGATCATCCAGCGATTTGCCTGAGATTGAGGGTTGCGATGAAGCAGGGAACGAAATCTCAGCAGCGGATCATCGCTATTCCACAGAGACGCGGCTTCTTAATGGTATCGCGCGGAGCTTGGATAGGAAAGAGGGCAGCGGGATACTGCCAACCCCCAATAAATTATCATCGGTTGACAAGTCCAGTCTTCTTCACCACTGTCAGCTTCACCTCCGACGGATATTGCCGCGAATGATGCACGACGTTGTGCGCGACCACACCTTTCGACTCATCGTAATTTTTCCCGCTCGTATTCATATTACGGTCAAAGCGCGGGAAGTTGCTGCTGGAAACTTCAATGCGGATGCGATGACCGGCTTCAAAGAAATTGCTCGTCACGATGGGTTGCAGCGTGACTTTGTAGACCTTGCCCGCTTCCATCCACGCCAGCGGTTGGTCGTAGCCGTTGCGATAGCGCATCCGCTGGATCGTTTCGTCCAGATTGTACGCGCGTCCGTCGGGGTAGACGTCAATCAGCTTCACGGTGAAATCGGTGTCTTTCACGTTGGACGAAACGTACAGCGTCACTTCAATCGGGCCGCTGACTTCGATGCCTTCGGTCAGCGGTTCGGTGCTGTAAACGAGGATGTCCTGCCGCTCTTCCATCTTGCGTTGATCGAACGAACCGCCTTGCACCGCGTTGCCTGTGCAGCAGACGTTGCCGCCATACGAAGGCACAGGATTCATCGGGTCGTAATCGAATTTGTCGGGATTGTCAGTCGTTGGAATTGTCGCGGTCAGCACCCCGTCGCCGCTGCCCGTATTCGCTTTGCCGCCGCTTGACAGATACAACTTCATCGGTTGCGCGCCGACGGGCGGCCACGTATCGGAGCCTTGCCATTTGTTGATGCCCATTGTGAAGTAGCGGACTTTCGGCATCTTTTCCAGCAAGCCGTTCTGCTCGCCTTTCAGGAAGCGATCAAACCAGCCCCACGTCAATTCGTCGTAATTCAAGCGCGCATCGCCCATACTTCGTTCGCCGACAACAGTGTTTTCGGTCGCGCGTTTGTAAGCGCAATGCAGCGTCGGCGCGATCACGGCGTATTGCTGATTGGCGATGTCGGGGCGTGCGGTTTTGCGGACGTGATTGTACGCGGCGAGATTCGGCCCGACCGACACGTCGTACCACGACATAAACCAGAAGCCGGGCACATTGATTTTCATGTTGTCGTGCCACAGTCCGCCTTTGTACCAGGCCGGGTCGTTCGGGTCGCGCTTAATCATCGCGCCGCCCGTAGCGACGGGCATCTCATCCGCAAAAAGTCCCTTCGGCCCGTCTACGGCTTTCATAATGTCCATCACGGGCAAATGCCGCAGCGCCTTTGACCAATCCACAGGCGGGAGTTGTTGCGCGAGGTCGAACGACTTTGACGCGCGAATCAAATCTTCCTGCGAAGTGTTCGGTGGAAACATCGGGCGCACCTGATTCTGTTCGCCGTACAGCCACGCGATGAACAGCATCTGCACTGCACCGCCACGATACCAGTTGCCTTGTTCGTAATAACCACCGACGCGCCCGACGCCTGCGCCAAAGCCTTGCGGGATCATCGCGGCAAACGCGGGATTGCCTTGTGCGGCGACAGCCATTTGCCATTCGGCGGTCGAGGAACAACCAATCGTGCCGACTTTGCCGTTCGACCAATCCTGCTTCGCAATCCACGTCAGCGCGTCATCGCCATCGGTCAGCGGCGGGCCGAGAATGTCGTAATTGCCTTCCGAAAAAAAGTGACCGCGCTCGTTCATTGTGATGATCGCGTAGCCGCGTTTGACGGCTTCGATCTGATTGGTCATATCGCTGACGACGCGGTTGCGCACGTCCCAAAAATTGAAGTTGTACGGCGTGCGCACGAAGACGGTTGGATATTTCTTCGACGTGTCCTTCGGGCGATAGAGATCGGCGGCCATCCGCTTGCCATCGCGCATCGGAATCATCAGCTTGCGCTCGACGATGGCGATGGATTGAAGTTCGTTTTCGAGCGCGTTGCGGCGCGCGATCAAATCGGGCGAAGTGGCTTGGCGAGCTTGCCCAGCGACGAGTTGAATGGCGAAGGCTAATGCTGTAGCCAGAATCAGTGACCAGAAAATCTTCTTGTGCATGTGGGGCCTCCGAAAGAGTAGCGGGGGGGGGGGAGGGTGGGGGGGGGGGAGGATAT
>CAZWAK010000210.1:0-6965 GCA_964631865.1 uncultured Heliobacteriaceae bacterium | reverse complement strand
GCAACCTGCCGAGGTTGCGTGGTTTCCAACAAATAACAGGTAGAGAAAGCAACGCAACCTCGGCAGGTTGCGCTACTCTCGTCCGCGCGGTTCTTGCCTTTCACGCGCGAAATCGTTGCGCCGAACGAGCGCGCGCTTTCGCCGCTTCTTCCTCACGATTCTTCGGCGGCGCGGTCGTTTCCAGCGCGTGCAACAGCTTGTGCGAAATCGCTGCGATCTCTTCTACCGCAGCCAAAAACGCGGCTTCGTTCGCTTGCGATGGTTTCGTGAAGCCGCTGACTTTGCGGACGAATTGCAGTGACGCGGCGCGAATTTCTTCATCAGTGACGGGCGGATCAAAATTGAAGAGCGGTTTGATATTGCGGCACATAATTTTAGCGGTTCAGTTCGTGACAGTAGTTGCATTCGGTCGAAGCCTTGCGCTCCCGATGGCAATCTATGCAGGACGCCATCGAAGTGGGTTTTTCTTTCCAGAGCACGTCGCGTGTTTGCACTTCGCCGTGACAGTTGGCGCAAGTGGCTTTGGCGTTCAGATGTGATTTGTGACTGAAAAATACGAAGCCCGGCAGTTTGTAAATGCGCACCCACGGGATTGGTTTCTGCTCGTAATTTGCCAATGTTTGCAGGGTTGCGCTGTCTTTCTGAAAGCTCTGATGACAGGTGATACACTCTTTCGCAGGCGGGATTCCGGCTTGATCTTTGCTCGCAGCAGCCGTGTGACAGCGTGCGCATTGCACGCCCGAATCCGCGTGCAATTTGTGACTGAAGGCGATGGGTTGCGGGATGGGCTTCGGAGGATCATCCTGCGCGAACGCCAACGCGAAGCCAACTGCTAAAAACGCCAATGAAAAAACTCTGCGCATCATTTGGGTAACGCGAATGCCACCAGCGCATCGCTAAACGTTTTGTTGTATTTGTTGCCGCCGCCCGCCGCGATCACCACGAATTGTTTGCCCGTGCGTTGCCCGCGAAACGTCATCGGCGTCGCGTGTCCGCTCGCAGGCAATTTCGTCACCCACAGTGGGTTTCCCGTTGATGAATCAAATGCGCGAAAGCGGCTGTCATTCGTGGCGGCGATGAACACAAGGCCGCCCGCCGTCACGATGGAACCTCCGAGATTCGGCGCACCCGTTTGCGGCACACCGCGTTTTTCCAACTCTTCGATGATACCGAGCGGAACCTGCCAACGAATCTTCCCGGTATTCAAATCTACGGACGTCAACGTTCCCCAGGGCGGTTTCTGACACGGATATTGATTGCGATCCCAGAAGCGGCCTTGCGGGATGCCGCGCGGACGATACGCTGCTGCACTGCCTTCGGACGCGGGCAGCATACGGAACACTTGCCCGACATCCATCGAATTCACGAAGAGATGATTCGTGCGCGGATCAAGCGAAGCGCCACCCCAATTCGGGCCGCCGTTCGTGCCCGGAAAGATCACGGTCGTTTCCAACCCTTGCGGTTGATACATCGCGCCGAGCGTAGCGCCTTCGATGATGCTCAAACATTCCTTGCGCGATTCGGGCGTGACATCAGTCAAGTCCTCGCGCGTGAATGTTTGTCGTGCAATCGGCGGAATTGATGGAAATGGCTGCGTCGGCCAAGCCTGTTCGCCCGGCACATTGCTCATCGGCACGGGGCGTTCGGTGATGTCAAAAAGCGGCTTGCCCGTGACGCGATCAAACACGAAGAGAAAGCCCATCTTCGTGATTTGCGCGACGGCGGGAATGGATTTGCCATTGCGCCGCATCGTGAACAAATTCGGTTGCGCGGGCAAATCCCAATCCCACAAATCGTGATGAATGATTTGATAATGCCAAAGCCGCCGACCCGTGCGTGCATCCAACGCGACCAGTGAATTGCCGAAGAGATTTTGCCCTTTGCGCTCGCCGCCATAACGATCCGGCGCGGGCGAAGTCGTCGGCAAATACACAATGCCGCGCGCCGCGTCCACGCTCATCAAAGACCAAACATTCACGCCGCCGCGATCCATCCACGAATCCTTTTCCCACGTGTCATTCCCAAACTCGCCGGGACGCGGCACAACGTGAAACGTCCAGACCAACTTGCCCGTAGTCGCATCAAACGCGCGCACATCACCGCTCGGCCCCTGCGGTTCGCCATCAGAAACCAATGATCCACAAATCACTAAATTCTGATACACAACTGGCGGCGAAGTCATCCCGTATTGCCGGTTTGGAAACTTGTCCGCCACGCCTGCGCGTAAGTCAATAAAGCCACCCTTGCCAAAGCTTTTTACGGGCTGCCCATCGCGCGCATCCAGCGCAAACAACCGCCCATCCAGCGTGCCGAGAAAGACGCGCTCAGCATTGCCGACCCGCGCCAATGCGACACCGCGATTGATGAAGAGGTTGTACGGCTTATTCTTGTCGAGCTTCGGATCAAATGCCCAACGTTCTTTCCCCGTCTCTGCATCCAGCGCAATCACGCGGCAAAACGGCGTCGTCAGATACATCACATTTTCCGAAACAATCGGCGTGCATTCAAAGGCTGAAAGGATCGGATATTGCTTGCCATCGCTGATGTCGCCCGTGTGATACGTCCACGCGACCTGAAGCTGTTGCACATTGCGACGATTGATTTGTGCAAGCGGCGAATACTTCATCCCACCCGCATCGCCGCCATACGACGACCATTGCTGTGCGAAGACGGTTTGCGCAAACAGGAGGCAGGGAAGCAGGATGATGATGGGGTAATTCATCGGTTATCCGAAATGGTTGGGGGCCGCAGTATCTTCGAATAGCGAGGGTTGCATTGATTGTTTGCCAGGACGGTAAAAAACCATTTCCCGGCTTGTTTTCCCGGCCACACCTTTCAGGTCTAACAAATGACGAAAAGGCAAGTAATCTGCGCCTGCGCCTTCACAACAGATCACGTCACCTTTTCGCGCCTCGACCCATTTTGCCAACGCCGCATAATCCAGATGGGCACTGCTGTGACGATATCCCATACCGGGTTCGCCGCGATAAGGGGGATCAATGAACCAAGTCGCCTCAATATCGGGAGCTTTGGTGTAGTCGCCGCAAATGATTTCCCAGTGTTTGATTTCATCCAGGTGTTTAGCAAAAACCCGGCGACTGATTTCCCAGTTTCTAGCCAGAACGGGCGTGACCTTGATGCGCTTGAAGGCAAAGGCCATCTTGGTAGCCGCGTGGATAATGTGCAGAAACTCTGTGCTGCGCTCACCCGGCTTTAGGTCTGGAAGCGCGGCAATGTCCTGGGCAGTTGCTTCGTGAATCAGCCATTTCCAGATCGCTGCGACCTTCTCATCTTTTTCAATCAAGATCACCCGTGCAACCAGCGTGTTGTAGTAGAGCGAGTAGGCCGCTGCCCCCGCGAACGGTTCGATAATGACGTCGTAGCGCGGTGGCGGGTAATGCCGAACAATCTGTTTTTTTCGCCCGTAGTAGTAAAACATCTTTGTTAGGCCAATGGGTTAAGCCAGTGGGCTGCGGTTATGCAGCTAACGACACCACGCTGATCTGGCGCATTACAGCTTGTTTCTCAGGATGCGCGAGGATGTCGTCAATCATTTGCGAGACTTCAGGATCGTAGTAACTTTCGCCGCAAGTGTCGCAATGCCGCACGGGAACGTTTTCAATCACTAACGCATTTTCGCCTTTGCCAAAAAGCTTGGTTTTGTGAATCGTTTTCACCCCGATTGTGCCGCAAAACGCGCAAGGTTCAGGAACTAAAGTTGGCTTAGTCATAATCGGTAATTCGTAATCGGTAGACGGTAATGACGCCTACGCCTTGATTGTAAATTGATTTGGCAAATGCCGCCACTTTACCCAGGTGTTTTATTTATTTTCACCGGCCTTGACAAAAAGTGCGTAAGGCTATTGACAACAAGTCTTTTTTTTTTTTGTAAGTTACGCTTGCCATTGAATGAGCATTCCCTGCACAATGTCGTCAACCTTCTGACAAAGGAGATTCAGTCATGTGTTTTAGTTCTGTTTTTGCAAAGTTCACGCTCGTTAGCATGCTCCTACTTTTTAGTCTCAGCGTTGGTTATTCGAATGGCAAGTCCAAAGCAAACAAATCGAAACCTGTTTCCACACAAGATCAGCGGACGAAGCAGGTCATCACAGCAGCGATTCGCGGGAAGGAGGCTCCAGAGCTAATCCCAGATGCGGCAGCGTATGATGCTCTCCTACGCTCACTCAAACGAGAGAACGTGACAAGTGACGTAGACCAGCGGCGGATCCAGATACAGGCTCGCAAAACAGGGATTAAAGAGAGCAACATTGGCAAATTACATGGCCTTGCCGAGGCCTACAGCAATCGCGTAACTGCGCTAGATCGTCGCGCTGCCGCGATTAAAGATAGGGCATTGCCGAACCCTGACGCGAAGGATATTGAGCAATTGGAAAAGCTTCAGCAGGAGAGAGACACCCTTGTCGCAGAGTTTATGGACTCGCTCTCATCCTCCCTTGATGCAGAGGACTCAACGAAACTACGCCAATATGTCGGCGATCAAGTCAAACGCAATATCACTGCCGTTCAAATTCCACAAAGAACAGATGCTCATACCGAACATAAAAAAATCGGTATGACTTGGCCAAAGAGAGAACCAGGACTAATTGCAAAGACGGCCTTTGGTTTTTCGCCTAGCGCGAACCTTCTCAATTTGGTGACTCCTCTACAATATGGTATGGGAGGCTATGCTTACATCTATACCGAAAGCTGGTTTGACTCATATAGCCTGACAGTCTATGGAAGAGGAACGATTACCCAGAGTTACAATAGCTATGGACACACCTTTTTACATACTGTGAAAGTCAGGTCTTCGGGCAATGCAATCAACACAACCAACACCTTAGGGTATTACAACTCGCCGATGTCAGTCACCGCAGGGTTGCCTATCAATAGCTTATTTAATGATGGCGACTTGCTTGATGGTGACTTCATTCTGGATTTTGAGACAACGGAAAGGTGTCCTGCAAGTTATGGGGCATACTTTATTCTTCCGACTTTGACGATTCAGCAGAAAGTAGCTTCTGTTAATCTAAAGTCGTTAACTGTTTCGACAACGAATAACCCTACAGGCGGTGGCCAAACAGCTACGATTCAAGGTAACAATACGGCTGTTGCATACGTTTTTGCCAGCTTGCAAGCTACAGGATCAGTTGGTATCTTGGGGATCGGTGTCTCTATTTATGGACAGCCTACTGCCTCTGGTGCCCCACTGGAAGATTCTTTTACGCCATCAGGAATATATGAAACCTTTACTGCACCTAATCAAGTGGTACTTAGAACCATTCAGTACAAGGCTAAACCTTTGTCAGGTTACACTATTCCTGCCGGAGGGGTAAATATGGAAATAAAATTGAACATATCGTCTGGTCAAACGGGCGTTGCCATTTCAGGGGCAGACAAGAAAGTTACAGTTACGGTTACACCTTAACTTAATTGGGGAACTCAATCCGCTTGGGTTCCCCAACTTTGCATAAATCACCTACGATCTGAATGTCATGTATACCAGCGTAATGACGGTATCCAATGGCTACCGCGCACTCACCTGCGATCCCAAACTCTGCGCCACGCGCGGTTGATCCAGCACCCAGCGGCGAATGATTTGGTACGGGCGTTCGTTCGGCGCGAAACGGCGTCCGCCTTGATGCCCGTCTTCTTTGCCGGTTTGCACGTTCAGCGGTTTGCGCAGCAGCTTGCTGGTTTCGATGTCGGGCAGGTTGACGCGCTGTTGCAGCAGCAAATAATTCTTCAGCATCTTTGCGACTGACCAATAGCCGTTGCCGTTCGGCGCTTCCAATTCGAGCGATGGCACGCGACCCGGCACGGCGTGGCATTTCATACACGACATCGTATCCATGCGCTGATCGCGGTTGAGTTCGGGCGCGACGTGATCGCTGAAATAGCGGAAGCTGGCGAGGAATTGCGGTGTCAGATTCGGTTCGCCTTTCGCATCTTTTAAGCTGGCGGCAAGCGGTTCGGTTTTGATCGCTGTGCGCAAATCGTTCAGCCACATTTGTTCATCGGCATAACGCAACGCACTGCGCGCCGCATCGTCTTTCATTTCGCGCAATGTAGTTTGCACCGTCACGTTTTGTCGCAGCGCCGTTGTGTTCGCCAAACGCAAAGCAATGTTGCGACTCATCACAGGCGTGTCGGGCTTGAGCATTTGCAAATACAACTCAATCGCGCGCGCACGAGCCGCTGTCAATTCGGGCGAAAGTTGCGGTTGCTTCGTCGCGCCGACTTCGGGGATTTCGTCATTGAACGACATCACCCAACTGACGCTCGGCAACCAGAAATGCGCAATCATCGGATTCTTCGTTGCGCCCGGAACGAAGCGCAGCAAATTG
This sequence comes from uncultured Heliobacteriaceae bacterium, assembly GCA_964631865.1. Lineage (GTDB taxonomy): Bacteria > Acidobacteriota > Blastocatellia > RBC074 > RBC074 > JAFDVL01. Next base: position 618 of record CAZWAK010000210.1, on the reverse strand, counting down.
TCGGTGTGCAAGTCCGTGTTCGTTGCCAGCATCGCGCCCATCCGATCCGCGACGTACCAATCGGCATCGGGCAATCCCATCGGTCGCACGGCGGCGGCGGCGGCTTCGAGGATTTTATTCAAATCCGTTTGCGAAGGTTCCGCATTGAATTTGGGAATCAGCAAACGATAGAGCAAAAATCGTTGCTCATCGGTTTTCGGGACGGCCCACTTCGCGCGCGAGAACAGCTTCAGGACAGGCTGCGCGAGCGTTTGACGACGGTCGTAATCCATCGCACCACGCAGAATTTGTTCGACCAGCGGTTCGATTTTTTCCTGCACGGCAGGCAATGTGACAGCGGTTGGATCAGACACCGCCGCCGCCGCAATCGTGCGCAGTTCTTCGGGACCGGTCGTCGAATAATCAATGATCTTGTCCTGCAACGGTTGATACGCGACGTTTGCGGAACCTTCCAAAATCAAGCGCAACGCAGGCAAGTCTTCGGGCTTGGTTTTGCTCCACAAATGCAGCGCGGCTTTGCCCATCAATTCGGTGCTGCCCGGTTGAATGTACCCCATTTGGCCGGGGCCGCCATCGCCGCCCGACGTGTTGTAATACGTTGCCGCAATCGCTACCAAA
>CAZWAK010000209.1:0-12262 GCA_964631865.1 uncultured Heliobacteriaceae bacterium | reverse complement strand
CGGCAAATCAACAACTTACGGGGATTCGGGCCTCAAAAAATGTCCGAAGTATTGATGAAACACGTACTCCCACTCCTTTTTCTCCTATTTCTCCCGGCGCTCCCATCAGTGACCGCTCAACAACCCGATTGGACAAAACTGGAAGAAGAAACCATGCGCCATTTTCAAGCGATTCTGCGCATTGATTCCAGCGACCCGCCGGGCAATGAAGCGCCGGTGGTTGAATACCTGAAATCCGTGCTTGAACGCGAAAGGATCGAGACGAAGGTCTTTGCGCTCGACCCAAAGCGTCCCAACTTGGTCGCCCGGTTGCACGGCAACGGCAAAAAACGTCCCGTGCTGATTATGGGCCATACCGATATAGTCAACGTAGACCCGGCCAAATGGAAACATCCGCCGTTTTCAGCAACGCGAGAAGGTGGCTATGTGTATGGGCGCGGCACGCTTGATGACAAGGCTAGCGTGGCGGCAGGACTGATGACTATGCTCCAACTCAAGCGGATGAATATCCCGCTAGATCGGGATGTGATTTTCTTGGCCGAGGCTGGCGAAGAAAGCAATAAACGCTACGGCATTGATTTCATGGTGAAGCAACATTGGCCGGAGATTGACGCCGAATACTGCTTCGCCGAAGGGGGCGGCGTAATGCGCAGGGGCGGTAAAATTCAATTCGCCACCGTCGCCACTACTGAAAAGATTGCCTATGCACTGCGGCTTGTGGCACGCGGCATTGCGGGTCATGGGGCGGTACCATTGCGCAGCAATGCCCTTGTTCATTTGGCTCAAGCCGTAGCGAAAGTCGCATCCTGGCAGACACCGATGCGCCTGAACGATACGACGCGCGCCTATTTTGAGCGGAGGGCGAAACTCAGTTCGCCCGAAGAAGCGGCACGATTCCAAGCTATCTTGCAACAGAAAGACACGGACGCCGTGCAGGAATATTTTGCCACCAATATCCCGGCGATTTATTCCATGCTACGGACTACGATCTCGCCGACGATCCTCAAAGGCGGCTATCAGGTGAATGTAATCCCTTCGGAAGCCGAAGCCACGCTCGACATTCGCGCACTGCCGGACGAGGACGTTCCTCGGTTCATTGAGGAACTCGGAAAGATCATCAACGATCCAGCGGTCGAAGTGGTTAAAGCCGAGCGGGACACGGCCCCCGGTGCCATGCCTTCGCGGCTGGATACGGAAGCTTTTCAAATCATCGAAGCCGCAAACCATCAGACATACAATGTAGTGACATTGCCAAGGATGCTGACAGCCGCAACCGATATGGCGTATTTGCGCGCGCGCGGTGTCCAATGCTACGGCATCGGCCCGATGACGGACAGCGAAGACGGCCCGAAAGGCTACGGCGCACACAGCGATCAGGAACGCATTCTGGACGAGGCGCTCTACAAATTTGCGCATTTTCATTGGGATGTGGTCGTCAATCTGGCCAAGTCCAAATAGTGACGAGATGAGAACCGCGAATCGTCGCGGACATTCGAGGAGGAACAATGAAACCATTCAGCGTGATGCTTGCTGCTTTCCTGCTGGCGTTTGCAGTCGGCCCGAAACTTCCGAATTTCGACCGCGCCATACCGCTGGAGGAAAAGGCCGAAACGACCGCCAATGCGAGCCTCGGTGATCTCGACGCAGACGGAGACCTTGACCTCGTGCTGGCGAAAGGACGGCACTGGCCGTTGGTGGAATTGGTGTTGCTCAACGATGGCAAAGGCCGCTTCGATCAACGGCGCAATCTCAGCGACAAGTCTGATCGAACCTACACCGCAGCACTGGCGGATTTGGATGGCGACCGCGATCTCGATCTTGTGGTAGGCAACGATGCGCCGGATGAAAAGGTCGTGTATTTCAACGACGGCAAGGGACGCTTCAGCCTGGCTGGCACGTTTGGCGAGGCGAAGTGGCCGACGCGTAACGTCACGGTGATTGACCTCAACCGCGACAACCGCCCCGACATCGTCGTGGCCAATCGTGGCGGCCCACAGAATCGCAGCGCCAACTACATTTGTATGAATGATGGGCGCGGGCGTTTCCCCGCGTGTCGCGTGCTCTCTTCGGAATCCGCCACGACCATCGCCGCTGGAGACCTCAACGGAGACAAGCTGCCCGATCTGGTCGTGCCGCACCGTGACGGCGGGCAGAGTTACATTTTCATCAATGACGGTCAGGGCGGATTCGCCGCGAAACATCCGTTCGGCCCTGACAAAGCGGCGACGCGCGCCGTTGCGCTCGGTGATCTCAACAGCGATGGTCGCCTGGACATTGTCATCGGCGACGAAGCGAAAGGCGGCGCATTTCTGTATTTCAATCAAAGCGATCTGAAATTCTCAGAACCTGTCCCCATCGCGGAGAAGCCGTATGTTCTCGGCGCGTTGGCCGTGGCCGACTTGAACGGCGATGGACAGGCCGACGTGGTATTGGGGAATGAAAAAATGCCGAGCGCCGTGCTCATCAATGAAGGCGCGGGGCGCAAATTCAAACTCGTTCCGTTTGGCGGTAAGCAAGAGAACTTGCCGAGCAATCTGTCGAAAGAAGAAGCGGCGCGGTTGGGGCCGCAGGGCGCGGTGTATGGGCTGGCGCTTGGCGATGTCAACGGCGACGGCTCGCCGGATATTGTCGCTGCGCGGTCGGGCGCGCCGAGCATGCTTTACTTGAACTCTTTGACGCTGAAACCAAAACCCAAATGAGGAGAACGGCTTGTGCTAGCTGAAACTGAATCAAGTTGAGATGCTGCCGGATGCCACGAGCTTGTCTCGTGGAGGTTCACGCTGGTTGCTACAGAGGGCGGCGCTGGATTGCCGATGCCACGAGCTTGTCTCGTGGAGGTTCACGCTGGCTGCTAATTAGCAAGCAGCGTGAACCTCCCCGGCACAAGGCCGGGGCATCCGGGAAAGGTAGCAAGCCGCGCAAGGCCGGGGCATTCTGCGTGCAAAGATTTGGGAAATGACAAGCTGCGAAAGGAGGGGCCATGTTGATTCAACCGTATTCTCTCAGTGAGCTTCGTTTCGCATACTGCTATCGCGTGTATCTGCGCTGGCGCACGCATTGCGCTCGTCCGCTGGCACCGCTGGCGACCTTAGATCAAGCGGCGTTGGAGAATATCGCCAGCAAGTACGGTATTCACGTGTTGGAGAGTGCCAGCAACACGACGGACTTGCTGGCGTTGGTCAGCTTGAAACCGGAAGAGACGATTTCGGCCTGCACCAGCAAGTTGAAAGGGCAAGTCAGCAAGTGGCTGCGGGAAGCGCAAGGGTTGACGCAACCGACTGAGCAACTGAGCAATGGCTATTTCGCCTGCACGGTCGGGAAGAGTCCGCGCGAAGCGGTCGAACAATACCTGAGCAGGCAAGGCGAGCATCATGGATATGCCGAGCGTGTGTTGCCACCGCTCTTCGTGCAGAGCTATGAACTGAGCTTGGCGAACGAAGCGCGCATCACGCCTAACCATTCGATGGCGGTCGCACAGTTTCATCTCGTCTTGGCGACGAGTTGGCGGCGCGGCGTCTTCGGTCAGCAGGAAGGCCGCGCGGTGGCCGCAGCGTGGCGCAACCTGGCGTCACGCGCAGTGTTACTCAAAGCCTCTTTTTTGCCTGACCACGTGCATCTGGCGGTGCGTGCGCACCCGTCGGTCTCGCCCGCCGAACTCGTCGTGGAATTGATGAACACGGCGCAGCAAGTGCTCTTCGATCAGTTCGCCGGAGCGGTGCTGCAAGCCAAGGTGGAACGGTTGTGGCAACCCAGCGCATACATCGGCAGCTACGGCGATTTGACCAGCCCGCAAATGCGCCAGTACATCCACAACTTTGCGGGTGAGGCAGACACCTTAGCAGACAACGTGACACTCCACGAGACAAGCTCGTGGCATCTCGCATTCAGCGATGAGCCGCTGTAGCAGGCAACGTGACGCTCCACGAGACAAGCCCGTGGCAGCCGACAGAAGATTGCGTCCGTGGTAGCCGTGAGCGTAAACTTCCACGGCGCAAGGCCGTGGCATCCTGTCTTTTCCGCAATGCAATACAGAATTGTTATGTTCGACCGCCGAGATTTTCTGACCACTGCGCTGGGTGCGCTCATCCTTCCGCAAGAACGTAAGCGCGCGCCGATCATTGATGGCCTGGGCGAGATTCACGCCGCGTATGACGACGCGCTGCTCGATGAGATTCGCGCCAGCGGCTTGCGCGGCTGCGTCGTTACCGTAGGCAATCCGGCGTTGCAGGGCGCTGATGCCTTCGACGACATGCGCAAAGAGATCGTGGAGTTTGACCAATTGATCGCCGCGCGGCCTGCGCGATTGTCGAAGGCCGTCAACGCTGCCGATATAGATCGCGCCGCTGCGCAACAAACCATCGGCCTCATTTTTTACACGCAAAACGCTACGCCGCTGGAAGACAAGGTGGAACGGTTGCGCGCGCTTTACGATCTCGGCGTACGCATCGTGCAACTCACTTACAACACGCGCAATCTGCTGGGCGACGGATGTCTCGAACGCACCAACGCGGGTTTGAGCAAATTCGGTCTCGAAGTCGTCGCGCGTATGAACGAGTTGCGCATGCTGGTGGATGTCTCGCATTCCGGCGCGGCGACGACGCTGGATGCGATTCGGCATTCGCAAGCGCCCGTAGCGATTACGCACGCCGGTTGTCAGGCGGTCTATCAACATCCGCGCAACAAGAGCGATGCGGCGTTGCGGGCGCTGGCGCGCAAGGGCGGCGTGCTCGGCATTTATCAGATCAATCCTTATCTGGGGCCGAAGGAACGCAGTACGCTTGACGATTTTCTGCGTCACCTCGAACACGCCATCAACGTCTGCGGCCTCGACCACGTAGCCATCGGCAGCGACCGCGAACATCGAACGATTCCCGATACGCCTGCCGAAAAGCAAAAGCTGATTGACGAACTCTCGCGGCTGCGTCCGGTCACGGCGGCTACGTTTCGCTGGCCGTTTTTTATCAGCGCGTTGAATCATCCGCGCCGGATGGAAACCATCGCGGCGGCACTGGCGAAACGCGGACACAAAGCGGCGGCGATTGACAAGCTGTTGGGCGGCAACTGGTATCGGCTGTTGCGCGATGTGCTGGGCTGAACGATATTCGTTTCAACTCTACATTCGGCAGTAATGTGATGAGTAGACTAGAAAGGAGACAGAATGCGACTAATACTGACGGCTATTGTTGCTGTATTAATGTCGGTTTCAGTAGCTTGTGGGATCAAGCAACAGGAAAAGCGCCGCGCTCCCATCATTGACATGCACCTCCACGCACCAGAGCTTTGGGCAAAGCCCGGCGAGGATGCTGGGGTTACGTTTGGGCCAGTGTTTGACCAGCAAGCCACAGGCATCTTTGCCGCTCAAAGCACAGCAGATCTGCAAGAAAGAACCCTAGCGGCTTTCGACCGCCTCAACATTGTCAAGGCTATTGTGAGTGGGTCACGAGCAGAAGACTACCGAAAACAACGGCCTGAGCGAATCTTAGCATCGCCAGTTATATCGGGCACAGATGAGCCAGTGGCTTCACTGCGAGCAGCATTCACTGCAGGTCGTTACCAAGCGTTGGCGGAGTTTTCGCCTCAGTATGCTGGCCTCGCACCAAACGATCCAAAGCTTGAACCTTATTTTGCACTCGCCGAAGAACTGGGTGTTCCTGTCGGCATTCATGTGGGGCTAGGCCCTCCAGGTGCAGCGTATCGCGGTGACCCGCATTACCGAATGGCGCATAGCAAGGCCCTTTTACTTGAAGAAATACTTGTACGCCATCCAAAGCTTCGCCTCTACGTGATGCATGCGGGTTGGCCGATTCTCGATGAGATTGTTGCCCTGCTATATGCTCATCCTCAGGTTTACGTGGATGTAGGGGTTATCGATTGGTACGTGCCTAAGGCAGAGTTTTACAACTATCTGCGTCGGCTGGTTGAAGCAGGATTTAGCAAACGTATCATGTTTGGATCCGATCAAATGGTGTGGCCTGATGCTATTGACCGTGCGGTGGCCACAGTCGAAGCCGCCCCATTTCTTACAACTGAGCAGCGACGTGACATCATGTGTCGCAACGCCGCACAATTTCTTAGGCTTGACCGATCCACGTGCGACTGAGCCGCCTAACGTCGGCGTTATGCCTCACACCAATTTTTGAGGTACACCATGTCAGAACAAAACGCTTTCCCTTACACCACCAATCTCAACATTCTGTTTCCTGCGCTACGCCTGATAGACATCCCCAGTGTGGTGTCGCAGGTGGAAGCGGAGTGGTTCAATCAGACCCTGTGCCAGGTCAACGACTCGGTCATTCGCCTCGGCGTGATGCAGGGCGAGTATCACTGGCACAAGCACGACGGCGATGATGAATTCTTCTTTGTGCTGGAGGGGCGCTTCATCATTGATCTTGCGGAGCAGTCCATCGAACTGCAACCGCAGCAGGGCTATGTCGTCCCCAAGGGCGTCGTCCACCGCACGCGCGCCCCGGAACGAGCCGTCATCCTGATGGTGGAGACCGCCGCCATCGTGCCGACGGGTGATGCCTAACAGTAAATTTTCAAGGAAGTTCGTCAAGAAAATGAACCACGAAGAAACGAAGAACACGAAGAGAGGAAGAGTGCTATTCCGTGGGATTTCTTTGCTTCCTTCGTGCTCTTCGTGGTGAAATTGCTTGACCTCTATAAATTCGCAGACGGAAAAAATTCTGACAGGAGCAAAAATTATGCAAAAAACGATGAAACAAACTAACAGCATTCTGTTGCTGATGTGGTGTGTACTCACCTTGTCTTACGCACAAAGCCCCCAAAGCGACAATAAGAACGACAAGCCTGAATCCGTTGGCGTTTCTTCCGAACGGTTGCAGCGCATCAATCAACTGATCGAACGCAAAATCAGCGAAGACAAAATGGTGGGCGCGGTCACATTGGTCGCGCGGCGGGGTAAAGTCATTCATATCGCAGCGGCAGGCAAAGCCGATGCCGAAGCGGGCAAGGCGCTCAAGCCTGATGCGATCTTTCGCATCTATTCGATGACCAAACCCATCACGACCGTCGCCGCCATGATGTTGTACGAAGAAGGCAAATATCAACTCGACGATTCCGTCGCAATGTATCTGCCGGAATTCAAAGACGTGCAGGTGTATGGCGAAGGCGGCGCGCTGGTGAAACCCAAGAGCCAGATGACCGTTCGTCACCTGATGGCGCACACAGCAGGACTGACGTATGGCTTCTTCGGCAATACCGAAGTGGACAAGCAATATCGCGCGGCGAACCTGTTGGGAAGCGAAAGCACACTGGCTGAATTCACAACAAAACTGGCGAAGTTGCCGCTGCTCTTTCATCCCGGCGAACAGTGGAATTACGGTGTGAATACGGATGTGCTGGGGCGACTGGTCGAAGTCTGGTCAGGGCTAACGCTGGATGAATTTTTCCGCCAGCGCATTTTCAAACCGCTGGGCATGAATGACACCGGGTTTGATGTGCCGGCCAGCAAAATCGAACGCTTCACGACCAATTATCAATGGGGCATGAATCCGCTGGCGTTGGGCGAAGCGACGGGTAAGCGCACGGTGGGCGATCATCCGAGCAAGAGCAATTATGCCAAACCAGCGAAATTCTTTTCCGGCGGTGGCGGACTGGTTTCGACGGCACAGGATTATTTGCGCTTTTGTCAGATGATGCTCAATGGCGGTGCGCTTGACGGTGTGCGGTTGCTCAGCCCCAAGAGTATTCAGTTGATGACGAGCGAGCACACGAAACAGGCGCGGTTGCCGCAGAGTGGTGTCACATTGGGAAGCGGCGCAGCCTTTGGCCTCGGTTTTCGCGTCGTTACCAACTTGGCGGAAAATCAACGACTTGGTTCCGTCGGCACGTTCGATTGGTCGGGCGCGGCTTCGACCAGTTTTTTCATTGACCCGCAGGAACAACTCATCGCCATTTTCATGACGCAAAAAATGCCGTTTGATACTCGGCTGATGACAGAGTTTCGCACGATGGTGTATCAGGCCATCGTTGAGTCAAAGCAACCACAGCACTAAGGTGCTGAATCCATACGTCGGTTCATTTTCCATAAATCATTTGTCAATTTTCATTTGTCATTGCTGGGCAGATAACGCGCAGCCAATGAGAAATGAAAAATTAAAAATGATCTATGGAAAATGAAATGGCAGCTTGTGGCTCCGCGAATATTTTTATGACAACTCAAATTCTACAACGAATCATCAACTCGCTACTCATCCGCTTCATTCTATCCCTATTACTCATCCTCAACCCCTTGCTCGCGCAGGAGCGGTCGCAAAGCGGCTTGCAATTGGAAGCCGCGCGCCCGATGGTCAGCCAACCGGCGCGCTTTCCGAAAGCCGTCGTCGCATCCGTCCACGAATTGGCGACCGACGCGGGGATGGAGATTTTGCGCAAGGGCGGCAACGCGATTGATGCCGCCGTCGCGGTCGGCGCGGCGCTTGCCGTGGTGCATCCAGAAGCGGGCAACCTCGGCGGCAGCGGCTATGCGCTCGTGCGGTTGGCGAATGGCAAAGTCACCGCGTTCGATTACGCAGGCACGGCGCCGGGCGCTTCTGCGGCGGGGATGTTCAAATCGCCGATGGAAGCGCGCGTCGGCTACAAGGCGATTGCCGTGCCGGGCACGCCTGCGGGTTTGGGATTGATGCACGCGCGGTATGGCAAATTGAAATGGTCGAAATGTCTGGAACCGGCGCGACGCTTGGCGCAGGCAGGCTTCCCCGCATCGCAGCGGATGGAGTTGATTTTGAAGTTGCAGGTGCCGGTGATGAAGGCGTTTCCTGAAACCGCGAAGATTTTATTGCACGGCGCGGACAAGCCGTTAATGCAAGGCGAAATCGTTAAGCAGCCGGAACTCGCGCGCACGATTGCGCGAATGCAAAAACGCGGCTGGAAAGAATTTTACGAAGGCGAAACGGCGCGGCTCATCGCAGCCGACATGAAAGCGAACGGCGGCATTATCACTGAAGCCGATTTGAGCGGCTACGAGGCCAAAGAGGTGGAGCCGTTGCAGGTGAATTATCGGCAGCACAAGGTGTTCACGATGGCCCCGTCGTCGAGCGGCGGCATCGCGTTGGCGGTGATGTTGCAAGTGCTGCATCGTTATCCGTTGGAGTTGGGACGCGAAGGCTCCGTTGCCGCGCGGCATTTGCAGATCGAAGCGATGCGACGTGGCTTTGCGGCTCGCAACAGCGCGGCGATGGACAATTACGAAACCATTGCGCGCTTCCTGAAAGACGGCTACACGAACGAAGTTGTGCAATCGCTCGCGCTCGACAAAGCGACGCCCGGCAGCCCCGCGCCGACGAGCAATGAATCGCGCGACACGACACATTTCACGGTGATTGATGCCGACGGCAATCTCGTCTCGAACACGTATACGCTGAGCGGATTTTACGGCTCGCAAGTCATCGCCAAAGGAACCGGCGTGCTGCTGAACAATCACATGGAAGTGTTCTCCGGCGCACAAGCGCGGATGCTGATGCCGGGGCGACGCTATCCTTCGACGATGTCGCCGACGATTGTGCTCAAACCGGACGGGCAATTGTTTTTCAGCATCGGCACGCCGGGCGGCGCAACGATTCCGAGCACATTGTTTCAAGTGATCTCGAACATCGTAGACTTCAAAATGTCGCTGCGCGATGCGATTGAATATCCGCGCCTGCACGCTGCGACAAACGTCGTCGAAGCCGAACCCGGCGCGCTGGTTTTTGATGTTGCCGAACGGCTCAAGCAGATGGGACACCGCTTGAATCCGGCGCTGCGTTCGCAAGGCGATGTGCAGGCGATCCTGCTCGAAGACGCGAATCAATGGCGCGTGGCGTGGTCGGACGGACGGCGCGGCGGGTCAGTGAAAGGCTATTAGCGGCAAGCATTCTTCCTTCTTCATTTTTCCCTCTTCATTGAATGACGAGGAATCACTGCGGAAAGAATGAAGAAGGAACAAGGAAGAGTGAAGAATGAACACCAACGCAAAACTTTTGCTCCTGCTCGCAGCTTTTGCTGGCGGCTTTTTTGCGCTTGCGGAACGTTATTCGTTAATGCCCGTGCGCGCGGCGGCGCAGGTTTCGTTCGAGCGCGACATTCGCCCGATCTTCACGGCGCATTGTTTGCAGTGCCACAACCCGCAAAAGCAAAGCGGTGGCTTGCGACTCGACACGAAGCCATCGCAAAACGGTGTGCTCGTCGCAGGCAACGCCGCAGAAAGCCGCTTGTACCAACGCATCACTGCGCCCGATGGCGAACAAATGCCACCCGTCGGTGAACGCTTGAAGGCCGCACAAGTCGCCTTGATTAAAGCGTGGATTGACGCGGGCGCTGTTTGGGAGGGGGAGAGCGGAAGAGCGGGAGAGCGGGAGAAAACGCATTGGGCTTGGCAACCAATTCAGAAACCACAGGTTCCGCCAATCCAAAATCCAAAATCCAAAATCCAAAATCCGATTGATGCGTTCATTGCCGCACGTCTCGCCCAAGCCAACCTCACAATGTCGCCGGAAGCAGATCGCCGCACGTTGATTCGGCGCTTGTCGTTCGATTTGACCGGCTTGCCGCCGACGCCGGAGCGCGTGCAGCAATTTGTGCAGACCCGCGATCCAAAGGCTTACGAAAAGCTTGTAGACGAATTGTTAGCCTCGCCGCGTTATGGCGAGCGGTGGGCGCGGCATTGGTTGGATGTCGTGCATTACGGCGACACGCACGGTTACGACAAAGACAAGCCGCGTCCGAATGCCTGGCCGTACCGCGACTACGTGATTCGCGCGTTCAATGAGGACAAGCCTTATGCGCGCTTTGTCGAAGAGCAAATCGCGGGCGACGTGCTCTATCCGAACACGCGCGACGGCATTCAGGCGTTGGGTTTTCTCGCGGCTGGCCCGTGGGATTTCATCGGCCACGCCGAACTACCCGAAACGAAAATTGACGGCAAGATCGCGCGCCATCTCGACCGCGACGATATGGTCGCCAACACCATCGGCACATTCACGAGCGTGACGATTCACTGCGCGCAATGCCACAATCACAAGTTCGATCCCGTAACGCAGGAAGATTATTACTCGCTGCAAGCTGTGTTTGCGGCGCTGGATCGCGCGGACAAAAAATACTTTCCGAATGATGCGGCGTTGACAGCGAAGTTCAATCAACTTGAGGGGCGGCAACGTGATTTGGCGGAACGCAAACGAGTCATCGAACGCGATGCCGCGAAAGCCGCAGGCGAAGCGGTGACGAAGCTCGATGCAAACATCGCCGAAGCCGCCAAGAAGCCGAACAACGAGGCCGAAGTCAAAGCCTTGCGCACACAACGCACGCAACTTGTAGACGCCGCGATGAAGCCGGAAACACGCGCCGCACGCGATGCCTACAACGTCGAACTCGCGCAACTGGGCAAAGAATTGGCGACGTTTCCGCAACCTGAAATCATCTACGCGGGCACAGTGCATTACGGCACTGGAACCTTTGTTGGCACAGGCGCAAGCGGAGGCAAGCCACGTCCGATTCACGTTCTTGCACGCGGCCAAGTCACGACGCCCGGACGCGAAGTCAATCCCGGCGCGCTCGCAATGTTGTCATTCCAACCTGCGCGATTTGCGATTCCAAACGATGCGGGAGAAGGCCAACGCCGCGCCGCGCTCGCGCATTGGATCACGGACAAACACAATCCGCTGACGTGGCGCAGCATCGTCAATCGCGTCTGGCAATATCACTTCGGCGCAGGCTTGGTGACGACGCCCAACGATTTCGGCCACAACGGAGCCAAGCCCTCGCATCCCGAACTGCTCGATTGGCTCGCGGCAGAATTCCGCGACACAGGCGGCTCGCTCAAACAACTGCACAAGCTCATCGTGATGAGCGCGACATATCGGCAATCAAGTTTACCAACCACCAACCACCAACCACCAACCACTGACAACACGCTGCTCTGGCGACAAAACCGCCGCAAGCTCGAAGCCGAAGCCGTGCGTGATGCCGTGCTGGCCGTCAGCGGCAAACTTGATCTCGCGATGGGGGGCGCAGGCTGGCAGGACTTTGTGATCGAACGCCCCGAACATTCGCCGCATTACGAATACGGCTTGGCCAATCCGAATGACAAGCAGACGTGGCGGCGTTCGATTTATCGGTTCATCGTGCGCTCGCAAACACAGCCCTGGATGACGGCGCTCGATTGCGCTGATCCTTCGATGCGCGTGGACAAACGCAACGAAAGCCTCTCGCCATTGCAGGCTCTGGCGTTGCTCAATAACGGTTTTATGCTGACGCAGGCGCAACA
>CAZWAK010000208.1:0-12524 GCA_964631865.1 uncultured Heliobacteriaceae bacterium | reverse complement strand
GCATCGAATTTGGGTTTGGCGGATTTGCGCTGCGCCCAGGCGGCAGGCACAGTGACGAGGAGAAACAAGATAAAGACGACAATGCGTTTCACAGGAGCTTAAAACGTAGCGGGGCCGAAAAAAGATTCACGAAAGAAGCGACGTTCTACCGCACCGCGTGTAGGAAGTTCAAGTCCAAAGTTTGCGCCTCACTTTTCCGGGTCGCGCAAATCCACCGTGAACGTAACCGGCGTTTCGGCGTTGGCGGCAACCGTGATGGTGTGTTGCGCAAGAAATTGTTGCCGCACTGCTGCCGACAGCTTCAGCGTGGTCGGCAGATTCACGACCAATTGGTGTTCGCCCGCCAGCAAGCCTTCAAATTGAAACCGCCCCTGAACATCCACTTGCGCCATCCGATAATCCTGCACGACCGCACCGTTCATTTTGCGCAGAGCAATATGCACCAGGGTTCCGGGCGGCAATTCGCCACCCACAAAATTCAATTGTCCGCGCACTGTGCCCGTGCCGTAAGCCACAATCATCCGCACGCCCGTCAGGTGTTCGCCCGCCTGCAACGACAGGCCTTCCGTCACATCGGCGCTGCCTTTTTCCACCCGCAGCAAAAACGCCCGCGGCCCAGGAACGAGAACGTTCCAACCGAGCGCGAGTTTGGCCGGGCCGGGACGCAAGCCCGTCAGACGAAAACTGCCATCAGGATTGGGGCGCACAAAGGCCGCAGGCGGCACAACGCTGTTACGGTCAGCCCGGTGGAGGCTCACACTGAAGTTTTGGAGACGCGCCAACAATTGCGGATCGTTCGTGCCGGTCATCACGACGTGACCGCTGATGCTGCCGCCGCGTGAGGCTTTGAGTTCCAAGCCGTTGACATCCTCGTTCAAAACCTCGAACGACACGGCGTCGGAGTAATACTCGGCACCTTCTTCGACATCGAGATGCGCGACGTGACGACCCGGACGAAGCCCCTGGAATTGAAATTCGCCTTGCCGATTGGTGCGTTCGGTGGCGCGGAGCGCGAGTTGCCCTTCTTCGCCTTTCATGACCACAGAACGGATTTGCAAGCCGGCGAGCGGCACGCCCGTCGGCGCATCTACAATACGCCCACGTGCGGTGTATGTTTTGGCCGACTTGCGAAGCCGGATGTCTATCCCCGTGACTTCACTGCCTTCCGAGACTTCGACGGCTTTGGCCTGATTTTCCTGCAACACGCCGGGGTAATAGGTGGGCGGAAGGTAAACGGGTGCGGTAGTGGAGTTCACATCCCCAACGTAGACGAGGTACTTGCCTTGCGGCAAACCGAAGATACGATACACGCCGCGATCATCGGTGCGATTGATCTTATACAAAATTGGCGCAGAGTACGCGGGACGTTGCCCGTTGCTTTCCCGCACATGGTATTGCAGCAACGTGACTTCCCGCCCAATCGCGGGTTGACCAGAGTTTTCGGTGATCGTGCCCGTGATGACGCCGCCGGGGACGACCGTGAAATCTACGCCTTCGACGTCTTCGCCGTCTTGCACCAGAACCGTTTTGCCGCTCCTCATCGGCCTGCCCTCGAACAGCAACACATCAGTCAGCACCTGCGGCGTGACCAGATAGTTGCCTGCCTTGAGGCCGGTGAGGCGATATTGTCCGTCGCTGCCCGTGCGGACGGAGAAATGCGGTTGTTGCCAGCCGCTGAATTGATTCGCGGGTTGCGCCGTGACCAGCATACGCGCGACCGATTGCTCGCCGCGCGTGATGCGTCCGGCAATCGAAGCCGTCCCCGCTTTCTCTGTTTGCGCCAACGCCAACCACGGAACGGCTAACATCGTTACGAACAGAACACTTCGACGCCACATAACTTCCTCCGTTTATTTTTGCAGCACGTAATCTTTCACGCGCTGACAGGCGGTCAATTCAAACGCCTGATGCGCAGCTTCGGCGTCGAGGCGTAACGTTTTGCGTGTCGCGACGTCCCACGCCAGCGGATTCACGCGCTTCGTGTCCGCTTCGTCGTCGGGGGCGCGGCGCGCGAGCAGCCAGTATTTGCCGGGCGCGAGATTCGCAAACGTAAACGTGCCGTCTTTCGTTTTCAGTTCAGCGTAGCGCAGCAAATTGTCGGCAGCTTCTTTTTCGGCGGGGATCAAGTGTACGCGCAGGCGCGACGGCAACGCTTGATTTTTGTCCGTTGCCACGCGCCCGCTGAGGCTCGCGGCACCGTTGGCCAGCTTCAGCACCACATCGTTGCGTTTTTCGCCGGGCTTGAGCGCGAGGCCTTGTTTGCCGATGTCCGGGGCTTGCGCCGTTGGAGATTTGAGGTTGGAGGCTGGCGATGCGGGTTTCTGCGTGATGGCTTTGATGTACCACGCTTCATCAAGCCACGCCGCTGCAAAACGATAGGTGGCCGTTTCCAAGCCTTGAAATTTGAGTTCGTTCTTTTCGTTCGGAAGCACGTCGGAGCGGAAGAAATACGTTGCCGCCGTGTCGGCTTTGGGGTCGTCTTTGAGGAGCCGCAGCATCGTCTCTTCAGGCGATGGCGGACGCGCGCTTTGGCAAGTGGCCTGCCGCTCTTTTTCGGGCGTGACTTCCCATTCGAGTTTGGCTTCAATGGAACCGAGTGGCACCAACCGCAATTCGATGTTGGCAACGTTGCCGCCTTTGACCGTGACGCGGCGACGGGCGGATTTGTACGAATCTTTGGTTTCGCCCCCGTAAACACGGGCTTCCAATTCGTACTCGCCATCCGGCACGGTGAAAAATTCAAAGCTTTTGCCGGGGTCAGTGCCTTGAATGTACGTGTTCATTTCCATCCTGTCGCCGGGGTAACGATACAAATAAATTTGCACGCCGCCGGTCTGCAACGAGTTGTCTGCCGGTGCGCCTGTGACTTTGCCGCTAATCGAATGGCCTTTTTCGCGGCGATAGCGGATGTCAATGCCGCGCACTTCTTCGCCCAAATTGACCGTGATTTCGGTGGCACCGTCGCGCGAGGCCGAAGGATAAAACGTCGGCGCGTCTGCTTCGTACCCCGTACCTGCCCCGGAGCGGTAGGCCGATTGGCCACCCACCGAAACGACGTATTTGCCAGGGAACAAACCATAAACGCGATACATGCCACGATCATCGGTTCGGCGCGAGCCATACCATCCTTCAGAGCTGATTTTGCGGCCTTCGAGATCGCTCACCCATTCGACACGAATCGGCGCAGCAATGACCGGCTCGCCGAGCGCATTCGTCACGCGCCCGGTAATCACGCCGCCTTTGACCAGCGTGAATGTGACGAATTCGCCGAGCCGATAGTATTTCGGTTCGAGCGGGTTGTCTGGCATGACGTAGGCGCTGGAATGCGCGTGGACGCTGTACAAACCGGACGTCAATCCATCCGCGACAAAATTGCCTTCGTCATCGGCTTGCATCTGTCGCCAACTCCCCATTCCCGTTCCGCCCATCGCATTGAGGTTGACGTTCGCGCCTTCGAGCGGCTGGCCGTCATCGCTCAGCACTTTGCCTTTGATCGAACCTCTGCGTTTCGACAGCGGGTCTTCAGATTTGTCTGGGGCGGGCTTGTCCTGCGCGCACACGAACAATGGAAGCCACAACAACAAAACGATCATCACACGAATCATTGCTTCTCCTCCTTGCTTGCTTCTTTGCTGCCCATTGTGACGGTCAGGTTGACGGTGGTGTCCTGGCCGTTCGTAACCTGGACGGTTTTGGCATTCGGCTGCAACGTCACGGCAGGTTTGCCGAACGGAGGGCGATTCATATAGGTTTCGACGACCAATTCGTAGCTGCCGCTGCTGAGGTTTTCAATCACAAACTTGCCGCGCGCATCTATGTTGCCCCAACCGTCGCCTTGCGTTTTGCTGGCGGTTTTCGCTCGCAGTCGCAAACTGACGTCTTCGGGCAATGTGCCGCCTTCGACTTTGATCTCGCCGCGAATCGTGGCGCTGCCTTGTGCCAGCACGATGCGCAAGCCCGTGATCGTTTCGCCCGCATTGACTTGCAACCCGTCGGTCAGCGGCGCACCATCGCGTTCGAGGCGCGCAATCGAAAAGCCTTTGAGTTCCTTGCCCTGAAGATGGAAGGTCACGCGACCTGTGCGCACGCCTTTGAATTGCACGTTGCCAGCGGCGTCAATGCCGCTCCAGGAATTGGTTGCAGCGTTCCAATCGGTTTCTTTCGCGTTGGCGTCGCGCGCCTGCGCTACCAGGTTGAGGCCGGACAGTTTTTTCTGTGCTTCGGGCGACGCGCCTTCCTCCAACACGACCGTGCCTTGAATCGTCGCGCCTTTGTGCATTTTGACTTCGAGGCCGCTGATGTCTTCGTTGTCCACTTCAAACTCCACGCCATCGCCGTAGTATTCGGGCGCGTTCCAGGAGTGCGGGATCGCGCGGTATTTGCCTTTGGTGATGCCTTCGAGCTTGAACTCGCCTTCGTTATTCGAGCCGGAGCCGCCGCCAAACGTCATATTCGTCATAATGCCTTCCGCGTTCAGCGTTCCGAGACCAAGCATCACGTTTGGCACGGGCTTGCTCGTGTCGGCATCGTACACTCGCCCCATCACCTTGAAGCCTTTCTTCGCGCGTTCGAGCTTCAAATCAATGCCAGCGGTTTCTTTCTCGACCGTGATTTCGAGCGGCGTCGCCTGCTCCTCCTGCGTCACGCCCGGATACCATAGGCGTTGGTACGTGCGCGCCCCCAGCGCCACAAAGTTGTTTTCTTTCGGATCAGTGCCCGCGCCGACGATGTACTTGCCCGGCTCCAAACCATAGCAGCGATAGACGCCGCGATCATCGCTGGCATCGCTGCAACGAATGATCTGGGGGTTATTGCCCGCGCCGAGTTTTTTCAGCACGACTTGTTGTTCGATGATGGCGCGTCCGTTGGCATCGAACAAACGCCCCGTGACGACCGCGCCGCGCCTCAAAGCGAAATCAGTTCCGCTCGCGTGTTCGCTGTCGCCGAGGTTGAGCGAAATGCCGCCGCCGTCCCATTCAGATTTCTGTTGTGGATTGTAAAAGCCCGGCGCAGACGGCGTGAGGTAATACCGCGCGGCGGGCAGCCGGTCGAATTTGAAAACGCCGTCGGCATCGGTCGTGACGCTGGTGGCGGGCTTATTCGACTCCCAGCGTTCGTTGTCTTTGTGCAATTGCACGACGACGCCGGAGGCCGGTTTGCCTTCGACGGTGATTTTGCCGCTGATCGAACCCGTGCCGAGCAGCGGCGGCGTTTGTGCCAGCGCGGGGCTGAACAGCAACAACCAAAACCCGAACCCGCGAATGGTCATAAAGATGCTCCCGGAAATTGGAAACCGCGCACTCTGCGTTTGCGACTGAGACGTTTCGCTGTTAACTTGGCAACCTAATTTTCAGACGGTGGACGCTGACTTCCACGCGCGGCGAATCAATTTGTTTCGTGAATCAGATCGGTAAACAAGATGGCGACCTTATTATCCATACGCGGCTTGCTTCTGACAACGGTGTTGGTGGTCTTCTCCGTACAACTCAACGCCCAGGCGAACTTTCAAGTCGGCGCGGCCAAGCTGGAAATCACGCCGAGCGAAGCCTTGCCGATGTGGGGCTACGGCGACCGCCACGACGCGCTCTCCGACGGCAAGCTCGATCCGTTGTTTGCCGCAGCGGTTGTCATTCAAGCGGGCGCGAGCAAGCTTGCGATTGTCGGTTTGGATTTAGGCCGCGCGCCGAACGAAGCGTCGCTGCAACACATTCGCGCGAAGATCAAAAATGCAACGGGCATCGAGCATTCGTTCATCGCCGGTTCGCACACACATCACGGCCCCGTGCTGGAATTGAGCGATGAAGACGGCAAAGGCAAAGGCCGCTTTGACGCGGCGCTGCGGTACTACAAACAACTCGAAGGCGCGATTGTCGCCGCGATTGTCGCCGCAAACACCAACCTCGTCCCGGCGAAATTGGCGAGCGGCGTCTTTCAACTCGACGGCTTCAATCGCAATCGCCACACGAAGTTTGAGCCGAAGCCTGTTGACCGCGATTTCGGTGTGCTGCGCTTTGACGATGCGGCGGGCAAAGCGATTGCCGTGCTTTTGAATTACACCGCGCATCCGACTTCGATTCCGTCCTCGGTGCGCAAGTATTCGGCAGATTTCGTCGGCGCATTGAAAGCGACGATTGAAAAGGAAATCGGCGGCGTTGCGGTGTTTATGCAAGGCGCATCCGGCGATCAATCCACGAATCGCGGCGACAAAGATTATCAAGCGTACGGCCAAGCGTTGGGGCAGGAGGCGTTGAAATTTCTGGCCACGATGAAAGCGAACGAAGTTTCATCGCCGTCACTGCAAGTGCGCGAAGACCGCTTCAAATTTGGCTCGCGCACCGATTTTGCGAACCCGCTCATCAAGCAAGCCTTCGCCAAAGCGTTCTTCCCCGAATTGATTCCGAACTACGTGGACGAATATGCGGACGGCGTGCGGCCACGGTTGACGGTCGCATTGCTGAACAACGAAATCGCGCTCGTCGGCGCGTCGGGCGAATTCTTTGCGAACCACGCGATTCGGCTAAAAGAACGCGCGCGCGGCATGCAAGTGTTTTTCTTTGGCTACTCGAACGGGTATCATCAATACTTCCCGACGATTGAAGCGGTGGCGGAAGGCGGTTATGGCGCAGACAACGCCGTCTCGCCCGTCGAAGTCGGCGCAGGCGAGAAGCTCATGAACACGGCCTTGCTGTGGCTCTATCAAATGCGGGGCAAGATCAAATAAAATTTTGCCACGAATTTCACGAATGAACACGAATTTACTTTGGGTTGGAACGACGAACCTAAAATCCCAAAGGGTCTTAATTCGTGTCTATTCGTGAAATTCGTGGCAAAGAGAAAAAGTATGGAAGCTTTGGGAATGATTGAATGTCGCGGACTCGTGGCAATGATCGAAGCGGCGGACGCGATGGTCAAAGCGGCGAATGTCCAATTGGTCGGCTGGGAAAAGATTGACGCCGGACTCGTCATCGCCATCGTGCGCGGCGAAGTCGCAGCCGTCAAAGCTGCCGTCGAAGCAGGCACGGTCGCAGCGCGCAAAGTCGGCGAGGTGGTTTCGACGCACGTCATCCCGCGTCCGCACGGCGAAGTAGACGAAGGCATCACGGTGCTGAAAACCGGCGAGACGACGCGCAAACCGATTAGCGGTTCCGTGCCGCCGCGCGCCTGAAGCCACTTGACGCACTCCTAACCGCGTGAATACAATCTGCGCTTTATTTCAAAGGTCATCACAACACTACTGATTCGGAGGCGAACTTGATCGAAGTTGAGCATCTGTCGAAAAGCTACGGCAAAGGCCAGGCCGTCAACGATATTTCTTTCACAGTCAACAAAGGCGAAATCGTCGGATTCCTCGGGCCGAACGGCGCGGGGAAAACGACGACAATGCGCATCATCACAGGCTATTTGCCCGCGACGAACGGGACGGTGCGCGTGGCCGGGTTCGATGTCGCGGAGCAATCGCTCGAAGTGCGCAAGCGCATCGGCTACTTGCCCGAAACGCCGCCGCTCTATCCCGAAATGGCGGTGAACGATTATTTGCAATTCATCGCACGCATCAAAGGCGTCGCGACGGCGGACATCGGGCGACGCACCGATTACGCGATGGAAGCGACGGGCTTGATGGAGCGCAAGAACGACCTCATCAAGCGGCTCTCACGCGGCTACAAACAGCGCGTTGGCATTGCGCAGGCGATTGTTCACGATCCCGATGTCGTGATTCTGGACGAGCCGACGAACGGTCTCGACCCGAATCAAATCATCGAAGTGCGCAACCTCATTAACGCGCTCGCGGGTGAACACACGATCATTCTTTCGACGCACATTCTGCCGGAAGTCGAAGAAACCTGTCAGCGCGTCATCATCATCAATCGCGGCCAAATTGTGGCGATGGACACGCCGAAAAACCTCGCGCAACAACGCACCAACAGCGCCCGCACGCATTTGCTCGTCAAAGGCGAGACCGAAGCCGTGACCGCCGCGCTGACCAGTCTGGACGGCGTCACCTACGTCGAAGCCGAACCGCAGGAAGCGTTATTAGCCGTCACCGTCGAGAGCCAAACCGAACGCGATCTGCGCAGCCAAATCGCCGCGCACGTGATCGGCAGCGGCTTCGAGTTGTACGAACTGCGCACCGAAACGTTGAGCCTGGAAGATGTCTTCCGCCAGTTGACGACCGAAGAAAAACCCACGCCCGAAGCGCAGGAAGCAACGGCGGAACCTGCGCCGAGCGAAAGTTGAAAAGTGGATTCTTCTGCCATTCTTCATTCTCGATTCTGAATTCTCAATTCTTCTGCAAAAGAATGGAGAATAGAGAATGAAGAATGAAGAATTGAGAGCTTATGAGAAATATCATTGCTATTTATCGCCGCGAACTCAGCAGCTATTTTGTCTCGCCCGTCGCCTACATTGTCATCGGCGTGTTCCTGGCGATTTCGGGGTTGTTGTTTTACTTCGGAACCTTTGGCGAGCGCGGTTTGCTGACGCAAGTCATGCAATACCGCATGCAAGCGATGCAAGGCGGCAGCGCGGGCGACGTGGATGTGCCGTTCATCATCATCCAGCAATTGATGGGCTTTGCTGCGACGGTGTCGCTGTTTATGGTTCCGATGCTGACGATGGGCGGCTATGCCGAAGAACGCAAACGCGGCACGATGGAAATGCTGATGACTTCGCCCATCACGGAATTGCAAATCGTGCTGGGCAAATTTTTCGCCGGGCTGTCGCTCTATGCGCTGCTGATGGCTCCGACGTTGCTTTATCACGTTTACATTTCGCGCTTCAGCGATCCGTCATTTCCCTGGCGCATTCTGTGGTCGTCGTATCTGGGCATTCTATTGCTCGGCGCGGTGTTGATTGCGCTCGGCCTGTTCATCTCGTCGCTGACCGAAAGCCAGATCATCGCGGGCGTCGGGACGTTCGCTGCCGCACTCCTTCTGTGGATCATCAACGCCTTCGCGCCCGGCCCTGGCACGGTGCTCGGTCAAGTGCTGCAATACTTGTCGGTGATTCAGCATTACGAAGGCTTCACGCGCGGCGTGATTGATACGACGAGTGTGATTTTTTATGTCTCGTTCACGATTCTTTGCTTGTTTCTGACGTTGCAATCGTTGAACTCGATGCGCTGGAGAAGGGCGTGATTGGGCACTGAAAATTTGGCTCATGTAAACAGGCAGCGCAATGTAGCGCGATTTGGCAAATCGCGTTACGCCTCCTGCATTGATACTTGCTATGAACTGAAAATCATTACTGACTTATGGATCGAACCAAACTTTTGAATTCTGCGGGAACGCTTGGCGCAGCCTTGTTGGGAGCGGGGTTGCTGCTGTATTCCATTTACGCCGTGATGTCCAAATGGTATTGGGCATTGATTATCGCGGGCGGCATTTTGTTGCTGGTTTGGTTGGCCGGCAACTTCGGCAACATCGTCGAATCGTCGCAAAAACGCTCGACGCGCTTGGGCGCGAATGCGCTGGTGGTCTCGTTGGCGGCGGTCGCAATCTTCGCCTTCATCAACTATCTCGGCTACAAAAAGCACAAGAAATTCGACCTGACGGCGGAAAAGCTCTTCACGCTTTCGGATCAGACGAAGAAGGTCATGGGCGATTTGAAGAGCGATGTGAAAGTGGTGTATTTCAGCAAAACGGACGAACCCGTCGCCACCTTTGTCGAGCAGTACCGCGATCTCAGCAATCGCATCACCTACGAGCGCATTGATCTGCAAGCGCGCCCCGAAATGGCCGCGCAGTTTCGCGGCACACGTCCCGGCGAAACCCTCGTAGTCGCCAACAATCGTCGCGAAAAAGTTGCGACCGTAGATGAGCAAACGCTGACAAGCGCGATTATGAAAGTCACGCGCGAGCAGGCCAAAACCGTGTGCTTTCTGGAAGGGCACGGCGAACACGAATTGAACGGCGGCGGGCCGGAAGGTTATCAGCAAATTGATGCCAAGCTGAAAGGCGACAACTACACGACGAAAACCATCAGCCTCGTGACCAAAAACGAAATCCCTGCTGACTGTTCCGTCCTCGTTGTCCCCGGCCCGAAAAAACCCTTGTTGCCCGGCGAGGTGGACATTTTGTCAAAGTGGATGGACGCGGGCGGAAAGATGCTGCTGGGGCTTGATCCCGACAGCGAAGCGGATGTGGATGCCTTGCTGAAAAACTGGGCGATTGAAGCGCACAAAGACACTGTGATTGATTACAGCGCCATCGGGCAACTCAGCGGAGCTGGGGCCGGCGTGCCGTTGGTCACGGATTTCGGCTCGCACCCGATCACGAAAACATTTGGCCGCTTGCCTGCCTTCTTCCCTATCGCGCGTTCCTTCAAAACCGATTCGTCGAAAACCGAGATCACCACCACGGAGTTGCTGAAAACTTCCGCCGAAAGCTTTGGCGAAACCGAGTTGCAGGGCAATCAGGCCAAAATGGACGAAGGCAAAGACATCAAAGGCCCGCTCACATTGGGCGTGGCTGCGACCAAAAAAGCAGGCGGGAAAGACGCGCGGTTGGTCGTCATCGGCGATGCGGATTTTGCGTCGAATGCGTATCAGCGGCAGGGCGCGAACGGTGATTTGCTCGTCAACTCAATCAACTGGCTCGCCGAAGAAGAAGACCTGATTTCGATTCGCCCGAAGAGTCAAACCAATCGCGATGTGCAGCTTTCTTCCGTCGCGCAAAATCTGTTGTTCTGGCTGACGATCTTTATGCCGCTCGCCGTGATCGTCACGGGGATTTCCATTTGGTGGAAGCGAAGATAACCTTGTGTCAGTTGTCAGTTGTCGGTTGTTTGCCAAAGTGAGCAACCGACCACCGACCACCGAATTATGAAGCGAAACACGATCATCATTGTTCTGCTGGCGCTGGCGCTCGGCGCGTATGTGTATTTTTTTGAGTGGAAAGACGGCAAAGAGCGCGACGTGGAAGAAACCAGCAAACCGGCGTTCACCTTCAAGAGCGAAGACGTCACGGCCATCAACCTGACGCAGCAAGGCCAAACCATTGCGCTCAACACAGACGGCAAGGCCTGGACGATCACGCAGCCCGTCAAAACCGAGGCCGACCAAACCGCCGTTGAATCGCTCGTGAGCAGCGTTGCGAGCGCGACGATTGATCGCAGCCTCGTGATGACGCCGAGCTTGCAAAGCGGAGCGGGATTAGCCCAACCGGCCATCACGCTCGAAGTGAAGCTGAAAAACGGCACGTCCCACAAAATCGTGTTGGGGCGCAAAGACCCGACTGACGCGAGCGTGTATTCGCAAATTGACCAAAACCCGAATGTGTTGCTGCTGTCGGCGTCGCTGCTCACCAGCGCCACCAAATCGCTGAACGATCTGCGCGCCAAAGAAATGACCAAATTGCTGCAAGGCGACGTCACGAGCTTCACGATTAAAAATCAGAACCTGACCTTCGCGGCAGAACGAAACAGCGACAACAAATGGCTCATCAAAGAACCGGCAGCCAAAAAAGATCAGGAAGCCGAGACCAGCAAACCATTTACCCTTTTGAATACGTCGGCGACCGAAGTCATTGACAGCCCGGACGACAAAATCAAAGCTCTTTTGGCCAAGCCTGTCGTCGAAGCGAGCTTTAGCGGCAAAGACAATCAAGCGGCTAAGTTTTTTATCTCTGCGGCGGAGGGTGAAAACGTGTATGTGCGCGTGGAAGGCAAACCAGGGGTCTTCAAAACCAACAAATCGATCTTGGAATCCTTGAATTTCAAATTAACTGACGTGGTCACTGCACCAGCAGCCACCCCAACACCGACTGAAGACACAGCAGCCAAACCCGACGAGAAAAAAGACGAGAAGAAATGAGGCCGCGCGCCTGGAGGAACTACGAATGAACCGATCTCTGCTGATTGCACTCGCCCTGTTGCTGGTCGTTTCTCCGGCGGGGTTGGCACAAAAAAAGAAACGGACGCCGACCACTTCGCAACGGAGTCGCGCCACGACGCCAACCCCTGCGCCTCCGCCCGCGCCGGACACACGCAAAGAAACCACCGAAGTCGCCAACACACTCAAGGCGCTCACCAAGTTTTTGTTCCTTTATGGCAAAATCGCCAATGGGTTGGAGGTCGCCGAAGATCAGGCCAAACGCACGCGCGTCCCGGCCAATGTGATCGAGCAAAACGTCAAGAATAAAAACGGTGTGCTGGCAGGCATCGCCGGACTGAAAGATCAGGTGGACAAGTTGGGACAGGTCTTGCAGGCCAATCCCCGGTTGCAAGTTCCGTATGTGAATCTGGCTGGAGTCACGCAAAAAATCGTCGAGGCGCAAGGGTTGGTGCAAAACAATCAATTTGACGAAGCCGGTCGTAGCCTCGTGACCGCGGTGGAACGATTGACCGATATTTTGTTACAGGTGAAGTAGTTTGGCGATGAAGGTACCGCCCAAAAGTAAAAGCAGCAGAGTCACCAGAGGTGACCTGCTGCTGTGGGGTGAGGACAAATGTTTTTCCGTCATTTCTGACGAGTACTTGTGAGCCTCTCGGATTCTGAGTGGGAAGAATCCTTATAGCGGTCGTTTTTG
>CAZWAK010000207.1:0-12574 GCA_964631865.1 uncultured Heliobacteriaceae bacterium | reverse complement strand
TAGGAGTTTGGGGCGTACAAAAACGAAAACTAGCAAAAGAAAAATTGTCTGGGGATGATTTATTTACGTGAGGCTGTTTTTAGGTCAATCACCTGCGGGCGACTGACCGGCGTACATAAGTCCGCGATGGTTGTTTGATCCAGCACGCCGAGCATGGCCGCGCGCGCGCGTGCCCATAATGTTTTTAATCCACAACCCGCTTCAAATTCGCACGGTTCGTAATCCGATGTGCTGACGCAACTCATCGGCGCAATGCGACCGTCCAGCGTGCGTATCACTTCGCCCGCCGTAATCAATGTTGCCGGACGCATCAGGCGATACCCACCGCCGACGCCGACCTGACCGCTAATCATTCCGGCTTCTTTCAAGGTCTTCAGAATTTGCTCTAAATATTTGACTGGAACGTTCCACTTCTCCGCGATTTCGCGTGCAGGCGTCGCTTCCTGACCGGTTTTCCCCGCCAGGTAAATCAACGCGCGCAGGCCATATTCGCTTTTGGTCGAGACGTTCATCGTAATTCCTATTAAAGTGGTGGGAGTTATGCGCCAGCACATTCGATCTGTCAATCGCAAATTGAATCTTTTTGGCTTACATGGCCTTCGCGCTGGTTTCTAATCCCAACGGATAATGTGGCAACAAACGATAGCCTTTCAGTCCTACGACGACGGCATCGCCAACCGACAATTCCATCTCTGTCGCTTCCCATTTGTTGCGTGTGATGACGATGGGAAAGCCATCCGCATAAGTCTCATCCACCAATGTCAGATTGCGCAGGCGTTGTACTTCGGGATCATTTTCCTGGCCTTGCGGAGACCATAACAGCAGCCGCAAGACCAAGCGTTCGCTGTGCCCGATGTAGGAAATGTCTTCGATCTCCGCGCGCCCCAGATAATACGGCGTATCGAGCAATTGCGGCTGAAAGTTCAAGACAACATCTTCGGGGCGGAACACGATTTTGACGGCCTGTCGTTCGGCCAGCAGCGGTGCATCGGGAATCGCTTTCAGGCGCAGGCGACCCAGGGTAACTTTGCCCTGACCCCATCGTCCGAGCAACACATTGGCTGCGCCCAGAAACGTGGCGACAAACTCATTGCGCGGATGATTGTAAACTTCAAACGGCGTGCCTTCCTGTACGATCCGGCCTTCATTCAGCACTACGATCCGATCCGCAAGTTCTAATGCCTCTTCCTGATCGTGCGTGATGAACAAGGCAGGCACATTCATCACGCGCAAAATCGCGCGCACTTCGCGCCGCAATTCCGTGCGCGTAATCGCGTCCAGCGCGCTGAAGGCTTCATCAAACAACAAGGCTTCGGGTTCAAACGCAAGTGCGCGTGCGAGCGCGACTCGTTGACGCTGTCCGCCGGAAAGCTGGGCGGGATATTTTTTGCGATGCGCTTCTAATTGCGTAAGCGCCAGCAAGCGATTCACCGCACTCTGCCGTTCTTCTTTCGCTTTGCCCCGCATTTGCAGGCCGAAGGCAATGTTCTCTTCCACGGTTTTGCGCTGAAACAAAGCGTGTTCCTGGAACACCACGCCCAGCCCGCGTTGTTGGGGCGGAAAATAGGTCGCGGCTGTTCCCCGAATCTGAATCTCGCCTTCATCCGGCGCTTCTAATCCCGCAATGATGCGCAGCAACGTTGTTTTGCCACTGCCGGATGGCCCTAACGCGACGACGACTTCGCCGTGCGCAATTGCGAGACTGATGTCTTTCAGGATTTGCTGCGACCCAAACCGCTTGGAGACGTTTGTAACGCGGATGCCAGCGGGTATTGTTATGGTCGGTTCAGGCTCCATACTCTATCGGTATAGTTCAAAGTCGTCGTTAAGAAAGATGATTTGCCCGTCTTCAACTCGACTGGCCGCAGAAAGTATCGCGGTTCGGTTCATCAAAGCAAAAGATGAGGCGCATTGCAAACCAACTTGCTCCAGATTGTCTATACGGGACGCGAAGCGTTTCTCCGTGCGACGGTCTCGACGTCGCTTTGGAATCGCTCGTAATACTAAAGCGACATCGAGACCGTCGCACGGAGAAACGCTTCGCGTGCATCAACCACGCAAGTGAAATCCTATCTAAGACCTGTTCCTACTTTTGGGGTGACAACAGCAATCACACCACGTAATTTTCCGCGCGGCTGAATACTATCGTTGTCTTAGCGGAAGCTGCCGGTTGCGGCGCGGAAGGCGGCGACGGCTTGTTCGTATTCGGCGCGAATTTCGATCAACTTGTTCTCGGCCTCTGCCGTCGCGCGTTCGCGTTGATTGACGAGGAACAGCGTGCTGTCGCCGAGGTTGAAGCGCGTGCGTTCGCCGACTTCCAATTGCCGCGCCAACTGCACTTCGCTCTCCGCCGCGATGAAGCGTTCATACGTCGTGTTGATCGCATTGACCGCGTCATTGACTTCGACCGTGATCGTTTGGCGTTGATTCAGCAAATCCCAATCCAGCTTTTGCAATTTGGCCTGCGCGGTTTGAATGCGCCCGTCCGCCGTGCGTTGGCGCAAGGGCAACGCGAGCGACAGTTCGGCTTTGAAGATGTTCCCGACGCCGCCAAAGCCTGTGTCACGACCGGGGCTGAGTCCCAATTCCAACGCCGGTCGTCGTTGGTTGCGACCGAGTTCCAAATCAATTTGCGAAATGTCCTGATTGATGGCGAGGATGCGCAATTCAGGCCGTCGTTCCAGCGCGAGGCGTTGCGCTTCCAACGCTTGTTGATTCGTAAACGTCGTCGGGCGGGCAAAATTCACCGGCACGTTGACGGCGACCGGCGTGGGCGCGGGCAAGCCGTTTTGTTCCCATAAATACAGCGATAATTTGTACGCCGCTTTTTGCAAATCGCGTTCGGCTTTGGTCAGCCCGCCTTGCCGACGCTGAATCTCCTGATTCGCTTCGACGGCATCAATCGGCGGCAGGTCGCCCGCTTTGACGCGCGCCTGCACGGCTTCGGCGCGAATCCTGGAGAGTTCTAACAGATTGCGCGCCACGTCCAGTTTTTGCTTGGCCGCGATCCAATCCCAATAGTTGAGCGAAGCGTTCAATTGCAAATCCAGGCGCGTCAATTTGATCTGCTCTTCGGCGAGCGGTTCGCCCAAAAACGCTTGTCGTTCCGCCGCAGATTTTTCGTTGATGCGGAAGTTGCGCCAGAGCGGAACCTTGATGCCGACAAAATGCGTGCCGGTTTCGCCCGTCGAAGAGAGCGGCGATTTGACGGTTCCGAAATTGAAGCTCGAACCGGCGTACACCTTGATGCCGGAGGGCGTCAGAAACTCGACCGAAACATCGTTCGTGCGCGTGTTCAGCAACGAGCCACGACGGCTGGCGCTGTTGTAGCGCAGATAATCCGTGCCGATGTTCACGACGGGGTCGAACGCACCTTGTTTCTCCAATCGCTTGCCCGTTGCGACATCACGTTCCGTTTGTGCGCCGAGCATTTTGGGATGGTATTGCTCGACGCGCTGCAAGACTTCTTCGAGCGTCAGGATGCCGTTGGGCGCGGACGACGGGGCGGCGGGCGCGCTCGGCACGGGGCGTCGTCCCGATTGTGGTTCTACGGCAGGATCAGACGAAGCCGTTGTCAGGGCGGGCGAAAATATCTGCGGCAATTGATGCGCCACTTGAAACGCCTGCGTCGTCGCAGGAAGCAGCACCACGAAGAAAAGCAACGCGAAACAGCGAATGGCGATGGAGTTCATAAGTATCCGGCAAAATTTTGCCGTAGCGCGATTTGCTAAATCGCATGCCTTTTTCTGGGCAAGCCCCGCGATTTAGCAAATCGCGCTACATCTCAAATTACTTTTCCTCGTCTCCTTCTTTGCTGGTTTTTTCTTTGTCCCGTCCCGTCATCGTAATTGGTTTCTCGCGTGACGCGGGGAAGGCATTGAATTGCCGCCATAGTTCAAAGCCCAGCGAAACGTTGCGCAGCATCACCCAGCCGCGTGCGCCCGTGCCAGCACGCAACTGTTCGAGCGGCGGCCAGGGTTCATCGCCATTTTTAGCGACAGCTTCCTGATCCGGCTCAACCACGATGCGGACGTTGCCCTGAGCATCGCCGACCGCATCAATGACTTTGACGCGCCCGGCGAAGGTTCCGACGGCGACCGAGGGCCAGCCGACGAATTGAATCGCGGGCCAGCCATCAAACGACAAGCGCACGGGATCGCCGACGCGCACGAGCGGCGCGTCATAGCCGGAGAGAAAAACTTCGGCGGCCTGGTCTTCGGTCTTCGGCGCAATCTGTGCCAGCACGGTTCCGGCTTTCACGGTTTCGCCTTGCCCCACGCGCAGCACTCGCACCAAAAAACCATCGCGCGGCGCACGCACCAGATGCTGTTGATTGCGCTGTTCCAGATTGTTGATGTCAATGTCGAGCTTGAGAATGTCGCTGTCCAACTTTGCGATGGTTTCTTTGACGGAGGCGATGGAAACCCGTATGCCGTTCAATTGCGCGGCGGTGTCGTTCGTGACGCGCCCGGCATCGAGCCGTAAGGCTTCGACTTCACGCTGCGCCAATTGCCATTGCGCTTGCAGGCTTTCCAAGCGGGTTTTCTGGCTCACCAGTTCCAACTCAGACAATTCCAAATCGCGTTTCGAGCGCAAGCCGTTGTCCTCAAACAACGATTTGATGCGGTCGTAATTTTGCTGCGCGGTCACGACGTTTTGTTTGGCTTGTTCGATGTTTTGTTTGGCGACTTCGACGCGATCCTGCGCCATCCGAAAGCGTTCATTCGCGGCGGGAATCGCCACCTCGCGGGAATTGCTCAAATCGCTCAACTGGCTTTCGAGCGCGGCTAATCGGGATTGCGCGGCGGCACGACTGGCGAGCAGCGCATCTTTCTGCCCGCGCTGACTGTTGATTTGATTGGGGTCGAGAAACTTTTGATCAATCTCTTCCAGTTCGACGATGACGTCGCCCGCCTTGACCTTTTGCCCTTCCGACGCCTTCCATTGCTTCAGCCGCCCCGAAATCTGCGCCTCGATGCTTTGCGGGCGGTCGCCGGGATTGAAGATGAAAATTTGTCCTTTGCCAGTCACGGATTGTTGCCAGGGCACATAAATCAGACAGAAGATGATGACCAGCAGCAGGAACAATAAAATCAGCACGAGCCACCGCGCGGAGCTGCGCGATTTGACCTCGTCCAGCGATTTGAGTTGGAGCGATGGGCGGCGCACGTGGGGCATCTCAACCACATTGTCTTTGGGCGGAGCCGCAGTCTCTACAATTTGTTTTCTAGCGGGCATGGCCATAGCAGTATAACGATTTCTTCGTGCTGAATCATCTTAGCCTACGATTAAGTTCGCTTTGGCATTGAGCGTGGGGAAAAGCGCCGCAAAGCGACAATCTTTCCGCAACGCAAATTCCTGTGGCGTTCCTGATTCCAAGAGCGCCCCTTCGGCCAATACATAAATTTTGCTCGAACGAACAACGACTTCCGGGTCGTGGGAAATGTCAATGATCGTCCAGTCCTGTTCCCGATCATACAAACGAGTCAGGATGCGCAGCTTGTCGTTTTCATCAATGCCCGTGAAGGCTTCGTCGAGGATCAATAATTTGGGGCGTCCGACAATCGCCCGCGCGATGAGCAAGCGTTGCATTTGCCCGCGCGAAATGTTGCGTCCTTCGCCGAGCAATTTGGTTTGCATGCCCGCGGGCAAGCGCGTCAATTCATCGGTCAGTTGCGTGACTTCCAACGCCCACTGCACGTCTTCGTATGAAATATGATCGCGCCCGACCAGGATATTTTCTTCGACCGTTCCTTCAAAGATTTCGTTGGCATCGCTGACCATTGACACGACACTGCGCAGGCTCTTCAAACTGGCTTCGCGCACGTCCAGCCCGTTGATTTGTACGAGGCCGAGCGTGGGTTCCTGCAAGCCGCACAGCAGCGAGGCCAGCGTGGATTTGCCCGCGCCGCTTTCTCCGACCAAACTGATGCGCTCCCCTGGAAGCACGGTCAGATTGAGGTCTTCCAGAATGTACTGATCGGGCAAGTAGGCGAAGCTCACGCCCCGACAATGTACGGTCGCGGCTCCCTGTTGATGGGGGATCGGTTTTCCCGCCTCGCGCTCCACCGGCAAATCCGTCACGTGCCCGACTTTGTCCACGCCGGTCAACAAATCGTAGACCGTTTCGAGCATCCGAATCAGCTTTTCCAACCCTTCCAGCACGCCCACGATCAACAACTCTGCGGCGACCAGTTGCCCCAGCGTCAATTGCTGATCTATGACCAGAAAGCCGCCAATGGCGAGCACGCCACCGCTGGCGATGGCACGGAAAAAGTAATTGCCTGCGGCTTGCCGAAAGAGTACGCGGAAATGTTTGCGGCGGGCCTGAATGTACGAAATGACCAGATTGTCGGCGCGCGTCATCGGGAATTCATGTTCCCCGTTCAATTTGAAGCTGCGATGACACCGTGCGACTTCTTCCAACCATTCGGCGACGTGATATTTTTGATACGACTCGTGAATGCTGCTGGGCAAGCCGCCGATGCCCAACACCGTGACGACGAAGATGACGAACAGAATCAGAAAGACGTCGAAGGCCAATAAATACGGGCTGTAGAACGCCATCAGCAATAAGCCCAGCAGCACTTGCAGCATCGCCGTCGGGCCGTCCAGCAACAATTTCGCCAGCGATTTTTGAATGGTGATGACGTCAAAGAACCGATTGACCAATTGCGGCGCGTACGACGACATCAACGCCGTTTGTTGAATGCGCGGCAACCTGTCCGCCAGCCGCAACGCCACGCGCGCGAAGACCCGCTGTTGCATCCGTTCCAGCAACACCAGCTTCAGCAGTCGTAAACAGCCCGCAAAGAGGAGCGCGGTCAACACCGCGATGCTCAGCACGACCAGCGGTTGAAGCATGATTCCGGCGGCCAACGTGTTGACGGCAAATTGTGCAGTGAGCGGGATGGCGAGCGTGAGTATACCCGTCAGGCTGGTGTAAACAATGAGCGTGAAAATGTCCACCCGATCCTCACGCAACATTTGGAATAAACGTCGGTATGGGGACAGGTGCGTCTCGTGTGCTTGCGAATCAGAGTGTAAAGCCATCGTATTTAAAATGTAGCGCGATTTGCCAAATCGCGCTACTTCGCCACGCCTTGAGCAAGTTGAATGCCAAAGGGTCGAAGGCCGAATTCTTACGGATAAGAAGTGCATTTGGCGTGAAAGTCACGCCCCACCGGATTTGAGCCGATGGGACATTATGCGACAATATGTGACATTCCGAGACGGATACCAAGAGAATTATCACTATGAATTTTCAGCTTGTTTCCCACTACCAACCGCAAGGCGATCAACCGACAGCGATTGCCGCCTTAGTCAACGGCCTGAACGCAGGCGAGAAGCATCAAGTGTTGTTGGGGATTACTGGCTCGGGAAAAACTTTCTCCATAGCCCAGGTCATTCAAAAGGTGCAGCGCCCGACGATTGTGATGGCGCACAACAAAACGCTGGCCGCGCAGTTGTATCAGGAATTCAAAGGCTTCTTTCCGCACAACGCTGTCGAGTATTTTGTGAGCTACTACGACTACTACCAGCCCGAAGCCTACGTGCCTTCATCTGATCTCTACATCGAAAAAGAAGCAACGGTGAATGATGAAATTGATCGCTTGCGACTGAGCGCGACGCGGTCATTGTTCGAGCGGCGCGACGTGATCGTGGTCGCTTCGGTGTCGGCGATTTACGGTTTGGGCGATCCCGATGCGTATTACGGCATGCTGTTGTTTTTGGAGCCGGGGCAAAAGATTTCGCGCCAGGACATTGTCAAGAAGCTGGTCGAATTGCAATACGAACGCAGCGACATCGAATTCGGGCGCGGCACGTTTCGCGTGCGCGGCGACGTGATCGAAATACAACCGAGCTATCAGGAACAAGCCTATCGCGTCGAATTGTGGGGCGACGAAATTGAGTCAATCTCGACGATTGATCCGTTGCTCGGCGAAGTGATTTGCAAACACGAAGCGCGCCTGCCGATTTATCCAAAGTCGAATTACGTGATGCCGCAGGGCACGATCAAGAAGGCTGTCAAAACCATCAAAGAAGAATTGGAATGGTGGGAACCGCAATTGCGCGAGCAAAACAAACTGGTCGAAGAGCAACGATTGCATCAGCGCACGATGTACGATTTGGAGATGCTGCAAGCGTTGGGATCGTGTCACGGCATTGAAAACTACTCGCGGCATTTTACCGGTAAAGCACCCGGCGAACCGCCGCCCACGTTGTACGACTATTTGCCGAGCGACACGATTGTGGTCGTAGACGAAAGCCATCAATCCATTCCGCAAATTCGCGGCATGTACAACGGCGACCGCTCGCGCAAAACGACCCTCGTGAATTACGGCTTCCGCCTGCCCTCGGCGCTCGACAATCGCCCGTTGAAATTTGAAGAGTGGGAGCAGCGCACGGGGCAAATCATTTACGTTTCGGCGACGCCAGGGCCGTACGAGTTGCAGCAAACCGGCGGCGAGTTTATCGAACAAATCATTCGCCCCACGGGTTTGCTCGACCCGGAAGTGGATGTGCGTCCGGTGCGCGGTCAGATTGACGATTTGCTCGACGAAGTCCGCGAACGCACCGCGCGCAAAGAGCGAGTTTTAGTCACGACACTGACGAAAAAAATGGCCGAAGATTTGACCGATTATTACGCTGAACTGGGCGTCAAGGTGCGGTACATGCACTCCGAAATCGAGACGCTCGAACGAGTGAAAATCCTGCGCGATTTGCGCAAAGGCGACTTCGACGTGCTGGTCGGAATTAACTTGCTGCGCGAAGGCTTGGACTTGCCCGAAGTTTCATTGGTGGCAATTTTAGATGCCGACAAAGAAGGCTTCCTGCGCAGCGCGTCATCGCTCATTCAAACCATCGGGCGTGCCGCGCGCCATTCCAGCGGCAAAGCGATTTTGTATGCCGACAAGATGACGGATTCGATGCGCTACGCGCTGGACGAAACCAATCGTCGCCGTGCCAAACAAATCGCCCACAACGCCGCGCACGGCATCACGCCGCAATCCATCATCAAGCCGATTGAAGCCACGCTCGTCACCGCCTACGAAGCCGATTACTTCAAAGTGCCGACGAATCTGGAACTGTTTGATGAGTACAGCCCGGAGAAATTGCGCGAGACGATTGGACAATTGGAGTTCGAGATGCGCGAAGCGGCGAAGAAATACGAATTCGAGCGCGCGGCGGAGTTACGCGACAAGGTCAAATACTTGAAGGAACGGCAAATTGAGTTTGGGTAATTAGTGGCTTGAGATGGAACACGGATTGAACTGAGAGGACGGATTGAAGCGGATCAGATCAGTACCGATCCGCAGCATCCATTTCATCCGTGTTCTATTGCGCATTGAGTTTTTGCAATGCTTCGCTGACGCGCTGCTGCGCAATCTTCGCGACGTTATCTACAGCGACATCTTCGGCTTGGCGCGTGGCGCGATCGTAAAATTCGACTTGGCCTTCTTTGAGCTTCTTTGGCCCAATGCGGATTTGAAACGGCATCCCGATCAAATCGGCATCATTCAACTTCACGCCCGCGCGTTCATCACGATCATCGTACAAGACTTCAATGCCTGCGGCAGTCAAGTCTTGATACAACTTATCGCCGAGTTCTTTCACCGCTTCGTCGCGCATATTCAGTGGCGTCACGATGACTTGAAACGGCGCAATCGAGATCGGCAAAATCGCGCCCGCTTCGTCGTTGTGCAATTCCATCGCGGCGGCCAGAATGCGTTCGACGCCGATGCCGTAGCTGCCCATCACAATCGGCACTTCCTTGCCGTCCGCATTCAGCACGCGCGCGCCCATTGAATCGCTGTATTTCGTGCCGAGCTTGAAGATGTGACCGACTTCGAGAGCTTTGCCAATGCGCAACAGGCTTTTATCTTGGGCGTCGCATTTCGGACAGCCTTCGCCTTCCGCCACCGTGCGCAGATCAACCCACGCGGTGACTTTGATGTCGCGGGCGATGTTCACGCCGCGCAAGTGATGATCGTCTTCGTTCGCGCCGGTCGTCATATTCGCGCGATTTTGCAACGCGAGGTCAGCGAGGATTTTGTGTTTCGTGACGCCGACTGCGCCGAGGCTGCCTGCATTCGCGCCCATCGCTTGGAAAATCTCTTCGGGATGCGCGGGGCGGACTTGTTGCAATTCGATTTTTTCGGCACGACACAATGCCCCGACCGCCGACGCGAGCTTGGCTTCATTCAATGGATGATCGCCGCGCAGCAACGCTAAGATGATTTGATCCTGCGTGCCTTGTTTGGTTTCACTCGTCGCCACAAACACGAGCGTTTTGATTTGTCGCTCGGCAGTCGCGCCGCCGGGGAACGTGACTAAATCGTCAATCGTGCGCACGCCGGGTGTCGGGAACTTCTCAACTGTTGCATCCGGGTTTTCATCCACAATCGTTGGGATGCGCGACTGCGCTTTTTCCGTGTTGGCTGCATAGCCGCATTTCGCGCAGCTTGCGACCATATCTTCGCCCGCGTTCGTGTAGACCATGAATTCGTTCGAGGCCGAACCGCCCATCGCGCCGGTATCCGCTTCGACGACCACGTATTGCAAGCCGCAGCGATCATAGACGCGACAATACGCACGACGCTGATCCTCGAAGGCTTTGTCCAAGCCTGCAAAATCAATGTCGAACGTGTAGGCATCCTTCATCGTGAATTGCCGCACGCGCAGCAAGCCGGATTTCGGACGCGGTTCGTCGCGGAACTTGGTTTGAATCTGATACCAGACTTGCGGCAATTGCTTGTACGACCGCAGATGTTTGCGCGCGATGTCGGTGAAGACTTCTTCGTGCGTCATCCCTAAACACAGGTCTGCGCCTTTGCGGTCTTTGAGGCGAAACATGTTGTCGCCCATCACCGTCCAGCGCCCGGATTCCTGCCAAACTTCCGCCGGGTTCAGCGCGGGCAAATAAAACTCCTGCCCGCCAATCGCGTTCATCTCTTCACGAATGATCTGCGAAATTTTCAGCACGGATTTTTGGGCGAGCGGCAAGTAAGAATAAATGCCTGCGCCAAGTTGTCGCACGAACCCTGCACGCAATAACAGCTTGTGACTAA
Source organism: uncultured Heliobacteriaceae bacterium (assembly GCA_964631865.1). Classification (GTDB taxonomy): domain Bacteria; phylum Acidobacteriota; class Blastocatellia; order RBC074; family RBC074; genus JAFDVL01. The sequence goes on along the minus strand of CAZWAK010000207.1, from coordinate 1,502 downwards.
TGACTTCGGCGTCTGCCGGTTCTTCTCGGAGAGTCGGAATGAAATAAGTTGACCAGCGCATAAGATGAGTTTCGAGTTATGAGTTTCGAGTTTCGAGTGAGTAGCGCAGAGACGTCTTAGACCGCGAAACACAAAACTCGAAACCCGTAACTTACTTTTGAGCAATTGCAATTAACGAAATACCAAACGGCGGGCCGATGAGCTTTTCCAGTTTGAGCAGGGGAACGAGCTTGTCGGCGAGGCTGACTTGTTCATTCGGCAAATACGCGCGCCGCAACACACGACCGTTGATGAACCAGGGCAGCGTGGCGGCGCAATTGAAAAAGCGCAGCGATTGCACGCGAAAACCATTGGCTTCAAGACAGCTTCGCAACTGCCGTTTGCCGTAGCGGCGAAAATGTCCGACGGCTTCGTCGAATGCGCCGTGCAACATTTGATGCGCCGGAACCAACAGTGCCAGATGTCCGCCCGGCTTGAGCGTCGCCGCCATCTGCTGCAACGCGAAGCCGTCGTTTTCGATATGTTCGAGCACGTTCAGGCAAACGACGGTATCGAACGGACGGGCTGTGAATTCAGGCGGCGCAGTGCGGTTCAGGTCAAACGAACTGATGTGCAAATTCGCTTGCCCGGCAAAGCGGCTTTGCAATTCGGCGCGGTAATTCGCAATGACATCTGTTGCCACGACGTTGCGATTCCCCGCGAGCAAAAACTGCGTGATGTTGCCCGTGCCGGAACCAACTTCGAGCACGCGCGCGCCGAGACACGGCGCAAATTGATCGTAAATCCACCGATTGTAGCGATTGATTTCGGAGAGTTGATTGAGGGTCGCCGTCAGCGCGCGCAACTCTTCGACCGCGCCATCCAAAGTGTTTTCCGTGTGGTTGTTCATAGGTTCATCGGTTCAGTTCTTCTGCGAAAGAAAGAGGCTGATAATGCCTTCTCCGCTGGTGCGAAGTCAATGCAGATTTGCTTTCTCCGATGGCATCGGGTAATTACGATAGCACTATGAAACCGAAAGCGCGCGTCCTGATCGTGGACGATGATCCTGAATTTGGTGTGGTGGCTCAGCAACTGGTGGAAGAGGAAGGGTATCAAGCGCACCTGGTTGCCGATGGCACAGCCGCATTACAAGCGTGTCAGCAAACTGCCTTCGATGTCGTGCTGCTCGATCTGCAACTCGGCAGCGATTCCGGCTTGGATGTGTTGCGCGAAGTCCATCAACGTTGGCCGGATTTGCCCGTCATCGTGATTACCGCGCACGGCTCGTTGGAATCCGCCGCCGCCGCCGTGCGCAGCAATGCGTTCGATTACGTCGGGAAGCCGTTTCCTGCGAAAGAATTGTTGTTCGTGCTGCAACGGGCGTTGGAATGGCGCGTCGCGCAACGCGACACCGCGACTCCGCAGCCCATCGCCACCTCGCCTTCGACTTCCATCGTCGGCAACAGCCCCGCGATGGTCGCGGTCTATCGGTTGATTGCGCGTGTCGCCGCCACCGATTCGAC
>CAZWAK010000206.1:0-12860 GCA_964631865.1 uncultured Heliobacteriaceae bacterium | reverse complement strand
GCGTTTTTGATGCGCGGCTTTAGTGCAGAATTGATAGGGTTCCTGGCCGAGGCGAAAGCGTCGTCGTACGGTGCGGGCGCAGATTCGTTCGGTGGGGATCAAGCCGGTATCAGCGCAGACTTCAAACACGAGCGTGTTGCGTTGCGTAGCTTGATCCAACTGCTGCGCAATCTGGCGCGGGCGTGGGCCGCTCTGTCCTTCGCCGGAAGATGAGGGGGCTTTCGGCTCCGTTGGTTCTGCCATTGGATCCGTTTCGTCGTCAGCGTTTGGGGCTTTGCCATTGGGCGCGGTGCCTTCGATGAAGAGTTCGTGGCGTAAATTCTCGCCCCCACCTTTGACAATCGCCCCCGTCGCCGGGTCAATGTCCATCGTCATGATGCCGCCGGGCACTTCAAAATCGCCGCCCAGTTCGGGCCGTAAGGCCAGCGCGCGCGACATAAATTCCGCCCACATCGGAGCCGCAGCTTCACCGCCCGTCATGTGCAAATCGGAATTGTCATCGAAGCCCACATACACCGCGCAAACCAGATTCGGCGTGTAGCCCGCGAACCAGCCATCGCGCGAACTGCCGGTTTTGCCAGCCGCGATGGCTTTGAAGCCCATCTGGCGCACGCGCGCGCCTGTGCCACGATCCAGCACATCCTTCATCATCGAAGTCATCACGTAAGCGACTTGCGGCGACAGCACTTGCTTCGTCTCTCGAATCGGCAAATCCACCGTTGCCCCGCTCGCGTTCGTCACCCGTCGAATGACGATGGGCGAAGCGCGGCGGCCTTTGTTGGCGAACATCGTGTAGGCCGTAGCGATTTGCAGCGGTGAGGCTTCGGCGACGCCGAGCGCCATCGAAGGATATGACGGCGGACGCGGCAACCCGGCTTTTTCCGCCAGCGTCGCAATTTCGCTGAACCCGACGCGCTCGGCCAATTCGACCGTCACAACGTTTTTGGAAAAGACCAACGCATCGCGCACCGTGATGGGCTGGTTGGAAAACTTGTCGCCATAATTGTTCGGTTTATATTCCTGGCCAAAGCCGTAGTTGAAGGTTTTGGCTTCATCCATCAACGTGGTCGCGGGCGTAATCACCTCGCCGCCATATTCCGCCGTGTTGAGCGCAGCCGCATAAACAAAGGGTTTGAAGACCGAACCGGGCTGGCGTTTGGCCTCGGTCGCGCGATTGAACTGACTCACCTGATAATCTTTGCCGCCGACCATTGCCAGCACCTCGCCGGTCTTCGCGTTCATCGCCACGAGCGCCGTTTGCAACCCTTCGGTGCCGCCTTTGCGTTTGGCAAAGATTTTTTCGAGCGCCGTCATGTGCCGCGTCACGGCTTGATAGGCCGCGCGTTGCAAATCCAGATCAATCGTCGAATAGACGCGCAAAGTTTGCTTCGCGCCACTGCCGTCGGCGTAATTGCGTTCGACTTGTTTGGTCAGGTAATCCACGAAATACGGTGCGTCGGAAACATCCAAGCGCCCGCCGCCGCTGCCTTTCAAACCGAGCGGTGTCGCTTTGGCGCGTTCAGCTTCGGCAGCCGTGATTTTATTCATCCGCAGCATTTCATTGATGACCACATTGCGACGTTCTTCGGCGCGGTCGTGATGCTTGAACGGCGCGTAGTAATTGGGGCTGCGAATGATGCCGGCGAGCAAACACGCTTCGGCGAGCGTCAATTGCGAAACGTCTTTGTCAAAATACGAGCGCGCCGCTTCGCCAAAACCGTTGATCGAAAAGCTGGAACGTTGACCGAGATAGGCGATGTTGCAGTACATCGCAAAAATCTGTTCTTTCGTCAGCCGCTGTTCGAGCAGCACCGAAAGAAACGCCTCCGAGAGTTTCCGCTTGTAGGTTTGCTCTTTGGTGAGGAATAAATTTTTGACGAGTTGCGACGTGATCGAACTACCGCCGCCCGTGATCTTCCCTTCTTCGGTGTTGCGGATGAAAGCACGCAGAATGCCGCGCCAATTGACGCCGTAATGCTCGAAGAACTGTTGGTCTTCAATGACGCAAATCGCTTCGACGAGATGCGGCGGCAGGTCTTTGAAGTCAATATTCTTGCGCTTTTCGCGGCCTTCATTGAGCACGGACGAAATCATTTCGGGTTCGAGTTCCGCTAGGGTCAGATGTTCGCCGGTTTTGAGATCGCTGATGTTTTGAATGCCATTGCCGCCGAACGTGACGCGCAGCGAACGAAACGCCTTTTCCCCATCAATCACGGCATCGCTGCCCGGCTCGATGACCAGGACGTTACCGCGCAACGAATATTGGCCGCGCTTATCGTTTTTGCTGGTGCCGAGTTCCAAATAGCCGAGCCGTTTCAAATGTCCTACCAAATCCACTGCTTTTATTGAACTGCCGCTGCGAATCGGCTTGGGCGCGGCATAGATGCCAGATGTGCGGACAAACAAATCGCCCGTCAAACCATTGTCAATGATGGCGGTGTATCGTTCGTAGTAGTAATACAAAACGCCTGCGCCCAGAAGGGCAAGGAGAAAGGCTGGCACGAGGGTATAGCGCGAGAAGAGGAATCCGAAGAAGCGTCGGAGCCACGATTGCGAGGAGCGCCGATGAGGGCGTGCGCCTGTAGAAGAGCGTTTTGGGGAAGGCATAACGTGCGTCCTTGCCTGTGAAAATGCCAGCAAGACCGTCACAGGCAAGGAGCAATGTATGCCGATTTGGAGGGCGAGTCAATTGCTATTTGGCCTCGTTTCTGGGAACCATCGCGCGCAAGCCCATCAGATTGTTTTCCGAGTCATGAAACACCGCGACCCACACATCTGTCGCACCAAGTTGCCCCACGACATGCGGCTCGCCGATGAATTCGACGCCGCGTGACGACAGCGTGGTGAAGGCTTGCTGCATGTCGGTGACATCGAAATACAGCACGGAACAGCCCGTGTCGTTGTCTTTGTCCGGCAACGACAGCAACAACGTCACGCCGCCGCAATCAAAGATTGAGACGCTTGGCGCTTGGTGCAAATGTTTGAGGCCGAGCTTGGTATGATAGAACTCCGTCGCGCGATCAATAGATGTGACGCGGACAGAAATTTGCGCGACTTTCGTCAAGGCAAAGTCAGGCATGTTCGATTTCCTTTCTATGACACAGATGGTTCTGTTACGACTGACACGCTGCTCGTCGCTTTGGCAGAACGCAAGGCCAACAACAAACCGCGAACGGCCATGCGCCCGCCAATAAAAACGGTGCGCCGGGCAAATGCAAATCTTTTTGCGAGCCGCACCGGAAGGAGGATGCCGCGCACCAGCACGTCCAGAATCACGGCGCAATAAATAAACACCAGCACGGATTTGCGGGGTGATGCGGTCGTTTCCATGAAAATTCGCTCTCCGATGTTCTGTGTGCCGGTGACTATGAAGCGCGCCGCTGCGAGCGTCAAGAGCCGCGCGAGGAATTCTTTTGTGCGGACGGCGATTGGCTATACCAACTTGTTCTGTTTCGGTTTAGAATAGTCGCTCCATGTGACCCCACAAACCACTCTGCTGCTTGCAATGCCAACCTTGCTTTTGCAGGTCGCAGGCTCTCTATCATTCGAGGAACCGTATGGCCAAGCTAACTTACACTCGTCGCAACTTTTTGAGCAGCGTTGCCGTCGGCACGGCGGCCTTGTGGACACCCGGCGTGTTTGCCCAACATTTGGTACAAACGCCACCGCAAACCGAAGGGCCCTATTACCCGAACAAAATGCCGCTCGACACCGATAACGATTTGCTGATCGTGAATGATTCCATCACGCCTGCGGTCGGCGAAATCACGTACGTTCACGGGCGCATCCTCGACCAACACGGTAATCCGGTGCGCGGCGCGCTGGTCGAGATCTGGCAAGTAGACAACAACGCGGCGTACATTCACACGGCGGACAAAAACAACCCGAAGCGCGACACGAATTTTCAGGGCTTCGGTCGTTTTATGACCGGTTCGACGGGCGAATATCTGTTCCGCACGATCAAGCCCGTGCCTTATCCCGGTCGCACGCCGCACATTCATTACGCCATCAAGCTCAAAGGCGAGAAGAAACTCATCACACAATGCTACATCAAAGGCCATCCCAACAACGCGAAGGATGGCGTACTCAAAGGCATCAAAGACCCCCAAGCGTTGCAATCCGTGATGGTGGATTTTCTGCCGATGAAGAACGCGAAGCACGGCGAGTTGGCCGCGAAATTCGACATCATTCTCGGTTTCACACCCGAAGCTTGATGCGGCGTAACCAAACGGTTCCGTCATCCGTTTTGACCATTTAATGCCGAAGAGCTGACCGACGACGGACTGCTGACAACTTCGGTAGTTCGTCGTCAACGACAAATCTCGAACGACGGCGACGCGCACGGCGAGGAACATTGCCGAAGCCGCAACGAACCCGATTATGATTCAAGGCGCTCACGGCCCCGTCGCGCTGCGCAATATTTATTGGCGGCCTCTGCGCGAGTTGATTAAGCGGTAGTGAGATGACATTCATTCTTCATTCTTCGACAGAAATAACTTCGCCGCTTCCACTGTCAAAGAATGAAGAATTGAGAATGTGCGTGACGAAAAGAATGAGTTCCGAATGAAGACGAAAAATCTTTTACGAGTATTGATTCTGGCTTTGCCTGCGGTGGGTTGGGCGTGGTTGGTGCCGCGCCAGCACGCGCAAACGGCGATGTCGTTTGAAAAGACGGTCGTGCCGTTTATGGAAGAGAATTGCGCGTATTGCCACAACGCGAAAAAACAATCGGGGGGGTTGAATCTCGAACAGTTGAAAACGGCGGCGACGTTGAATGACAAGCGCGAGTCGTGGGATTTGATTGTACAGAAAATGCAAACGGGCGAGATGCCGCCCAAAGGTGCGCCGAAGCCTGATCCAGCCGAAGTCAAACGCATCATCACCTTTCTCGAAAGCGAGTTCACGCGGCTCGACAAGCTGGTCAAACCTGATCCCGGTCGCGTCACGGCGCGGCGCTTGAATCGCGCCGAATACAACAACACCGTGCGCGATTTGCTTGGTGTAGACCTCAAGCCTGCCGACGATTTTCCGCAAGACGATTCCGGCTACGGCTTCGACAACATCGGCGATGTGCTGTCGCTCTCGCCCGTGCTGATGGAGAAATATCTAACGGCGGCGGAAAAGGTCGCACGCACGGCGGTGTTCGGTGTGCCGCCGATGAAGCCGTCGGTGACAGAGCGGCGCGTGCAAGGCCGACCGATCAAGCCGAGTTTCACGCCATTGACCGATTACGACACGACGGGCTTGAGCTTGCCAAATGCACTGCACGTCACGCATCGCTTTCCGGTCGAAGCGGAATACACGTTTCGGTTGTTCTTGAATGGCGCGCGCCCGCAAGGTTCCGAAGGCGTCAAGTTTGCAATTTGGATTGACGGCAAACAAGCGCAAGTGCTCGAACTCGATCCCGAAGGCGGCGCGTCGTTTGATGAAGGCAAGCAGGTGTTCGATTCCTTCACGCTGGATTTTCGCGTGAAAGTTCCAGCAGGCGAACATTGGGTCGCGGCTTCGCCCTTGAACTTGTACGACGGTTTGCCCGCGCATCTGAACGGCACAAATCCTTCCAAAAAGCCGCAGCCGGCAAAACCTGAATTCAAAGTGCGCCCCGATCTTTCCGCCGAAATCAACGAACGCCGTCGCAAAGCTTTTGAGGCGAAGATGGCGGAGAAAGTGCCCGTCAATACGGTGCGCGTGGGTCGCGTGGACATCGGCGGGCCGTACAATCAAACGCTCGGCGCATCGCTCGCCAGCAAACAAAAGATTTTCGTCTGCGGTCACAACGAAGGCCAGCACAAAGCCGAATGTGCAACGAAAATTGTGACGAACCTCGCGCGTCGTGCCTATCGTCGTCCGATCACGACAGCAGAAGTCACACAACTCACCAACCTTGTTTCGCTCGCTCAATCAAAAGGCGATTCGTTTGAAGAGGGCATCACCCTGTCAATTCAGGCGATGCTCGTCTCGCCGCATTTTCTGTTTCGGTTGGAGCAGGACAGACCGACCGCAATTTCGGACATCGGTGTGCGTTTGAATCCGCACGAATTGGCATCGCGGCTCTCGTACTTTTTGTGGAGCAGCATGCCGGATGACGAGTTGTTGCGCGCGGCGGACAACGGCTCTTTGCGCAAGCCTGCCGTGTTGCAAGCGCAAGTCGCACGGATGCTGAAGGACGAAAAGACGCGCGCATTCGTCGAAAACTTCGGCGGGCAATGGCTGGAACTGCGCAAGCTGGAATCGTCGAAGCCCGACCGCGAAAAGTTTCCCGACTACGATGACTATTTGCGGATGTCCATTCAGCGCGAGACCGAGATGTTCATCGAAAGCATCGTGCGCGAAGACAAAAGCATTCTGGATTTTATTGATGGCAAATACTCGTTCCTGAACGAGCGGTTGGCACAACTCTACAAAATCCCCAACGTCAAAGGCCCGGAATTTCGCAAAGTTTCGCTCGTCGGAAACCCGCAACGCGGCGGCATACTGACGCACGCCAGCGTCTTGACCGTGTCGTCGTACACGACGCGGACATCGCCCGTGCTGCGCGGCAAATGGATTCTCGAAAACATCCTGAACGCGCCGCCGCCGCCGCCGCCGCCTGACGTGCCCAATCTGGACGAAACCAAAATCGGGCAATCGCTGACGCTGCGGCAGCAATTGGAAGAACATCGCAAGAATCCAACCTGCGCCTCGTGCCACGCGCGACTCGATCCGCTGGGCTTTGGCTTAGAGAAATTCGATGCCATCGGTGGCTGGCGCACGATGGACGGCAAGTTCCCCGTGGACGACTCCGGCGAATTGCCGGATGGGCGCAAATTCAGCGGCCCGGAAGAACTGCGCAAAATCATTTTGGCCGACCGCGATGCTTTCGCTCAATGTTTGACCGAAAAGCTGCTAACATACGGCCTCGGTCGCGGGCTGGAACGCTACGACAAACCGACCGTCAAAAAGATCGCGGCACAGGTCGCCGCGAACAATTACAAGTTTTCCAGCGTCGTGCTGGAAATCGTGAACAGTCTGCCGTTTCAAATGCGGCGAGGCTCGAAGAGTTGAGATTTGAAAGTTGAAATTTGAGATTTGAGATATGTATATCACACGCAAACATCTTCATCGTCGCACGTTTCTCAAAGGACTCGGAACCGCCATCGCCTTGCCAATGCTGGATGCGATGACGCCAGCGTTGAGCGCACCGGCCAAGGCTCCGGCGCGGCTCGCGTTTATTTATGTGCCGAACGGCATGGTGAATATCAATTGGTGGAAGCCTGCGGAAACGGGCGCAAACTACAATTTCACGCGCATCCTAAAACCGCTCGAAGCCTTGCGCGAAGACTTCTTCGTGTTGTCGGGCTTGGACGATCACAACGGCAATGCGCTCGGCGATGGCCCCGGCGATCACGGACGCGCGGGCGCTTCGTTCCTGAGCGGCGTGCATTGCAAGAAAACCGCAGGCGCAGACATTCAGGCCGGCATCTCCGCCGATCAAGTCGCGGCACAACTCATCGGCAATCGCACACGCTTCGCCTCGCTCGAATTGGGCTGCGAAGATTCGCGCACGGTCGGCAATTGCGATTCGGGTTACAGTTGCGCGTACACGAACAGCATTTCGTGGCGCACGCCGACGACGCCGAATCCGCCCGAAGTGAATCCGCGCAACGTCTTTGAGCGGTTGTTTGGCACGGAAGATTGGAGCCTCGCGCCCGAAGTCCGTGCGCGCCGCGCCGAGTATCGCAAGAGCATTCTCGACCTTGTGCAAGCCGATACGAAAAAGCTCGTCGGCAATTTAGGCGCGAACGACAAACGCAAGATTGACGAATACCTCTACGCGATTCGTGAGATCGAAACGCGCATTGCCGCCGCCGAAAAAGACAATCGGCAAATCAATCCCGGCATCGAAAAGCCCGCCGGGATTCCGCCGACGTTTATCGAATACTCGAAGCTGATGTGCGATTTGCAATTGCTCGCGTTTCAGACCGATTTGACGCGCATCTCGACGCTGATGTGGGCGCGCGAAGGCAGCATGCGCGTCTATCCCGAAATCGGCATCAGTGACCCGCATCATCCGCTCACGCATCACCGCAACAATGCCGACTGGATTGAAAAAGTCGCGCAAATCAACACCTTCCACGTCAAACTGTTCGCCGAATATTTGCAAAAGCTGAAAGCCACGAAAGACGGCGACGGCAACCTGCTGGATCATTCAATGATTGTCTACGGCGCAGGCATCAGCGACGGCAATCGCCACAATCACGAAGACCTGCCGATCCTGCTCGCGGGGCGCGGCGACGGCAGTTTGAAACCCGGTCGTCACATCGCTTACAAACCGGGCAAGCCGATCACGAATCTGTATCTGTCGTTGTTGGATATGATGGGCGCGCAACCCGAAAAGATTGGCGACAGCACGGGCAAACTGGATTATCTGACGGGCTTGCAAGCGTAAGCAGTAAAGCTTGCGCTTGCCTCAACGCCGCCCGTCCAAATTCGCCCATTCGCCGGACTGAATGAAGCTCGCCCAATAAAACGGATGTTTCCGGCGAGGCGTGTTGAGCAATTCCAATTGGACTTGCCGCAACGCTTCGCCGCGTCCTTTCCCCTGTAACAAGCGTCGGTAATATTTCACCATCAATTCCCGCGTGCCTTGATCGTCTACCGACCATAAACTCATCACCTGACTCTCGCTGCCCGCCAGCACAAACGCGCGCCGCAAACCGTACACGCCATCGCCCGCTTTCACTTCGCCGAGGCCCGTTTTGCACGCGGACAGGACGACGAGCTTCGTACCCCATAAATCCAGCCCGGCGGCTTCCATCGCCGTCAGGATGCCATCGTCTTTGCCGCTGGATCGCGCATTCGCCCCCGCCAGCACGAGGCCAGAGCGCAACAGCGGATTCGAGATGCGCGCGGCTTTTGCTTCGGCGTCCGACAGAAAGTAACCGTGCGTGGCGACGTGCAGGAGGTTCGGGCGATGCAAGGCTTTGAGCGCATCTTCGGTGGCTCGCTCCTGCGTCAGGAGTTGCGCTTGCGGCAACAGCGACTTGATGGATGTGGCTTCCCGTGAAGTTTCCTTCAGCCGCTTGAACTCAAGTGTTTGCCAATTGATCGGAGCATTGATGGTTGCGGCTTCGGTCGGGGCATTGGAGGACGGGGACAGCTTCTTGACGATGTCCCGCAAGCTGATGTCGGAAGCATTCGCCGCTGCCCCAAACGTCGGATCAGCCAAAATGACGGCGTTGCGGTTCGCATTTTGCTTCGCTTGGAGCCGCAGCAAATCGCGCCCGCTCGTCAGGTACGTCAAGCGATAGCGTTGGAGCAGATACTGCCGTTGCTCATCCACGAGCGCCGCAAATGGCACCAGATTCAGCCCGCCATCGGGAGCGATCAACAAATGATCGGCGTTGCCAAGAAGCTTGCGCACGGGCTGCAAGACGAGCGCATCAAGCGCGCGCGCCTTCGTTTGAAAATCTGTCCGCCGCCAATCCTGTAACGTTTCGCGCCACTCGTTGACAGCACGATCAATCATCGCCGCTTCGCCCAAATCCTGCCACGCCGGAGCCGCATCTTTCCTCAGCACATAGACCGCATAACGAGCGGGCGGGGTCGTTCCGATGCGATACGGCGTGTAGACGACGAACTCAAGCAAAGCGGCGCGCTCAGGAATGGCACGCTGCAACTCGTTGAGCGAAAGGTCTTGCGTCTCCATTCCAAACGCTACACTGTGGGCGCTGAGTTTGGCTTCAAGCTGTTCCAGTTGCTCTTTGAGTTGTTGTAACTGCTGAGGCAAAGACGTGGAATTGTTTCGGAACGGGGGGCGCATCACGACCATAGAGTATTGCGCGCGGGCTTGTGCAAGTTGGTCAAAAAGCGGCTGGGTCTCGCCGGACGCGCGTTGTCGTAACAGAGCAATCGTATCGTTCATTGCATCCAGACTACGACCTTTGAATCGCAGCACCGCCGTAAGTGCCAATTCCAGCGCGGATGTATTGTCGGGCGCAATCTGTGTGTGCAAAGAAAGCGCCGCCTGATAATGCGGCTGGAAGGTGGCGAGCCAATTGAGTTTTTGTTGCTCCGAACCAGCCCCCAAATTATGCCGCAGATAATCTTCATTGATGGCCAGATCACGCGCCATCAGCGGGATCGCCTTTTCCACTTCTTTTCGGTCCAGGTAAAAAGTCACGAAGTTCAGCAGAGGCACGGTGAGCGCAGGATTCGATGCGCCATAATTCTTTTCGTAGAGCGCGAACGATTGTTGATACCGTTGTTCTGCAAGCGAATAGTTGCCCGTTTTGTGCGCGACAGCGGCGAGGTTTTGGAGCGTGATGGCCACATTAAAATGTTCGGCTCCCAACTCCTTTTCGTAGATGCGAAGTGCTCGTTCGTACATTGGCCCCGCCCGCGCAAAATCTCCCTGATCGCGGTAAATATTGGCCAGATTATTCACTGAGGTTGCGACGTCGGCGACATCCGGGCCATATAACGCTTCTGTCACGCGCAAGGCACGCAGCAACATCCTTTCCGCCTGCGGATAGTCCTTTTTGGCGCGATACAACCTGCCGAGGCCATCCGTGACCGTCCCGATGTCTTCGTGTTCCGGCGAAAAGGTTTTCTCCCAAATGTCCAGCGCTTGCAGGAAAAAGCGTTCTGCCCGTTCCAGATCGCCTTTGCGATAGTACAAATTGCCGAGCGAAAGACTGGAATCGGCGACATACGGATGCACTTCCCCTTTGGCATTGCGACGAATGGACAAAGCGCGCTGATGTGTTGTCTCGGCTTCCGTCAATTTGCCTTGCGCGAACAAGATTGTCCCCATGGCGGCCAGCGAAGCAGCGATTCGGACATCGGCAGGCGGCAGATATTTTTCGCGTAGAGCTAATGACTCCTGCGCCAGGGACAATGCTTCGTCAAACTTCCCCTGCAAGCGCACTCGTATGGATTGATCCATCAACCATTCGGCTTTGGTCAACGCACGTTCGGTCTCGCTCGCTTCGTGCAGTTCCGCGAAGGTCACGACGTAGCGTCCGGGCGGCGTGGTTTTGGAACGATTGGAGATGCGCACCTGATGCACGGCTGTGACCGCCGCGACCGCCATCAATTCTTCCATCCCGGTCTCGCCTCGTTCGGAGTTGACTGACATCAAACGTTTCCCGTCCGGCCCTAGCAATTCTACGATGACGCCGATGCCGCGCTGCTCGACCAGCACTTTCACATATTGCCCGGCTTGCAAGGAAAGCGCGTAACGAGCGTCGCGCCCGCCCGCCAATTCGCGCTCCAGCGATTGGCCGAGCGTGAGCGGTTCTGGGGCTGGTGTTTGCGCTTGTGCAGTGAACGGCAGGAGCCAGAGACAAAATCCTCCCAGCAGGATAAAGCGGACAAGCCCTTTGAAGTTCTGATCAAAAGCGATGGCTGAGTGCGTACCCATAGAATTCTCCTTGCCCTTCAGGTGAAAGGCGACCGTGCGATGAGTTGCCAAATCCGCCGAACGCGCGATGACGGGTTCGACGAGCAAACGTCCCAAACTATTCGTTGCAAAATGATGCCGACTGAGTGCGGCCTACCACAAAACCGCGCGGTGATTATAGCCGGGTGACGAATTTCTGCAATCCCGCTGCTCGCAAGAACGAGATTCGCCCAACAACGTTACGGGCGCGACTTGCCAACGGTGGCCAGCTTTTCCAAATCGCGGTCGAGCGTCTCCAATTGGTTTTGCAAATCGGCCAGCCTGGCCTGCTCGAAGCGCAAGGTTTGTTCCAATTGCATTTGCCGCGTTTGATGCTCGGCGGCTTCTTTTTTCAGCGTCGCTCGTTCGCGTTCGAGCGCGCGCTTGAAGGCGGCGTAGGATTGCAGCAAGCGGTTGCGCTCCGGCGTATCGGCGGTTTCGCGGATTTGAATTTCCAACTCCTGCAACTCCTCTTCGCCGCGCGTGTTGTCCTGCGCCTGCGCGATCAAGGCTTTGAGTTGATGGATTTCTTCCGCGAGCGTGTCTACGCGGGTTTGCTGCTTCGCTACTTGCTCGGTGAGCAGGCGCGCGCGCACGTTGCCGACGGTGGTTTGTTGCAGAATGGTGCGCAGTTGCCGCACTTCATCGAGCAACGCGCGCAGCAGTTGTGCTTCGGGCGAAGCGGCAGTCGAGACGGTTGTATGGGTTGTGGGCGTTTGCGCAGAAACGGCAACTTGAGCCAGGCCGAGAAGCGCACATAGAAAAACTGCGAGTGTCAGGGATTTCAGCATAAATGTTCCTCTGCGAGAATTGAGATGGGTTCAGATGAAAGAGACAGGAGGTGGTGCTTATCCTAAGCCAAACCTCCTCCTGCCCAACTTGTGCGTAGCAGATTTACTTCAAGGTGAAATTCAAGCGCCGCCCAGCCAGCGGCGTACCGCTGAAGACGGTGCCGTTGTAGGCTTCAATCGCGCTGGGCTTGGTGTGGGTGTAAACGGAATGCGTATAGCTCACGACCGCTTTGCCCGCGCCCCCGTCGAAGGTGATTTCCACTTTGGCATACCCGCGCGAATACACTCCTGTCCCGGAGAAATACTGTCGCGCCGGGACATTTGTAATGACCAATCGGCGCGTCGCTCCCGACACGTACCATTGAACGCGCGGCGGGATGATGCTGGGGTTGGCATTGTAATCAATCAGCAGCAGGCGCAAGCCTTTGGGGCCATTGACATCCGGGTCTAACCTCACATCCAGGCTGCGCACGACGCCGTTGCGCATGCTGCCGTAGATGTTGCCGGAGACTGCACCAACGAAGGCACGCCCGGTCGAGTTATAGCGCGTGGAACTGCCGTCATTGAAATCCAGATTGGGCGGCGGGCCTTGCGCCGCGACCGATTGCGTCGCAACTGCCAATAACAAGGCGACCGCGAGGGCGGCG
>CAZWAK010000205.1:2679-13062 GCA_964631865.1 uncultured Heliobacteriaceae bacterium | reverse complement strand
GCCACCTTAAACACGTGGCTAAATTTTTTAATGTTACTGTTTTTTTTTAATTGCTATCAAAAACGTTTACTTTTTAAATCTGGACGCCTCTTCGCGTGGACTTCCCTTCTCGTTCCGCGCTACAATCCGCCGAGCCGAAATTCAATCTGAGAGGTACTGTATGGAAGCCGTTTTAGAACCAACCATCACGCTTGATTCTGATAAAGAATACGAGATCGTGGATGGCGTCCCGGAGGAAAAAGCAATAGCCGGAGCAAGGCACGGACGAGTCGGCGCACGACTCATCATCGAATTAGGTCACTACGTTGTCGCTAACGATTTAGGTGTTGTTTATGGCCCCGATACATCGTTCAAGATGGAGCGCAATGAACGTCTGCCGGACATCTCTTTCGTTTCCGCAGATCGAATTCCTGAAGACGGCGACCCGGAAGGCATCTGGCAAATCGCCCCGGATTTAGTGGTCGAAGTCATCTCGCCCAATGACGTTTATGAGAAGGTGATGAACAAGGTCTTCGATTATTTCGACGAAGGCGTCAAACAAGTGTGGTTGGTTTCTCCCGAACGTCATACGGTGACGATCTATTACTCCATCACAGACGACAAAATACTGGGCGAACATGACTTTTTAACCTGCGAAGAATTATTGCCCGGCTTCAGTTGCAAAGTCGGCGATCTGTTCACGCTGCCCAAGCGGCGACAATAAACACGTTTTTCCTATCACGAGTCACCCTTATGAAACTCCGCATCACTCAATTCATCGCTCTTGTTTTACTCTTCAATTCTTTTGCCTTCGCGCAATCCCGCGACACCTATCGTCCGACCGTGCGCGGCACACGCGCAGTCGTCGCGGGCGGACATCCGCTGGTGGCCGAAGCAGGGATGCGGATGCTGCATCGCGGCGGCAATGCGGTGGATGCGGGCGTCGCGGCGACGTTTGCGGCTTCGGTCATTGAATTTTCGCACTTCGGTTTTGGCGGCGAAGTGCCGGTCATCATCAAGCTTGCGGGCAAATCGGTCGTGACGATCAACGGACAGGGACAAGCTCCGGCGTTGGCGACGCGCGAGTTTTTTGAGAAGCAATCGGCAGGACAAAACGAAGTGCGTGGTCGCGCGCAAGGCAAGATTCCAGGCACGGGGCCGCTTGCCGCAACTGCGCCGGGCGTGCTGGCGGCAATGATTGTCGCGCTCGATGAATTCGGCACGATGAAGCTCAGCGATGTCTTGCAGCCCGCGATTGATTTGGCCGAGGCGTTCCCGATTGACGAACTGCGCGTGACCTACATTCGCAACACGCGCGCGATCATTGAGCAATGGCCGGAAACGCGCGATGTCTTTTTGCCGAATGGAAAAGTCCCGCAAGTCGGCGACATCTTTGTGCAAAAAAACCTGGCCAATAGCTTGCGCGAGATTGTTGCCGCAGAAACAAAGAATGCGAAGCGCGGACGACACGCGGCGTTGCTGGCAGCGCGCGATCATTTCTATCGCGGGTCGCTCGGCAAACGCTATTGCGACGCGATTGAAAAGGCCGGCGGGCTGATGCGCACGAGCGATCTGGCCAAGTTCACTGCGAATCTGGACGTGCCAACCAAAACCGATTTTCACGGCTATGAAGTCTACAAAGTGGGTTTCTGGTCGCAAGGGCCGGTGATGTTGCAGGCGTTGAATCTGCTGGAAAGCTACGATCTGAAGGCGCTCAAACACAATTCGCCCGATTACATTCACACGTTGACGGAAGCGATCAAGCTCGCGTTTGCGGATCGGGATCGTTGGTACGGCGATCCGTTTTTTGTCAAAGTGCCGGGCGCGGAATTGTTGTCGAAAGACTATGCCGCAATGCGCCGTGCGTTGATTGATCCGAAAGTGGCTTCGCTCGAACAACGTCCCGGCGATCCGATCAACAAAAAATCATTGGCGCAGTTGATTGGTTTCGCTGACATTGGCCCGTCGGAAATTCCTGAAGCCGAACGCGCGAACGACACGACTTGTGTGAACGTGATTGATGCGCAGGGCAATGTGTTTTCAGCGACGCCGAGCGGCGCGTGGTTGCCGTGTTTTATTGCGGGCGACACCGGCATTCCGATTTCGTCGCGCTTGCAAAGCTTTCTGCTCACGCCCGGTCATCCGAACGAATTGCAACCGGGCAAACGCCCGCGCATCACGCTGTCGCCGACGCTCGTGCTGAAAGACGGACAGCCGTTTGCGGCGCTGTCAACGCCGGGCGGCGACAATCAGGATCAAGCGTTGTTGCAAGTGCTGCTGAACGTCATTGAGTTCGGCATGAACCCGCAAGAAGCCGTCGAAGCCGCGCGCTTTGATTCGCAGCATTTCGTCAGTTCGTTCGACGATCACAAATTCAACCCCGGCTTGCTCGCGCTCGAACAACGCTTCGGCGAAGCCGTGTTCGCCGACTTGAAAGCGCGCGGCCACAAGCTCGACATCAAACCCGATTTCTCGCCGACCGCCGCGCCGACGATTGTCCTTTTCGATCCGCGCACGAAATTGATTCAGGCCGGAGCCGATGTGCGGCGCGGACGCTATGCAATGGGATGGTGAGCAAGAAATTGTTAGGAGCAGCTATGAGTTCAGAGTACGTCAACAAAGTCAAAGTCGGTCAGGTCGAAGCCTACCAAATCGGTAACTCTCGCGTTTCGCTGGATTCGGTCATTTACTCCTGGCTGCAAGGAGATTCACCGGAGACGATTGCTGATAATTTTCCGGCCCTGACGCTGGAGCAAGTCTATGGCGCAATCGCGTTTTACCTGGCGCAGCAAAAGGAAATTGACGAATACCTGCGACAAGGCGAGGCACAGGCAGAATCCCTCAAACAGCGCGCAACCAACTCCGCGCTCTATCGCAAGCTCTCGCTCTTAAAAGCGGCGCGTCAGAAACAAGCCGCTTGAGCCATGACCATCAAGTTTCAAGCCGATAACGACCTCAAACAGGCCATCGTTAATGGTGTCAAGCGACGGCGGCCCGCGATTGATTTTCAAACGGCTGCCGAAGCTCAACTCGATGGGTTGCCGGACGAAGAGGTCTTGGCCTTAGCGGCCAATGAAGGACGTGTTTTAGTCTCGCACGATCATCGAACGATGCCTTTCCATTTCGCCAACTTCATTTCTACCCAGGAAAGTGCGGGCGTGATTCTGATCGAACAAAGCCTTCCGCTCAGAGACGCCATTGACGATTTATTACTGATTTGGGAAGCCTCCGAAGCCGAAGAATGGAGCAATCGGCTTGAATTTATTCCGCTCTAGGCAAAAGCCAATGCAATCGGCGATGTGCATTGGAAGTCACAAAATTATCAGCAAATCCGCAACAATTCCCGCCATACTCTGGTTCCCCGAAGCAGCCATTCGACATTTGAAAAATTTGTTCTGCGGAAAAAAGTTCCTGCTGGACTTGCGCGCACGGGTTTGAGTATGATGCGGCGTGCCTCTTGCCCCGCTCAATCGGCGCACCTAGTTCACACCACCTCACGGAGTTGTTCATGATTCTCAAGCGTTTCGCCGACAAGGTTCTCGACTCATTGTTCGATTGCTCGTACGTGGAGCAATCTGCCTATTTTATTGAAGACGGCGCGTTCTGGCGCGAGACCGTCTATCATTGTCGCCGCTGTGGCAAAGTGGATGCGCTCTCGCAGATTATGATTGGCGAAGACGAATTCTGGGAAAGCAACTCGCCCTATTACCTCACGCTCGACCAACACGAAAAATAAACAGCCGGTTGACGAGTTCAACGGTTCAGGACTAGAGTGAACCGTTGAATTTTCACCGATGGAGGCTGTTTATGTCACTCTTTGATCACGTCGCCATTAAATCTACCAACGT
The DNA here is from genome assembly GCA_964631865.1 of uncultured Heliobacteriaceae bacterium. GTDB lineage: Bacteria > Acidobacteriota > Blastocatellia > RBC074 > RBC074 > JAFDVL01. The sequence goes on along the minus strand of CAZWAK010000205.1, from coordinate 9,235 downwards.
GGCAGCGGACGTCGAAAAATACCGGCAACTCGGATTCCAGGTCGAAGCCTGTTTCGAGGATTGGGGCATGGTGCGCGACGCGCGCGGCATCGGCATTGCGCTGCTCGGCCCCGGTTCGCATCATCCGACGCATTTTGCGATTCGCGTCGCCGAGTTGGGCGAGTTGGAACAAATGGCTGCCGCTGAAAATCGTCTGGTGCAAACGCACCGGGATCGCACCATTTCGTTTTACACGCACGGCGCGCAAGGCGTGGCGCTGGAATATATTTGGTATCCGCCAGATTTCGGGAAGTAATCATTTGCCATTTGACAGTTGTCATTTCACATTGATTGGAGCGCGCCTCAGCAATGACCAATGAAAAATGACAAAGGGGAAATGGTAAATGCCTCATCCCCCCGCCCGCACGGCATTCGTCGCTTCAATCCATTTGTCAATCAACCGCCACAACGTAGCCGCCATCACAGGCTTGGGCAGATGATCGTCCATCCCGACGGCGCGGCAACGTTGCTTGTCGCTGTCGCTCAACTCGGCGGTCATCGCGATGATCGGCACGCGCGGCTGACCGGTCTCGCGGCGACGGATTTCCGCCGTGGCGTCAAACCCGTCCAGCACGGGCATCTGACAATCCATCAGCACCAAATCGTACGTTGTCTGCGCGGTGCTCTCGACGGCTTCCTGCCCGTTCTCCACGACATCTACTTGAAAGCCGCGTTGCTCCAACAACCGCAGCACCAGACGTTGGCTAATCACGTTGTCGTCCACCACTAAAATGCGGCGGGCGACGTTGGGGAATTGAGAAATTTTCTCTGGCGCGGCGTCCGGCAGCTTCGACGATTCGGAAAGTAATTCGCGCAGGCGGTTGCGCCGCACGGGTTTGAGCAGGAAAGCCGCATCGGCACGTTCGGCCACGCTGCGATCCTGTCGCCCGATCATCAAGGCCGTGCGCACTGTTCCGCAAAGCGGGTCGGACTGAAGGCGTTCGCGCAATGTCAACCCATCAATGACGGGCATGTGCAAATCAATCAGCACGAAGCTGAAGGGCTGTTCGTTCGCCGCCGCATTGCGGAGTAACTGCAACGCTTGTTGCCCGCTGCCCGCGCTGGCCACCTCCATTTGTAAATCGGTCAGGAGTTGCACGAGCGCCTGACAACTCGCGGCGTTGTCATCCACCACCAGGACGCGCTGAGGTTCCAACGGCGACTCTTCGGCATTGGCCTCTGGGGCTTGGATTTGCAGGCGCGCGGTGAAATGGAACGTGCTGCCCTGGCCCAATTCGCTTTCGACGCCAACCTCGCCGCCCATCATTTCCACCAGCTTCTTGGAAATCGCCAAGCCCAGTCCCGTGCCGCCAAAGCGGCGCGTCATCGAACCATCGGCCTGCGAAAACGAGCGGAACAGCTTCACGCAATTTTCCGGCGCGATGCCGATGCCCGTGTCCACCACCGAAAACCGCAGCAAGCAGCCGCTGGCTTTTTGCGTCAGGAATTCAACTTTGAGGACGACTTCGCCTTCGGACGTAAATTTGATCGCGTTGCCGAGCAAATTGATGAGCACCTGGCGCAAACGTCCTGCATCGCCCAGCAGAAACTTCGGCACTTTGGAGCCGACGTGACAAACGAATTCCAAGCCTTTCGATTGCGCCTGCTCAGCCAACAAATCCACCACGTCTTCGAGCAGTTGCGGCAAATCGAACGGCAAGGCTTCGAGTTGCATTTTGCCGGCCTCGACTTTGGAAAAATCGAGAATGTCGTTGATGATGTCGAGCAGGGCTTGCGCCGAGTTCTTGACCGTCTCGGCATAATCGCGCTGCTCTTCGTCCAACTCGGTATCCAATAACAAACCTGTCATCCCAATTACCCCATTCATCGGCGTGCGAATTTCGTGTGACATATTGGCGAGAAATTCGCTTTTGGTGTGGCTCGCCTCTTCGGCTTTGGCCGTTGCATCTTCCAACTCTTTCGTACGCTCTTGCACCTTGCGATCCAGGTCGGACAACAACGCGCGGAGTTCACTGTTCAGTTTGTCGCGCTCGCCGACTGAATTTTGTAATTGGGCGTAGGAACTGTCGAGGCGTTCCTTCATCTGCGCGAATTCTTCGATGATCTGTTCGACTTCGGTGGGAGCCTGTTCTTTCAGGCGCGCGATTTCGGGCAAGGTGTTCCATTGCGCAGAAGTATCAAAGCGGCGAATCACCTGCGCGAGTTGTTCCAGCGAATCTACGGTGTTGCGCGTCAGGAACCGCGCCAACCACAACACAAAGGCCGCCAGCACAATCATCCAACTTAACCCATACAGATGAAACTTCGCGAGTTCGCGGTTCACCATCGCCAGCGGTCGTTGGGCAACGATGTGCCAGCCCGTCAAGGCAGAACGTCCCTGTCCATTCAACCACTTGGTCTCCGGCCTCTCCCCCGTCAAAAAATAACGGGTGGATTGTTGTTGCTCTGCTGATTGTAACAATAGCGTGGACGGTTTTTCGCCCAGCACTGGATAGCGATTTTCAGGATACGAATAAATAACTCGTTGTGCTTGATCGAGCACCAATAATTCCGCGCCCGACATCGTCTCGACATTGGCGGCGAACTGCTGGAAATGCGTCAGATTCAGCGAAGCCGTGACGACGCCCCAAAGCTGTCCATCGCGCCACAACGGGCTGGTCAGGGCGATGGAAGGCGTGTTCGTTACCTGCCCCAAAAAGACTTCGGAAATCACGGGCTTTTGTGTGCGCAAGGTTTCCTGAAAATACTTGCGATCCGCAATGTTTTGCAAACCCAGGCGATGTTCTTCGGTAATTGAAGCATCCTCATGCAATCGAATTACGGTCACCAATTCGCCGGAAGCCTGCGCTACCGTCAGCAGCTTGAAGATCGGCATGGTTTTTTGCCATTGCTCCAGCCAGGGGCGTATCGTCGCGGGATCATAGCTTTGTGATTGCTCCAACGCCCGCGCCAGGGCATTCACCGCCGTCTGATGACCGTAGATAAAACTCTCCATGCGCTGACGTACGGCAATCGTCGCGCTCTGCAAACGTTCCCCAGCCTGTTCCTCCTGCATCCAGGCAATGCGATTTCCGTTGATAAAGGCCAAGCCTAACACGGGCAGCGCCACTGCCACCGTCAAAGCACTTCGAATCTGCACGCGAAACCGTTGATTGCGGGGCGTAGCCGCTTCTGTGCCCAGCCACCGTTTGAGTGGAAAGAGCAGCAAGGCCAGTTCCGCGAGCAAGAGGCTGGCAATTTCGCTGAACAGCGCCTGCGTGACGCGCCCCGGCACATACAGCGTCGGCGTTTTGCGAAGAAAAAACTCCAGTCCCAATAATCCGGGAATGCCGAGCGCAAGCCAATACAGCACACTCGCCACCAACGACGGCAGATTCCGGCGCGTCGCCCAACCCAGAAACACGGCCTCGGCCCCGAACAAAATGATCAGGGTGGGCGAACCATCGAACAACCAGGTTTCACTGGCAGCAATCACCGCCGCGAGCAAACCGAAGCGCGGGCCCAATTCCATGGCGATCAGCAGTGTGACCATGCCGCCCAATAACAGATGAAGCGTGCCGTACAAAGGAATCGGCAAGGCATTGATGGCAAAACCGAACAGACCTGCGCCAAGCGCAATCAGGAGGGATCGTTTTAGATGCGGCTGCATGCGACGTTCTCTCGTTGGGGAACTGATTGGAAGGGCTAGGAATCAGTTCGGAACCGTTGGGATTGGTTCGTCTTCGGGTCGTCTGGGAGGGGGCGTTCGCGGCGAGGGGCCAACGAATTCGGCGGCAATTTATCACAGTTCCGCGAATTTTCCGGCTAACAAAAGTTGTCACTCAAGAAGTCTAGCGAAGTCTAGTGAAGTCCGGGAAAGTCGAGAGAAGTCCACTTCACACGACTTTCCTAGACTTCCCCAGACTCTGCGCTGCTGCTTCATCCACGATCCACGTGAGCGTTCCGTGCGCGGGTTGAATCAATTGGCTGGGATACAGGTCGGGTTGATACGGGCCTTGCAACACGGCCTTGAGCGTGGCGGCTTTGTCTGCGCCGCCGACCAAAAACACAATGGTATGCGCTTGATTGATCGTTGCGGCAGTCAAGGTGAGGCGATAAGCATTCAACTTTTCCACATAGTTTTCCACCACGACAGCATCGGCTGGCGCGTGCAACGCCGTCGTGCCCGGAAAGAGTGACGCCGTATGTCCGTCCGCGCCCATCCCCAGAAACACGAGGTCAAATTGCGGCCACGACGTGGTCTGAAAAAACTGCCGCAGTTGGCTTGCGTATTTGTGCGCCGCTGTCGCCGGGGCGAGTTCGCCGCGCAGCCGAAAGATGTTTTCCGTGGGAATCGGCACGTGAGCGAGCAACGTCTCGTACGTCATGCGGTAGTTGCTGTCCGCGTGATCGGGCCGCACACAGCGTTCGTCGCCCCAAAACAGATAGACGTTTGTCCAATCAATCGCACTGCGCTGCGGCTCGTTGGCCAATCGCGCGAACATCGCTTTCGGCGTCGAGCCGCCCGACAGGGCGACCGTGAAGCGACCGTGCGCGGCGATCTGTTCCTGCGCGCTTTGCTGAAACAATTCCGCTGCTGTTTGTGCCAACGCCGCCGCATCGGCGACGCGCAAAATTCTTACGTTTTCTCCGCTGACCATAATTGCGTTCTCCTCCAATTTGGTGTACTTAACTTGCCCCACGAAAACTCACAGGAAAGGGCTTGATTCGAGTGGAGCATTATTCCCCAAATACCGGTTGGATTGAAGTCGTCGTCGGTTCGATGTTCAGCGGCAAGAGCGAAGAGTTGATTCGCCGGTTGCGCCGCGCCCAAATTGCCAAGCAAAAAGTACAGATTTTCAAGCCGCAAATTGATGATCGTTTTTCCGAACAACACATCGTCTCGCACGCCGAACGCCGCATCGAATCGCTGGCCGTGCGCACCGCGCAAGAAATCCTTGCCGCCACGCACGAAGACACAGAAGTCGTCGGCATAGACGAAGGGCAATTCTTCGATCAGGCGTTGGTGGACGTGGCCAACAGTTTGGCCGGGCGCGGCAAGCGCGTCATCATCGCGGGTCTCGATATGGATTATCTCGGCAAGCCCTTTGAGCCGATGCCGCAATTGATGGCGATTGCCGAAGACGTGCATAAAACCCGCGCGATCTGTGTCGTCTGCGGGCACGCCGCGACGTACACGCAACGCCTGATCGCCAGTCAGGAGCGCGTCGTCGTCGGTGCTGCCGGCGCATACGAAGCGCGCTGTCGGCATTGTTACGATCCGCATCTCGCGGAAAAGGAAGTAGACGGTAGGCGGTAGACAGTAGACAGTAGAAAAGCTATCGCCTGACAACAAACTACCGTCTACCGTCTACTGTCTAGCCCCTACTCTAAGGAGGACTATCGCTATGGACACCGCTGGAATCGAACGTCGCAGACAACAAAATCTGGTCTACAACTTTTTGCGTGTCGTCGAAATGGCCGCCATAGAAGCCGCGCGCACAATGGGGCAAGGCGAACGCAAATACTCGGATCAAGTCGCGGTCGAAAAGATGCGCGCCGAAATGGATTTGATTCCGATGAATGGGCGCATCGTGATCGGTGAAGGTGAACGCGACGAAGCGCCTATGCTTTACATCGGCGAGCAACTCGGACTCGGCGCGCACGAGGAAACCCCGACGGTTCCCTACCCCGAAGTAGACATCGCCGTTGACCCATTGGAAGGTACGAATCTCTGCGCGACGGGAGCGCCGAACGCGATTGCGGTGCTCGCGGCGGCTGAACGCGGTGGCTTGTTGTACGCGCCTGACATTTACATGCAAAAGCTGATCGTCGGCCCCGCCGCCAAAGGCGCGGTGGACATTGACGCGCCTGTCAAAGACAACTTGCGCGCGATTGCCAAACGGCTCAATCGGGAGATTGAAGACTTAGTCGTGGTGGTGATGGATCGCCCGCGTCACGCGCAATTGATTGCCGACATACGCGCGGCAGGCGCACGCATTCGTTTGATTTCGGACGGCGATCTTTCGGCGGGAATTTCGGCAGCGGTCGGCGGCTCCGGCGTCCACGCCGTGATGGGCATTGGCGGCGGCCCGGAAGGCGTGATTACGGCGGCGGCGATGAAATGTCTGAACGGCGAAATCCAGGCGCGCTTTTTGACCAAAGAACAACTGACGCAACCCGAAGACCGCGCCAAAATTGCCGATGACATCGTGGAGCGCATGAAAGCGATGGGCATCAACGATCCTTCGCGCGTCTATGACACGAACGAATTAGCGCCCGGTCGCAAAATCATTTTCGCGGCTTGTGGCGTGACAGACGGCATGCTGCGCGGCGTGCGCTTTTTCGGCAGCGGCACACGCACCGAATCGCTGTTGATGACGACTGAAACGCACAACGTTCGCTTCGTGGATACATTGCACCTCGAAGGCGATCCCGACACGGTCGTGCGCTTCGATAGATTTTAAGCGACGATGCCCAAAGCCGCCGCTTTCCGCACCATCTTCGCCCTGCTCGCGCTTTGGCTGGCAAGCTGCAAGCAAACCACGCCACCGCAACCGACGACACCAACGCCGAC
>CAZWAK010000205.1:0-2579 GCA_964631865.1 uncultured Heliobacteriaceae bacterium | reverse complement strand
GGCTGGCAAGCTGCAAGCAAACCACGCCACCGCAACCGACGACACCAACGCCGACGCCAACGCCCGTCGCCACAATTGCCCAACCGCCGCAAATCCGCACGAGCGAATGGGGCGCGGCGTTGACGGCATCGTTGCCCCTCGCCGCGCAGCAAAACATCGCGTTCACGCCGCAAGGCTTGACGATTGCCGCCGAACAACCGACCGCGCAACTCATCGCCGAACCACATCCGGTCACGCTCGACGCGCCCGCGCCGTTTCTGGCGCTCTCGGCCAAATGGTCAGACATCATCTCCCCACAGGCCAAATTGACCGTCAGCGTGCGCGCTTCGGCGGATGGCAACGAGTGGGGCGCGTGGCAGTTGTCGAGCCTGGACGGCGATCCGCGCACGCAAGCCGGGCTGTTTTTCTTTCCACCAGACAGCAAATTCATTCAGTACCGCATTGACCTGGAGCGCGATGCCAAGCGCCAGGCACCGCTGTTGCAAACACTCAAATTTCGCTTCATCAGCCCCGGCGCAACGCCAACGCTTGAGCTGGCCAACTTGCGCGCCGCACAGCGATTGACGCGGGTGCAGTGGCATTGCCCGGAAACTAATTTCAAGCCCAAACCACAAACAGCTCCCATTCATCACTTGATTGTGCATCACACCGCGACGGCGAATGACGCGACCGATTGGCCTGCGGTTGTGCGCACGATCTGGAATTTTCACGCCGTCACGAACGGCTGGCGCGATCTGGGCTATCACGATTTGATTGACCCGAACGGCGTCGTGTACGAAGGCCGCGCAGGCGGCGAGAAGTCTGCCGGTATTCATTTCAGTTGCGCCAACAGCGGCACGATGGGCATTGCGCTGCTCGGCAATTATCGTTCGACTGCGCCAACAGAAGCGGCGGTGCGAAGCTTGGAAAAACTACTCGCCACCAAATGCCAGCAATTCCAACTCGATCCACTCGGCGCAAGCTGGCACGCCAGCACAGGCTTGCAATTGCCGCACATCGCCGGGCATCTGGATGCCAATGCCTCCCGAGGCAGCCACGTTTGCGCAGGCACGCATTGTCCGGGCGAACGGTTGTATTCGTTGTTGCCGACCGTGCGTGCCGCTGTCAAAAAAATTGTTCGCGAGCCGAAGCTGTAACCTTTTCGTGCCCTCAATCGTGATGGAGGTGGAAATTGTTTTGCAGACGTAACGCGATTTGCCAAATCGCGCTACCTTATTTTGAGGAGAATATTATGCACACAGCAATCATCGGCGGCGGCATCGCGGGTTTGACGGCAGCGGCGTATTTGGCGCGCGCAGGCCGCGCCGTCACAGTCTTTGAAAAATCCCACAGGATGGGCGGACGCGCGCGCACCGAACTGAAACACGGCTTTGCCTTCAACTTCGGGCCGCACGCGCTGTATCGCCACGGCGCAGGCGTCAAAATTCTGCACGAACTCGGCGTTGAATTCAGCGGCAAAATCAACGGTACGGACGGCGCGTTTGCGATTGACAACGGAGCGAAGCACACGTTGCCCGGCGGGTTTGTTTCGCTGCTGACAACGGGTTTGCTGAACTTACCTGCGAAACTGGAAGCCGCGAAATTATTGGCGAATTTGCCAAAGCTTGAGACGACGGCGCTCGATGCGTTGACCGTGCGCGAATGGCTGGCGCGTGAGGTCAAACATCCGAAAGTCGCACAATTTGTGCAAGCGTTGTTTCGCGTGGCGACTTACACGAACGATCCTGAGCGGCAAAGCGCGGGCGCGGCCTTGCGACAATTTCAAATGGCGCTCAGCGGCGGCGTGTACTACCTCGACAACGGCTGGCAAACGCTTGTGAACGGCTTGCGCGCGGTGGCGGAACAAGCGGGCGCAACAATCCAAACCGACACAAGCATCACCGCGATTGAACGAAGCGCGCAAGGCTTTGTCATTCAATTTGCCAACGGTCAAAGCGCCGCCGCGTCGTCCGTCCTCATCGCCGCCAGCCCGACGGAAGCTGCCGCGCTGGTCAAGGCAAACGAAACGCTGACCGATTGGGCACGCACGCTGATGCCGGTGCGCGCGGCTTGTCTGGATGTCGCGCTCACGCATTTGCCCGAACCGCACGCGCGCTTTGGCTTGGGCATTGACCAGCCGTATTATTTTTCGGTGCATTCCGCGACGGCAAAGCTCGCGCCTGACAACGGTGCGATGATTCACGTGGCGAAATATCTGCCGACCCATTCGGACGAAGAGGCGCACGCCATTGAACAGCAATTGGAACAGGTGTTTGATTTGCTGCAACCCGGTTGGCGCAAGGCAGTCGTAGCGCGTCGTTTCCTGCCGCGCATCACCGTCACGAATGCGCTGCTGACAACCAGCCCAAGACCCACGCCCGCCGTTCCCGGCCTTGAAGGCTTGTACGTCACAGGCGATTGGGTCGGCCACGAAGGCCAATTGGTAGACGCCAGTTTTGCGAGCGCCAAAACTGCCGCCGCATTGATCGCGCAACAACCCCACCGAGCAACCGCAACCGTGTGAAACAGGCGTCAAGAGTTCAAGCTTCAGCTTGGCTTTATCGTGTTGTAGCGGTATGCCAAGCGAAAGCTTGTACACT
>CAZWAK010000204.1:0-13090 GCA_964631865.1 uncultured Heliobacteriaceae bacterium | reverse complement strand
GAATTAAGCCTCCTGATCATCCTGTCCATCTTGTCAATCCTGTCTAATTTCTTGGTGTTGCTTCGTGTGTCTTCGTGGATGAAATCAGGCTGCCGCCGCGCGCTGAAACGCTCGCCGTGCGTACAGATGCTCGAACAAGTTGCCTTCGTGCGGTTGATCCCAGGAAATGTGCATCGTCGGGATTGGGCCAATGTTCAAGCGGTCTACGTGCGACGAAGTCACGATGCGGTCAATGAAATCCTGATCGTTCGTGATCGCGGTGACAACCAATGACGGGCCAATGACACTCAACAACTGCTCTTGCGGCACTTCGACGACGCTCGCAAAGGGGAAGAGGAATTCGCGGTTCGCCAGCGGATGTTCGTGGCTCTCGCAATGCACCACCGTCGGCAGCAAATACGTCGCGCCGTTCCATTCGACCAAGCGCGAATCGCGGTACTTCGCGGTTTCGTCGGTCGCGCCCGCTTCGCGCAAGCCGGAATCCACGATGGCCGAAATGCGTTTCGCTACGTCGCCGCTAGCAAACGGAGAGATTTGCGCGTCGGGGTCTTCTTCGTCGCGCGGTTTGACTTCAGCAAGGCGAGCGGCAATCGCTTCAGCAATGGCTTTGCCGTGTCGCGGAACCCACACGCCGGAAGCGTTGATGCACGAACGACCGCCGTTCTCGACAATCGAAGCCACCATCACATCCAGATATTTTTCCCAGTCGTCAATGCAGTCTTCGCCGATGATGACTTTGCTGTAGCCCGTGCCGTGCAATTCGATGCGCGAATCATTCGCGTACCGCCCAACCGAAGACGAATCGCCGAAGAACATCCCACGCCCGCAGTTTTGCAAGATCGCGCCGGAACCACCGTGATCGGTTGGATAGTAGCCAAACGCTTCTTTCGGAATGCCAGCCTTAATCATCGCCTGCGCGACCCGATACGGCGACCACGGCTCGCTGCTGCCGGGCTTGAGCACGAGCGCAACCTTCATCGCAATCGCCGGGATCCACAGACTATGAACGCCGGGCGAGTTCGACGGCAGGATCACGCCAAGCGAATTCGTGCGCGGAAAGAAGCTGACCGCGTGGCCTTCGTGCGTGCCGAAGCCATCGTCCAGAATTTTCAAATCCAGCCCGCGCGTCAGCCCCGCAATCATGCTTTCCATCTCGGCCATCGCGCCGTAAATCTTTTTCATATTGCGCCGCACCAGCACATGCGGCATCCCGGTTGTCGCGGAGAGTTGGCGCACGTAATCATCGGCGGTTTGTTCGCCGTCACCGACGGGCAGCGTTTCGTGCATGTAATATTCGGCAGCCTGTTTGCACATCGCCAGCAATTGATCGGTCGAGAACGCCGTCAACGCCGCGCGCATTTTGTCTTGGTCGAGCAAGTCGCGCCGAATCAGCCCGGCATTCGCCTGACTCATTTCGACAAACGTTTCGCGCGTGCGGTAATGCGGAATGCGCGCGACATCAATACTTTTGTAGGGAGTGCCTTTGCGAAGAATCGGAATGTGAAGCATAAGTTTGTTTCCTTTGAATAATCGCCTAACAATGCGTTAGGTCTGTCTTGGGCCATCAAAGCGGAAAAGGTTTTAGGCGCACTATAAATACACTCGGCCACAGCTTTCCAGTTAGGAAAAGCCGCCCCTCGGCAGCGTCGTAGGCAATTCCGTTCAGAATATCAGTCTTCTTGAAGTACAGATCATTTGACAGAAGTCCCTCAGCCAATATCCAACCAAGCAGCTTTCCAGATGCCGGATCAATGCGAGCAATTCGCTCAGTTAGATAGATGTTAGCTAAGAGTTCGCCATTCACATACTCTAGCTCGTTGATATTCATTACGGGCAGATCACTGTTGAAGACCTTGATCGTATTCTTAATGACTCCTGTCTTTGGGTCAAGAAAGCGGATTTCATTTGTGCCGTTACTGCAAATCAGATCGGTTGCATTGTGTGTCAGCCCCCAGCCCTCGCCCTGAAAAGCGAAAGTTCGCTCTTGTCGGGTAAGCTGTGAGTCAAACACCAGTCCTGTGCCCTCTTGGAAAGTTAATACAAATAAGGCTCCGTTGAATTGTGTCAGACCCTCTCCAAAGTATTTCTTGTCTAACTTTTGCTCTGTCAGCACAGCCCCTGTTAGCGCATTCACTCGTCGCACGCTAGATTTACCCGTCAGGCCACAACTCTCCCAAAAGATTCCCCCATCGAACTCCAAGCCTTCTGTGAAGCAGGTAGGATCATGGGGAAGAGTGCCGACAATCTCAACCATCTCAATACGCGGACGTGCGGTGGTTTCCGCGTTAGCAAGCTCTATTCGCGTACAGGTTTCAGAAATCAACTTGCGCGCTGCCAGCACATCTGAAGATGACCAAGGAACAGTCATCAGCATCTCAATAGCCTCGCGTGGCTTTCCCTGAGACAGGAGTTGCTTACCAGCTTGAAAGGGGTTTGGTGCGTTTTCCCGACGGCAACCTGCAACTAAAATCAGAGCCATGAGAAACGCCACGTGAAGCTTGCTCATAATTTCGTCCTTACTGTATTCAGCTTGAGAGACTTAACAATAATTAGCTTTCTATACGTTCTTCTTCCATCACGCGCCGCAAAACATCCAACAGCACATCTGGCCCAGGCAATTCCCAAAACTCATCACCAATTGCTCCTTCGCCAAGCCTCGCCTTTCCTTCTGCCGCAAGTGCCAACAACTCCTTTTCATCATCACTCGGCAGTTGTCCCATAATGTTGCCGTGTTCCATTCTTACCTCGCGTTTCTTTACGGCTTCGGCAGCGGCGGCGGGCCGTCCGAAATATACGGTTTGTACACGAAGCCTTTGGTTTTCTCTTTGAATTCGGCTTGAATCGCAGCGCGTGCGTTGGCGTCCTCGAACAAATCAATCATCGTCGCCGCCAATGTTTTCGCGGCGTATTCCATTCCTTTGTGGCCGATGGACATGCCGCCTGCTGCTACGACCGGCCAAGCGTGCCACGCGGCTTCGGGCGCGGTCGTGACGGACAGATGCAATGTCGGAACCACCCAACTCACATCGCCGACATCGGTCGAGCCGCCGGGCGGATTCGGCAGCGGTTTTTCGAGCGGGCGAATCTCGCCGTCCAAGCCTGTCTGCGCGGTGCCAACCGCACGTTGCAGCGCACGCGCGAATTCCTGTTCGGCGTCGGTGTATTTCAGTGGGCCGAGCCATTCCAGATTTTGTTGCAGCAATTTCGCGCCCGCCATGTTGACGAGGATTTCGTAGCAGCCGGTTTGCACGGTGAATTTGACTTCGACGCCTGCGATCTTGCCTGCGCCGTCGGCGATTTCGCGCAAGCGTTGCAGCACGACTTCGACGCCATCACGTTTGGAATCGCGCGCCCAGCACCAGACTTTCGCGTACTCCGGCACAACGTTCGGCACATCGCCGCCTTTCATAATCGCGTAGTGAATGCGCGCCGTCGGCTTGATATGTTCGCGCAGCATGTTCGCGCCGTGCGTGAAGGCTTCGAGACCGTCAACGGCGCTGCGACCATTCCACGGGTCTAACGCGGCGTGCGCGGTGCGGCCTTTGAATTCGACGATGAAATCTACGATGGCTTGCGTGCTGTGAACATCGGCGGCGGTCTTCGTCGCGGGATGCCACGCGAGACACACGTCCAAATCATTGAAGAGGCCATCACGCGCCATATAGACTTTTGCGTAGACTGATTCTTCGGCGGGCGTGCCGTAAAAACGAATTGTGCCTTTGAGTTTGCCTGCGGCGATGAGTTCTTTGATGGCGATAGCCGCACCGAGACTTGCCGTGCCGAACAGATTGTGACCGCAGCCGTGACCGGGCGCACCGGCTTCGAGCGGTTCTTTGTTCGGTGAAGCTTTTTGCGAAATGCCGGGCAGCGCATCGAATTCGCCGAGAATACCGATGATTGGTTGGCCTTGTCCGTAACTCGCCGTGAACGCTGTCGGCATGCCGCCGATGCCGCGTTCGACTTTCATGCCTTGTTGTTCGGCGTAATCGGCAAGGACTTTCGCGGATTTATGTTCGCGCAATGCGGTTTCGGCAAACGCCCAGATTTGATCGCTCAGCTTGATGAGTTCGGCGCGCTGCTTTTCGATGGACGCGACGGCTTCTTTCTTTTTGGCGACATCAGCGTGGACGGAAAGCGAACAAAGAATCAGCGCGATGGTTGTGCAACGTAAGATTAGTTTCATACGAGTCATTCCAAACTCCACAATGCAAGCGTCGCATTGTCTTTGATCAGAATTCGTTTGCCGAGCAGAATCGGATGCGCGTATGTGGCGCTGTCGGCAACGGAATATTTCGCCAGTTGCTGAAACTTGTTCGCTGCCTTCTTTGCCACAATCAAATTCGCATCGCTCGTCAAAATGAACAACGTGTCTTTGGCGTTCAGCACCGCAGCTTGATTGCCTTCGCGCCCTTCCGTTGCCCACAACACTTTGCCCGTCGCAGCTTCGGCGCAGAAAAACTGGCCTTTGCGTTTCGCTGACATCCCGTAAAAATACTCGCCATCCAGCACAGGCGAATTCATGTACATCGTCAATTCGGGGTTGTGCCAAATCTGTTTCGTTGTCCATTGCGCGCCGGTTTTTTCGACCTGTACAGCCATCGTGCCTTTGCGCACGCCCGATAAAATCAGGGTGTTTTTATACAGCGTCGGCGTCACAATGTTTTCGTTCCATTCATCCGGCCACGCGAGCCGCCAAAGCTGCGTGCCGTTTTGCACGTCTACGCCGAGCACCGATTTGTCGGTCATCGTCACAAGTTGGCGCGTGCCTTCTATCGCCACGACAATCGGCGAAGCGTAGCCGGGGCCGTCGCAATTCAACTTCCAAAGCTCTTTGCCCGAAGCAGCATCGAACGCAATCATCAAGCCGCCTTTGATGTCGTCGCCGACATGAACGATGACGTTGCCGTTTTCAATCACGGGCGACATTGCTGTGCCGCAGAACATCTTCGACGTATCAGGAAGGCCGAAATCCTTGCGCCATTTTACTGCGCCCGTGTTCGCGTCAAAGCACGACAGCACTGCGTTGACACCGAGCGTGTAAAGTTTGCCTTGATACAAAACAGGCGTGGAATGCGGGCCGCGCCCCATCTCAGTGGCGTACTGATTTTGCTTGAACGGCACACCGTAGCTTTGGCTCCAGAGAACCTTGCCTGTCTTCAGATCAAGACACGAAACCACTTCGGTTTCATCTTTGCGGCTGAACACCCACGCCTTGTTTTGGGAGACGACGGGCGACGAATAACCGCCGCCGACGGGTGTTTTCCAAACCAGCTTGAGCTTCTCCGGCCACGCGGCAGGCGTAGTGAAATTCGTGACGCTGCCATCGCGATTGGGGCCGCGCCATTGCATCCAATCCTGTGCGTGCGCTGCCGCAACGAAACTCAACAGAAAACTTATCGAAATGATTTTGCGAATCATAACTTCCCTCGCTTACATTCGACCTGCTTCGTAATCTTCTTTCTCCGTCGTGATGCGTCCGTCCGCCAAGTCGTACCAACGTTGCAGCCCCACCGCGACCAATGCCCAATATTCGCGCCCTGCCGTTGCGACGATTTTGCGGCGAATCGCGCGCCGATCCACCAGCCCTTTTTGCTTGAGCAAATACACGGCGTCTTGTTGATCTTTGAAGCGTCCGGCAATGTACTTCAGAATAATCAACCATTCCGGCGTGACGATGGGCAAGCCCGATGGTAAGCGAACGGCTTCCTGCAACGCCAACTCATAAAACTTGCGCGCCGTGTCGTTGCGCACGATCCAATCAATCGGCACTTCCTGCCTGCCGAGTTTGACGACATAGCGCGCGCCGCCGAAGCCCAACCGCTTTTCTGTTTTCACCGGCAATACCGCAGAAGCAATCACATCCACGTCTTTCGTCAAGCGCGGGCTGCCGTATAAGTGCATCGCAATCCCGCCGACCAACGCATATTCCACGCCGTTGCTTTCCGCGATGGCGACAATTTCCTGCAACGCATCCAAACCCGTTGCCGTGTCAATCATCGGGTTCGGATGCTGGCGCAGGTTTTTCGCCACCAGTTCTTGCAGTTGTTTTTTCGTCACTGTTTTTAGTACACGCCTTCAACGACGGTGTTTTGGAAGCGCGAGAATGGTCGTACATTGCGCACGCCGTCCCACGGATACAAATCGCACGGCGCTTCGCGCTCGCATTCGTCGCGTTCGAGGAAGCGCGGCATGAAGAATTCTTTCGTCAATGTCGTCAATCGCACACGTCCGGTTTGTCCGTATTCGACCAGTTTCGTCGGTTCGTCAGGATCAACGACTTCGATCAACGCGCGCGGGCTGGGCGGGTAATAAATGATCGCGTAGTTGTCCGCTGGGTCGAACGGTTTGTGCGTCGCCAAGCCCATCAGCGTGTTGCCGTAGGTTGGGGCGAAATACGCGCCTTCCATCAACTCTTCGACGGCGAAGCGGTGGAACTGTGGCGTCATTTCTGTGCCGCCGCAGAACACGCCTGTAATGCCTGCTTTCTTGAGCGAAATCTTTTCGCACAACGCTTCGAGCAGCTTCGGCGTCGTGAACATGCATTTGACGGAATCGTGGGCGCGCAGGATCGTCAACGCCTGATCAATGACGTGGGCTTTGTACTTTTCCATCATCTGCATCTCGCCCATCTTGATGAGCTTGATGACCCAGCGCGGATCGAGGTCTACGCAAAACGAAATGCCGCCTCGCACTTGCGCCAGATGCTCAACCGCGAGGCGCAAGCGACGCGGGCCGCTGGGGCCGAGCATCAGCCAGTCTGCGCCTTTCGGGAAGAATTCGTCAGGCAACGTTTCGCTGAAGGCGGAATAGTCGAGGCGGAAGTCTTCGTGGGCGATGCGCGATTTCGGGACGCCCGTGCTGCCGCCAGTCTCAAAGACATAGATCGGTTTGTCGCCGAGTCCTTTCGGAACCCAGCGCCGCACGGGGCCGCCGCGCAAATCCTCGTCCTGAAAGAAGCCGAACCTGTCCAGATCGGCGTAGGTTTGAATGTCCTGGCGGGGATCGAAGTCCAGCGTCTTCGCCTTTTCCAGCCAATAGGGCGTGCCGGTTTCCGGGTTGAAATGCCATTCGACAACTTCGCGCACCCAGGCGTCCAGGCCAGCGTGCGCCGCTTGGTTTTTGGTTTGCAGTTCTGTTTTCATAATGGGCTTGATTATGTCTCGCAAAATTTGGTTTTGTGTTACGGATTTTGTGACGCTCTGTGTTTATAATGTCACCCTCAATCACAAAAGTCCAAAGACGCAATGGGTGGAAGCACAACGCAATTATCCACCGATCAATCACCGGTTGTTTCCTAACACAAACGTTTGCACACGCGCTGGCGTTTCGTATTTTCTATGAACATTCAACGAAAAACCGAGAGGCAAGAAAGTCTGCCTCCCGCGCGGCGCAACTCAGCACAACCTCTGCGCCTCGGCGGTGAAAGAAACGTTACGATTCGTACCCCCTGGGCGATTGCGGTAGTGCCGTTCTTTATGGGCCGCTCGTCCCAACCAATGAAATTCGTGCCGATTCGTGGAATTTGTGGCGACATCAACCTTCAAATGACCGTCGAATTTGCGCTACGCTCCAACCTGCGCCGAGCGCCAGCATCAGTTTGATGCGCGCTTTGTGGCTCGGCAACACGCCGCCCAAAATCACGCCGCGATTCGTCAACGTCTTCCCTGCCCCGTCGTAGGCATACGTGTCGAGCACGCGCCCGCGCGGACAACGCGACGTTATGACAATCGGAATGCCAGTGTTGGCCGCGCGTTCGACCGCAGGCACATACGCGGGCGGAATGTTGCCTCGTCCAAAGCCTTCCAGCACGAGGCCGCGCGCGCCTTGCGCAACGGCAAAATCCACAAACTTGCCATCGCCGCCCGACACCATCTTGAGCGTTTCGACGCGCGGCTCGATTTTGTCCGTCGCAATGTGTTCGCGCATCGCGGGACGCCGCGCAATCAGGATGCGGTCTTTGTCAATCAAACCGAGCGCGCCATAATCGCGGCTCTGAAACGTATCCACCGATTCGGTATGCGTTTTCGTGACCTCATTCGCCGCAATGATTTTCTCGCTCATCGCCACGACCACACCCAAGCCACGCGCTTCCGCCGCCGCCGCGACACGCACCGCCGCCATCAAATTCGCCGGGCCGTCCCAACTGAGTTCCGAACTGTTGCGCATCGCACCCACGAACACGACGGGCTTGTCCGAAGACAAAACCAAATCCAAAAAGTACGCCGTTTCTTCCAGCGTATCCGTGCCGTGCGTGATGACAACCCCGTCAATATTGGGTTTGGCGAGTTCGGCGCTCACAACTTGCGCAAGTTCCAACATCTTCGCAGGCGTCACGTGCGGCCCCGGCAAGCGCGCGAAGTTGCGGATGTCGAGCGCCGCGATGTCGTCGAGTCCCGCAACGCGCGCGACGATTTCTTCGCCCGACAACGCCGGAGCCGCGCCGCCCATCGTCGGATCAATGCTCATCGAAATCGTGCCGCCGGTAAAAAAAATTGCAATGCGTGGTTTCATGCGAATCCCTTTCTGTGGCCGTCAGTATAGCCTGCCGCTCTTGCAATGCAACGCTCGCATCTTCGCAATCCCGCAGCGCGTGAAGTAGAATGACCACGCAATTTCCCGATATTCGTTCCGACAAGATGAAAAAAGCACTCCTCCATTGGACGATCCTTTTGCTGCTCGGCGGCCTGTTGCCAACGCTCGCAGCGCCAACGTCTGAGCGCGACATTGCCGTGTGGGTGCTGCGGCAAGGTGGGCGCGTCATTCTCAACACCAACCGACAGCCCATCAACGATGTCGTGCAACTTCCCACAGGCGAATTTCACATCGTCGGCGTAGATTTGGTCGGCACGCTCATCGTCCCTGAAGATTTAGAAAAGCTCAGCAGCCTTGCGCATCTGAAAGAACTCTATTTGCCCGGCCCCATTTGGAATCCCGGCGCGGGCAGTCGGTTGGACGCGAATGAACAACTGAAGCATCTCGCAGGCTTGAAGACGTTGGAGAAGTTGCATTTCAGTTTGCATTTTCTGACCAACATCAACGTGCAGGACAAGGGCTTGGCGCATCTGCTGGGCTTGACACAACTGAAAGAACTGCGTTGTGCGCAATGTCGGATTACGAAACTCAGCCTCGCGCCGCTGGCGAAACTGGAATCGTTGGATGTGAGCCTGACGCCGTTCAATGACGAAGGAATGAAAGGCTTGGCCGGATTGCAGCAATTGCGCCGCTTGCATCTGCGCGACACGTTGGTGACGGATGAAGGCATGCAAGCGTTGAGCAATCTCACGCAACTCGAAGAACTCGATTTGAGCGGCGCGAAAATTACGGATGCCGGATTCGCGCATCTGCGCAAGCTCACAGCCTTGCGCAAACTAAACTTGCTCGGCGCAAACATCACCGACGAATCCGCCGCAATCCTGGCCGGAATGACAAAGCTCCACGAATTGATTTTGTATCGCAGCCGCCTCACGAATGCAGGCTTGGCCAAACTCAGCGCGCTCAAAGAACTGACGAGTTTCGATCTGCGCTACAGCCGCGTCACGGGCACAGGTATTGAAGCTTTTCGCAAAGCTGTGCCGAATTGCAAAGTGAATTTCGTAGACGCGCGAATGGCGCGCAACAAATCGTCGAAGATGGAACGTCCGGCGGGAACGACCGCGAATGACATTGCTCAGTGGATTAAGGCGCTCGGCGGCAAAGCAGAATTCGCGGGTGAACGATTGCGCGCGGTTTCACTCGCCGCGACGAGCCTCGGCGATGCACAGCTTGCCCATCTCGCCACGTTGACCGACTTGGAATCGCTCGATTTGGAAGCCGCAGAGATTGGCGACGTGGGACTGCAATCGCTGCAACGCCTCACAAGCCTGCAAACATTGAATCTGAGCAACACGACGGTATCTGATGCTGGGCTTGTGCATCTCGCCGCCTTGTCGCAACTGCGCGAATTGCAACTCGGCGGTACATTGGTGCGCGGCACTGGCTTGGCGCAATTGAAACACCTCGCCTCGCTCACCAAGCTGGATTTGATTGGCACCCCGATTAGCGACGAAGGCGTGCAACAACTGGCCGAAATCACGAGCCTCGAACGGTTGCACTTGTCTTCGACCGATGTCACGAATGATGGCTTGCAACATCTGAGCAAGCTGCCGCGCCTGCAAATCCTTGATCTCGACAGCACCGACACAGGCGATGCAGGCTTGCGGCATTTGGCAGCATTGACGAACCTGCGTGAGCTTTCGCTCAATCACACGCGCTTTACGGACAAAGGCAGTGTGGCGTTGCGCGCGCTCGACAAGCTGGAACGCTTGGAACTCTTTCGCACGCGCGCGGCGGCGACCACAATCGCAACGATTGCCGAGTTGAAAAATCTGACTATGCTCAATTTGGATTACACGACGGTGGATGACAAATCGCTCGCTTTGCTGAAAGGCTTGCCCCGCCTGCGTGAACTGCGCTTGGACACGACCGACATCACCGACGCAGGCATCGCGGCGTTGCAAACGATGAAGAACCTGAAGCTGCTGAACCTCTATCACACGTTGGTGAGCGACAAAGGCTATGCAGAATTGAAAGCTGCATTGCCGGATTGCCGCATCATCTACGAACGCGATTCGTCATCGTCGAATCGGCGCAGAAGCTGAGCATTTTCCATTTGTCATTTATCACTTGTCATTTGTCATTTGTTTCTCCGCGCACAGCCAATGACAAATGGAAAATCAAAAATGGAAAATGGAAAATGAAGAACAGCACATAACGTATGAAACATTTCCTCTTTCTAACCACGCTCCTGCTCTTGCCCGCCAATCCTGATTGGATCACCGCAGCGGGCGGAACGATCACGCGCGACCGCGCGGGCAACATCATCGCGGTTGATCTGCGCGCGAGTTGGATCACCGATGCCGACGTGCCGCAGCTTGCCGCTTTGCCGCATTTGGCACAGCTTGATCTCTCGCACACACGCATCACCGATCAGGGCTTACAGCAATTGAAAGCCGCGCCCGCCATCGCCGAACTGAATCTGTATTACGCCGAACAAATCACCGACGAAGGAATGGCCGCGATCAAAGGATGGAAGAAACTCAAACGCCTGAATCTGCGCGGCACAAAAGTCACCGACACGACACTTGAACATCTCGCCGAAGTGCCGACGCTCGAAGCGTTGGATGTCGGCTACGCGCAAATCACCGATGTTGGGTTGGATCGCTTGACGCCACTGCAAAACCTGCGCGAATTAACTATCGGCGGCAACAAACTCACTGACGTAGGCTTACAAGCCTTGCGCCAACTCTCCAGCTTAACGTCACTAAGCCTCGGCGGCGAACAGCGCACTGACTCCGGCCTCTGGAGCATCAGCCTGACCGAAGCAGGCGTAGACGCGATTGCCACGCTCGAAAATCTGCGCGAGTTACGCTTGGACGGGATGCCCGTCACGAATCGCTGGCTGGAAAAATTGCAAGCCTTGCGCAAGCTGGAACGATTGAGCCTGCAACGCTGCAAACGGATTGATGATGCGACGGCGACGATGTTAGCAACGTGGCCGATGTTGCGTGTAGTGGATTTGACGGGAACGGCAGTGACAGAAAAAGGGCTGGTCGCATTGCAGCAGACAAAATCGCGCGCTCAAATTCTGCGTTAAGAACAAACCTGCAACGAGCCGCTTGCCCAGAATGCAGGGCGACGCACTCATCGCTTTTTCGTCAGCCCCCGTTTCGCCAAACCCACGCAAATCTTGCGTAATAACCAGACAGTGCGTGTAAGAATTACATAACACTACGGCCATTATTACTGCCTGAAACGTACAGCCTAAGCGTCAAGACAGCTTTTACAGACCATCTTTATCCCCCAAAATACCTGTTTGAGAAAATCTTTATGGCGCTATATTCAGCTTCTATTGAGGATAGCGTCTTTCACTTCGGAAGTGCGACTTGCCAGACACCTTTTAGGCACGTCTTTTGCAATTCTACAGCCATCATATTCGCAGGTAGATTTAATACTTCGTTGGTCTTTTACAAAAACGATCAGATTTACCACGGAGAATTTTGGAGGTTAAAAATGAAACACAGTAGCGCATTCCAATTTTTATTCGCTGTAATGGCGGCATTCACATTGACATTGTCGGCCATTGCACAAAAAACAGAAACACCAGCGGCAGCCAAAGGCCAGGTAAGCGCCGGGCAGAAGCAGGAAGTCAGTGGGCTTGTCTTACGACGGGACGGAGAGAACCTGACTGTGCGCGCGTATGACGGAAAAGAATACAATGTCGTTGTAAGTGATGCGACGAAGATCAGGGAGCGCAAGAGCAATCCCTTCCGCAGTGCTAAGAAATACAGCACTTCCGACCTGGGCCGCGGTTTAGTCGTCGAGGTCGAAGGTCGCGGTAATGATGCGGGAGCATTAGTTGCCAATAAGATTCAATTCAGCGAAGCGGAATTGCGTACGGCCAATTCGATAGTCTCGCTGGTGGCTCCTGTAGAAGGGCGCGTAACAGGTACTGAAGATCGCCTTACGCAGTCCGAACAAAATGCACAACGGCTCTCCGGTCAAATAGACGAATTGGTTGCCGTCGCTAACACCGCCAGTGGTGGTGCGAAGGCCGCACAGGAAGCTGCGGATAAAGCGATGGCGGCTGCCAACTCCGCCAATGAACGGATTACCCAAACCGCCGAATCGCTGAACAACCGCATTGCGTCTTTGGACGATTATGAAGTTGCCAAGACGATTACGCTGAATTTCAAGGTTGGTAGTGCCAAACTTTCACCGGAAGCCAAGGCCGCACTTGATGAGATTGCGACCCAAACCAAGAATGAAAAAGGACACATGATCCAGGTGGCTGGTTTCGCTTCTGCGGATGGCAATGAAGATGCGAATCGTCGGTTAAGCCAGCGCCGCGCCGAAGCGGTGATGAGTTATTTGATTGAAAATCACGACATTTCACAGCGCCGCCTGGTTACTCCGGCAGGCTATGGTGAAGCTCGCCCTGCCGCCGATAACGCGACACGCGATGGCCGGAAAGAAAATCGTCGTGTGGAAGTGGCGATCTGAAGTGGTCAAGTCCCGCAGGACACAAAACTCACGCTCCTCTCCTCTTTTTTCG
>CAZWAK010000203.1:0-13271 GCA_964631865.1 uncultured Heliobacteriaceae bacterium | reverse complement strand
CGAACGATTGTGGGACGCGATGTTTTACAAGAACCACGATCAAGGGCCGGGCGGCGCGCTCGCCAATTCGATTGCGGGCATTGACATCGCGCTGTGGGATTTGAAAGGCAAATTGCTCGGCTTGCCGGTTTATCAATTGCTCGGCGGCTCGTATCGAGATCGCATTCGCGTGTACGGCAGCTTCGGCGTTGGCTTCGGGCGTTCGATGAACGTGGAAGAAGCGGCGGCACAGGCCAAGAAGTTTGTGCAGCAAGGATTCACCGCCGTGAAATTGCGGATGCAAATTCGCCAGAACAATCAGAACCCTGAAACCGATCCGACGTTTGAATATGCCCGTGCAGTTCGTCAAGCCATCGGCCCCGACATTGATTTCCTGATTGACATCAACAACGGCTACAACGCCGCGCGTGCGATTGAGACAGCGCATCGCCTCAAGAAAGAATTCAACATCTGGTTTCTCGAAGAACCCGTCAGCGATCAAACCCACAGCGAAACCGCGACGGTCGTGCGCGCCGTAGACACGCCGATCATCGCGGGCGAAAAGGAATACACGCGCTGGCAACAGCGGGAACTGATCGTCTACGGCAATCCCGATTACCTGAATCCCGACACCATCAAAGCCGGCGGCTTGACCGAGATGAAAAAAATCGCCGCCATCGCGCAGGCGTACGGCAAACCGATCATCTGTCACAACACGCGCCCAACGCTCGGTACAGCAGCGTCGCTGCATTTCATCGCTTCGATCTCGAATTGCGGGCCGTTGATGGAGTTTGTGGATGTGGATAAATTTGCGTTCTTGCGCGGCTTGATGAAGAACAATGTGAAGTTTGAGAAAGGTTACTTATTCGTGCCGCAGGGCGTGGGATTGGGCGTTGAAGTGGACGAAGACAAAATCCGAAAGGTAGCCAAATGATTCAGAACGGAAGCTGCACCGTATACGTGTGCGGTGCGGCGAGCAACAACACTTCGCGTTGCGGATAGCTGTAAATCACGTCGAAGTTGTTGGTGACATCGCGGCCCAGAATGGAGATGTCGGAACTGGTCATGTTGGCAAAGACGGCGAACGTTCCATTGATTTTGATCTGCTTGCCGTCATCACGGGCGAAAGCCAAAGTTGTTTGCACCACTTGAGATTCAACTTCGCCGCCGATGCCGCCGAGTTGAAGGGATTGTTCCTCTTGCAAAGCAAGCGGAGCCAGTAAGTAAAACAGGCTGGCATCCAGAACCGTGCGGTTTGCGCCAGAATCAAGCAGGAAGGTGACTTTCTCCCAAGTGCCACCCGCTGTTTGCACTACGGCGTCAATCACGGGGCGCACTACGCCATCGGCAAAATGATTCCAGCGACCTTTAAGAAGCATAGATGCGCTCGTATTTTTCTGTGGGAATGTAACTAACAAAAGGCACGTCGTCAGGATGTTTGGTCATTGCAAGTTGTTTGGCTTCCTGATGACTGGCGGCAACAAACATTTCGCCTTGCGCCACTGCAACATATTGGCCGCGATGTTCGCCGAACAACATCCAATGATCGCTGGCCCAGATGGCATTGCGGCGATAGAGCGCCATTTGCCGGAGCATTTCCGGGTCGGCAGGCTCAACGGTGATCGTAACTTGGTTCTTCATAATGGCGTACCATAACACCTCTGAATGCGAGGAAACAAGCACATGACTGACTCATTGGCTCGTCGCAACTTTCTCAAATCATCGCTGGCGTTGGGACTCGCGCCCGCGCTGCAAACCGAAGCGCAAGTGCCTCCGCCTGCTCCGGCCAGCGCTGTCAAGGTCAAGGAACTTCGCACCTACAAACTCAAAGACGCGCTCTTTGTCCAAATCATCGCCGACAACGGGCAAACGGGTTGGGGCGAAGCGAGTCCGAACAATCGGCACGTTGTCGAAACGTTCATTCATCACGGCCTCAAGGAACACGTCATCGGGCGCAACGTCTGGGACGCGGAGCCGATGTGGGATGACATGTTTTTTGCCAATCACGATCTGGGGCCGGACGGTGTGTTGCAATACGCGATTGCGGGCATAGATGTCGCGCTCTGGGATTTGCGTGGCAAGCTCGTGAATCAACCTGTCTATCGCTTGCTTGGCGGCAAGTACCGCGACAAGGTGCGCGCGTATGGCAGCTTCGGTTTGAATCTCGGCTCGAAGGTTCATAAGCCATTGACGAAAGAAGACGCGGCGAAAACGGCGGCCAAGCTGGTCGAACGTGGATTCACCGCCATCAAAGCCCGCACGCAGTACCGCGAGCGCAACACGAATCCCTGGCCTGATTTGACGTTCGATTATTTCAAGGCAATGCGGCAGGCCGTCGGCGACAAGGTCGAATTGTTTGCGTGTTTGAATTCCAGTTATACCGCTGCGCGCGTGATCGAACTCGGCAAGCGATTGCACGGCGAACTTGGCATGAAGTACATCGAAGAAACCGTCAGCACGCACAACCTGCACGAACTGGCGCAGGTTTCCGAGGCATTGCCGTTCACGGTCATCGCGGGCGAGACGGAATATCACCGCTGGCGACTACGCGACATTATCGAAATCGGTAAGGTCGGCATGATCAATCCCGACGTGGTGAAATGCGGCGGACTGACCGAAGCGAAGAAGATCGCGGCGCTCGCGCAGGCGTGCAGTCGTCCGATCAAACCGCACAACACGCGCCCGAATTTCAGCACGGCGGCGGCGCTGCATTTTCTGGCTTCAATCTCGAATGCCGGGCCATTTGTCGAATTTCCTGATTTGGACAAATTCCGCGACCAACTCCGCCTGATGAAAAGCACGGTTGTCTTCAAAGATGGGTTCTTGCACGTGCCGCAAACGCCGGGCTTGGGTCTTGAAGTGGATGAAGAGGCGGTCAAACGCGCGGTGGTCAGTTGAGGCAAGGTGCAAAAACTTTGCGAGATAAGCTGTAGCGCGATTTGCTAAATCGCGCGCGACCTTTGAGAAAAGCTGCGATTTAGCAAATCGCGCTACACCGCAGAATTTTCGCCGAGTGCTTACTTGGTGAGCAGATGATGCGTCACGTAGGAAAGCTGCACCGGGACGCGGTCATTGAGGCGTACTTTGACGATGAACTGAAACGCGGTGGGCAATGGTTCATCCGCGCGCAGTTTCATGTGCTGAAACAACTCCTGCAACTTATCGGCGCGCGTAATGTATTCGGCGGCTCCAGCCACGCCTTCGTTGGTGGAACAGGACAGCATCAGCAGGCGGGTGTTGGAATCCAAACCCTGATAAGACGAAATCAGCGCATAGGTTTCGGTCGCCTCGCCATAGAGTTCTTTGTGAACGTTCGGGTAATCGTGCGTTTCCCCAGCGGCAGGCTGGCGATTGACGATGCGGTCGGCGAGTAGCTCGAATTTGGGCTGATACGGCAGGCTCTGGAACGGCAGACTGTTTTTCGGCGAGCCAAGCAAAATCATTTGGCGGCCTTTCAAGTCCTCCCAACTCATATTGCTCGCCCGTTTGATGGACAACGGCACTTGCTGCGCGCTGAGCAATTGCGTGACAAGAAAAATGCCTTCGGCTTCGCCCACGCCTGTGTACTTGTACGCTGGTCGTTTGGCGGTGCTGGTCAGCGCGCTGCCGACTTTGTCGGAACGTTGATCTTTTTCGATGTCCTCGACCTGATTTAAGGCCGGGTCGCGGTAGCTGATGAATTCATCGAAGCGCACAAACAGCGGTGTGCTGTACACGATCAAGGTCGGCTTCTCTGCACTGAGATACGGCTGCCAGAACGTTTTTAGTTCCGCTGGCAACGCGGCGGCGCGGGCATTCCGCGCTGGCTCTTTGACAATCAAATACAACAATCCTGAAGCGAGCAAGAACAACGCGCCCGCTCCCAACAACCAGATCACTCGCCAGCGTTCTGGGTCGTGGGGCGGGCGCGTCGGGACGATCAGCGGTTCTGGTTCTGTCGCCGGCGGCGTGACGCGCGTAAAGGTCACATCGTAGCTGCCTTTGGGAATCTCCAGACGCAGCGAACTCTCCGGGTGCTGTTGGTAATATTCGATCAACCGCGAACGCAGTTTCCCAATCTCAACGCGCACGGTCGGATCAAGGCGCGGATCATAGCCCGATGGTTTGCCCAACGCCTCGACGCCAATTGTGAATTCCTTCAACGGCTCGTCGTGCGGTTCCAGCGCGCGGCGTCCCAGATAACGAAGCAGCGCGTGCAGCACGGTCTTTTCCCGAATGATGCCGGAGTGCAAAATCCGCTCCAACTCCTGCTCCTTTTCGGCGCGCGTGATTGCGCCAGCAGAAAAGCCAATCGTTGTGGGAGCCGCAGATGTCATGGGGTCTGTTCCGTGTTGTTGATGATAGGGGCGAGAGTAGCAGACGGCTTCCGACAGGGTCAAGCCAGCGCACGCGGCAACTGGTTGTAATGACTGCCGCTTGCTTTGGATGACAACCGGTTGTTTACCGTAACCTTCCCGCTGCAATCAGAAGTGATGCTAGAGTCGTGAGCAATTAACGCGGTCATTTCGCGCTGCGTGTCACGAACAAACTTTCGTCGCTTTGCTGGGAATCAAATCGGACAGGTGGCTCGCCTGTCTTAAAGTGCGTAGACAAAATATTCGGGTGCTGTGGCGTAACGCGATTTGCTAAATCGCGGCGTTTTCGCCGGGGCAGCAGCGATTTGGCAAATCGCTTTAGATCTGCTTTGGTGGCTCACCCGACTTACCGTTTCAGCGGAGGAATAAGCTATGAACAGGCTCGTCTGTACTGCCGTCACCTTTGTCCTAATTCTCGTCTGTTTCGCAACCATCGGTTTGGCGCAAACCACCACTGCCAACTACGCAGGGATTGTCGTAGACGGTTCCGGTGGCGTGGTTCCCAATGCAGAGGTCACTTTGCGCAATGATGGAACCGGCGCGATGCTGACCAAAACGACAAATGAAAACGGCGAATTCGTTTTCAACTTCGTTCCTGTCGGAACTTATACGCTGACCATCGCGCGCGAAGGCTTCAAGAAATACAACAACACGGGGCTGCGGCTGGAAGCGGCGCAGAACATTCGGCAAACGTTTACGCTGGAAATCGGGCAAGTGTCCGACACCGTCAACGTCACGGCGGACGCGCAACTTATCAACACGGCGAGTCCCGAACAACGCGAGAGTTTTTCGCGGCTGCAAATGCAAAATCTGCCGCTCGCGCTACGCAACTTTTCCGGCATCCTGACGCAAAGCTCCGGCGTCGTCACGCCCGGCGCGGGCAAGTTCAACTTGAACGGACTCGGCGGCGCAGGCACGCGCATTACGGTGGACGGAACCGAAGCCAGTTCCGACGCGCGCTCGTCCGGCACGTCATTTTTTCAAGGCTTCAATCGCACCGATTTGCTGAGCCTCGAAACGATTCAGGAAGTGCAGGTCATCAAGGGCGTCGTTCCGGCGGAGTACGGCCAATCGCTCGGCGGCAACGTCAACGTGATTACGCGCTCCGGCACGAACGCTTATCACGGCAGCACGTTTTACAACTATCAGGGCGCGGGGCTGAATGCGCGCAATCAATTTACGACGACCAAACCGAACGCTGTCTTCAATCAATTCGGCGGCGCGGTGGGTGGCCCCGTTGTGATCCCACGCTTTGGCGAAGGCGGCCCGGCGGTCAAACTCGGACGCGACAAGTTGTTTTTCTTCGTCGCGTATGAGGGCTACCGCGAATCGAATTTTCTGGTGCTGAACGACAACGTGCCGACCGCCAGCACGCGCGCCGCGATGTTGCAACGGCTGCCGTTCCCGGAAACGAAAATCGTGCTGGATCAATTGCCGCTGCCGAATCAACCGCACGCCGCCGATGCGCAATCGGCACGCTGGATCGGCGCTTCGTCCTCGCGCGCGAGCGACAACCACTACGATGTCAAAGGCGATTGGCAAGTCACGAACAACAATCGCCTCGCCGTGACCTATACGCGCGGACGCCCGAACAGTTTTATCCCACGTGTCAGCCCGACCAATCCCCGCACCTTTGCCGGCGGCCTGGATCGCATCACTTCAACGTTTACGGCCTCGCGCAGCAACTGGACTTCAGAAACACGCATCGGCTTCAACTACACGACGACGAATCGCTACGACGGCGCGTTCGATTTCAAAGACCCGAATAAACCCGAAGCCGCCGAAGGCCAGCGCCGTGTGGCTGCGATCAATTGCAGCCGTTGTCCGTTCAGCACCCCGGCGGGCGAGATTCGCAACGAAGACCCGCGTCCGTTTTATTCCGCCGAAGAAAAAATCGCGGTCGTGACCGGCAAGCACACGTTCAAGTTTGGCGGCTCGTGGTTCCTGCGCGGCAGCGGACGGCTCAACATTGAAAGCCCTGTCATCACGTTTTTGTCGTTGGACGACCTGCTCAACAACATTCCGAATCAAGTGCAATTCACGCACGGCACGCCGAAGTTCATCGGGCGCGATTATCAATTCAGTTTGTTTGCGCAGGACGATTGGCGCGTGACACGCAACCTGGTCATCAACCTCGGACTGCGCTACGACTATTTCTCGAATTACACGGCGAAAGGCGAAGACCAAACCACGCTGCTCAAATCGGCCTCGCTCTTCAATCCCGACGGCCTGGACTCCAACTTCCGCATCGGGCCGCTGCGCGATGTCAATAATCCGATTGACGCGGACAAAGTGAACTTCGGCCCGCGCGTCGGCTTCGCGTGGGACCCGACGGGCAGCGGGCGCACTTCGATTCGCGGCGGCTACAGTTTGATTTATATGCAGGTTCCGATTGCGCATTATTTGTTGACGGTTGGACGTTCGCCCATCGTGCCGTTCCGCGTGATTTTCAGTCGCGCCGAAGCGGCCAACCTGCGCCTGAAGTTTCCGTTTTACAACGAAGACGTGTTCCCGATTTTGCAGCAGCAAAACATCACGCGCTACACGCAGGTCTTCGATCCGAATTTGCAGAATCCGTACGCGCACAACATCTACATCGGCGGGCAGCACGAGTTGACGAAGTCGTTGATGTTTGAATCCGCGTTTGTGTTGACGCGCGGCGTGCGCTTCACGTTGCGGCGCGAAGCGAATCAACCGAATCGCGTTACGGGCATTCGTCCGAATCCGCCGCTTGCAGGCTTCAATTACCTTGACGATTCACAGCGCACGAAACATCTGTCGTGGCAGAGTTCCGTGCGGTATCGGTTGACCGAAGGCTTGAATTTCGCGGCGCATTACACGCTCGGCAAAACGATGGCGCATGGCGGCGGTGATGCGGGAACCGATGCCGAATTTGAAACGCAACATCCGACGCAGGATTTTTTCTGCATCAGTTGCGACTGGGGGCCGGCAACGCTCGACATTCGCCACAACTTCAACGCGAATTTTGTGTACGAAACACCGCGTTGGTCGAACGCGAATAAGTTCGTGCAAGCCGCGTTAGGGACGTGGCAGCTTTCGGGCATTATCAACGCGCGCACGGGCTTGCCCTTCAACATCGCGCAGCCGAATGCGCTGCAGAGTCAGCGTGTGGATTTGGTGAGCGGTGCGAGCATTTACGACACGCAATGCTGCGAGTTTGGGCAGTTGCAATTCCTGAATCGTGCTGCGTTCGCGCAAGTGCCGGTGATTGCGGCCTCCGGCGCATCGGCACGACCCGGAACGTTGCCGAACAACTTCCTGCGCGGCCCCGGTTTGTGGAATCTGAACCTGGGTCTCGGCAAGAACTTCAATCTTACCGAAGGCGTGCGCTTGCAGGTGCGCGTGGATGCGTTCAATGCGCTGAATCACACAAATTACACCGGCATTCGCACGGCGATCACCGCGGGTGATTTCGGCAGAATCATTGGCACAGCAGGCGCGCGCACCGTGCAATTGAACGGGCGTATTAGCTTCTGACCTGTAAACGCGACGTCGCGCGATTTGCCAAATCGCGCTACATTTTCTGAGGATGAATCATGTCTCGTCATCAATTCTCACGCCGCAACTTTTTATGGTACACGGCGGCGGGCTTCGCGGCCTTGCCTGCATTGCTTCCAACGACAACGCACGCGCTGGCCAATCTGCCGCCGCTGAAAATCAAAGACATCAAAACCATCGTGCTGGCTGACCGCTTCATCATCGTGCAGGTCTTCACCGAGCAAGGCTTGATCGGGTTCGGCGAAGCCAGTCCGATGGGACACGAAGTCATCGTGCCGATCATCCGGCAACTGCGCGAGTTGATCGTCGGCGAAGACCCGCGCAACATTGAACGACTTTGGGAACGCATGCAGGTGCTGACCTACAAGCTCGAAGGCCGCGCCGTCGGCATCGCCATTTCCGGCGTAGACATCGCGCTCTGGGACATTCTGGGCAAGGCCGCGAACCTGCCGATTTGCAGCCTGCTCGGCGGCGTCTACCGCGACAAGATTCCGGTCTATGCCACGCTCTTCCGCGAAGGCTCCGCAGAAAACGTAGGCCGTCGCGCCGCTGCTGCCATTGCCGCCGGATTCGCTGCGGTGAAAACGCAAGTCGCCACGCGCTACGGCTTCGACGCGGAACCCGATGACACCGTCGCCACCGTCGCGCGCATTCGCAAAGAGATCGGCGACAAGCCTGGTTTGATCGTGGACGCCAACAGCGGATGGACGACCGCGACCGCGATTCGCCGCTGCCGCGAAATCGAACCGTACAACATCGCGTGGCTCGAACAACCCGTGCCCGAACGCGACCTGGGCGCAGTCGCGGAAGTTTGCAAAGCGACGGAAATTCCGATGACGTTTGGCGAAGAGGAATGGAATCTGTGGCGCTACAAAGATTTGTTGTTGCTCGGCGGCGCGGATGGATTGCAGCCTGACCCGATCAAATCGTGCGGCATCACGGGCTGCAAAAAAGTCGCTGTGCTGGCCGAATCGTTCAGCAAAAGCTGTACGCCGCACAATACCAGCGCGCATCTGGGAATGGCCGCGACCGTGCAACTCGTCGCCAGTTTGCCGAACGCGCGCAACCCGCAAGAGTTTACGATTCTGCCTCCTGAAATCGGCGGCATTGATTTGACGCAGCGCCGTAAAGTAGATTTCCTGAGCGTGGATGACCGCCGCAAAAATGACGAGCAGGAAGTCCGCCAACATCTGCTGACCGAACCGTTCCGCATGGTCAACAGCAAATTGAATGTGCCGCTGAAACCCGGCTTGGGCATCAAGCTCAACCCTGAGATCGTCAAGAAACACGCAAGCGCGCCGGTTGATTTGGCCTCGCTCAATTAACGAAAGGTTCACTTCATTTTTCCCTCCTCATTCCTGGCAGAGGAAAAACTATCCTTCTCCTCGTCAAGAAATGAAGAAGGAAAAATGAAGAAGGAAGAATGACGGCTCTGTTCTCCAGGTAACACAAACGCGAACACGATATATGCCTGACAACGCTTTGACCCGCCGCGCCTTTCTCGCCGTCACGACGGTTGGATTGCCCGCCCTCGCGCAATCCAATGACGCGCCCTTCAATGCGATGGGCGAACGCATCGGCGAAGTGACCGATCATTCGGTCATCATTCAAACCCGCCTGACCGCCACGCCGACGCGCCGGATGGACGGCTACAACTTTCCCAGCATCACGCGCAAATCGCCGCAAGACAAATTGCCCGGCGTGCCAACGGGAATGACGGTCGCCGACCTCGAAGGTTATGTTCAGGGACAAGCCGGGCGCGTGCGTTTGCTGTACGGCACGCGCGCTGATCTGCGTGGCGCAAAACGCACGAACTGGATTGACGTGAGCGCGGCAACGGATTTCACGCATCATTTCACGCTCGACGATTTGCCTGCGGCGACGAAGCTCTATTACGCCGTTGAGATGGCTGCGCCGAATAGCACGCAAACACGACGCGGCGCGATTGGTTCCTTTCGCACGGCTCCGCGCGGCGAGCAATTTGCGCGCGTGCGTTTTTGCGCTTCGACCTGTCAGCACTATCTGTCGCGCGATTCTGCCAACGGCTATTTGAGCTATGAAGCGATGTTGCGGTACGCGCCGGATTTTCATTCGATGATCGGCGACAATGTGTATTACGACAGCGAACCGCCCGTCGCCACGACGCCTGAACTGGCGCGGCATTTCTGGCATCGGATGTATTCGCAAACATCGCTCGTGAATTACTATCGGCAGACGCCGTGTTATTGGCTCAAGGACGATCACGACACGCTCATCAACGATTGCTGGCCGGGTCGTGCGCCGGGCAAGATGGCTCCGCTCACGTTTGCTGACGGGCAGCGCATTTTTCACGAACAGATTCCGATTGCGACGCCGACCTATCGTCGCTTTCGCTGGGGCCGCGCGCTCGAAGTCTGGTTGACTGAAGGCCGCGATTATCGTTCGCCGAACGATGCGCCCGACAGCCCTGAAAAAAGTATCTGGGGCGCGGAGCAAAAGGCTTGGCTCAAACGCACGTTGTTGGCGAGCGATGTGGCGTTTCGCCTTCTCATCAATCCGACGCCCATTGTCGGCCCGGATCGCCCCAACAAACACGACAATCACGCGAATGATGCCTTCACGCGCGAAGGCTACGAATTCCGCGCGTGGGCGCAACAAAACAAGCTGACGAATTTCTTCGTGATTTGCGGCGACCGGCATTGGCAATATCACTCGGTTGATCCAACGACGGGCGTGCAGGAATTTTCGGTCGGCCCGATGAGCGATGAACAAGCCGCAGGCTCGCCCGGCGAAGACAAAACGTATCATCGCTTTCATCGCATGCTGGGCGGCTTTCTTTCGGTGGCGGTCGAAGGCACAGCGCGCGGGCCGCAGCTTCTGTTTCAATTTCATGATGTCAATGGCAAGGTTGTCTACGAACATCGCACTCAAGGTTGAATTTGCATGCAGCAACTCCCGACAGAACTTATCGGCAGCTATGCATTGCCGAGTTGGTTGCACATCGTCACCGAACGCATCGCGATGGTGCGCGAGGAATTGGCATGACCCCAGTGTCGAAGCTCTGGCGTTGGCTCGTGCCGCTGATGGTTGCGTTGATCATTTGGCTGTTGCCACACGCGGGATTCGATGCAAAAAGCTGGGGCTTGCTTTGTATTTTTGTGGCGACGATTGCGGGCTTGATTACGCAACCGTTGCCCGCCGGAGCCGTCGTCATCATCGGCATCACGATTGCCAACACGCTCGGCATCGTGACGATTCAGGAAGCGTTGTCGGGCTTTGCGAATGCGACAGTGTGGTTGATTGTCGCGGCGTTTATTTTTGCGACGGGCTTTCGGCAAACGCACCTGGGCGAGCGCATCGCGTATCTGGTCATCGCGGCGTTTGGCAAAAGTTCATTGCGGCTCGGCTATTCGCTGGTCGCGGCGGATTTGATTCTCGCGCCTGTGACGGCTTCCAACACGGCGCGCGGCGGCGGCGTGATCTTTCCGATTGCGCAAGGCATCGCGCACGCTTTTGATTCCAAACCGGGCGCAACCGCAGATCGTTTGGGCGCGTTTTTGCTAAAGGCGGTATATCAAGGCAACGTCGTCACGTCGGCGATGTTTATGACTGCGATGGCGGCAAATCCGTTGATCGTGGAATTGACAAAACAAACCGCGCAAGTGCAACTCGGCTGGACGCAGTGGGCGCTTGCCGCTGCATTGCCGGGCGCGTTGAGTTTGTTGCTTGTGCCATTGATTGTCTATCGCCTGCATCCGCCGGAGATTCGGCAGACGGAAAGCGCGCGGGACTTCGCACGCGAACGCTTGCAAGCGATGGGGCCGATGAGTCGCGGCGAAAAATTGCTGCTGGCGGTCATCGTTCCTGTGTTGTCGCTGTGGATCACGGAAAGTTGGCACGGGCTGTCGGCCACGACGGTTGCGTACATCGGCGTCGCGTCGCTGTTGTTGCTGCGTGTGCTCGCCTGGGCTGATGTGTTGGAAGAACGCGGCGCGTGGGACATTTTGATTTGGTTCGGCGGCATCGTGATGTTGGCGGACAAGCTGAACAAGGTCGGATTGCTCAAAGCCTTTTCCAATGCGGTTGCGAGCGTCGTCGCGGGTTGGCGCTGGCCACTCGCGCTGGTGCTGTTGTTGGTGGTTTACAACTACACGCATTACGTGTTTGCGAGCGCGACGGCGCACGTCACAGCGATGTTTCCGGCCTTTCTGGTTGTCGCGTTGGCAGTCGGTGCGCCGCCGTTGTTGGCTGCGTTGAGTCTGGCGTTTTTCTCGAACCTGAACGCGGCGCTCACGCATTACGGCACGGGTTCAGCGGTCGTGTTGTTCGGCGCGGGCTATGTCAGTCAAGCGCGCTGGTGGCGCATCGGCTTCGTGCTGTCGCTCGTGCATTTATTGATTTGGATCGGTGTGGGATTTGGTTGGTGGAAGCTGCTGGGATTGTGGTAGTGGGTGATTTTTTGAGATTACGAAGCACACGAAAAAAACGAAACACACGAAAAGGAGAAAAATGGAAAAGAGAAAATGCGCGTCAGGTTGACGGATACGATATGGCCTCAACCCCGAATAATTCCTTTCGTGTGTTTCGTTTTTTTCGTGTGTTTCGTAATCTCTCTTCCCGCTTTCTTAACCTGAAAGGATAAAACTATGAGTTTGCAACGACGAGATTTTCTCAAGACCAGCGCCGCAGCAGGCGCGATGACCATGCTGTCGCAACGCGCCGACGCGCAAGCCAACAGCCTCGGGGCCAAGCTGGAAACAGCGATGAACGCGCCTGTGCTGAAAACGGAACTCTTCAAACAGCCCGTCAAAATCGCCTCGCTGGAGTTGCTGAAAAACAACAGAAGCTACCTCGTGCGGGCGCGGTCGACGGACGGCGTCGAGGGCTTTTCCGAAGCGCACAGCAGCGTGATGGGTTCGGCCTATCCAATCCTCATCAAACGAGTCGCGCCGACCTTCATCGGCAAAGACGCGCGCAATTTGGAAGCCTTGCAGCGTGAAGTCTACCTCGCGCAATCGAATTACAAATGGCAGGGCTTGCCGTTTTGGGTGAGCGTGGCGGCAGTCGAAATTGCGATTCTCGATATGCTCGGCAAGACCGTCAACAAACCGCTCGGCGAGTTGTTCGGCCCCATTGTGCATCGGGAAATTCCGGTCTATCGCGCGACGGGCAATCGTGGCAATCCGCCGGAAGAAGAGATTGCGTATCTGCAAAAAATCGTCGGCGAGACGGGTGCAGGCGCGATCAAGTTTCGTTTGGGCGCGCGGATGCACTACAACGACGCTTCGACCAAACGCGATCACGCGCTCATCAAATTGACGCGCAAAACCTTTGGCGACAACTTCACGATTTATGCCGATGGCAACGGTTCGTACGACGTGCCGATGGCGATTAAGATTGGCCGGATGATGGAAGAATACAAGCTTGGTTTCTTTGAGG
>CAZWAK010000202.1:0-13462 GCA_964631865.1 uncultured Heliobacteriaceae bacterium | reverse complement strand
CACGGGCTTGCTTGCTTTTGGGATCCATTTTCTCGAACACCCAAAACGGCTCGGCGCAACAGAGAATGATGCGATCACCCGGCTGCATGTACAGATTGACGATTTTCTCGAAGTAGCGGACTTGCCATAGATCCAAATCCGATTGCAATTGCAAATCTACACCCAACAACCACCAACCCTGTGGCAGTTTGAGCGCGAAATAGCTGCGGTTTTGCGGCACATGCCAGGCGTCCGCGAATTTATCCTGCTCGTAATCGCCAAAAAACTCCATGAACGAAGACAGGCTGTCGTACCAATCGTGATTGCCCGGCAGCGCAAACAAATATGGCGCATTCTTGGGCAGTTCGCGCCAAGCCCAGTGATAGGGATTGACGAGGCGTTCTTTGTATTCCTTGCGATCCGCCGTTGGGTACACTTCATCGCCGCCAAAGATGAGGATGTTCCCGCGTTTGAGCGGCTCTTCGACGCCGGGCACTTGCAGCGCGTCTTGCGTTAGGGCATAGGCCACCGCGTAAGTGGAGTTGAAGCCATCGCCCAGGTCGCAGACATAATCTATCCAAATCTCTTTCGGATCTGGCGTGCCTGTGACTTCTCGCAAATCGAATTCGACTCGCCGCACCTGCCGGACTTCTTCCATAAAATGTTGCCCGACCTGCGTTACCGAAAAGTCAAAGAAGCGGGCTTCACGATTGGAGGCTTCGATGGAACGCCGATCCGCATGCCGCCCCAACGTGGTCGAGACAAACACTTCGATGCCGGTTTGCAAGAGTTGCTTCGGATCGTACCAATTGACCATGCGCGGAAACTCGGCGCGCGGCGATTTGCGGCGGCTGAAGAGTTCTTTCACGAAGGCCTTCGCGCGGCTCCATTGCCCAAACGAACGGCTCATTTCCTGTACTGGACTTGTCGTCTGGCGCTGTGCGCCTCGTGCGTCCATGACTTCTTCCCTCCATGTGGAATGTGCTACTCGCCGCGTTTACCTGGGGGAGTGTCGTCGTAAACACGAATTTATTACTTAATCGCTTGCTGTGATGCGGCTGAGGCTTCACAGTAATCCCGTCACCATCTTATGTCTAACAAGTATAAAAACGGGCGAATTATATGCTTGAAGGAAAGGGGTGTCTACAATAATTTAACCGCTTCGGCTATAACATCGGCTATGAAAATCACCAAAATTGAAACCATCACGTTGCAACGACATCAAACGATTCACGCGGGCGCAATCAGTTGGCTCTGGGTGCATGTCCACACGGACGAAGGTTTGATCGGCCTCGGCGAAACCTACCCGGCAGCCGAAGCCGCCGAAGCCGTCATCCGGCATTCGCTCGCGCCCGTTCTGCTCGGACGCGATCCGCGCGAGATCGAACGGTTGTGGGCGGATATGTTTTTGGCGGTGAGTTATCACGGTTGGGCCGGAACCGAGTTGCGCGCGATTTCCGCCGTAGACATCGCGCTCTGGGATTTGCTCGGCAAGCTGACCGAGCAACCGCTGTATCAATTGCTCGGCGGCAAAACGCGCGAGCGCATTCGCACGTACAACACTTGCTACGATCACGTCTACGACTTCAATCAAGACGCCGGGAAATTGGCCGAAGATTTGTTGGCGAGTGGCATCACGGCGATGAAGATTTGGCCGTTCGATGCGACGGCGCTGGCGAATCGCGGCGAATACATCACGAATGTCGAGTTGGCGAAATGCCTCGCGCCCGTGCAGCAAATCCGCGCTGCGGTCGGCGATCAGATGGACGTGATGATGGAATTTCACGGCTACTGGAATTTGCCGAGCGCCGTCAAGATTGCGAAAGCGTTGGAGCCATACAACATCACGTGGCTCGAAGAAATGCTGCCGCAAGATAACTTGCAAGCGTATCGTCGGCTCAAAGACGAAACGTCAATCCCGCTGATCTTGAGCGAACGCTTGATGACGCGCTTTCAATTCCGCGAAGTCATCGAACAAGGCATCGCGCAAATCGTGAACCCGGACTTATGTTGGAGCGGCGGCTTGACGGAAATGCGAAAGATTGCGAGCTACGCGGAAACCCATTACCTGCCCATCGCGCCGCACAACTGCGGCGGCCCCGTGCTGCATTTCGCGTCAATGCACTTGGCGACGAGCGTGCCGAATCTGTTTATTCTTGAGAGCGTGCGCCGCAATTACTTGCAGGAATATCAAGGCATCGTGACCGATACGGGCGCGGCGCAGGATGGTTGGTTGTCAGTGGACGATACGCCAGGGTTGGGGATTGAGTTGGAGCCAACGGTCTTGCAACGGCCAGACGTGAAAACAAACTGGATTGCCCTTTGAAGATATAGAATTAGCTTGGGATTGGCGCTTATTTGGGCAAGTTCAGCGGTAACGTCTCGCCTCCGCGCACAATCAACAATTCTCTGACATCGCTGGTATTTTGACTGAGAGCCTGCATAAACGAAGCGGGATCAGCAACCGCGTCTTCGCCAATCTTGATGACGATGTCTCCGACTTTGAGTCCCGCCTGTGCCGATTTGCCGGTGGGCGTCAAGGTCGAAATCAACACGCCGCCGGGAGCGCCAAAGGCTTTGGCCAACTGCGGCGTCAGCGCGGTGACTTCAATGCCGTACATCAACTTCAACCAGATTTCCGGCGGTGCGGGATTGATGATGCCGTTCAGAATCGTCCGAATGTTATTGGCTTTGGATTGGTTCTTGTCTCGATTCGGATCGTTGGCCGGAAGTTCCCGCGCGATCCGTTCGTAGTTTTCCATCTGGTTGAGGAAGTAACGGGATAGCTGTTTGGCATCGGTGGCCGGAGCCGGAGCCAAACGTGCCGGGAGCAATTTGAATTCATTGCCGCGCCGCACTTTCAGCGTCACTTCGCTGCACGCGGGCAGCAGGCGCAACGTGCTGGACAAATCCGCGCCCGTCACAAGCGTGCGTCCGCTGATGCTGACCAACATATCGCGGGGTCGCACGCCTGCCATTTCGGCAGGACTGTCAGGAAAGACGGCGGCAATCAGGATGCCGCGTTCTTCTTCCGTGAGTTTGTTGCGTGCCGACATCGCGCCCGGATCGTGCGCTCCGCTCGTCGCGCCGAGCCAGGCGTGCGGCACAACAAAGCGTTTGTGTTCCAGAATCATCGCCGCAATTTGTTGCACTCGGCTCAGCGGATACACGAGGTGCGTTTCTTCGCCGCTCGTGTCGTACAACACCAGCCCCAACACCGAGCCGTCGCGCTCAAGCGCCACGCTGCAATCCTGCACAGGCGTGAGCGTCGTCGGCGCGGTCAGATAGTAAATCGGGTTGTTGTCGCTGTAGCGAAAGTCTTCGGTCGCTTTTTTGACAACGCCCATCGAATTGTAAATGCGCGGACGCAGCAGCGTCATACCGGGTGTGCCTGTGCCGCGTTGGCGTGGGTTGAAGCCAAACAATTGAATGGGGTGTTGCGCCGCATGGGGCTGTGTCGCTGCTTTGGTCGCCGCATTTGGAAATGAAGCCGGTAAGCGATCCACTTTCAGCAGGCACAATCCCGTCACTGAATCCATCCCCAAAAACGTCGCGGGAAACTGCCCGCCGAAATTGCCCGTCAGAATCACCATCAATTGCGGCGGTGCGGCTTCATTCTGGGCGGGCGAGAAGTTTGCCAGACGAGTCACGATGTGCCCGGAATCGTTGAGCAAAAGCCCCAGCGTCAGGCTGGTGGTTTGCAATTGCGGCAGCGGTTCGCCGTCCAAAGAATAGATGGTTTCTTCGGCACTCAATTGCTGACGCAAATCTATTTTTTGGGAAACGTACACCAGTCCCGGCGGCAATTGAACGCGCATGGGACGCTCTTGGGCAAAGGGGACAGCCCACGCGAGGCATAGGCTGGACGAGAGAAGGAAAAGTCTGAAAGAAATAAAGGGTCGTTGCATGATGGCGAAATTCAAGCGTCGCTCCGTCCGATTAGTAGATATTGGCCATAACCGCATCGTTCGGATTCGTCGCGGCTTTCGGCATCGTACGAAGATGCGCGGTTTGCAAACCGAGATTGTATTCCGAGAGATTAACCACCCGCGCCTCGCCATTGCGAGATTTAATGATTACTTTCGTTGCGACTGCTTTTGCCGTTTCGACGGGTATAGACGTGCGTTCGGGTTGTACGACAGGGACGACGACCGTTGTAGCAGGACGATTCGTGTGCCTAATGGTTTGGGGTTTGGCAACAGGATTCACGAGCAAATCATTGGTTGGAAGCGCAGGCGATTTCTGCCCCGCTGCGATGGAAGCCAGTGTTGTCGGCGCAACCGATGGCGTTGGCTCAACAGCCTTCGCAATGGTGGTTGGATTGCCCGATGACGGAACGTTCTCGTCATTGCGCAAAACACCAAACGTCACGACAGAAACCACAATCGCCACCGCCGCCATCGCCGTCGCAGCTTGCGCCCACGAGAACGAGCGCCCGAACCATTGCGCCAACCAACCTGCCGAAGCAGCTTGCTGTTCGGCTTTGGCCTGGGCAAGGCGGGCGCGCAACTTGAAGTCAAAGTCTGACGGAGCCGCTACGTGCGGCAATTCTTTCAGCAAGGCCGTGACGCCTGCAAACTCCTGCGCTTCCGCTTTGGCCGAAGCCAGGCGCGCTTGCAGGCTGGCATTGAAATCCGTCGGAGCCGAGACGCGCGGCAACTCTCTGAGCAATGCCGCGATTTCTGGCAACTCATCCGTTGGGCCGTTGGCCTTGGGGTTGTGACCGATCATAAATTCAAACTCCCGAATCAGTTGATTCTCAAATCTCTAATTTCCAATCTCAAATCCTACAAGTACTCGCGCAGCTTTTCTTTGAGCAGATTGCGGGCGCGATTGATGCGCGATTTGACCGTGCCGTCAGACAGTCCCAGCACTTCGCTGATTTCTTCATAGCTGCGTCCTTCCACATCGCGCAAGACGACCGCCGTGCGATATTTTTCCGGCAAGGTCGCAATCGCTTTGGCAATCGCCAGCCGCCGCTCTTCGTGAATCATCGTGTCGTCAGGATGAATCGTGCGTTCATCCGGCAATTCGATTTCGACTTCATCGCCATCTTTGTCGAAGAACGAAGGAATCGGAACCAGACGACGGCGTTTGCGTTGCCGCAGCTCGCTGATCGCCAGATTCGAGGCGATGCGATAGATATAGGTCGAAAAGCTGT
This sequence comes from uncultured Heliobacteriaceae bacterium, assembly GCA_964631865.1. Classification (GTDB taxonomy): domain Bacteria; phylum Acidobacteriota; class Blastocatellia; order RBC074; family RBC074; genus JAFDVL01. The sequence continues at coordinate 8,322 of CAZWAK010000202.1, read as the reverse complement.
AATTCGCCTGATAGCGATCCGCGTTCATGTAAACGCGCACAAAAGTTTCCTGCGCCAAATCCACCGCCCGGTCGTAATCGTTGAGCATCCGATAGACAAAGTTCGTAATTGGATTGCGATAGCGCGTGACCAATTCCTGAAACGCCGCTTCATCGCCCTCGCGCGTCCCCGCGATCAACATGTGATCGTCCATCCGCGCCACCGGCAGCGAACTGTCATAGACCAACGGCTCAGCTTCCCGCGGCTGCGGGCGACCATCGCGTGCCGCTTCCGTCGCCGTTTCCATCGCCTGATTGTGGGCAGCGTGATCGAAGTCAGCGCTGAGTGATAGTGTGGTCATTGTCTCAGGGTGTACTTGCTTTGTGTCAATGGATCGAACATCGCCTTTGACGTTGGTGCTGGACGACGTGCCGGAAAGATCGCTCATTTGGTTCCTGGAAGTTTGCCGGTTATGCCCGTCAAGAAAGCCACTGTAAATAACGTCAGTAACTTAACCTGGTAGCGATAGGGGGCGGTTCGTAGTATTGAAATGATCAGAGTCAAGAACCGCAGTATATACGATCTTTCCGCCCACTACACGCCAGGAGTAGGGGAATGTTCCCTGAAGTTCCAAACTTTTCTGCCTCCTCTGGGGATAATTTTCTGGACGGCGCGAAATGATTGGGCGATACTGTGCCAGGCCGATCCCAAAGGCGCTAACGTCAAACCAAGAACATCAAAAGATTGCCCTGTCGTTTTAGGAGCAAAAGCGATGAAAGCAGCAGATTCGGATCGAAACAGTTCTTCCTCACTGGCCCGTCGGATCGTATCTTTATTGTGCCTGATCCCGCTGTGGAATTGTGTCTGGGCGGCGGCGATGGGGTATTTTGTCGTCTATAGCGATGCCGACGATTATAAGTTTTTGGCCGGCGTCCTTTCCGCTGGCAATGTCGGCGGCTGGCTCTACTGGCTCTACGGCAGTCTGAGCCACATTCGGGAATCCCTGCAAAAATGGGCGGACAAGCCCCAGCCTGCACATCCAGGGTTTCGACTGGCCGGTTTGCTTTCGCTTTGCGGTGCGGTCAGTTGGGTCGGGGTTTTGTTTCTGCTCGCCTACGGGATGTTGGCGTAATTATCACAGCCCGTTCTCCTCCCTCTCACAAAAGTTTCCAGCAGTTGTCTTGATCCGCCCGCCTGCATATAATGCCTTGGCAGCAATTTCGCGCTGAGCAATAACATCACATTTGACAGCCTGTCGCATCGTACGATCTGTCATTTTCAAATGACCGGTTGTACCGCAGAGCGGTCAGACATTATTTGGAGGATAAACAATCAGCCTGAATGTTGGCGATATGGCTCCTGATTTTGAGTTGAAAAGTCACCTCGGGAAGATGGTGAAGCTCTCAGACCTCAGGGGCAAGAACGTTTTCATTGCGTTCTATCCGTTAGATTGGACGCCGGTTTGAACCGTGCAAATGCCTTCGTACGAAGCCGATCTCGCGCGCTTCGCGGAGGCCGATACCCAGGTTCTGGGTATTTCTGTGGATTCGATTCCTTCCCACGTCGCTTGGGCCAAGAGTCTCGGCGGCATCTCCTACGACCTCCTTGCTGATTTCAACCCCAAAGGTGCAGTGGCCAAATCCTTCGGCGCATTTCGCGACGCCGATGGCATTACCGAACGCGCGCTGTTTGTGATTGATAAAGAAGGCAAGGTCGCCTACAAAGACATTCACGACATTTCCAAGCAGCCCGACAACGAAGAAATCTTCGACGTGCTAAGAAAGTTGTAAAAGAGTAGTCGGTAGTCGGTAGTCGGTAGTCGGTAGTTTTACCTACTGTCTACTGTCTACCGTCTACTGTCTCCTCTGTGAGGAGTACTATGACCACCATGTCGCGTAAGTGCGTGCCGTTCACGCCGTTTGACCGCGAGTTATCCAAATCTACCATCGCCATCGTCACGGCAGGCGGCGTGCATCGCAAAGATCAGACGCCGTTCAATATTGCCGACGAGTTGGGCGATCTGAGTTTTCGCATTATTTCCGGTGATGCCGAAACTTCTGACCTGATGGTCACGCATCATCACTACGATCATTCCGACGCCGATCAGGACATCAACGTCGTGTTCCCGCTCGACCTCCTGCGCGACTTGCAGGCCGAAGGTTTCATCGGCGGCATCGCCAAGCAACACATCGGCTACATGGGCTACACGATGCAGCTCAAGCAGATGTATGAAGAAACCGCGCCCGCCATCGCCGAAGAAATCAGCAAACGCTCGCGCGCCGATGCGGTCGTGCTGACCGGCGGCTGACCGAACGTGTGTCACCGCACGGTCGTCGCGGTACAACGTGAGATTGAATTGCTGGGCATTCCGACGGTTTTGATTACGGTCGGCCCGGAAGCGTCGCGCCTGATGCGTCCGCCGCGCGCGCTGTATCCCAAAGACTTCAAAATCGGCAACTCGCTGGGCAAACCGGGCCAGAAGGATTTGCAGAAGAAAGTTTTGCAGACAGCTTTGTTAATGCTGTCGGAACCGGCGCATCCGGGCGAAGTGCAGGAGCGCGAGTTTCCGGAGTATCACAGTTAATCGCCGATGGGCTTAATCGCAGACAGGGAATCTCAAATTTGAGCTTTGAAATTTGAGATTCCCCGTCTCTCGCCCTAGCGCAATCCCACATCTTGCGGCATAATCCCGCCGTTCGTTCACACGGTTCTCATTCAAGCACAATCTGAACCATCAACATCCAAAAGTCCTGGAGGAAAACTACACATGAATAAGCAGCGGCTCTTTCTCGCCAGTTGTCTATCTTTAGTTGTTACCGCAATGATTTTCGCCTTGCGCGGAAACGTGGAAGATTTGGTCAAAAACGATCCGGCCCTCGCCAGCTTCTTTCCCGCTGCAACGGCCAGCGCCGATTACGGCTGGCTTTCGACGATGGCTTTCTTCGGCTTTGCGGCCTCAATCCTCGTCACCTCGCCGATGCTGGATGCGTTGGGGATGCGCAATCTGCTGTATCTGGCTTTCGCGCTGCATATCGTCGGCGTCATTGGCTTTGTCGTCGCGCCGAGTTATTCATTGATGTCTCTTTCGATGTTGTTGGCGGGCTTTGGCAATGGTCTGGTCGAAGCGGTCATCAATCCGCTGATTGCGACGCTCTATCCGGACGAGAAAACGCACAAGCTGAATGTGCTGCACGCCTGGTGGCCGGGCGGATTGATTATCGGCGGCTTGCTCGGCTATGTGATGTCGCAAATGGGCGTCGGCTGGAAAACGCAGATGTTGGTGATCCTGATCCCGACCGCGATTTACGGTGTGCTGCTCTTCGGGCAGAAGTTCCCGTTGACGGAGCGCGCGGCAGCCGGCATCTCAACCGACGAGATGATTAAGACGGCCTTCAACCCCGCGTTTTTATTGCTCATCGGCTGCATGATGATTACGGCTTCAATTGAGCTTGCGCCGGGACAGATGGTCGCGTCCGTGCTGGGCAACATCGCCCAGATGAGCGGCATTTTGATTCTGGTCTACGGCAGCGCGTTGATGTTTGTGCTGCGCTATTTCGCCGGCCCGATTGCGCATAAAATTTCGCCGATTGGCATGATGTGGGCGTCCGTGACGTTGGCTGCGATTGGCTTGTTTATGCTTTCCAACGTGAGTAGCGCAACGGGCGCGTACATCGCGGCGACGGTGTTTTATGTCGGCGTTTGTTTTATGTGGCCGACGATGCTCGGCATCACGTCCGAACGCTTTCCGCAAGGCGGCGCGTTCACGATGGGCTTGATGGGCTTTGCCGGACAGTTCGCACTGGGCTTGGTCATTTTTTACATGGGCAAAGTCCGCGATGGCCTGGGCGGCGATGCCGCTTCGTTCCGTTGGACAGCGATGTTGGCCATCATTCCGTTCATCGTGTTTGCATTGTGGTGGATGAAAGACAAGGCCAAAGGTGGCTATCGAGCCGTCAAGCTGGAACAATCTTCCTGAGCCTCCATTCAATTTTGACTGCCACAGCGTCGCCGTCCGGCTTTGGATTGCGGCGCTGTTTGCTTTTGGGGACTGGCCGCTTAGGCTACAATGCACGGGTGAAATCTCTGCAACACCACATCGTTTTTTTCGTGCTTCTGATCTGTGCTGGACTATCGTTCGCGCAAACGGAAGACGCGCGCCCGACTTCGCTCTCTGGTCAAAGCTATCGCATCACGTTGGACGTGGATTTTCAGGAGCAGAGTTTTGTCGGGCAGGAAATCGTGCGCTTCACGAATTCCACGCGCCGCGATCTCGATCAAATCAATTTTCATCTTTATCCCAACATCGGCCAAGACGAGAGCGAATTCCCGTGGTTGACCGTGCAAGGCGTGGCGCTGACGCCGAATGACGGACGCTATTTGACCAAAGGACAGGCCGTGCGGTTTGCGTTGCGGGCGCGCAATTCCTTGTTGCAGATCAAGCTGCCATTCAAAGTCGCGCCGGGCCAATCGCTCGAACTCAAAATTGATTTTGCCGCGCGCGTGCCTCGCATTCAGCGCGAAGAAACAACGCTGCTCGCCCATTTTCTCGAAGAAGCCTCCGATGCGATGCGCGAGGAAAAGCAGGCGCGCGATGCCCGCGACATTTTCTTCGCGTGCGAGCAAACGATGCTGCTCGGATATTTTTATCCAATCCTTGCCGCGCCCGAAACCTCGAGCACCGAGCAAGGCCTGGCGATTGGCGTCGGTGGTTTGGTCATCAGCGAAGTGGCGGATTATGAAGTCAACGTCAATGTGGATGCGGGTGTGATGGTCGTGGCGTCGAGTCGTTTGGTCGAGAAGAAACCCGAAGTAGAAAAAAAAGTCGCGCACAGGTTTCGCGGCAACAACCTGCGCGGCTTTGCGCTCGTGTTCGGCGAACATTGGAAAACCAGCGAGCAAAAGATCGAAACCACCACGCTGACGACCTATTTTTTGCCGGGCGACGAACGCATTGGGCAAAAGATGATGACGATTGCGTCGCGCGCGCTCGCCACGAATAACAAGGCGTTCGGCGGCTATCCGTATGAACAATTGAACGTGATCGAAATGCCGTTGCCCGCGGGTTTTGGCGGCATTGAGTTTCCCGGCCTCGTAGCAATTTCGCAAGCCTACTGCATTGACTTCGACGCGCCCGCCGCCGCGCGTTTGCCTGGACTGTTGCGCGAGCAGGCCGATGTCATCAAAAATGCGCTCGAATTCACGCTCGCGCAGTCCATTGCATTTCAATGGTGGGGCAGCGTCGTCGGCAGCGATTCGCAACGGACGCCGTATCTGGACGAAGCGTTGGCGCATTTCGCCGCGACGTTTTACTACGAAGCTGCGTTTGGGAAAGAAGTGGGCGAGAAGGCCGTCAATCAAAATCTGCGCGCGCCGTATCAAGTGTATCGTTCGCTCGGCGGCGTGGACGTGGAAGTCGCCAAGCCCACAAAAGAATTTCGCAACATGTTGCAGTTCTCCGCGATTGTGCAGGCGAAAGGCGCGATGTTGTTTCACGCTTTGCGCCGCGAGTTGGGCGATGAACAATTTTTCGGCGCGCTCCGATTGTATTTCACGACGCGCAAATTCCGCTTTGCCACGCCGAATGATTTGCGCGAAGCCTTCCTCGCCGCCGCGCATCATCCCGCCCCCGTCAAAGCCCTGTTCCATCGCTACCTGCGCGAAAAACGCGGCGACGAAGATTTGGGCAAACCTGAAGTCGCCTATTTCAATGAACCCGACAAAGGCAGGGGCAAGAAGATCGGACGTTTCTTCAGCAAAATTGGCCGCGCCGCCGCCCGCCCGTTCTAGGATTGGAGATTGGAGATTGGAGAGAGCGCCTGAACTACCGCCTGCGTTCTTCTGAGATCGTTTCTCAAATCTCCAATTTCAAATCTCCAATTATCCAGGCGGCCACGTCAAATGCCGTCCGCCGAGCACGTGGATGTGCAAATGAAACACGCTTTGCCCGCCGTCTGCGCCCGTGTTGATGCAGGTGCGATAGCCGTTTTCCGCGATGCCCAATTGATTGGCGATCTTCGGCGCTAACCAGAGCAAATGCCCCAGCAACGCCTCGTCGCTTTTCCCCGCGTCGTTCAGCGATTCCAAATGTTCGCGCGGAATGATGAGCGCGTGCGTTGGGGCTTGGGGCGTGATGTCGTGAAAGGCCAGCGCGAGGTCATCTTCATAAATTATGTTGGCTTGAATCGTGCCCTCGACGATTTTGCAAAAAATACAATTCTCTTCCGACATGAAAACTCTCCTGATACGCAAAAGTAAGCACAGTAGGTTTGCTGATAAAAGGTAGCGCGATTTGCTAAATCGCGGGGGTACGCTTGAGAACACACGCGATTTAGCAAATCGCGCTACCTGTGAAAAATGAGGCGTCACTATAAACGAGTTTCCGAGCAGAAGAAATCCTTTTTCCCGCCCGCTACCGTTTTCGTCGCCCGCCTGGCGGGAAGGGAAATACCGATTGGCAAGGTGCGGCATCTATGGCATAGTGACGGCGCATTCTTCACGATACATGCCCAATTCGGAGGACGATTATGCGCTTCACAGGTCAACGGTTTGCCCTTGTTTTGGTCACTCTCACGTTTTTGTTACTGCCTGCTTTGGCGCAGCGCAAACCGGAGCGCGTGCGCTTTCAGAAAGGCACTATCTCTACGACCCTCAAAGGCCGTTTGGTCGGCTACGACGCCAAAGATTATTTGCTCGGCGCGGCCAAAGGCCAAACAATGACGATCAAAATGGATTCCGCCGAAGCTTATTTCGTCGTGTTCCCCGCGAAGGGCGAACCGCTCGAAATGGGGCCGCGCACCGATTGGTCGGAGACGTTGGCCGAATCGGGCGATTACGTCGTGCGCGTGTTCATGATGCGCGGCGTCGCGCGGCGCAAAGGCTCGAACGCGAATTACACCCTCAAAATCGAAATCAAATAATGGTGGTCGGTGGCTGGTGGTCGGTGGCCGGAAAAAAACGAAGACTGCCGACTACTGACTACCGTCTACTCGTGGTCGCGTGCATTTACAATCCGCTATAAATTACGCAGTTGTCTAATTTCCGCTTTCGGTTATACTTGCCGACTTATTTTGCGAAAGTGGTAAGTAACTGCACTGTATGTCAACTGGTAGATTAGAGATCACTCCCCTCGGCGGCTTAGGATTTTTTGGGATGAACATGACCGTGTTTCGCTACGACGGTCAAATGATCATTGTGGATTGCGGGATGATGTTTCCCGATGAAGATTTGCTCGGCGTAGACATCGCCATCCCAGACTTCAGCTACATCGAAGCCCACCGCGACGAAATCACCGCCATCGTGCTCACGCACGCGCACGAAGACCACATCGGAGCCTTGCCGTTCCTGCTGCAACTGGTGAACGTGCCGGTCTATGGCACGCGCTTCACCTTCGGTCTGGTCGAAAACAAACTGCAAGAATTTGGCCTGCTCGAACAAACAGAACTCATTGAAATCAGCTCGTTGCAAAGTTTCGAGGTCGGCGACTTTGAAATTGAATTCATCGGCGTTTCGCATTCGTTGGTAGATTGTGTGGCGCTGGCGATCACGACGCCGGTCGGGGTGCTGATTCACACGGGCGATTTCAAAGTGGACGAGACGCCTGTGATCGGCAAAGCGATTGACTTGAAACGCCTGACCGAATACGGCGACAAAGGTGTGCTGGCGTTGCTGGCCGATTCGACCAACGTCGAAAAAGACGGGCGCACCGGCTCGGAAAAAGCCGTGATCCCCGGCCTCGACAAAATCTTCAACGAAGCCGAAGGCCGCGTCATCGTGTCGTGCTTTGCGACCAGTATTCATCGGCTCCAAATCGTTTGCGACCTCGCGGCGGAATACGGACGAAACGTGGCGTTAGTCGGACGCAGCATGCTGCGCAACTTTGAGACTGCCGAACGGCTCGGCTACCTCGATTTGCCGAATGGGTTGTTGGTCAGCGCCGCCGATGCCAAAAAACTCGCGCCCGATCAGGTTTGTTTGTTGGTGACGGGATCGCAAGGCGAGCCGATGTCCGCGCTGCCGCGCATGTCCGTAGATCAGCACAAAGACGCGAGCATTTTGGCGGGTGATACGGTTATCATTTCCGCGCGCCAAATTCCGGGCAACGAGCGTTCCATCTCGCGGATGATGAATCACATGTTCAAGCGCGACGCGACCGTCATTGACAGCAGCATCGCGCGCATTCACGTTTCCGGGCACGGGCGCGCAGGCGATTTGCAAATTATGTACGACGCCGTGCGCCCGAAATATTTGATCCCGATTCACGGCGAAACGCGGCAACTTTATCGGCACGCCGCCGCCGCGAAAAAATGGGGGCATTCACGAGAGCGCATCATTCTCGCCGAAAGT
>CAZWAK010000201.1:6630-13481 GCA_964631865.1 uncultured Heliobacteriaceae bacterium | reverse complement strand
TTGCATGTGTTAGGCACGCCGCCAGCGTTGATTCTGAGCCAGGATCAAACTCTCAAATTAAAAATCCTGATTCATTCGGATTACCGAATAAACCTTTTCAAATCATGGTCTTTCAAGACAAAGATTCTTAAAGGAATTCGACAGAAAATATTCACTCTACCTAGTTTTCAAATATCGCTTTACTGCTTGTTTTGATTTTGCCCCCGTTTTGGGCAAAAGGGGATTATAGGGAGAATCGGATTTCTGTCAACAGGGATTTTGCATTTTTTTTCTTTTTGCCGGATTCCTGTCTGAAATCGTCAAAAGCAACGACCTGCGCTATACTTTCCATCTAAAGCGCGGTCAATCTGAGTTACAGTCTTTGCTTGTGAGGTCAATCTGCTATGAAAAAACTTGCTCTGCTTTTGCACATTATCGGGATAGGGTCGCTTTTAGGCTCTTTGGCTTTCGCCCAAACCTCTTCATCCAACCCGTCAATGCCACTTCCTCCCACCGAAATCATTCGGCGTTTCACCGAAAAGGAAAGCGAGTTGCGCCAAGTCTGGATCAATTATGCCTACCAGCAGGAAACCAAGTTTCAAGAATTGGGCCCTGCTAAAACCATCTCAGGCGAGTTCTATCAGGTTTCGGAGTTCGTTTTTGATGATGCGGGCAAACGCTTGGAACGTATCTTGAAAGCCCCCATCCCAACCTTGCAAAGATTGATTATGTCTCCTGAAGACCGCAATGCCCTCACCAATCTACAACCCTTCGCCCTGGCAAAAGAAGAATTGCCGAATTACAACGTGACTTATGTCGGGAAAGAGAAGATTGACGATTTGAACACCTATGTCTTCGACGTCGTCCCCAAAGCCGTTTCCGATCCGCGCGAACTCAAACGGCTGAAAGATCAAAAGATTGAAGGGAAGTATTTTCAAGGGCGCATCTGGGTTGACGATCAGGATTTCCAAATCGTCAAAACAGCGGGCAAGGTCGTCCCGGAGTTTAAGCAACAGTTTCCCAAATTTGAGACCTATCGGGAAAACATTGACGGGCGCTATTGGTTTCCCACTTACACGTATGGAGATGATACGATTTTCAATGTCCCCGTTCGCTTAGTCGTCCGTTACAAAAACTATCGGCAATTCTCTGGTGACATCAAGTTCAAAGTCATCGAAGAAGTTCCCGAAGAGGAAAACAAGACGGCGGGCGAAACAAAATCCGGCGAAGCGGGCAAAGCGACTGAGCCGAACAAAACAACCAAGCCTGAAACGGGCAAACCCGAAGCGAAAGCGACGGACAAAAAGTCTACCCCGCCCGCCACTCCGCGTCCGCCAAAAAAACCCTGACGAAGGGGCTGGCGCTTTGTCATCAATCAGGCGAGCGGGGCATCTCCGCTCGCTTTTTTCGTCGGCAAGCAGACTCGACTTTTCCTCTCATACATTGTTCGTTCCCCGCCATCAGCCTGGATTTTGCCAAAAGTGTTTTGGCCAGAGTTGCAACCGTGCCGTCTGCGTGATATTCATACTGCGCGTTTCCCCTGCTATAGGTCTTCACCAACGATCATCAAGTCAGGAACTCACATAATCAAGATACGCCCTTGATCGTTGTTAAGGCTCACGAGATCGCTCCTCAATTCAAATCCAGTGGGAAGTTGCGCCCCCTTTCGCTTTGCCCTCGCGGCAAGCAAAGAACATTATCACTGGAAACAAGTACGTTTGTTCGATCTTGACCTGGAGTCTCACCTGGTCAGCAGGGTTTTCGCTGATCCCAGACAAGTCCCGTTTCATTTCGTCTGGAGTATAAGTTCATGCAGTTCCACACAAAGATTTCTGTCCGTCACATTTTCCCCTGCTTTTTTCTCCTGCTCATCTCCTCGTTTTCTCTGGCACAAACCCCCACCCTTGACGCCGAAGAACAAGCCGTTCTGAAACTCATCAACGATTATCGCGTTGCCAATGGACGCAGCCCGTTGCAGGTTTCCATCGCACTCACGAATGCTGCCGATTGGATGAGCAACGATATGGCCACCAAAGGTTACTTCAGTCACACCGATAGCGCCGGGCGCGATCCCTTCGCGCGGATGCGCAGCTTCGGCTACAACTTCAACACCTGGATGGGCGAAAACATCGCCGCAGGCTACAGCGATGCCGCCAACACGTTCAATCAATGGAAAAACTCGCCCGGACACAACGAGGTGATGCTGCATCCTGAATTCAAAGTGATCGGGATTGGGCGCGTGGCGAATCCCAACGCCTATTATCGTTTCTACTGGACAACGGATTTCGGCGGCATCGTAGACGCTGTCCTTCCGACGAATATTCCTGCTGTCAGCACGGTGAGTGCGGCCAGCTACACGGCGGATCTTGCGCCTGATGGTATCGCTTCGGCCTTTGGCAGCGGGCTGGGGAGTGGGGTGTACAGTGCGAGCAGTTTGCCTTTGCCTAAATCTTTAGGCGGCACAGCCGTCACCGTGAATGGCATCGCAGTTGACCTGCTTTATGTTTCGCCGACGCAGGTCAATTTCGTGCTGCCAGGCAGTCTCGGCGCAGGTTCTGCCACACTTGAAGTGAGGCTTAATGGAACTTTGGTCGGGCAAGGAACGGTTACGGTCAGCAATGTTGCTCCCAGTCTGTTCACCTTCACTGCCGATGGAAAAGGCGTGCCGGCGGGCTTTTCAACCTTCGATGGCCGAACGATGACGCCACTGGCGAATGCGAACGGCTCGGCGCGTCCGATTGATCCGGGTACGGCGCAACGCCCGAATTATTTGGTGTTGTTCGGTACAGGTTGGCGCAGGCGCAGCAGTCTGAGCAACGTGCAGGTTCGCATTGGCGGGATTGTTTGCCAAATTGATTATGCAGCAGCGCAAGGCACGTATGTGGGATTGGATCAATTAAACTTGATCGTGCCGCCCGGCGCGCGTGGCAGTGGCGAGGTCAATCTGCTCTTGACGGTGGATGGCAAGCCCGCCAACACAGTGCGCGTGAATGTTGGGAACTGAGGAAAGCGAGAAACAAAAGGGCGGCACTTTATAAAAATTATAAGTGCTGCCCTTTTCACTTTTGCTTTTTGCTTTTCCCGCTTACCGTCGCGGTCTGCCAAGCGAGCGAATCATCATTTCGGTGCCTGGCTCGAAGATGATTTCCTTGCCGCTTTGCACGTAGACAGAACCAGCGCCCGCTGCGCCGCCGAGCACAGCGCCAATTGCTGCGCCTTTGCCGCCGCCTGCAATGCCGCCAATGATCGCGCCCAATGCGGCACCGCCTGCGCCGCGCGTGGCCGTGTCTTTCGTGCGGCTCCCGGTTTGCACATTGCCTTCTTCGTCCACCGTTTTGACCGTTGCGCCTTCGTAGACTTTTTCGACCTGCGCATCGAACGGCGCGCTGCGGCCATCGGGCAACGTGATTTCATCGAAGGCCAGCAACATTTCCGTCTTGCCCGTCGCTTTGCCAGAATGATTGATGCGCGCAATGTGTCCGACAACTGTGGCGTTGACATACGCCGACGGACTCACGACGCGCGCCGTGAATTGATCGCCTTCGCGGTTGGTTTTGGTGCTGAGCGGCGAGGTCAAGCGAATGCGCAATTGATCGCCCTCCGCAATGAACAAATCATCGCTCACCGCACGATCATTCGTGCTTGGACGTGTGTTGCGAGGATCGTTACGCGGATCGCTGCGACGATCCTCGCGAACCGGTTCTCGCTCTGCCACTGTGCCTGCTCCGACAACCACCGTCGTCAAATTTTGCGGCACGGAGACTGAAAACGGACGACCGAAGAAGCCATCGTTGTAGCCCATCTCGAAGCCGATGCGATAGCCGTCCTGATATTCTTCGATCCGCCCCATTTGCCGTTCGTATTTGCGATCCGCTTGCTGATAATCCTGACTGCGTGTGAAATCGCGCGGCAGGTCGCGGTTGAAATCGTCTTTGCCTTGATCGAAGCCATCTTCGTAACCGGTACGATAGCCGCGTTCGTGGGCACGTAAATCCTGTTCATATTGATCGGTGTTGCGCAGCGGTGGGCGGGTGTTGCGCGGTTGGGTGAAAGCGGTGGAAAGAAACGCGAGTAAAAACGCGAAAACCAGAATGCTCCAGCTTTTCATAAATAGCCTCCTAAGATTTGCATCGCAAGGGGGAGCGACTTTGTACCTCATTGGTGCGCGACAAACAAGGAAGAAAGACAACCAACCCAAATCGCGCCCGGTTCAAACGGCGGTTCAGATGACCAGCAGGAAGCTGTCGTTGCCTGTAAAAATCGGCGCTGCGCCAACTTGAACAAAACCGCCGTGGCGCATATTCTTCCTGTGACACTGCGATTTTCTCGAACAAACGTATGCAATCACCGCCTAGAAAAGTTTATCTCGACAACAGCGCCACGACGCGTGTTGATCCTGAAGTCGTGCAAACGATACTGCCGTACTTCACCGAATTGTACGGCAATGCGTCCAGCACGCATCAATGGGGACAGCGCGCGAAACAGGCGATGGAAGAAGCGCGCCACCAGGTCGCCCAACTCATCAACGCGACGCCGACCGAAATCGTCTTTACGTCCGGCGGCACGGAGGCCGACAACCTCGCGGTCAAAGGCATCGCCGAAGCCCACGCCGCCAAAGGCAAACACATCATCACGTCGCAATTCGAGCATCCGGCAGTTTTGAATTCGTGCAAGCACCTCGAATCGCTCGGTTGGAACGTGACCTATCTGCCGGTGTACAGCGAAGGAATTGTGCGGGTCGAAGATGTGCAGGCGGCGCTCACCGATGAAACCGTGTTGATTTCCGTGATGCAGGTCAACAACGAACTCGGCACGATGCAGCCGATCAAACAAATCGGCGATCTCGTCAAAGCCCGCCGCGCTGCCGGGCACAAGCATCTGCATTTACACACGGACGCCGTGCAAGCCGTCGGCAAAATTCCCGTTGATGTGCGCGACTTGGGCGTGGATTTGCTTTCGCTTTCGGGTCACAAAATTCACGCGCCGAAAGGTGTCGGAGCCTTATTCGTGCGGCGTGGTGTGCGCTTGCAAGCGCAATCCCACGGCGGCCATCACGAACGCGACCGCCGCGCCGGAACCGAAAGTGTGCCGCTTGTCGTGGCGCTCGGCAAAGCGTGCGAACTGGAACGATTGCATTTGCAGGAATTCATGACGCGCGTCGGAGGCTTGCGCGACACGCTCGAAACCGAAATCATCGCGCGCATCCCCGACGTTTCGCGCAACGGCGACACGGAATGCCGCGTGCCGCACATCTCGAATTTCAACTTCGAGCATTGCGAGGGCGAAGGCTTGATGATTGCGCTGGATTTGAAAGGCATCGCGGTTTCGACCGGTTCGGCCTGTGCTTCGGGTTCGATTGAGCCGTCGCACGTGCTGACCGCGATTGGTTTGAATCACGAAAATGGACGCGGCACGTTGCGCTTCAGTTTAGGCAAAGAAACCACGCCTGAAGAAATCGCATCGGTCGTGGAAACTTTGCCCGTTGTTGTTGAGAAATTGCGGCGCATCTCACCGAAAATTGCCGCGCGTTAGTACACTGTAGCGCGATTTGGCAAATCGCGTGCCTTCACCGGGGAAAACCGCGATTTGCCAAATCGCGCTACACCCGTAAAAGGCAAGAGTTAGCCACTCGTGGGCGTGGTTTCCCTCGCGCGTTGTTGCCACGCCGAAGAAAGCGCGAGGACGGCAACAATCAAATTCGAGGCGATGATCGGCGGCGCTTTCAGGAAAATGCCGTAGCTGATCCAGAGCAATGCCGCCAATGCCTGAATGTAGCGCAGCCGATTCGGTTGCTTGAAAAAATACGAAGCGGCGAACATCGCCGTCGCCACCCAGCCAATCCACTCAAACATTAGCGCACCTCCTGACTGCTGGCGGCCTGCGCGTTCAGCGGAATTTCGCGGATGGTCAAATGATCAGTTTTGACCTTGTCCCATTCCTGAATTTGCAAGCCGTACGATTCAAACAACGCGCGAATGCTGGCCGGTGCGTTCACACCGACGATCTCTTCCAACACCGGAATCAACGGGCTGAGCGCGTCGCTGCTCAACGTCGCACGCTTGGCAATCGGCGCAATGTATTTGCTTTCCGAAACCGCAACGGTCAAGCCATCGCGGCGATTGACGTGCAACATCACATGCACGTCCGAACTGCCGTCGCCGACATAAACGATGCGATCTGAGCTGATTTGCAACTGCGCTTGCAGTTCATCCAGCACCGCGACTTTACCGTAGCCCGCCGGCACGCGGATGATGGATTCGATTTCGCCCGTCGTCGGATGATAGCGAAACCGCGTACCGAAAATGTTTTCCGGCGGCACGATGTTTTCAAGCGCCGATTGAATCACTTCCTCCGGCGCGGCGGAAATCACGTAAAATGAAAAGTGATGGCCGGCAATGCCGTCGCGCAAAATCTGCGGCAACAGATGAATATTTTGTTTGAGCCGAATGCGTTTGCCGACCTCGTACAAATGCGCGCGGCGCACGCAACGAAACTCTGGATCGTGCAACAACAAGTAGGCCAATTCGCCGCCCTGTTGCACCAATTTGATTTGTGCCATCCCGGCCACTTTGTCTTCAAAATTCGACAGCCCCAGCATTTCGCTCAAGGCCAAACCCGAATCGTTAAAGCTCAACGTTTGGTCAAAATCACTGGCAAATAAATAATGCTTCATAAAAACTCCTTTACTGCATGAGGAAAGAAAACCAAGTAGACGACAGCATAAAGCCACGACCTTAAATAGCTCTTTGCGCCGTCTTAAATTTGTGGTGCGGGGAAAACCTAAGACGAGAGGGGCTGGGAATAGAGGATTTGATCGGTCATACCGCTAAAATCTTTGTGTGAATTCCAAATAGGCGTAGCGGCTGTTGTTG
>CAZWAK010000201.1:4728-6530 GCA_964631865.1 uncultured Heliobacteriaceae bacterium | reverse complement strand
GTCATACCGCTAAAATCTTTGTGTGAATTCCAAATAGGCGTAGCGGCTGTTGTTGCCGCGCGGATAAATTGCCGCCGACACTTGCCCGCCGTTCACCGCGCCGATGTAAAACGTAAATGAAGAGCGTGCGGTCGCCGCATAATCCACGCTGCAATCTACAAAGTGACCGAGCGCCTTTTGCCCGTTGCTCGGTCGTCCGACATAGCCGAACGTTTGCTTCTGAAATGCGCCGCCGCCGACATACCACAAATCGTTTTCATTGCTCAATCGCAGGTAATGATAATCCGCGCGCACGCCTAATTTCGCGTGCGGTTTCAGGCGCAACTGCACGAACGAATCTTCGGTATTCATCAAGTTGTAAAACGGAAATCGTGCCTGAATACGCGGCGTCGGCAACACTTGGAAAAAGGTGTTGTGCTTGCCATCCGTCGGATCGCCATCGCCCGTCGAGCGAAAATAACCCGCGCGAATCCAGGGCTTGAGTTTGCCGTCGAATTGATAGCCGCCTTCAATGGCAATGGCCGCAGAACGTTGATCGAGATTGCCCCAACTTCCGGCCTGTCCCGCGCCCCACAACAACGCATCCACTTTGCCGCTGCCTGCTTTGTAGACGCCGATGTAATGCCCGCCAAATGTGGTCACGCGAATTTTGCTCACGTCCGCATTGCGCAGCGCCGCCGTGCGATTGTCGGTCTTCAGCACGCGCCGCCCGTCGTGATAATGCAGCGCGAACAAGCGAAACTCGCTTTCGCCGGTTTTGAATTTGCGCGGCTTCGTGAATGCGCCGTACCACAAATCCACGTCCAATTCTTTGTTCGCGTCCAGATCAAACGCGCCTGCCGTGGGCCGCACGCCGACAAAGGTGAAGTTGCCGACTTTCGCATTGCGGCTGTACTGCACGCCGTCAAAGCTGCGCCCGACATGCGTGAAGGCGAATGCGCCAATCAGCCGTTGCGAAATATGATCGCGCTTGACCGTCGCCAACGAAGCGTCAGCAGGCATAATTTCCGTGCCGTCGTTGAATTCAAATCGTCCGAGCTTCAAGCTGCTGGCCTTGTCGCCGAACGCGCCTTTGAAACGCACGAACGCCTGCTTCAAAATGCCGCTCGCATCCTGTCGTCCGTTCGCCGCAAAATAGCTACCGCCAAATCCAAGCTGTCCTTGCGGCGCGGGCGCGATGGTGTTGCTCGGCAAGCCAATAAAGACGGGCGCTTCGCCCTCCACCTGCCATTCCCATTTTTCTTTGCTCTGCCCGATGGCCAGGCGCAATTGCACCGCGCCAAAGTTGTAGCTGTCGTCCGCCGTCGCCGGATTCACGTCAAACCAATCCCAGCTTTCAAAGCGCGCGCGCACGCTGCCCGAAATCGTCAGGCTACCCACCTTGATGGGAGCCGCAGCTTGCGGGAGGTTAGGAGCCGGGGCCGCCGGAGTTGGTGACGGCATTGTCGCCACCGTCAGATTCGGCCTCGGCTCCTTTTGCTGGGCTAACGCATCTAGGCTGAGAGACATTGTTAGGGCTACCAAAAGGAGCCTGCAATTTGTGTAAACCGTACGGGCTTTTTTCATGCCATCTTTCCTTTGCTTCACGCTTCTTCCAGTGCTTCGGTTGCTTGCGGCATGCGCCACGACAATTTCCAACCTTGCTGAATGGCAACCAGGAAGCGCAACGTGATCGCAGAGAGCAACGCGATGCTGGCCAGCACAAAAAAGCCCGATGAAAACGAACCAAACGATTGTTTGAGATTGCCCAGCAACGTCGGCAGGAAAAAGCCGCCCACACCGCCAATCGCGCCGACGATGCC
>CAZWAK010000201.1:0-4628 GCA_964631865.1 uncultured Heliobacteriaceae bacterium | reverse complement strand
CTTTCTTTCGCCAGCAGCACAAACGCAATCAACACGACCACGAGCGGAATCATCGCCAGCAAAAACACGTTGTGCCAGCCATATAAATTCGCCAAACGCGGCGCAACCAAATTGGTGATGATCGTGCCGCTGTTCCCGGCAGCAGCAATACCCATCGCCAGCCCTTGCCGTTCTGGCGGATACCAACGACTCGCGAGCGGCAACGCAACCGCAAACGAAGCGCCCGCGACGCCCAGCATCAGCCCGACCGAGTACAGCACCGGCAAACTGTCGCCGCCTGCCCAGCCGAGCAGGAGCGGCAGAAACAAAAACACGAGAATGCCCGTGCCAACACGCTTGCCGCCGACGCGATCACTGAGCAGACCAAGCGGAATGCGCAGCAGCGAGCCGCTCAAAATCGGAATCGCCACGAGCAATCCTTTTTGCGCGGCGTTCAGCTTCAAACTTTCCGCAATGAAAATGCCGAGCGCGCCGAGCATCACCCACAACATAAAGCTCAGATCAAATTGCAGGAAGCAGGCGAACAGCGTTGGTGTGTGTCCGTTGAGTTTTTGCGAATTCATTGAGTCCTTCAGTCGTTTTTGGGATACACGAATCCTGTCCACACAACATTCGTGTGCCACCTTTGGTTAGTTGTTCAGGGAATCAATCGCTCAAGCAAAGTGCGCTTGCAGTGCGATGACGAGAAACCCCATTTTCGGATGTTCTGGTTCAATCTTGGGCGCGACGCCGAACGCGCGCAACGCTTCCGAACACGTTGGCCCAATCGAAGCCACCACCGTCTTGTCATTCAAGTTCGTGCGCAATTCCTCCGCACGTCCATGTTGCTCGGCGATGTGAAACAAATGCCGCGCTTGAATCTGGCTCGTGAACGCGATGACATCAACTTGTCCGGCGTTCAGTTCGTCCAGCAGGTTTTCGAGCGGCGTTACGTCGTCCGGCAATTGCCATTCGTACAAACACAACTCGTGCAACCGCGCGCCGCGTGCTTGCAACGCTTCGGCCAACGCTTGATTGCGCTCGCCGTAATGCAGTACTGCCACCGTTTGATCGGCTACATTCAGCGTGTCCACAACGGCGATCAATTCCGTTGTCGTGTACGGCTCTGGCACGTTGTGTGTCGGCTTGATGCCGTTGCGTGCGAGCACTGCTGTTGGTTTCGGCCCGCGTGCAATCGTCGTGACCGTCGGCAACAGCGCGAGCAGTTCGTCTTTGCGTTGCAGCTTTTCCGCTTCATTGAGCAAGCCCGCGACGCCGACGCCCGTCTGAAAAATGACGAACCGTACATCGCCGCGTTGCAACTCGTCCAGCAACGCATTGACCTCCGGCGCAGCGTCAATGCTGACTTCGCGCAAGGCTGGAGCCTGCACCGGCTCTCCGCCGTAGCGTTTGACCAAGTTGGCTAATTCGCTGCCCATACGTGCTTCAAGTAACGCGATTCGTTTTCCGTGCAAAGCAGATTGGTTTTCCATGCCCTAACAATACAACAGGATGTCGCCTTGTTCACTGATTTGCACGTTGTATGTTTTCAGCGCCGCACAATCGTTGCCGAGAGGCTGGCCGCTGCTCAACTCGAATTTATAAGCGTGATACGGACAAATCACTTTGCCGCCGCCAATCAAGCCATCGGCCAACGGGCCGTTGCGATGCGGGCATTTGGCTTGCAGCGCGTACACGCCGCCTTCGCGCGTGCGAAACACAACGACCTCTTCGTCATCCACCAAAAATTCGCGGCCCTCGCCGAGCGGGATGCGTTCGAGCGAACCAAGATTCACGAAGATTTTCGGAATCAAGGTGGGCGCTGTTTCTTGTAATGCGATGTTCATAATTTACCAGTTTGCAGCAACTGTGGGCGTGGTGAAGAGGTGTCAAGAGTTCAAGCTTCAGCTTGTGTTTTTGATTGTCGAAGTAAAGCCAAGCTAAAGCTTGAACTCTTGACGCCTGCTCACCGCGCTCACATAAAAACCACCTCAATCTCCATACGACGGTTGCCGTCCCTGAATTTGCGTCAGCGTCACCGCGCCAAGTGTGTTCACGAATTGCGCTGGGTGTACAGGCGCAATCGCCTCCTGCCACGGATCACGATAAGCGTCCACTGCGGCCTGAATATCTCGATCCAGTCGCGCACAAATGCCTTCGCTGTCGTCCACCAAAATACTGCGCAGTTTCTCAATGCCGAGGCGTTCGACCAGACTCCACGTGCGTTCCAGATACTTCGCGTTTTCGCGGTAATACTGGATGAACCGTCCAATATAGAGCAACGCTTCGTCGTGCGTGTCCACCGTCACGAGCAGATCGGCCTTGCGCACGTGCGAGCCTGCTGCGCCGCCGACGACGATTTCCCATTTGCCGCCTTCAATCGCGACCGCGCCAATGTCTTTGATCGTCGCTTCGGCGCAATTGCGTGGGCAGCCCGTCGTGGCGAGCTTCATCTTGTGCGGCGATTCAATACCCTGAAAACGCTTTTCGATCTTAATGCCGAGCGCCGTGCTGTCACCGACACCGTAGCGGCAAAACTCCGTCCCGACACAGGTCTTGCAGGTGCGAAAACTCTTGGCATACGCGTGTCCCGAAGGCATTCCCAAATCGCGCCAAATGCCGGGCAAATCTTCTTTCTTGATGCCGAGCAAATCTATGCGTTGGCCACCCGTAATCTTAATCATCCGCGCCTGATATTTGTCGGCTGCATCGGCAATCCGTCGCAGTTCATCCGACGACGTGACGCCGCCGTAAATACGCGGCACGACGCTGAACGTGCGGTCGTTTTGGATGTTGGCGTGAACACGATCATTGATGAACCGCGCATCGCGTTCGTCTTCGTATTCGTCGTGCCAAATCGTTTTCAGGAGCGATGCCAATCCCACTTTGCTCGCCGGGTCTTCTTTGCCTCCGGCGAGTGCAGCGAACACGGCTGAGACGCTTTTCAATTGGTTTTCTTTGATCGCCTGAATCAGTTCCGGTTTGGTGAACGGCACGCCCGGCACGTAGTAATGCGCCGATGGGTCTTCGATCAGTGCGCCGCCTGCCGCGTGTTCCAGCAATTCGTTCACTTGCGACTTGCACGAGCCGCAGCCTGTGCCTGCGCGTGTCGCGTCGCACAACGTTTTGAGCGAACGACAACCGCCTTTGACCGCGTGAAGAATTGCGCCTTTGGAAACACCGTTGCAATTGCAGACTTGTGTTTCGTCAGGCGCTTCCAGCAAGGAGGTAACAGCAGTGTCAGACGCCAGCGG
Organism: uncultured Heliobacteriaceae bacterium; assembly: GCA_964631865.1. Classification (GTDB taxonomy): domain Bacteria; phylum Acidobacteriota; class Blastocatellia; order RBC074; family RBC074; genus JAFDVL01. The sequence continues at coordinate 1,395 of CAZWAK010000201.1, read as the reverse complement.
GAAGAGTAATTCAGCGCGGTTTTCCGGCAACAACGAAGCGCGGTCGAAGGCTTGCAACAACATCGGTGCCGTGGCCGCATCGCCCAATAAAATCGCGCCTGCGAGTTGTCCATCGCGCACAATCAATTTCTTGTAAACACCGCGTGACGGCTCGGCATACACGACAACTTCATCGTGCTCGTCGCGCGCTTCTTTCGCGCCCATCACGGCCAATTCCAAGCCCATCACTTTCAGCTTGGTCGAAATCTTCGAGCCTTTGTACGCGGCTTCGGCTTTGCGTTTGGTCAGGCGATCTGCGAGCACGGCGGTTTGTTCCCACAGCGGCGCAACCAGGCCATAGACCATTCCGTTGTGCTGCGCGCATTCGCCGACCGAGAAAATATCAGGATCATCCACGCTCACCAGATGATCGTTGACGACAATGCCGCGCTCGACCGTCAAGCCCGCGTCTTTCGCCAGTTGCACGTTCGGACGAATGCCAGCGGAGATCACGACCATATCGCAATCCAACGTCGTGCCGTCTTTGAATTCCAAGCCCGTGACATGACCGTTGCCCAGAATCGCCGTCGTCGCTTTATTCAAATGCACCGTCACGCCCATCGCTTCCATCGAACGTCGGAGTGTTGCGCCGGCCTGCGCGTCAAGCTGCACATCCATCAAATTGCCCATCAAATGCACAACGTGAACTTCTGCGCCAAGATTCAGCAACCCGCGCGCCGCTTCCAAGCCAAGCAATCCGCCGCCGATCACTGCCGCGCGTTTGCCACCTGCGGCATATTTCGTAATCGCATCGCAATCATCCAACGTGCGAAACACAAACACGCCGTCTTTGAATGCGGAATGCGGATTGCGGATTGCGGAATTTGAAGGCGCAGCCGCCGTCTTGTTTTCCGGGGTTGCGGACTGTCCGCTGTCTGCTATTCCGCATTCCGCATTCCGCATTCCGCATTCGCTGTAGAGTCCTTCCATCGGCGGGACAAACGCCGAACTACCTGTAGCAATAACCAACTTATCATAGCTTTCGCTCACGCCGTTGCTGCTGTGAACCGTCTTGTTTGCGCGGTCAATGCGATTGACACGTGCGCCTGCGTGCAGTTTGATGTTGTTCTCTTCGTACCAAGCCAGCGAGTTGATAAAGATGTCCTGCGGGTCGTGTGTTCCCGACAAAACGCCCGACAACAAAATGCGGTTGTAATTGCCGTACGGCTCATCGCCGAACATCACGACCTCGAATTTCTCTGCGCCGCCGCGTGCCAAAACGTCTTCGACCAACCGCGCGCCCGCCATTCCATTTCCAATGACCACCAATTTCTGTTTTCTCGACATGACTTCAAATTCCTATCAGAAAAATTAAGACGTAACGCGATTTGCCAAATCGCGGGGGCATCTAGGACG
>CAZWAK010000200.1:0-13487 GCA_964631865.1 uncultured Heliobacteriaceae bacterium | reverse complement strand
GCGCAGCAATTCGGTCGAACCAAGCGGCAACCCACACACGGCACGCAATTGCTGCTCGAACTGGCTGGTCACACAAGCGTCAAAGGAGAAGTGCCCAGAGTTATGCGGACGCGGCGCGGTTTCGTTAATGAGCAACTTGCCGTCGGAGGTCAGAAAGAATTCGACGCACATCACGCCGACGACATCGAGTGTTTCCAGAACACCGCGCGCGATCTCGACCGCTTCGGCTTGTATGTCAGACGACACAGGCGCAGGCGCAACCGTGATGTCCAAAATGTGATGGCGATGCTCGTTGGCAACCACGCCATAATGCACGAACGCCCCATCAATACCGCGCGCAGCCACGACGGAGACTTCGCGCTCGAAGTTGATGAACGCTTCCAAAATCGCTTCCTGATAACCGAGTGCAGCCAGAGCATCTTGTGCTTGGTCGGGTGCAGTAATTTTGCTTTGTCCTTTGCCATCGTAACCAAAGCCCGCCGTTTTCAGCACCGCTGGACAACCGATTTCCTTGAGCGCCGCGAGCAAATCCTCCAATGAATTGATGCGCTTGAAGGGCGCAACTGGAAAGCCGTTGTTCGCCAAAAACGTCTTCTCGCGCAGCCGATGTTGTGACGTATGCAACACGTGCCCCCCCGGACGCACAGGCGCAAATTCCGACGCCGCTTCGACCGCCGCCGAAGATACGTTTTCAAATTCAAACGTCACGACATTGACATTGCGCGCGAAATTTCTGACAGCATCCAGATCATCATACGAAGCGATGATTTCCTCGTCCGCAATTTGCCCCGTCGGCGTGTCTTCATCGGGCGAAAACGTATGCACCCGATAGCCCATCCGCCGCGCCGCAATCGCAAACATGCGACCGAGCTGCCCACTGCCAAGAACGCCAATTGTGGAGCCGGGGAAAATCATAAAAACATGAAACGGTAGGAAAAGTCTGCGAGGTTAGGATTAGGGATGCTTGTATACTTTCTAAACTCGCAGATTCGATCTGTTAGCCTTTCAGGATCATTTAGATTATAGATGGAAATTGTATCTTTAGCTCGTTGTTGTTCTTCAGGAGGGCTGGCAGGATTTGGGCTTATTTCCCCGGTTTCAAAATCAACCACGAAGTATTTATCAAATTCGTATTTCGTGTCGTCAGGTTTTAAGAGTGTGTCTCGAAACTTCTTTCCCTTAGCAAACTGGCATTTATAACAACACAGAAATAAATTATCCCATCGGTACACTTCAAGATAGTAGGTAGCTTTTGGCTTGAAATGTTCAATTGTTTCCTTGATACGCGAAAACAAAGGGAAACCATCGCAAAAAGAGCAGTGGTCTTTTGTCATCTGACGGAGCAAAGGGAATAACAGTTTGTTTACGTGGAGTGTTCTTCCTTGATGCTCTTGTCGCCAGGTAAACTTATAACGAGGGTTTGCGAGTTTCTTTTTCTGATAGTCTTGCCCCCATTTTTCCCAGTTTTGAGCCAGTTCCGCAGGAGCTTCCGGGCGATGTAATTTCATCATAACTCGTAGCTTTTCCCTTTGATTCTATTCAATTGCCGAAGTTCGAATTGAATAATACTTTGTAACTCTAAACTCTGAGTTGCCAGATGCTGCGCATCTTTTAGAAAGGCCGCCTCATCCACAGTCTCACCTTGCAGAATTTCATTTTTACGTTGCTGGAATAGGTCTAAGCCTTTTTGCGCCTCGCTGCCAAACCGAGTTTCAATATCAAACACGTCGCGCAAAACATGCTCATAACTCTCTCCTGATTTTGAAAGGCGAGCCTCATCATCAAGATAGGCTTTCCCCTTTTTTAATTTTAGTTCGTAGACCCACGCGCCATCAATCGAGTTCACTACAAACGGCGAATGTGTAGTTAGAAAAATCTGTGCATTTGGAAATAGTTTTTGCACAACTGGAAGGATTTTTCTTTGCCAAGACGGGTGTAAGTGAACTTCTATCTCGTCAAGAAACAGAATAATGTTTTGCTCATTTACAGGAAGGTCATAATGCCATTTTATTAAATCAAGGCGCATCAATAAGTCACCGATCCAGCCAATCGCAGAGCGAAGACCGTCGGGTAAAACATCAAAATCAAGATCAGCCTTGTTCGCATTAAGAACCAACGATAAAGGAGATGTTTTCAAATCAAATTTGACTTCATGCCCGGCAATCATAGAAATGGCTTTTTCCATAATTACCATTGAAGACGCGAATTTGTTTGCTTGCTCAGGATTATTTTTTTCTTTCTCTATAGCCCTTTTTGAGATGCTATTGGCAATCCATTGATTGTTTGTGAAATTATCCTTAGCCCCTTTATCAAAAATAAGCGCATCTTCAAAAGGATCAAGTTCAAGTTCCTGAATGGCATTCACAGCAGCATGGCTGATTTTCCTATAGCCTGAATATGCGGCAACAAAAAAATCTGTATCCGGCCAGGTGCGTTCACGATATTCGTTAATTGAGCTATTTGAATTGAACTTGTGTAAATCAAATGCTCGTCTACGTTTTTGTGTGATTTCATTAACAGAGTCATCCACACCTATTTCAACCGCATCTCCCTTATCAAAAGATGCCAGCAACCTAGGTTGACTTCCGACTGCATCTATATCCCGAAATCTTTTTATAAAAGCGTTATTTGCACTAGGTTTTACGAAATCCTCGGACTTGCTAAACACACTTGCCAGCGCGTGCAACACCGTAGTCTTTCCACTCCCATTAGGCCCCGTCAAAATATGAATCTCCGCTTTGCCTTTCTCTTGCGGCTTGAATTCAAATTCAACTTCATCAAATGGGCCAATATCTTTTAGGTAGAGTTTTCGGATGCGCATAAACTAACTTACTCAAGCGTATCGCCTAACACTTTGTTCGTTTGCTCACGACGGAACTGATTGAGCTTTTCACGTAACGCAGGCCGTGCGTTTGCCAAAATCGCCACCGCCAACAACGCCGCATTCGTCGCGCCCGCATTGCCAATTGCCAACGTGCCGACCGGAATGCCGGCGGGCATTTGCACGATGGACAAGAGCGAATCCATCCCGCTCAAGGCTTTGCTTTGCACGGGCACGCCGAGCACAGGCACAGAGGTTTGCGCGGCAACCATCCCCGGCAAATGGGCTGCGCCGCCTGCGCCTGCGATGATGACCTCGAGGCCGCGCGCTTCGGCGTTGGCGGCGAATTCGGCGAGCAGGAGTGGCGTGCGATGGGCGGACACGATTTTGCATTCGTGTGGCACATCGAATTTCGCTAAGGTTTCGCTCGCCAGCTTCATCGTTTCCCAATCCGATTGGCTGCCCATAATCACGGCGACGAGCGGAGTTTCAGTTCCGGTAGACATGGATTCTGACCTGAAAACAATAGAACACGGATGGCACGGATTTTACGGATTCGAACAGAGTCAAAACCTTATCAATCCGTAGCATCTGTCCAATCCGTGTTCCATTCTCTGCGTTAGACGGAATAGCCCGCTTTGCCGTCGAAGTTGTACAGGTTTTCGACCTTGATGAAATCGAGTCCTGCTTCGGACACGCGGTTCAGCAGGTTCGTGATTTGCCGATGATGAATGCCGTCTTTGCCTAAGAACCGGCAGCGCCAATGATCCGAACAAAACGTTTCGGGCGAACCATCGGGCCAGACTTTTGTGCCGCGATTGTTCAGCGAAGCGAGTTTGATTTCGTCGCCATTCGTCGTTTCCAAAATCGCTGCCAGATCATTCGCCGAACCCGCACTCCAATCCAGGTACACATCTACGCCCACCAAATCTTTCTGTTGGAAAACAGGCGTGCTGGTTTGACCGAGCTTCGACAAATCCGCGGCTTTGTATTCGGCGGGTTTCAGCTTCTCCGGCATCTGTCTGAGGCGCGCGACGACGGCGGCGGCGAATTCTTTCGTGCCGACTTTTTCCTTGCTGACGCCTTCGGCATAAATGTCGTAAGTGTGAATGCCGTCTTCTATCGTCTTCATCCACGCGTTGTGCGCGAGCGCGGCGACGTCGGGTTGACCGATATGCACAAGCATCAGAATCGCGCCGAGGAACAAGCCCGAAGGATTCGCTAAGTTTTGATTCGCGCGACGCGGAGCCGAGCCGTGAATGGCTTCAAACATCGCTACGTTTTCGCCGATGTTGGCGGAACCAGCAAGGCCGACGGAACCCGCGATTTGCGCGGCTACGTCGGAGAGAATATCGCCGTACAGATTCGGCATCACGACGACATCAAAGGCTTCGGGCGTGTCGGCAAGTTTCGCCGCGCCGATGTCCACGATCCAGTGATCGGCTTGGATGTCGGGGTATTCGGGCGCGATTTCATCAAACACACGATGGAACAGGCCGTCGGTCTGCTTCATGATGTTGTCTTTGATGAAGCAGGTAACTTTCTTGCGGTTGTAATTGCGCGCGTACTCGAACGCATAACGCACAATCTTCTCAGAACCAGGCCGCGAAATCAGCTTCAAGCATTGTTCGACCTGTTGCGTCTGGCGATATTCGATGCCCGCGTAGGTGTCTTCTTCGTTTTCGCGGACGATGACGACATCCATGCCGGGATGTTTCGTGTCAATGAACGGATGATACGCGACACACGGGCGAATGTTGGCGAATTGGCCGAACGTTTTGCGAATCGTCACGTTCAGCGATTTGTAGCCGCCGCCCTGAGGCGTGGTGATCGGTGCTTTCAAAAAGACTTTCGTGCGGCGCAGCGATTCGTAGGCTTCGGGCGCAATGCCTGCGGCGTTGCCGGAGAGGTAAACTTTCTCGCCGATTTCAATTTCTTCGATGTCAATGCGCGCGCCTGCGGCCTGAATGATGTCGAGCGTTGCAGCCATAATTTCCGGGCCGATGCCGTCGCCGTGCGCGACCGTGATGGGTACGTTTGCCATAATGATTTCTGTGATCCCTTTCTCTCAAAAGTGTTCGATTGCGGTGGATTGGAAAGGCGAGATTTCACCACAAAGTCACGAATTGCACAAATGCTGGCAGCAACAGCAACGGCATTTTGAGCCTTCATTTCACAATTCCAATTTCACAATTTGTGAAATGGAGTTTATGAAATGCAAATGCGGAAATTGATTGCCGGAAATTTTGTAAGTCCCTTCGACTACAGCAGCAGCTTGGCCCCGGATCAGTGGTGGATCGGGTCGAAGAAGTCCGCGAAGCACGGCAGGCCATCACAACGGCCAAAAAGCTGTTCCGCATCAGGCCACGTCCGTATGGCTTGCCATCCGTTCCTGGTTTTCCTTGCCCGTTTTCACTACTTCGGTTTGCTTGATTGCAAAAATTTGAGCGCCGCTTCAAGCACTTCGTCGCGTCCTTCGATTGTGCCACGAATGGTTGGCGCGACGCGGAGGTGGGGCTGAATCCCTATTCTTTGCAGTTGTCGCCCATCCGCGTGGCGAACATTGTGCCCCGTAAACCTGACCGTCAAATTCCCCGGCAGGATCGTGTCTGTAACGTCACCGTTCGCGCCCATCGTAGGCGTTCCGATGAAGGTCACGTCTGTTGCCGTCTGGAAAAACATACAAGTCGCTTCGGCCTGACTGATGGCGTCTTCGTTAATCAGCATCACCACCTTGCCTTGATAAATTTCACCTTTTGCTTCGGGAAGCGGCTGCTCGAACGTGAAGCTCGGCTTTCCATAATCAGGAAAAAGCGAAGCGTCCAGCAGCGGGCGTGAGAAAAGCGCGGCAACAGGAGACTTCTTTGCGGTCAGGCGCGGCGCAATCTCCCAAGCCGTGCCGTTCGGGTAGCCGCGCATATCAAAAATCGTGGCGGACGTGGGCTTGATCGTCGCAAACATCTTGTCCACTTCGGCGATAGTCAAACGCGCCAGATCAACATAGCCGAACCCGGAAGGCAGGACGGCCACGATAGGTGTTGTTCGGTTATTGGAGAACAGCGAAGGCAAGCGCGGATCGTTGCCCGCGACGCTTCGGACAACTTCGACCTCTCGCACTTTGCCGTCCAAACCGCGCACCGATAATTTACTTTTTGAGTCTTTTGGCCCGCGCAACAAATTCAAATGCAAAAGCCGCTGCATCGCTTGCGGCGTGGAAGCGGAAAAGTAGCGCGAAAGGTTCTCCCGATATTTTTCCGCCGCTTCGCCATCTACGGTAAGAATCGTGTCGCCTGGTTTGATGCCGCTGCTTTCATCCAGAACGCGAACGACGACGGACTGGCCTTCAATAAACTTCGCGTAAAACGGCGGAGAAAATCTGCCGAGGCGGTCGAGAGCTTTCTGCGCATTGCCCACACGAACGTGCGAATCCTGCACCTCGGCAGCCATCTCGCGGACGGTCAGTTGGTAATCTCCGGCGTCTTTGTTTGCTTCAAACCTGGGAATGAACTTCGGCAAAACGCTTTCCCACGGCGCATCCTGCAAATCTTTATAGGGGAAAAAGTAATGGATGATGGTCCAGAACCGGAACAACGCCAGCAGCCGATATTCGGTCGGTGGAAACTCCATTTCGGCGTAGGGTTTTTCTTTTTGGCTGACTTGCGCCGCGAAGGTCGGCGTAGGTTTCGGACGGTTGGAAACGAATTTATTTTCGGCGATCAATCGCAGCGCCAGTTGCCGCGCTTCGCCTTGCGGTGCAAGCGCATCCGCCGCGAATCCGATGGTTCCGTCGGGGTTCGCAAGCTCCGCTTTTCGCATGATCACTTCGACATTGTCCGGCAGCTTGATCGTAGTCGTTGCCACGCCTGTTTCTGCTGTCGGCACGCCGTCCTGAATCACAAACGCCCGCTTTGCCGCTTGCAACCCACTGAGGATTTCCGCCTCAGACGAATTTTCATTGACGAGAAAAACAAGAGGCGGCGTTTTGGTTTTGTTGTTGCCGGTGAGCGTGAGCGGGGCTGCCGTGGTGAGTGCCGAATAATACCCGCCCGAAGAGACATCCACCTGTGGCGCATAACCATTGTGCAAGCGGTAACGCTGCGATGCGAGCGGAACATCCCTATCGAGCAACGCGGTGAGAACGGCGCGAAAATAGTAGTCGAGAAAAAAATCGTCCTCTGATTTCTCAGCCGCGCGCAAGTCCATCAATACGGACTTGGCTTGCGGCAGCAGATGCTTAGTTTTGGCAATCGCGCCATCCATCAACTCGTATGAGCCTGCATTCGCTTTTGCGATGGCCACAACGTCAATCATTAAGACGCCGTTTTCCAGCACCGGTTCTTTATTTTGCGCGGTGGAAACGCGGCTGTCTGCTTTCGGCCTTTCACTGCCGACTTGCGCTCGCGTGTTTTTGTCATTCAATACGGCGAGCATCGAATTGATCGCCGCGCTGTATTCCTGTGGCGTTTTCGCGGCATTGACCTGCGGGATTGTTGCAACGAGGGCTTTGTCCCAATCAATTTCGCGGTACGCCAAATACGGGTGAAAAAATTTGACCGTTCCCCAAATCTTCGCCAGCCCGACAAGCCGCTCGATCCGGGCGGTCTCCGCGCTTCGCTTGGCGGACTGCGGCGGTTGCGCCTGCGTCTGAACGAAACCTATGAACAAAGCAACCAGCAACAGCCGTGTTGAGCGCATACATCCTCCTTGCAAAAGTTTATTGCTCACAATTCAAAACGATTTTGCCGAATTGTCCGGCCTCTTCCATCCGTTCGTGCGACGCGGCGGCTTCGGCCAATGGAAACACTTTGTCCACGACGGGCTTGATGCTGCCGTCGTCGTAGAGTTTCAGCATCGCGGCGAATTCTTCCTGCGTGCCCATCGTGGAGCCGCAAATATCCAACTGCTTCCAGAAGATGCGGCGCAGGTCTACGGTCTTCGGCAAGCCCGTCGTTGCGCCATAGAGCGCGATGCGTCCGCCGGGTTTGATGATGTCAATGCACTTCGCCAACGTGTCGCCGCCGACGCTGTCAATCACGACATCGGGGCCGTCGCCGTCGGTCATTCCAACGACCATTTGCCCCCAATCCTGTAGCTTGTAATTCGCGCCGCCATCCGCGCCCATGTCTTTCGCGCGTTCGATCTTTTCTTCATTGCCCGAAGTCACGAACACATTCGCGCCGAGTTTCTTCGCAATCTGCAACGCGAACGCAGATACGCCGCCGCCGATGCCGGTGACAAGCACGTTCTCGCCAGCTTTGACGCGGGCGCGCGTGACAACGGCGCGATACGCGGTCAGCCCCGCGAGCGGAATCGCGGCGGCTTCTTCCCAACTCAAGCCCGCCGGTTTCGCGTGGCAATATTCAAACGGCACTTTGACCAATTGCGCGTAAGTTCCATCGTCAGGCAATCCAAGAATCTTGAAATATTTGTGCTGCACGCGCGGATCGTGTCCCCAATCCATACCAGGATTGATGACGACTGCTTTGCCCAATAACTCTTTGGATGAATCATCGCCGAGCGCAACGACCTCGCCTGCGCCGTCGGAGCCGAGCACGATGGGAAATTTCAAGCCCGCGTACATGCCCTTGCGAATCCACACATCGCGGTGATTGAGCGCGGCGGCTTTGAGCTTGACGACCACTTCGCCCGGTCGCGGTTCGGGATCAGGCCAGTCTTCGTATTTCAGATTTTCGGGTTCACCTTTTTCGTGTAAGACAATTGCTTTCATAACAGTTCCTCGTTTGTGAATGACAGAGAGTAGGCGGTAGACGGTAGACGGTAGTTGAAAGCGAAGCACCACCACCCTGCTTGACCACCTTCTGGTAAAGCTGGCCGCTGGTCTGAACCTCAGTGCTGACCTACTACTACCGTCTACTGTCTACCGTCTACTGCCTACTCAATGGAGCGAATTGCAACCATAACGGGCAAGCGTCCTTCGCGCAAGCGTCTACGGCGCAGCGCGATTGCGAAAGACGACGGCGACCGCATCTTCGTACACCAGTTCAAAGCGTTGATCGAAGCGCAGCAGCGCACACAACGGCATGTTCGCCTGCGCGATCACCACGCCCGCCGCGCCTAATTCTGGATCGGTTGCCCAACCGGGCTTGCCGCCCCACAGCCCCAGCGAATGCCCAATGTACTCCGCACCGTACAGATTCGTGCGCCCGTCAATGCTGACCGGCAGATGTGGCAGCCGCCAGATCAAATAGCCGCCCCAATTGAAATGATTGTAGAGCGGGCCTGGGTACCTGCGTTCTTCGACGAACCGCGCGGCAGCGACGGGGTAATTGTTCTCGACGTCTTTTTGCAGCGCGCTTTCCGAAAGGTTATATCGCTTGGCGATGAGGAACGCGGCAAGACAGCCGAGCAAAAAAATCACGAGCAGACGAGGCTTCGTCAAACCTTCCCACATCGCAGCCTCCGGCTTCGGACGCAGCAGCGCAATGATCGTGATGGACGCCAGCGCCGCGACCCACACGTCGCGGTTGGCACGAAAGGTCAAGATCACACTCGCCAATAAAAACAGGATCGGGAACGCCCTGCGCTCGTGCTCCGCCCCCAGCCGATAGGCCGCCCACAACGTCAAGCCGAGCATGACCCAATGTCCCGGATGGCGAAAGTTCATGCTTTGCAATTCCAGCACGTATTGGTACACGTCAGCTTGTTGCGCGATTTCCAACACCGGGCGATACAACCGCAGATGATACGGCGTCAGCAACGTCGCGGCGAAGCAGGTCGGCAGCATCAACCACGCGCGAAACTGCCACGCCGTGCGCAACCAGCGCCGCGAAAACGGACGCCGCAAAAACTCTTCGATCACCGGCTCCGCCGTAACCAATGCGAGCGGAATGAAACCGTAGATAAATTGAATATGAATATTCGCCCACAGTGCAAACAGCGGCAGCAGCCACAACAAACCACGCGCGTTGCCGGTTTGGCGAAAGTGCAAGAGCACGTGCAGTTCGAGCGTGAACAACAGAATCGTCAGCAACCAGGGACGCGGTGTCAGCAACGGTGCGAGCACCAACAAAAACAGTATCGTCAACCCCATCGCCGACAGAAACGATTGCTGCAAACGCCGCAGCAGCGTCAGCACGCTCCACAAAATGCCGAGCACGACGGGCGCTTTGTAGAGGGAGATGGCCTGTAGTCCAAATCGTTGATACAGCCATTGCATCAGCACTTCAAACAGCCAGCTATACGCTGCCCACGCCTTCCCGGCTCCGTGCTGCGAAAACGGATCGGTGTGCGGAAACGCGCGCTGTTCCCAAATCCACTGCCCCGTGCGCAGATGCCACCAGATGTCCGGGTCAGCGAAGATCGAAGTGGATAGCGTGAAATGCGCAGCCAGCGCGTACACCGCCAGCAAAATCAACAGGCGGCGTAGCGTGGTCGTGTGCTGCACAAGCAGGGCGAGATTCATCGGTGCAAAGCCATCGGGCGGGAATTCAGGGCGCTTCGTCCGTCAAGGCGGCACGCATTTCCGCAGGCATTTCCACCGCCTTGCCGTCTTTGGTCGCCACGACGGTCATCGAGCCTTCTGCTGCGAGTTCGCCGTGTTCATCGAAGAATTGATAGTCGTAGCGAATCGAACTGCGCCCCAGCTTGCCGACGGAAACACGCATCGTGAATTCCGCATCGAGCGCCAGCGTGCGCTTGAACGTGCAGTCGGCCTGCACACGCGGAAAGCCGTATTCGTGCCCGTGATACAACAGCGACAAGCCACAGGCGCGCAACAACTCGCTTTCGCCTTCTTCAAAATATTCGAAATACCGTGGAAAGTTGATGCGAAACGCCGGGTCGGCATCCGCCCAGCGCACGCGCCGTTTCAATTCAATGGTTGGCATAAAATGTTCCGATTTAGCCACGAATTCCACGAATACTCACGAATTTTTGGGCGTAGAGTTTGGAAGTTATTAGGAAAAAATAGGGCCTCATCTAATCTAAGTAGAATTCGTGAGTATTCGTGGAATTCGTGGCTGCTTTTCATTCTCCTCCCGCCAGCAAATACAGCACGGCCATCCGCACCGCCACGCCGTTGGCCACTTGATCCAAAATCACCGACCGCGTGCCGTCCGCGACATCCGATTCGATTTCGACGCCGCGATTGATCGGGCCGGGGTGCAACACGATGGCGTCGGGCTTCGCCAACGACAAGCGTTTCAAATTCAAGCCGTAATGAATCGAGTATTCCTTCAAGCTCGGAAAAAAGCCGCCCGCCTGTCGTTCGAGTTGAAGGCGCAACATCATTACGACATCGGCGTCAGTGATGGCTTCGGTGATGTTCGCGGCGAATTGCACGGAGCCTTCGGCGTTCGCAAATTGTTTCTCAAACCCGTGCGGCAAGAGCGTGTTCGGCCCCGCCAGCCACACGTGCGCGCCGAGTTTGCTGAGCAAATACGCATCGGAGCGCGCCACGCGGCTGTGCAAAATGTCGCCGATGATCGCAATTTTCAGCCCGGCGAGTTGTCGTTTGTTTTGCCGAATCGTGAGCGCATCAAGCAGAGCTTGCGTCGGATGTTCGTGCGCGCCGTCGCCTGCGTTGATGACGGAGGCTTTGACGTGTTGCGCGATTTTGTGCGGTGCCCCTGAAGCCCCATGCCGCAGCACAATCGCATCGGGAGCCATCGCTTCGAGGTTGTGCGCCGTGTCAATCAGCGTCTCGCCTTTGACGACGCTCGACGTCGCAGCCGCAATGTTGATGGTATCGGCAGACAATCGTTTGCCCGCGATTTCAAAGCTCGTGCGCGTGCGCGTCGAAGCTTCAAAAAACAAATTGATGACAGTTTTGCCGCGCAGCGTGGGAACTTTTTTGATGCGGCGCTGATTGATGTCGCGGAACGTTTCGGCGGTGTCGAGAATCAATTGAATTTCTGCGACGGAGAGGTCTTCGATTCCGAGGAGGTCTTTGCGGTTTAGCGGCATTGGATCGGGGATTGGTGGTTGGTGGTCGGTGGCTGGTGACTGGTTGCTCTTTTTTCGCCAGTAATATTTGGCTTCACGTTTCTGTTGCTCTGAACAACCAACCACCAACCACCAGCCACCAGCCACCAGTTATTTCGTTTCAACGACAACAACCTTTTCATCTTCGTCGTATTCGGGCAGCATCACCTTGATAATTTCGTGTTCGGTCGTGTTGACATACTTGCCGATGTAGTCGGCTTGAATCGGCAATTCGCGCCAGCCGCGATCAATCAGCACGGCGAGTTGCACGCGATGCGGGCGGCCAAAATCAATCAACTCATCCAACGCCGCGCGCACGGTGCGACCAGTGTACAGCACATCATCCACCAGAATAATTGTCTTGCCCGTGATGTTGGCGGGAAGTTGCGTGCTGTTGACGACGGGTTGTTCGGCGACAGTGCTGAGGTCATCGCGATACAGCGTGATGTCGAGCGTGCCCGTCGCGACGGCGATGCCATCCATTTCGTTGATCTTCGCGGCCAGTCGTTCGGCCAACGGCACACCGCGCCGATGAATGCCGACGAGCAGAACGTTCGATAAGTCAGGGTTGTTCTCGACAATCTGCGACGCGATGCGCGCCATCACGCGGTTCATATCGGCTGCCGTCATCACAACCGCTTTTTCTTGAAAGTCCATTGGTTCGCCTCAAATAAGGTTGGCACTACGAATGCTTGGCCCTAAGAATGTTTTGGAAGATTGGCGATGCTGGCCATCGGCAAACGCGAGCGTTCGGCGTGCAACAAGGCATCGCCGACTTCACTCAAACTCGGCAGCACGTCCTGCAACGATGCGCGATTGACCAACGCATCATCAATCACGACTTCAATGCAGATGTTGACGCATTCATTACAAATAAATACTTGCGGGCCGGCAATCAGCTTGGCCACATCGTTCTTGCCTTTGCCGCAAAAATTACAGCGCAAAGTACCGGTGAGCATATCTTTGTAGGAACCCATCGTTGGTGTCCTCCTTGAGAGCAAAATGTAAGTAGACGCGGCAAATAGTACACCGCTCACAAGCGTTTCGCCAGTTCTGCCTGAAATCGCCGAATGCGCCGCGCGTTCGTGCCGAAATCGCCTTTGCCCACGCGCGAACGCGAATGCACATAGACGGTGCAATTTTCGCCCACGCCCGGCTTGACCGTAATCGTCACATCGTCCTTGAAACGCAGGATGCGCGTCGTGTCCACCGCTTCGATTTCGCCTGCCGCGCGGTCATCGCGCACAATCACCCAACCCAACTCCCGCGCCGTCGCCAACGCCGCCTCGAAGGCTTTGTACGGCGCGACGCTGAAATGTTGCGGCTGCAATTCCGGGTACTCTGGCGTCTCACCCGTTTTGACATCATTGATGCGCGGCCAGATGGCGCTGGAAATCAACACCCCACCGAGCAGCAGCGCAAACAACAGCCCGCCCGCGAGCAGAATTTTCTTAACCATTCGCATGCCCCATCCGCTTTGCCATCCAGGTTCAGAGAAAAGAGAAACGAAGATACACAATGCCAGGACGATTGGCAAAGCCTGGGCGTGACGGCGTGTGGAACGAGCGCGCCAAATATTTTTTTCCGCGCGTGAGCGATTTTGTGCCGGGCTTGCGCTATCTGTGGGTGAAAGAAGATTCCGGCGCGCAAAGGCTGCGGCGGCACGGTCTTCTATGATACAAAGGACGTCCAACCAGAGGAGCACGAAACCCATGACACCGAA
>CAZWAK010000199.1:0-13582 GCA_964631865.1 uncultured Heliobacteriaceae bacterium | reverse complement strand
ACTAACTCAAGAAAAAGAACTCATACCTCGTAACTCTATCAGTGAAGAGCCTACGAGTTACTCGCTGAGTCAACGCAACGGTAGTCGCCTGTGCCAGCTCATTGGACGAGGGTTCAAGAGGCAAGCGCAGTTCGCTCCGAAGAAGCCTTGTGAGTTTACGACTATGGAAAGTCGGCCTTAGCTCGCTTTCACATAGTTTTTGCCCCCCCCTTAGTTCACCACATTGGAGGAATAAATTGTATGAGGCGCATAATTTCCGTAGCGACTCTGGCTTCCCTTTTCTTAGGGCAGATTTTGTATGGCTTCTCACCACAATCAGCGCAAAAAGGCGGCGATGGTATAGTGGCCGCTGATCCTTTCAACAGCTTCCTGGCCATCCTGGTCGGAACCAATGGGCGCTTTAATATGGGTGCCTTTCCGAACAGCACGGGCGGAGCGGGGCCAAACAGTTATGACTTAACCTACCGCTGGCCAGAGGCTCCCAGCACTTCCTACTCCACGATCAGGATAGACGGCGTGGACAACATCTATGGATCATCGGGAACAAGGCTCGAAGCACCGACCGATATTGACGCGAAGACGAATCGCAGTCGCTGGCGAGTCGGGGACATCGAGATTACGCAGACCCTACAACTGGCCCTCAATCCACAAACCGGGCGGGAAGATTTAGGGAAAATCTCTTATCTGGTGCGCAACGTCGGCACCGTTTCGCATAACGTCGGGCAAAGGATCATGCTCGATACCGAAATCGCGGGCAATGATGGTGTCCCGTTTCGCGTGCCCGGCGTGGGGATTGTGCGCAATGAAATGGAATTCCTGGGCAATGCCGTGCCTGATACGTTCCAAACGTTCTTCAGTGTAACCAGCTCTGAACGAGCGTCTGCAAGCATACTGAAAACCAATGTGGAAATCGTCCCGGATCGGTTGGTGCTGGCGAATTGGAATCCGCTCTCGAACACCCGTTTTGACTTTACTGTTGACCCGAACCGCAGTTTGACAGGCGACAGCGCCTACGCGGTGTACTGGAACCCCAGAGCCTTGGCGGCAGGGGCCTCGCAAACGTTTACGACGTATTATGGCTTGGCCAACCTCAATATTGATTTACAAGCACCTTTTGCTTTAGGTGTAGACGGCCCCTCGGTTTTGTCCATCGTCAACAATCAATATGCGCCCAATCCGTTCGATATTGTCGCCACCGCTTTTAATAACGGAACAGCCGCCGTCACGAATGCACAACTTACGCTCAACCTTCCGCCGGGCCTATCACTGGTGACAGGCACTGCCACCCAAACGCTGGGAAACCTTGCCATCGGGCAGGAGCGACAAGTCACGTGGCGCGTGCAGGCCGCTCCGCAAGCGACGCAAATCACCTTCCGCTACTCGGTTTCAGCTTCTGCAACGAATGCGCCAACAAAAGCGGTGGAGAGGACAGTCACAGTACCGGCCCTCTTCACGGTTCTTTGCGACCGGGTGTTGTGCTTTGCTGATCCCACCGCCTGGTGCAATCGGTTGCCGTTCCCCACCTACGGCCAGAAGAACTTCCGCGTTGTTATCCCCGGCGTCAACCTCAATCAGCCGATCCCGGTCTTTACGACAAACGGGCCGGACACGTCGGTGAATCCGCTCGTCCGTCTGGCCCTCGGCTGTGGTGGTTATGGGCGCTCCGATGTGACCTCCACGCTCATCGCCCATTACGTGGCCGCGCAGTTGGACATTCAGAATCAACTGCCGTTCTGGTGGGCCAAGCTCAGGACACAGCCGCTCGGTTGTCACGTCATCACGCCCACGAGTTTGCCAGGAACGACGGCTCCGGCACGTGCGTTGCCCGCCACCATTAGCGGCGGCCCCGTGACGTTGCTGACCGACAGTTCCTCGCTGCAGGATTTGTACGACGCGACGGATTGGGTCATCACCAGAGGTACAACGGCGGATCAACTGGCGCTGCTGGCCATTTATTCCCAACTCAACTCCTGTAGCAGAGACTAAACGTTGCGATAAGTCCTCCCGCCAAAAACCCCGACAGCCTCAACCTGGCAACAAGTTGAGGCTGTTTTGCCGTCGCGCCTGATTGCTGCGGAAACTTCCCAGAAGTAGTACAAAACTCTACTTCGGCAATAAACCAAACTCGCCCCCAAAGTGGACATTGCTCCGGTTATAAATTATGTTTTGCAGGCTGATACAATCTATGCTATGTTGCGCCACAGTTCCTTACAAGAAAAGACATCAAAATATCTTATTGTGTCTAGTATATTCAAAGAGTAATTAGATGCTTGACGATACTGGCGACGTAGTTCAAAAGACCTCATAGCCCCTCAATACAGTAGTGACTTTTGCTCTTCTCGGTGCTGCTACCCGCTGTAAACAATTCTACCTTTTTCACTGTCCTGCCCCTCTAACCTTTTCTCACAAGGAGAGATGCTTTATGGTCAACTCATCGTTAGTACAGACTACTTCAGTTCGTAAGTCTTTGACTAAATCAGGAAGAAAAAGAATACTCGTGGTAAGTTGGATACTTATTCTTCAACTTACTCTTAGCATCACCTGTTTCCCACAAACAACCTGTGACATAGTGTTGTGCTTTGCCACGCCCTCGACTTGGTGCAATCGGCTGGTCTTCCCCAGCTATAGCCAGAGAAGTTACCGCGTGGTCATCCCTGGCGTCAATTTCAATCAACCGATCCCGGTCGTTACCTCCGGCTGGTGGAGCAGTGGAATCAATCCGCTCGTCCGTCAGTATCTCGGCTGCGGTGGTTATTACCGCTCCGACCTGAACTACTTGCTGATCGCTCGTTATGTGGCCACCCAGTTGGATATTCAGAGCCAACTGTCGTTCTGGTGGGCCAAGCTCAGCAAACAACCGCTCGGTTGTCACTGGATAGCTCCGATGGCGATGCCGGGGATGCCAGCACCAACCCCAGCCCTGCCCGCCACTTTCAGTGGTGGCCCGATCACTTCACTCACGGTTACTTCCTCTCTTCAAGACCTATATGACGCGACGGATTGGGTCGTCACCCGCGGCACGACAGCGGATCAACAGGCGCTGCTGGCGGTTTATGACCAACTCAACTCCTGCGGCAGAGACTAAACGTGGCGCTAAGTCCTCCGGTCGAAAACCCCAACAGCCTCCACTTGACGAGAAGTGGGGGCTGTTGGGGTTTGTCGTCTTCAGATGATGCTCAGCGCGTGCCGATGTCGTGCCGAAAATGTGCGCCGTCAAAGTGAATGGCGGCGATGCCTTGATACGCGAATGCAGTGGCAGCGGCCAATGTTTCCGCGCGCGCCGTCACGGCCAACACGCGACCGCCGGAGGTTTCGATCAAAGCGTCATCGCGTCGCCGCGTGCCTGCGTGAAAGACCGTGACGCTTTCGATTTGTTCGGCGTCCTCAAGGCCGGTAATGACTTTGCCGGTTTCATAGCTGCCCGGATAGCCCGCCGACGCCATCACTACACACGAAGCTGAATCGTGGCTCCAAACGGGTTTCACCTGCGCCAAATTACCGCGCGTCGCGGCAAAAATCAGTTCGAGCAAATCGCTATCCAAGCGGCGCAGCACGGCTTGTGTTTCAGGATCGCCGAGCCGCACGTTGTATTCCAGCACCTGCGGCCCGTCCGCCGTGAGCATCAGGCCGATGAACAGCACACCGCGAAACGGAAATCCATCGGCGGCTGTGCCCGCGAGCGACGGTTCGACAATTTCTCTGACAATGCGTTGCTCCAACGCTTCGTCCAACAAACCCGGCGTCGAAAACACGCCCATCCCGCCCGTGTTCGGCCCCTGATCGCCGTCGTACGCCCGCTTGTGATCTTGCGCAACGGGCAAGGCGCAATAACTCTCGCCATCCGCAATCAACAAATACGACAGTTCGCGTCCGACCAGACATTCTTCGATCAACAAACGACTGCCCGCCGCGCCGAGCTTTTGCCCGGCCATAAATTCGTTGATGGTGGTGCGTGCGATGGCTTCGTCTGCGGCGACGACCACGCCTTTGCCTGCGGCGAGGCCATCGGCTTTGATCACCAGCGGATAGCGGAACGAGCCATCGCTGACGGCTTTGAGCGCCGCTGCCTGATCGTCGCAAAATA
Source organism: uncultured Heliobacteriaceae bacterium (assembly GCA_964631865.1). Lineage (GTDB taxonomy): Bacteria > Acidobacteriota > Blastocatellia > RBC074 > RBC074 > JAFDVL01. Next base: position 9,498 of record CAZWAK010000199.1, on the reverse strand, counting down.
CGGCGCGGGCAGTCGGGATGCGATGACGTTGCATAAATTGTTTGGCGAACACCTTGCTGCCTTCGAGTTGTGCGGCGGCTTGTGACGGGCCAAAGATCGTCAGACCACGCGCCGCAAAGGCATCCACCACGCCGTCCACCAACGGTTGTTCGGGGCCGACGACCGTCAGGTCAATGCCTTCGCGTTCGGCAAAGTGTGCGAGGCCGTTGATGGAGCTTTCGGCGACGTGCATGGCCAGGCGCAAAGTGCCTGCGTTGGTGGAATTGTTGTAGAGTTGCTGGACGTGCGGACTGCGCGCGAGCGCCCAGACCAGTGCGTGTTCGCGCCCGCCGGAACCGATCACTAAAACTTTCATGCCTGTCGTTGCTTTCTTGCAGAATGAGTTTGATGAGCGCGCATCTTGGCACGCGGCGCGGAAGCGCGTCAAGTTGCTTGACCGCTTGCGCAGGGCTGGTGTAGCCTGTCGGCTTGGTTGGTTGCCTGTTACGCAAGCTTATGGCGCAGGCTTGAGCCTTTACGATCACGCAACGAACGATTTTATGCCAGCAGAGGAGGTGAATCAGTTTGGCAGAAGTTAAAGTCGGCGAAGGAGAATCGCTGGAAAGCGCGCTCCGCCGTTTCAAACGCAAGGTGCAGCAAGAGGACATCATTAAAGACGTGAAACGTCATCAGTTCTACATGCCGCCGGGCGAGAAACGCCGCGTCAAATCGGCGCTGGCGCGCAAGCGCAATCGCAAGAAAGTCCGCCGCGTGTACGAATAAGCGGACTGCTTGATGCGCCACCCCTTGAAGCTCAAACCTGAACACGGCTGTTGCAACGCGAGTTGCAGCAGCCGTTCGTGTCTGCGGCAGAGGCAGAAACTTGCTCTGAAGCGGCGCTTGTTTGTCTGATCACTTTACGGATTGGCGGTGAATTGCGTACAATTCGTCTTCCGTTCCACTACGCTCATAATTTTGCGCAACACGAATCCACAACCATTTCACTCGAAGGGAAGACTTATGAAGAACCAAGACCACTCTCGCAGAGATTTTGTTAAGCACACGGCGGCGGTCACAGCGGCAACGGTCGCTGGTTCCGCATTCACCATCGTCAAAGCCGAATCCGTGCGCGGCACGAAAGCCAATTCCACGTTGCAAATCGGCTGGGTCGGCAATGGCGGACAGGGCACGCGCGATGCCGAATTGCTCGAACAAACCGGCAAAGCGAAAATCGTCGCGCTCGCCGATTATTTCCAGTATCGCCTGGACAAAGCCAAAGCCAAATTCAAAGTCGAAGACAAGAAAGCCTATCGCGGCATTGACGCCTACAAAGCGATTATGAGCGACAGCACGATTGACGCCGTGTTGCTCACGACGCCGCCCGGCTTTCGGCCCGAACATTTCCGCTCCGCGATTGCGGCCAAGAAACATGTCTTCGCCGAAAAACCGTTAGCCGTTGATGCGCCCGGTTGCCGCGTCGTCGCCGAAGCGGGCGAAAAAGCCGCCGCGCAAAAACTCTCGGTCGTCGTCGGCTTGCAACGGCATTACAGCAAAGCCTATCGCGCTTGCAAGAAACTGATTGACGAAGGCGCGCTCGGCATCGTTGGCCTGGCGCATTCCGCGTGGGATACAGATGATTTGTGGCACAACCGCCGCGCCAAATACGACAAGGCGAAATGGCCAACGCAAATGGATTGGGAAGTCGAACATTGGTACTACTTCAAATGGCTGTCGGGCGATCACATCGTCGAGCAGAACATTCACAACATTGACGTGATTAGCTGGATGCTGAATGCGCATCCGCTCAAGGCCGCAGGCTTCGGCGGACGCACAGCCCGCAAAGAAATCGGGGACATCTGGGATCATTTTGCGATCACGTATGAATATCCGAACGGCGTGGTGTCGAGCAACACCTGCATTCAAATTGACGGCACGATGGGCGATGTGTCGGAAACGATTCGCGGCTCGAAAGGCACGTTCACCACGAGCAATGCCAAAGGCGGCGCGGGCACAGCCAGCATCCTCGGCAAGCGCGAACGAGGGATGACCGAAACGCCGTACATTTACAAATACGACGGGCCGCCGCGCTCTGACCTGCACTACGATCAGGAAGCTGAAACGTTTGTGAAAAGCGTGCTCGGCACGGGCGAAGGCGAAGACAAATATCGCAACGACACCAAATACGGCGTCGAAAGCACGTTGTCAGCGATTATGGGCCGCGATGCCGCGTACAAAGGCCGCGTGATTACGTGGGAAGAAGCGTGGAACTCGAAAGAGAAACTCGCCTTCAAAGGCGCTGCCTAAACCATCATCGAACACAGAAACGAAAAGAGGGGTCACATTGTGTGACCCCTCTTTTTTATTTGTAGTTATAAAGCTGTAGCGCGATTTGCCAAATCGCGGGCTTGCCGAGCGGAACACACGCGATTTAGCAAATCGCGCTACACCGCGCCTATGGCTATTTGCGCTGGCCGGAGTGCATCACGTAGGTTTTGATCCCGCGCCGTTCCAGGTCTTTGCGCAACGCTACCGTATCGGCGCGATCCTCAAAGATGCCATAGACCACCTGATAATAATTCGGCGTCAGCCCCGACCAGCGCGAAGAGTAGACCACACGCGGTTGCAAGCCCTCCTGACGGTGCTTTTGTGCTTCGGCTTGGGCACGCGCTTCCTCGCGGCTGGCCAGCCCAATCACAAAAAAGCCCGCGCGCTCCGTCGGAGCCACAACCGGCGTTGGAGTCACGACAGGCGTCGGAGGGGCAGTAGGTGTTGGGGTCGCAACCGGGGTTGGAATAACCTCCACAGTAGGCTTCACCGTAGGCTTCGGCGTGGGCGTAGCACGAACGGACAAGGGCGTGGAAGACATGGATTGGCTGGCAGAGGACTCCGTTGAGCGTTGTCCGATTTGCTGCCAGACAGGGCCGCCCCACAACACCGCGCCGCAAACAATCAGCAACCCAAGCACCGCGCCGAACGAAACCATCCGCTCGCGCCCCGTCGAGAGGACAGGACGGCTGTGTTTGGGCAAGGCAATCACGTGCTGGTCTATGTGGTGGGACGATGGCGCAGCCCTCTTGCCGACCAGCGGGCTGGCCTTGAGTGCGGTGCGCAAGGACAACAACAGCGGCAACCAATTGCGCTCCGCATTCACCGTTGCCTGCGGCTCGCTGAAGCGCCCGTGTTCTGTGCAAAACCGCGTCACATACTCAGCCGAAGACGTAGTAAACGTGCTCCCCATCATCGCCATCGCGCGCAAACGGTGCAGCAACATGTCATAAGTTCCTGCTCCCAGCGCACACAAGCGCGCCCAGTCACCCTGCTCCGCCAAAAGATCCAGCACTTCGATTTGCTCCGCTTGACTGGTGCAGGGCGAAGCATACGCCTGTAGCATGATTTCGGTTTCCCCCACCTGCGCCAGACGCTGCAAACGCAGATTCGCAAAAACGCGCTTGAGCCAGGCTTCCCGTTGGGCGGAATTGGCCGTCTCTAAGGGGAAGTGCGCCAGTTGCGTGAGTTCCTGGCGCAACCATCGCTCGACGTCGCGGTCGCTCGTACTGCGGCGATATTGAGCCAGCACTTCGGCGTCAATGGCCTTGCTGGTGGCAGAGAGATTTCGCATCCAAGATTCCATAGCATTCCTCCTCGTCTAGCGTGCGATAAACGTACGACGAGCCGAGTACCGAGCTTCGCTGTTTTGTTCGTTGTGGGCAATCGAACTCAGGAACACGCCGCCATCGGCGCGCAGCGGCAGCGCGCGCTGATCGGTCTCGGCCAGCAACGCAGCAAAGTCTCGATAGGAAAGACGACTCAACAACCGCAGTCGCTCTTGCACCTGCGGCAGCTTGTAGAATTCCGCCAGCAACGCAGCGGGCTTGCACACAACCCGCGCATTGAATTGCAGCACCGACGCACGTTGCGGGCGACGCAGCAACGCCAAGTAGCGCATTCGCACCAGGAGCCAAAAAGACCTAATCGCCTGCTCATCGTGGTGCGTCTGCGCCAGAAAGTCCTGCACTTTGGGCACGAACAGCAACTCATCAAAATCCGCATCTACAGCGTAGCCTTCCATCGCTTCCACTTCCTGAATCGCGCGCAAATCCAGCTTGAGCGACGCGAGGCGTGTCCGCTTCAGTTCGGGCGTATCCGCTTGCGAGGGCGTCGCGCAAAGTTTGAGAATTTGCGTAAAGCGATCTATCGGCAAGGCATCTTCTGGTGCGGGCGTTGAGAGGGCCATAACAGTACTCCTTCGCGGCTTTGCGGGGTTATCACGACAACACTGACCTGTCGTTCTTGGCCACTGAGGTGAGGGAACAAGTGGCTTGCATACCGGATTCACGATCACCCCTAGGCGCATACGAGGTTGTCAAAACGCGGACTTGAGAATTCTGAATGATCTCTGGTAGTAGTGAGAATTATCATCAGAACTAGGGAGATTCGTAATAAACGAGCCACTTTTATACGATTTTGGCCTTCTGCGTGTCAACTTCTAAATTCGCGCGCCCGGTGCTACTCTTCGCCAATGTCTTCGTGCCAAACATCAGGCTGCGCGGCGATAAAATCTGCCAGGAGTTGAATACATTCCGCCGAGTTCAAGTCAATCACTTCAACGCCGTGTTCGCGCAGCCATTCCACACCGCCCGCAAAGTTCACCGCCTCGCCCACGACGACTGTGCCGATGTTGAATTGACGCACGAGGCCGCTGCAATACCAACAGGGCGCAAGCGTCGTCACCATAATTTTGTCGCGATACGAACGTTGCCGCCCGGCTTTGCGAAAGGCATCGGTTTCGCCGTGAACCGACGGATCATTTTCCTGCACGCGGCGATTGTGCCCGCTGCCGAGCAGATGGCCCGCGCGGTCAAAAAGCGCCGCGCCAATCGGGATGCCGCCTTCGGCCAAGCCTTGCCGCGCTTCGGCCAGCGCGATTTGTAACATTGCGTGATAATCGAGAGTGTCTGTCATAGTTTTCGTTTCGGCGGCGTCCAATCTTCGCCGCGTCGCAGCGCATTCACAAACAAATGCGCGAGTCGCGTTGGTTCGGGAATACGATAACCGTTGACGCAGCGCAGTGCCAAGGCAATCGAAGTCGGAATATCCGCCTGATGTCCCGGCGAAACATAAATCGGATTGACGCGATGTTTCGTGCGCAAGGCCGCGCCGATGACTTCGTCCTTGTGAACGAGCGGCGACCAGTTCCCTGCCTGTTCCAACGGCTTTTCATATTTACCAACCAGCAACGTCTTCGCGCAACCAATCGTTGGTAAATTCAGCAGCAACCCGACGTGGGAACCAATGCCAAAGCGACGCGGATGCGCGATGCCCTGCCCGTCGAGCATCAACACATCCGGGCGCACGGTCAGCCGTTCCCAAGCCTCCAACAGCGGCGGCGTTTCGCGGAACGAGAGCAAGCCCGACACATACGGAAACTTCGTCGTCGTCACAATGCCAGCCGTTGTCACGACTTCAAGCGAAGGCAAGCGCAACACAACAATCCCCGCATAAATCACGTCGGAAAATTTGTTGTACGAAATGTCCGCCCCCGCAACCAACTCAACGTTGTCCGGCAAGGGTTGCAGCACGACTTGATCGCGCAAATGTTTTTGCAGCGCGACCGCTTCCGTCGGCGTTAAATTCCAGGCATGGAGTTGTTTGATCGTCATAGCGTTCAAGCCAATCGCTCATCGCAAGCATACGCCACCGAACAGCCCGCGCAACGGCGCGCACTGTGATGACTGCGATAGGCTTCGCCGTCGTGCAGGATCGTTTGCATGTCTGCGACCACCGCCAACAGTTGTTCACGCAATTCGTCCGTATTTTCAACCTCGACCGTGCGATCCCGATAGCGAATCAAGCCGTAGGGAGGAATCTGATCAAATTCCTCTTCGACCAATAAAAAATAGACTGCAAGCTGCATCAAGTGCGATGGATAGGGCTGAGCATTGCGCGGCGCATGGCTGGACTTCACTTCGACGGGAATCAAGCCGTCATCGTCTTCCAACAAATAATCCGGCTTACCGCACAAGCCATACGTGGCAGAGAACAGCACTTCGCTTTCCTCGCCGCTCGTGTCTTCATACACGATTTCGCCCGCCGGTACGCCACTGCGCCGTCGCAGGGCTTTTGCGAGCAGCAAGCACGCCACCGCCAGCAGCAGCAAGACGAACGCGAGAGTGAGCCATTGATTCGGAGTCATCGCAAATTCCACAATAACAGCACGAGCAACAACAATGCCAATCCCGCCAAAACCCAACCCACACGCTGCAATTTTTGCGCCAATGTTAGTTGCTTGCCGTGCGCACGATGAAACGCGATGCCCGGCGCAAGATGCGGGCTGTCCGGTTCATTGCCCTCGCGTTTGAGCTGCCAGGCTTTGGCGCAGAACATAAATTCTGCGACTTCAGAAGCGGTGATGGTGGTTTGGTTGTGGCGTAGTTTTTTTGGCATGACTCTCTTGCTTCGGGGTTGAGAGTGCGCACAGACAGGTTATATCGCTACATTCGGTGCAGGCGACGACAATGGTAGCGGGCAAGGACAGCGCGATCTCACTGTTGCTTCCACTGCATAATCCGGGTGTGGATGTCGTCTATGCCCGCGTCGCCCCAGTATTCTTTGATCTCTGCCACCGAATCACCTTTTCCGCGTTCGAGGAGCACGACGAATTGCAAGGCTTGCGGCAACCCTAGATGTTCGACCAGCACCTTCCAGCCTTTCTGCATCAGGTCGGCAGTTTCGTTTGGCAAGATAGTTGAAGCACTCATTCGATTTCTCCTTTTTTCAGTTTCTGTGCGAAGAGACGCGGATTCATCGCGGAAAAGTAAGCGCGACTTGACGGCGGCGCTAGGCGACGATAACAGCGCGCTTGCTTCATCTCGGTGACCCGCTGGTCGCAGGAGAGAAAGTAACGCGCTCCGCCAAGCAGCGCCGAAGCCACATGCAATGCATCACGGGCGCGAATCCCGCACCGGCTCTCAATCGCTCTGCCCAGATTCAACACCTCTTCCGATTGCGCAATGTGTTGCCTGCACCACAGTAGCGACTCTTTGATCTTGTCGCGCTTATCTTCGCTCAAAACCTGCGCCACTTCAAAAGCCAGAATATCAGAACTCAACAAAACCAGCCGGTCTGCTTTGACTGCGGCGATAATCGCTAGAAAAGCATTGGCTTCGTCTTGAATCGTCGGTTGCGTTTGATCGTCAAGCGGACGCGCGTAGACATTGGTATCAAGGTAAATCAGAGTTGGCTTACGATCAGTCATAGACGCCTCCTTTGTTGCTTGGCAATCAACTCAGCCGCATTGTGCTTCTTTAACTGCGAGACACGGGCAAAACTGGCAGTGCCTTTTTCCAGACCGACAGCGACTTCGTTTGCGCATAGACATTGCCGAGACATGTTCCGGGCTGCGTGAGTTCGGTTACGCGCTCGTCCGCTTGCGCCATCGTGGGGAAATCCAGGTCTTTCAATTGACCGAGCAAGCCGCTGCGCTGGCAAATCTCCAACAAGCTCTGCTCCCGCACATTGCCACAGCGAAACTCCCGTTGCGTCAGTACGTGACACGGGAAGACATCGCCGTTCGGCATGATGTTGAGAAACGAACCGACACCACAATTCGTTTGCGTTTCCGGCTCTGGTGGCTCCGGCGGCGCAGACTCATTCGGATAGCAACGCTCCCAGGCGCGGCGCACTGCTTCACGCACCGCTTCCGTTTGCGCTCTCCATTCCCAATGCCCCGCGCCACGCCCAATCGGACGAAAGCCGTTGAGGTTGATGCGCGTGATTTTCTTTTCAATCAGCAGGCAGAGCAGTTCTTCCAAATCCGGCAAACTCATCGCCGTGATCGTCACCAACACTTTCGGCTCAAAGCCAACTGCGTAGTAGCATTCCAACGCCCGCATCGCTGCGTCAAAATTCCCCGCACCGCGCAACGCATCATTCCGCGCCGCCAACCCATCCAGACTCACGCGTACCTCATCCGCCAACCCGACCAACGCCCGCGCCAACTCCGGCGTCACCAGATGCCCGTTCGTGTTCAGACAGCGCAAGACGTGATGTTCAGGATCAGCCGCGCGCAAGCCGCCAAGCAATGCCAGAATGTCCGCCCGCAGCAACGGCTCGCCGCCCGTGAAGACCACTTTCTGCGGACGCAACGCCACCATCTCCGGCCACAGGCGCGCGAATTCTTCCGTCGTCATTTCATCGGGCAGCGGTTGGCTGGCGGAAAAGTAGCAGTAGGTGCAACGCAGATTGCAGGCTTTGGTCACGTGCAAAAATATGTTTTTCATTTGGACCACGTCATTACGGGAAGTGTCCGCATGCTGCAAGGAAAAAGCTTGGATTTCCATATCACAACCTCTATGCAGAAAACGTCTGTGGGCAAGCTTTCAGATGGCGCTCTATGCACTTTATGCCTTTATCCCGCGCCGTATTAGCTCCTGGCGCGCTAACTGTCGCAAATGCGAGCAATCTATCTCGTTTTCTTTAGTATAAATTTTAGACCAAGATGAACAAGTATTATGTGCATCAATGTGTAGAATTTCAGTGATACTAGGTAGCTTAATAATGGTATGCAGCATTTCAGTACTAACCTTATCCGCTACATTATCAAGGATACTTTTTAAGGCAAAAACAGCAACCGCTGGTACCGAAAACCTCTCCAAAGAGTGCACCTCCTGCTCTTTTATTTTTTCTATTACCCATTGACTGGACCACCAATCCATGCCTCTGGTATCATGATTGTCACTGTCACTGAGTGCCGCAATTAAAGGTTCGACAGCCTCTACATCCTTGATTATCCCTAACGCCCATACTGCTGCTTCCTTTCGCACTAGCGCACTACCGTTCTTTTTCTTGAGTACAAATATCAATGGTTCTACGGCAGCCTTGCCAAGTTGTATCACCAACTTCCAATCCTCACGTACAATAGCGAGCCAAGCTTTCTGCGACTCACTTGCAGGTTGCCATTCTTGCTCCTCTAACCCCCTCACTGCTGCTTTTCGCACACCAGAGTCTTCATCTTTTAGTGCTGCAATCAATGGTTCAACAGCCTCTACATCCTTGATTTTCCCTAACCCCCACACTGCTGCTTCTCGCACACCAGAGTCTTCATCTTTTAGTGCTGCAATCAATGGTTTTACAACTCGCCAGTTTCCAGACGAACCGAGTACCTGGACGGCTTGTACCCTAGTCGGTATATCTTTCGATTTCAATTGAATTAATGTCCACCACAACATAATGCCATTCCTTTCGAATTGTTTAATCGGTTGATAATGAACGCCAGTGAACTAATACCTCAAGAGCAAGGCAGGATTTAGTCATCCAATCTTTGCAAAAATTATCTTCAAACGCATAAGGTGGATGCCCGCTCCAGACACGAGCGCAAAATCTATCAATCTCCGCTGCCTGCTCAATTGTTTCAGACCGGTGCGCGTCAGGCCAGCGGCGATAGCAACCTTCAGCCCCAATCGCCGCAGTCTGCAAATGGATCACGCCCAGGTAGCGCCGGTAATGCTCTTCCCGACTCAT
>CAZWAK010000198.1:0-13623 GCA_964631865.1 uncultured Heliobacteriaceae bacterium | reverse complement strand
GGTGGCGACATCGTTGGCTAGGCAAACCCCCTGCGGTGCAAGACCAAATAGGGAAACGTTATTGAAGGCTGTCCGCTTCAGTTCGCGCTTCGGCGCGGCGCGTTTTCGGGTAGGTCGCTGGAGCACGGGAGTAATCCCGCGCCTAGATGAATGATCGCCGCCCACGCCATTGAGAAATTCAGTCAGTGGGCACAGAATTCGGCTTATAGGCTCGCTCTGAGACTCGCTTGATAAAGGCATTCTGTACATGAAAAAAACGACCAAACCAGACGACCAAACCAACTTTGTCAAAGGCGTCAGCAGCGGCTTCGGCGCGATGAAAAACCGCATCGGCTTCTCGATCATCGGCTTGCTGATCGGCTTGGTCTGCGGCTTCAAATGGGCGAATTACAACTATCGGGAAGCCGCCAGCGCCGCGAGCAAAGCGGACATTGCAAAGACTGCCGCGCAAGTGGCTTCCCAACCGAATGCCGCGCAACAGGCGATGGAAAGCATCAAAAAAGCGCGCGAGAACCCGAACGACTTTGATCTGCAACGTCTCGCCGCCGAGCAATTCATGCGCATTCAACGCTCGGAAGGCGCGTTGCCGTTTCTCGAACAAGCCCACAAACTCAAACCCGCCGACGCCGACGTGATGGCCGATTTGGCGGCGGTGTATTTCGATCAGCGCCAATTTGCCGAAGCCGTTTCGTGGGCGCGCAAAGCCCTGACCAAAGAAGCCGATCATCCATTGGCCAAGTTTTACTTGATGTCGTCATTGATCGAAAGCCAGCAAAATCTGAACGAAGCCGACAAGCTGCTGACCGAACTCGAAGCCGCGACCAAAGCCAAAGCTGCGCCTGCCGAAGCGCAAAAAGCGTTGGCTGACATGCGCGCCCGTTTGCAAAGCGCGCGCACAGGCAAAACCACATTGCAACACGGGCCGGACGCCGCCACTCCCGGAGGCAAGCAGTGACCTTCATCTTCAAAGCCGTCGCCATTCTGTTTCTCTTCGCGTTCGTCGTGTACGTGCTGAAAGCGATCACGCGGCTGAGCGCGAACGTGCGCAAGACGGCGAAAGAACTCAACAAGATGCGCGAGCAAGTTACCACGCGCCAGCCCGGCAGCACCGAGATGATTCGCTGTGCCGCGTGCGGCGCATTCGTCGCTCCGCGCGATGCGGTGCAAGTTTCTTCGGGCGGTCGCGCGCAACGGTTTTGTTCGTACGAATGCCTACAAACGCACGCAAAGACGGCTTAATGTTTCCGGTTCTTTTTCACTTCTCGCCGCCCAGTCGCACACGCAAGCCTGCCGAAAAATTCAGCCGATAGGCCGGATAGCCCAGCACTTCCTGATAGTTTTGATTGAGCAGGTTTTCGATGCGCGCAAAGGCTGTGACGCGCGGCGTCAGGCGATAGCCACCTGCGAAATCTACGCGCGCATAACCGTCGTTATTGGCCAAACGCGAAAACGTCACCGGATCAACGTCACGCCGCCGCCCCAAAAAGAAGCCATTCAACTGTGCATCAAACCGCTCGCCAATCCACGCGATGTTGACCGTGCCGGAATGCTTTGGACGACGCAGCAACGACAAACCAACTTCGCGGTTCGGCACTAACTTCAAGGTCACGAAATCAATCACGTCCGCCGCCGCGAGCAGTTTGGAAGCGGTCAATGTGTAGCTGCCACCGAAGCGCCATTGCCGCGACGGCTGCGCGGCGAAACTCAATTCGACGCCGCGCGCTCGCGCACGATCATTGTTGACGAAACTCGTCAGCACGCCCTGTGGAGTTTTGATCGGGCCGCCGAACGTCGCGGGATCGCCGACATACGCAATTTGATCGCGGAAGCGGTTTTCAAAATACGTTGCTTCGACGCGCACGCGGTCGCGCGCGAAGAACTGTTCCAGCCCCACGTCAAAGCTGCGGGCACGTTCCGGCTTCAATCCCGGATTGCCGAGGAAAAATGAATTCGGGCTGAAGGCTTCGACGAGCGTGGGCGCTTTGATCCCGACGCCGAACGATGCGCGCAGTTTGGTTAGGCCAATCGTTTCGTTGCCTTGCCGCGCGACGATCATCGCGGCAACTTTCGGCGCGACTTGCGTGCCAAAGCCAATCGTGCCCGTGAACGGCGCAGAGCCAAGCGAGCGCAGCACATTCGCAAAATTCGCAGGCAGTTCGGCGCGATTGTTTTCGACGCGCAGCCCGGCGGTCAGGGCAAAACGTGACGCGACGAAAAACTGATTCTGCACGAAAGCGCCAACGTTGCGACGATCCGGCGCGACGCGGTTGCGTCCGGCAAAGCCACTGTCGAAGACTGCGTTTTCGTTCTCGTATTCAATGCCTGCCGAAAGCAAATTGTTGTGCGGCAAACTCACATCGCTTTGATACCGCACGCCGCGTCGCTTCTGATGATTATTGAAAAACGAAACGAAATCATTGAACGCGAACGTCGTGTCGGGCGGCGTGTTCGGCTTCGTCAAATCCTGCGCTGCCGGATCAACGCCGAGTTGATTATTTTCGGCGTAAACAAAGCTCACGATCTGTCGCCAGCGTTGCGTGGTTTGATCTTCCAATCGAGCGCCCGTTGCGATGCGGCGGCGGCGCGCGCGTTCGTCGGGATCAACAAAATAGCGCCCGGTTGCGCCCGGCACGCCTAAGCCTGAATTCTCGCTGCGCCCGATCATACGCAGGTTCGTGCGGTCGTTGAAGCGATAGCCGAGGCTCGCCGACGCGACGCGATTTTGATAATCGTCGTTGCGGTCGCGCCCGTTCGTGCGCAGATGCGTGAAGCTCAAGGCGTAATCAAAACCACCGTTCGCGCCTGCGAGCTTCGCGGCTTGGCGATTGAACGCGAAGCTGCCGCCTTCGCCGGTGAGTTCGAGTTCCGGCGTCGCGCTCGTGCCGCGCCGCGTGATGAATTGCAACACGCCGCTCATCGCGTCCGAGCCGTACAACGCGCTGCTTGCGCCGCGCACCAATTCAATTCGTTCCGCGTTGTCGGTCGTCACATCGGACAAATCGAACGCGCCGCCTGCGTCGTTGAGTGGAATGCCATCCACAAACACTTTCGTGTAGTCCGATTCGCCGCCGCGCACAAACAACGACGTCACGCCGCCGCGCCGCGCCGTTTGCATCACGGTCACGCCGGGAGCCGCGCGCAACGCATCGGCAACCGAAATGCGCTGCGACCGTGCCAATTCGCTCGCCGAAATCACGAACGCACTGGCGGGCGTTTCGGCCAACGAATTCTCGGTGCGCGTCGCCGAGACAAGAATCGAATCCTGCAATGCGGCGACCTGCATTTTAAGTTGAAGATTGCTGCCGAGTTTTTGCGCGCCGCCGACGAGCGTCATGCCTTCGACTTCAGCGGTGATGAAATGCTCGCCGCTCGGCAAGGCAGGCACGTTGAATTCGCCGCGTTCGTTCGTGAACGTGGCGTGAATGATCGCGCCGCTTTTGTTGCGCACGAGAACGCGCGCGGCTTTGATCGGTTGATCGGCGGCGTCCGTGACTTTGCCAGCGGTTTGCGCGAACACGATCTGCGCGAACACGAAGGTTGCGAAAAGAGCTTTTGCGAAGAGTTTCATGGGGTTGTTCCTGTCAAGGTAATCAGCGGTTTTCCGCTGTGTGGATGCGTGGTGACGAGCAACGAAGCGCCGAAGACTTGTTGCAATAATTCCGCCGTCACCACTTCGTTCGGCGTGCCACACGCGAGGATTGAGCCGTCTTTCAGCAGTGCGACGCGATCTGCGAATTCTGCTGCAAGGTTGATTTCGTGTGTGACGAACAGCGCGCCGAGGTTCTGTTCGTGCGTCAATCGTTGGACCAGTTGGAGCAACGCGAGTTGATGCGCGAGATCAAGGTTCGCAGTCGGTTCGTCGAGTAATAATAAAGATGGTTGTTGCGCGAGCGCCCGCGCCAACACGACGCGCTGTTTCTCACCGCTCGACAATTGATTGAACGGACGCGCGGCAAATTGTGCGGTGTCGGTTGCGGCTAACGATTGCAGCGCGATTTCAATGTCGGCGGGCGCGTCAAAGCCGATGCCCGTCGTGCTGGCAAACCGTCCCGCCAACACGTATTCGAGCGCGGTCAAAGGAAAGTGCAAATCGCTGGCCTGGGCGACGAGCGCGATTTGTTGCGCAACCTCACAGCGCGAAAATTCTGCGAGCGGTTTTTCCTGCAACAAGATTTCGCCCGCTTGCGGTTGCAATTTGCCCGCTGCCAAATTCAACAACGTAGATTTGCCTGCGCCGTTCGGGCCAAGCAACGCGACGACTTCGCCTGCGCGGACTGCGAGGCTAATGCCTTTTAGAATTTCGTGGTCGTAGCGAAAGCGAATGGTTTGCAGGCGCAGGAGGATTTGAGATTTGAGATTTGAGATTTGAGATTTGAAAGATGGAATGCGAGCTTTCAGATTCGCATCTGCCATTTCTAATTTCCAATCTCGAATCGCACGCCTGCGCTGACGTCCGACCAACAAATACACAAGCACGGGCGCACCGACTAAAGCCGTGATCGCGCCTGTCGGCAATTCGCGTGGAGCGATGACGGTGCGCGCGGTCGTGTCCGCGAGCAACACCAACAACGCTCCCGCGAATGCGGACGCGGGCAACACCAAGCGATTGTCTGTGCCGCTTGCCAAGCGAATCAGATGCGGCACGACCAAGCCAACGTAACCAATCGCGCCGCCGGTCGAAACGGCTGCGGCAGTCAATAACGACGCGGTCACGAACACGATCCAGCGCACGCGCGTCGTTTCGACGCCGAGCGCAAACGCATCGCGTTCGCCCAGCAACATCAAATTCAAAGCGCGCGCGTTGGCGATCAAAACTGTTGCGCCGAGCACGACGGCAACCGCGAGAAAGCCGATCAATTCGTGGCTGCCACTCGACAAATCGCCAAGTAACCAAAATGTAATGTTGCGCAAGCGAATGTCGTCCGCGAGCGTCGTCAGCAACACCATTAGCGACGCCAGCAACGTCGAAATCACGACGCCTGCTAAAATCAAGCGCGCCGGATCGTCGGCGCGACGCGCGAGCAAATACACGACGAACGTTGCGGCGGCGGCTCCGGCAAAACTCAGCAACGGACGCGCAAATGTAAATCGTGAAGCAAAAATGATGGCGACAATCGCGCCGAGTGCCGCGCCGCTCGACACCCCGAGCACGTACGGATCGGCCAACGGATTGCGCAACAACGCCTGAAACGCTGCGCCCGCCAACGCCAAAGCCGCGCCGGAACCAATCGCCAACGCAATGCGCGGCAAACGTAAATTGAAAAGAATGATTTCCTGCTCGCGCGAAAGCGCATTCGACCAAAGTTGTGTCAATGAAATAGATTCACTGCCGAGCGCAAGCGCGATCACAGACGCGACAACGAGCGCGAGCAACAATACGACCAGCACGATGCCTGCGCGACGTTTTGTCAGATAGGCGGCGGGCAGGTGCGCAAGCGGATTGGTAACGATGTTACTTGCCATGAATTCCTGCGCGCAGGGCTTCCAAGCCTTCGACGATGCGCGGCCCCGGACGATCAATCAGGTCAGGATTGATGCGAACTACGCGATTGTTCTTGATGGCAGGCGTCGTGGCAAAAGCTTGCCGGACGGCTTCGACGTTGACGAGTTCCGTGCCGTGACTTTCGGGCACGATGATGACTTCGGGCGCACGCGCCAGTGCCGTTTCGCGCGAGAATTGCGGATAGTCCGCCGCTTCTTCGCCCGAAATCGAACGGCCTCCGGCTTGCGTGATGAGATCGTTGATGAAGGTGTCTTTCCCGGCGGTGATGAGCGGCGACAGTTGCAAAATGTACAGCACGCGCGGAGCCGTTGCGGCGGTCACTTCGTGTTGCACGGCGGTGATGCGAGCTTCCATCTCTGCCGCGAGTCCTTCCGCGCGCGGTGTCGTGTCTGTCAATTCTCCAATCTTTCGGATCGAAGTGAGCACGCCCGCGACGCTCTTGGGATTCGTGACAAAAACGGGAATGCCCAACTGATCCAACTGCTGTGTAATTTTTTCCAATTGGCTCGCCGTCGAAATCAGTACCAGGTCAGGTCGGAGCGCAATCAGCCGTTCCAGATTCGGCTTGAGCGTGTCCCCGACTTTTTCTTTGGCTTGGGCGGCGGCGGGAAAGTCGCAGTAACTTGTCACGCCAACTACGCGCTCATCCAGTTTTAGCGCAAACAATATCTCGGTGATGCTGGGCGCAAGCGAGATGATGCGTTGAGGCTGGGATTTGACCGCGACCTGTCGCCCGATTTCGTCGGTCACTGTGCGATGGGAAGCGGGTGTAGGATTTTTCGGCGGAGTACAGGCAACGCAGAGACACAAAACCGTCCAGAGCAACCGCACGATCCTGCGTTGTAAGCCGGGGCAGGGCATAAAAAGAAAAGCCTTAGACGGCAGACTGCTGCAATCTAAGGCTTACAAAAGAAAGGAGAATAACCGAGTTCGAGAAAGGGCTTGGAAGCCGCTGTCTCAAACCAGTGCCACGCTCTTTCATCCGAAGAGCGACTAAAAGCAGCAACTTTTCAGGCAGGTTTCCTGACTCGGCTCAATGTCGCGGCAGCAACGAACAGCCTTCTCGCCGTGAAGCAATGGCTGCGCTGGTTAAAGCAACGGCACTTTCAAACTTGGTCTGAGCCTTACAGTGGCGGTGACCGTGCGGGTTTTCCACCCGCTTCCCTTTTACCTTGAACATCCGTTCAAGCACCTGAAAACGATGCAAAGAACTTGCAAAGAGGCTGGCAAGTTAGCACGCCCATACAGAGCTGTCAATTTCGGATTTCAGGAAATTTTTACCTTCAAGTATCACTTTAAGCCCAGGAGAAGCCCAAAGAAATGTACATTGTGCATCGAAAAAAGACACTCTTTGGGTTTTCAGTGTCTCTAAATAGAGCATCAGATGGACGACAAGGAATTGTAGAAGCGACACAGCGTTGGTGACTGCGCACGGCTATCTATTTGCTGGCAAAGAAGATCACCCCTTTAAGTCACGACATTCTCAAAAGCTTCTGGCTTTGGCATCCCGCTTGCTAAAAGACAGTCGAAATCAACGTTCAAATAGGCTCGGGTGCGGGATGTGTTGGGGGATACCTTGGGGAATTCGTTGGGGAGCGAGTTCCTATTCCGTAAACGAGCAATTGAGGTGGCTGCGGATATTACTGTAACTTCGGGGGATGTTGCGGTAGGTCTAGCAGCCATTTCTTTTTCCCGCCATAAATTCTTTCGGCCAAGTTGACCACAGTTCCGTCTAAGCGTACGTTTTGAGAGGCGCACAACGAGGCGCAGGAACTTCATCTTTCGTGAGGGAAATATGTTCAGGCACATTCGCAAACTCCATTCGCTTTGCTCCACCGTTTTGGTCGGCATTCTGGCGTTGAGCCTGCCACTCGGCACAGTGGCACAAAAAACCAACGCGGCCAAATCCACTCAACTCACAACGGAACAGAAAGCCATTCATCTGCTGGATCGCCTCTCGTTCGGGCCGCGTCCGGGCGACGTGGAGCGGGTGCTGAAAATGGGCTGGGAGAGGTACCTCGAACTGCAACTGTATCCCGACAAAATTGCCGATGACGTAGTCGCACAAAAGCTCCAACCGCTCACGACTCTCACGATGAGTCCCGAAGAGATTGCGAAAGTTTACGATCCGCCGCCGCAGGTGTTACAGCAAGTGCGCGACAAAATTGCCAAGCAGAACAGCGCCTTATCGTCCAGCGATGAGGAAATGAAAAACGCAGGCAAGGCGCAACCCAATCCAATCAATCCAAATGCCGTGCTGGATGATCCAGCGCAACGGCGAGAATTGCTGAAAACGCTGGCCGAAATGGGTTATAAACCGCGCCAGATTCCCGTCACCGAATTGCAAACCGCCAAGATTTTGCGCGCCGTTTACAGCGAACGGCAATTGCAAGAAGTGTTGACGGACTTTTGGTTCAATCACTTCAACATCTACGCGCAAAAAGGGCAGGATCGTGTGCTCCTGACTTCGTATGAACGCGACGCGATTCGCCCAAACGTCTTCGGCAAATTTGAAGATTTACTGATGGCCACAGCGAAGAGTCCGGCGATGTTGTTTTACCTCGACAACTGGCTCAGCACTGCGCCGACGGCCAAACTGCCGGACCTGAATCAACTCCGACAAATGCGGCAGAACCAAAATCCGAACGGGCAAGGCTTGGGACTACGCAATCGCGGCTTCGGCGGCTTCGGCGGCTTCGGCAACAGGCGCGAGCAGCAGCGTCAGGAAAAACAGGAGATGAAAGCCGAAGAGAAGATGGTGAAGCAGCAACAAAACGGCAAGCGCACGCGCGGCATCAATGAAAACTATGCCCGCGAAATTATGGAACTCCACACGCTCGGCGTAGATGGCGGCTACACGCAAAAAGATGTGCAGGAAGTCGCGCGTTGCTTCACGGGCTGGACACTCCGGCAACCGCGCAATGGCGGCGGATTTTTCTACGCGCCGTTTATGCACGACGACGGCGAAAAGATCGTACTGGGACAAAAGATTCCGGCGGGCGGTGGCCTGAAAGACGGCGAGATGGTCGTCAAAATGTTAGCCAGGCATCCTTCGACCGCGAAGTTTATTGCGACCAAATTGGCGCGCAAATTTGTGAACGATGAGCCGTCGCCCGTGTTGATCGCTCGGCTCTCGAACACTTTCCTGAAAACCGATGGCGATTTGCGCGCGGTGTACAAAACGCTGTTCACGTCGCCTGAATTCTGGGCGGCGGAAAACTATCGCGCCAAGATCAAGACGCCGTTTGAAATGACCGTCAGTGCCGTGCGCGCGTTGGGCGCGGACACGAACGGCACGCAGCCGTTTCATCGCTGGATGCAGCAAATGGGCGAAGGCTTGTACCTGGCGCAGCCGCCGACCGGCTATGCCGACAAGGCCGAAAACTGGGTCAACACAGGTGCATTGCTCGAACGCATGAACTTCGCGCTCGCGCTGAGCAGCAACCGCATCTTCGGCTCGCGCGTCAATTTCGCGCCGGAACTGATGACTGCGAAACCCGCCGTAGTTGCCGATTATTTCGTCAAGACGGTGTTGCACGGGAATGTTTCGCCGCAGACCCGCGCGACATTGGACAAAACGCTGAAAGATGCCGCACTGGCCAGCCACAACGGCACGGATGTCGCCAAGATCGCGGGACTAATTCTCGGTTCGCCGGAGTTCCAACGACAATAATTGAGAGGTAACTATGGACAGACGATTCTTTCTCAAAAATAGTGGGATCGCATTCGCCAGCTTAGGCGTGGCAATGAACTCTCCGTCATTTCTAGCTCGCACCGCTGCGCAAACCAATAAAACCGGACGCCGCAAAACCTTGATCGTGATTTTCCAACGCGGCGCGATGGACAGCCTCAATTCCGTGATTCCATACAGCGAATCCGCGTATTACCAACTGCGTCCGAACATCGCCGTCGCGCGTCCGAAAAGCGATGGACAACCGAACAATCCGGCGGCGATTGATCTCGACGGCTTCTTCGCGTTGAGTCCGGCGCTCGCGTCCTTCAAGCCGATTTACGATGCGGGGCAACTCGCCATCGTTCACGCCGTCGGCTCGCACGACACGACGCGGTCGCATTTCGACGCGCAGGATTACATGGAAGCGGGCACACCCGGCGTGAAAAGCACGACCGACGGCTGGCTCAATCGTTATTTGCAAGCGAAGCCGGATGCGAAAGCTTCACCGTTCCGCGCGGTCGCGATGGGGCCGAACCTGCCGCGCACGCTGCAAGGCAAAGCGCCGAGCATTGCGATGAACAACATCAATGAATTCGCCCTTCGCGGCGTAGGCGGTGGGCAATCCGCAGCCGTTGTGCAAGGCGGGTTTGAAGCGATGTACGAACAAACCGCGAATCAAGCGTTGCGCGGCACGGGGCACGAAACCTTTGAAGCCGTGAAGCTGCTCAAGCGCATCAATCCGTCGCAGTACCAACCGGCGGCGGACGCCAATTACCCGCGCGGCAAATATGGCGACAGCCTCAAGCAAATCGCGCAACTCATCAAATCCGACATCGGACTGGAAGTCGCTTTCGCCGACATCGGCGGCTGGGACACGCACGCCAACCAGGGCGCAGGGCAAGGGCAATTGGCCAATCGTCTGCTCGAATTCTCGCAAGGCATCGCCGCCTTGCACGCGGATTTGAAAGATCGCCGCGACGATGTCGTGATCCTGACGATGACCGAGTTCGGGCGCACCGCGAAAGAAAACGGCAATCGCGGCACAGATCACGGTCACGCGAGTTGTATGTTTGTGTTGGGCGGCAATGTGAACGGCGGGAAAGTGCTGGGCAAATGGCCAGGCTTGCAAAGCAATCAACTGTACGAAGGCCGCGATTTGGCAATCACGACCGACTTCCGCGACGTGTTTGCCGAAGTCGCGCAGCGACATCTGGGCGCGACGAATCTCAACCTCGTGTTCCCAGGTTATCAAACGAAGAGTTCCAATTTCCGAGGGATAATCCGCAGCTAATTCGGGGGAGTTTGCTGCGGATCGTTACGCGGGGGCAGGGCCGTGAGGAGCGGCGTTGCTCCCGATTTTTTTATCGCTGGGCTTTTTTGAGCTTGCGCACAAACGCTTTGTGTTCCAGCGAATTCAAGCCTTTTTGCAACACGACCAGAACCTTCGCCAAATCGTCTTTCAGCATCGCTTTCACATCCAACTGCAAGCCGGGAAACACCTGGCTGTGAAGCACGCCGCTGCGATCTGGCGAGAGCTGCACGTAGCTTTCGGCTTCGAGTTTGTACCAATCAATCTGCTGGTCATAGACGCGCCAGACCACATATTCCTGCACGCCGTTGCGCCGATACGCGCGCAGCTTCTCGTGCAAATCATACGACTCGCTGCTCGCGGCCACTTCGACAATCAACTCCGGCGCACCTTCCAAATAGCCTTTCGCATTGACCCAGGATTTGCCGCCGACAGTTGCATCCAATTTGAGAAGCGCATCTGGTTGCGGCTCGTTGTCTGGATCAAGCAAGAGAGTGGCGTTATCTCCGAGCTTAACGTAGGGCGTTGCGGCACGATAAACGCCCAGCCAAGTAATAATCAATCCATGCGGATCAGCATGAACATTAAATCGTACAGGTGAGGGCATATAAACCACTCCTTCAATCAATTCAGCTTTTTTGACGTGCGGCATGGCGTGGTAGCGACGCTCGAATTCGCTGCGCGTCAATCTGGCTCCGGCTTCGAGTGGTGGGATAGAAGGAGCGTGATAGCCATTCGTGGCAGTTGTCGTTGGCGATTCGGTGGTAATTTCTAAAGTCATACGCGCTCCTGCGAGAAAGCAAAATCTGCGCGTGGATTATAACGAGTTGGCGGGGTGATTGCTATGGAGCTATCGCGCCGCAATCGTACGATGCAGCGAATCGTTGATGAATTCGGTCACCACATCAAAGTAAATCGGGTCGTCCACTTTCGCCACCCAATGCGTGCGCCCCGGAATCAACAACAGGTCTTTCGGTTGATGCGCGGCGGCGTACAATCGCCGCCCTTGCTCGACGGGAATCACGTCGTCGCCTGTGCCGTGCGAAACCAAAATGGGACAGCGCACGCGCGCGATTTTGCTGACCGAGGCGAAGCGGTTTTTCCCAACCCAATGCAACCAGCGCGGCAGCCACGGCAATTTGATACGCGCCATATCGCTCGCCGAACTCAAGCCGGCTTCGACGACCAGCGCGCCGCTTGGTTGTCGGGACGCCAAATCAATCGCCGCGGCGGAACCGAGTGACCAGCCATAAATCGCCAGGCGTTCCGGTTTGACGCCGCGTTGCTGAACTAAATAATCGTATGCCGCCTGTACATCGTAATTGATGCCGCGCTCATCCGGCAGCTTCCAATCGCTGCGCCCGTAGCACCGATAATCGAAGATCAAAACATCAAAGCCCTCTGCGGCCAGCTTCTGCGCCTGATGACTGGCGTGCGTGAGATTGCCGCTGTTGCCGTGACAATACAGGATGGTTCCCGTGACCGATTCCCGCCGCGAATGCAGAAACCAACCGTTCAGCTTTACGCGGTCGGCGGTTGTGAACCACACGTCCTCGGTCTGCGGCGGCAAGACCCAATTCCAGCGATCATCCATCGCGTATGGCAGCGGACGAAACGTGACGAACAACTCCGCCGAACGAATGCCGAAGAACCCAATTGCTACGAAAATGATGATCGGAATCCCCACACGAGCCAGACGAGACGAGGAGAAAACGCTCGGCTGAGAGGTGATCCGCCTGATGAGGCAGCGCATCTTGCTCTCCACTGCAAAACTGAGGCACAACATCTTCGGGGCAGTAGTCAGGGGGCTGCAATGTAGCACAAAATGGCGCAAAGCTACCGAAAAACTTTGCGCCGTCAGCTAACAAAATTTGTCGAGGATTTCTTCTCCGCCACGAGTCAGACATTCAGCCGTTGGCGGTTTCCTGCGCGCGGCGAATTTGCTTCAGCCCATCCTGAATAAACCCGAAAATCGCCATCCACGCCACGCCGATCAACGCGACATATTTCCCGTAATACGGCAGGTCAACGCCGAACGGCGAATTCCAAATCATGTGCAATCCGACTGCCAACGCGAACACGCGATAGAAGCGTTCGTCTTTCAGCATCGCCAACGCGAAGGGTTGGTCGCCTTTGACTTTCCAGAGTGCCGCGCCGACCAATGCCGTCCACGCGACATGACCGCCGGGCGTCAACAAACCGCGCACAAAAATGCTCTCGAACACGCCGTCCAATTGCGCTGTGCCGAAGCCGAGCGTTTGAATCGTCAGTTCGCTGAGGCCGCTGCGAAACGCATAGCCAGCGGATTCAAACGCCGCGAAGCCTGCGCCGACTGCGCCGCCAAACACCAAACCATTCAGCGTCCATTTGTATTTCACTTTGTGCGCGATGAGCAGGAGCGCGAGCAGTTTGCCGCTTTCTTCGATGATGCCGGCCTGCGACGCGCCGAGCCAGCCCAGCGTTTGCCCGAACATATTGAAGCCGAAGAGCGACGTAATCAGTGACACCACGCCACCGAGCAATAGCATTCGCAGCACTTGATGCAACGAGATGTTGCGCGGCGCGTTCATCTCGAAATAAAAGATCACGACCGCGAGCGGAATCGCCGCCGCGCCGACCATAATCATCCCCGGAATCAGGTTCGTGTTGTGAAACTGCTTCCACGCAAACACGAAGCCCGCGTACACGAGTACGGCCATCAGCAACGCTTTGAAAAACACCCAGGGCTTCGGCCAGTTCGTGTCAATGTCTTCGAGTTCCGGGATGTTGTTTTTCGCGCCGATGGTGAAGATGTCCGCGATTTCAGTATCGCTGCGTTTGCGCGTCACGTCAGAGAAGACGGCTTTGACGTTGAAGTCTTCCGCTTGTTCAAGACCAATGGCTTGATTGAGTGCGCCGCGCGCTTTGCTGAAGAAACCATTCGCGGCGACGGCGGGTTCCTTCGCGGCGCTTTCAAATTGCCAGTATGAGCGACCCACGCGCAGTTGTTGACCGGGTCGTAGCGTGCCTTTATGCGTGAGCGCACCGTCCACAAACACCTGCGCTTTGGTCGTGGCGCGAAAGTGTAATTTGCCGTCCACCACGCTTAGTCAGGCCCGCAGAATAACTTGAGCGATTTATTCTGCGGGCGAGATAGTG
>CAZWAK010000197.1:0-13667 GCA_964631865.1 uncultured Heliobacteriaceae bacterium | reverse complement strand
GTGTGCGCTCAATGACTCACAATCTGTCCGTCCCGCATCAACACTTTGCGGCTGGCAATGTCCGCCGCTTCCGGGTTGTGCGTAATCATGACAATCGTCTGTCCGATGTCTCGATTCAATTGCACCAACATTTGCAACACGATTTCGGAGTTTTCTGAATCCAGATTCCCCGTCGGCTCATCGGCCAAAATAATCGCGGGACGAGTGATGACCGCACGCGCGATTGCTACGCGCTGTTGTTCTCCGCCCGATAACTCCAGGGGCTTGTGCTGCATTTTATTTTCCAACTTGAGCAAACGCAAGACTTCGCGCCGCAACTCGGCATTCCCGTTCCCGCCGTGAATCTGTTCGGCGAGCTTCAAGTTGCCTTCGGCGGTCAAGGTCGGAAACAAATTGAACCGCTGAAACACAAACCCGATTTTGCGCCGCCGAATGTCCGTGCGTTGTGCGTCGCCGACCGCCGCCAAGTCTTCACCATCTACAATTACCTTGCCGCTCGTCGGTTTCAGCAAGCCGCCCAAAATGTGCAGCAACGTGGATTTGCCGCTGCCCGAATGCCCCATAATTGAGACGAATTCGCCTTTTTCCACGTTCAGATTGACGCCGCGCAAAGCGTGAACTGCCACTTTGCCAACGTGATACGTCATCACCAAATTGTCAGTCTGCAAAATGGGCATAAAACTTTAGTCATACGACAAGGCTTTGACCGCATCCTGATTGGCCGCGCGCACCGCCGGATAAAACGCGCCGCCGATGCCTGCCGCCAAGCCGATCAAGGTCGCCACTGCAATCCACGACAACTGAAATTCCAATTGCATCGTCGTCAATGTCTGAATGAGCCATCCGATGACGAACGCTGCAAGCAAGCCGACGGCGACGCCAATCAAGCTGATCGTGATGGCCTCTTTTTCGATTACGGAGATGATGAACCGCTTGGATGCGCCGAGCGATTTCAAAATGCCGATTTCGCGCGTCCGTTCGGTAATCGTCGTGTACATCGCGAGCAGGATCACGAGCGAGCTGACAATCGTCGAAAGCACCAGAATCGTTTTGATGAAGCCATCCAGCCCCGGAATCGCGCGCTCGAAACTCGGTAAATCCCGAATCAACTGCACGGTATTCCCTGGCAAGGTTTCATTGATGCGTTTTTGCACTTCTTCCTGCTGCGCCGGGTCGGTGCATTTGACCATAATCATCGTGCATTTGTTCGCCGATGCCAGATAGTTTTGCAGCGCCGCAAGCGACATCTTGATGCGCGAACCTGACGGCGGCGAATAGATACCGACGACTTTCAGCTTCTTGCCGAAGACGTCAATTTCGTTGCCGATTTTCGCGTTGGATTTCGACGCTTTGAAATCGTCCACGATGACTTCGTTGTCGTTTTGGAACACTCTTCCTTCAATGATCTTGAGGCCGCTGATGGCCGCGTAACTTTCAAAATCAATCCCTTCGACCGCTTCAATGCCGATCCCTGTGCCACCGGGCTGGATGTACGCGCCAATCGGACTGACGGCCTTGACGCCTTCGATCTGCCGGAGCCGGTCGGCATAACGAACATCCAGGGTCAGGTTTGAAGTTGTCAACACGCCCGCGCCAGGACGCAGGAAGCGAATTTCCCCCCCCACGCCTTTTTCCCGCTTCATCCGATCATTAAGCATGCCGCGTACCAAACCCGTATTGACCAGAATCAATACGACGCCGAGCGCCACGCCAATCACGCTGACCAGCGTGCGCGTGGGGCGTTGACGAATGTTGGCGAAAATCAAACTATCCATTGTTTCCAGTAGTTACGGCTGTTTATCCAAATCGGTTTCCGGCAGTTTCTGATCGTTTTCCAGCACAAACGCGGTGGCCGGTAAATCTTCCACATTGAACTCCGTGCTGTCGGTCAGGAGGTTGAGTTCGGCGGAATATTTATCGTACGGACGTCGAACTTCGATGACACTTGGACGCAAAATCGGACTGTCAGAATTGAGCTTGAGGTAGTTGGAATACCGCACATCGGTAATCAACCGGCCTTTGGCGTCAAAGACCTGTTGGCGTTTCAACTGCAACTCGCTGTTGCGATCAAACCAGAAGCGGCGCTTGAGAAACCCAATGTTTTTCGTGGTATCGGCGATCTCCATTTCCGAAATGACATAAAAACTGCGAATGACGCGCGCATTTTTTTTCGCGCCGGGGCGCGTGTCGGGTTCTTCGCTCAACTCTTCCTGCACATTGTAAATGAAACCTGCTTTGCCGACTTGCAACGGGCGTACCAGCAGCGCGTCGGTGAAGTGAAACGGACGCGCGTTGATGAAGCCCGACTGTTGGGCTTCTTTTTTGTCTTGCAGCTTTTCGCGCCAGCGACTGTAATCGGCGTTGTTTGTGCCGAGCAAAAACCGTTTGTACTTGTCGTAGTAAATCGCCACTTTGAAATGTTCGGCGTCCGAAACCATTTCCGCCAGCTTGGTTTTCGCCACCGGCACTTGAATGATGAGGCGCACGCTGCTCGGTCGTTTCAGCACGACGGTCGCATCGGCAGCGCCGCGATAGCGTTCGGCGGCTTCGACATCCACGAACTTCATCGAAATTCGCGTCGCGCGCATAGATTCGACAGCGGTGAAGAGTTTGAGTTGCGCCACTAACGCCTCGAAATCAGCTTCCGCCACAGGCGTCAGGGGTTGGGGAATGGATTCGTCTTTGTACTTGACCAGACTGGCACAGGAACTCAGCAGCACAGGAAATGCCAGCCAGCAAACAGTCAAGAACGAACGAAGCATGGGGCGAAGCATGGGGCAGCTTCGGTTCGGATTGGCCTCAGTCATAGAAGGTCTTGACGCATCATTACAAGGTTGCCCGGAAACAAGGCAGCCAAGCTAACAGATGCCCTATACCTTGTCAAACCGGCGTCGAATGAACGCGCCGCGCAATGGCGCTGAAGGGTTTGGGCGTGTCAGGCAACGGCTCCGCTGCTTTGCAAGGCCGCGATTTCGTCCGCGCCGAAGCCCCAATCCGCCAACGCTTCTGTCGTATGTTCGCCGACGAGCGGCGGCGGGCTTTGAATCTCTGGCGCAGTGCGACTGAAGCGCGGCGCAGGCGCAGGTTGCACGACGCCGTCCACTTCCAAAAACGTCGCGCGTGCTCGATTGTGCGGATGTTGCGGCGCTTCGTCCAAATCCAG
Organism: uncultured Heliobacteriaceae bacterium; assembly: GCA_964631865.1. Classification (GTDB taxonomy): domain Bacteria; phylum Acidobacteriota; class Blastocatellia; order RBC074; family RBC074; genus JAFDVL01. The sequence goes on along the minus strand of CAZWAK010000197.1, from coordinate 10,504 downwards.
CACCGGCGCGAAACACACGTCCGAGCCTTCCATCACGTCGCACCACTCAGCGCGCGTTTTGGTTTTGAAAATCGTCGCGAGCCGGGCTTTGAGTTCGGGCCAATGCTGCGGGTTCATTTGCGGCTGAAACGTTGGGTCATCCGCGAGGCCGCAATGGTTAAGCAGCAGCGCATAAAACTGCGGCTCAATCGAACCAATCGCCACATATTTGCCGTCCGCGCATTCGTACGTGTCATAAAAATGCGCCGCGCCGTCGAGCATATTCACGCCGCGTTCGTTGCGCCAATGCCCCAACGCTTTGCGCCCGTAAATAATCGCCATCAAGGTCGCCGCACCATCCGTCATCGCCGCATCAATCACCTGCCCTTGCCCCGAAGTTCGCGCTTCCAGCAACGCACAGACAATGCCAAACGCGAGCATCATCCCGCCGCCGCCGAAGTCGCCGACGAGATTCAGCGGTGGCACAGGCTTTTCGCCTTTACGCCCGATGGCGTGCAGCGCGCCCGTCAACGCGATGTAGTTGATGTCGTGACCGGCAGCGTCTTTGAGCGGCCCCGTCTGCCCCCAGCCCGTCATTCGGCCATAGACCAGTCGCGGATTGTGCGCCAAACAAACCTCCGGCCCTAAGCCGAGCCGCTCCATCACGCCGGGGCGAAAACCTTCGATCAAGGCATCGGCGTTTTCGATCAAGCGCAGTACGGCGGCGACGCTGTCGGGATGTTTCAAATCCACCGCAATCGAACGCCGTCCGCGCAAATACACATCGGCGCGCAAGCCTTTGCCTTTGGCGCTGGCACGATCTATGCGAATGACTTCCGCGCCCATATCGGCGAGCATCATTGCGCAAAACGGCCCCGGCCCGATGCCTGCGAGTTCGACAATTTTGATTCCTTTGAGCGGCCCCATTCTTTGCTCCTTCACGCTGCAAACAAGTCAATTTGTTCCGCTTCCGGCAAGACTTTGCGAAACGTCAGGCGATGAATTTTGCTCGGCCCCAGTTCACGTAAAGCTTGCAGATGTTCAGCTGTGCCGTAGCCGACATGATTCGCGAAGCCGTAGCCTGGAAATTCTTCCTCGCACGCCATCATCCAGCGGTCGCGCGCGACTTTGGCGATGATCGAGGCGGCGGCAATCGAAACGGATTTCGCATCGCCTTTGATAATCGCTTTTTGCGGGAGGGCGATTTCTTTGAGCGGCAAGGCGTCAATCAACAGATATTCCGGCGCGGGCTGAAGCGCGTGAATCGCGTGGCTCATGGCCAGGCGCGTGGCGCGCACAATGTTGATGCGATCAATTTCGTCCGCTTCAATGCGAGCGATGGCGTAGGCGATGGCCGTTTGTCGAATCTCTGCGTCCAGCTTCTCGCGCGTCGCCACCGTAAGTTTTTTGGAATCGTTGAGTCCTATCGGAATGCACGTCAAATCCAGGATCACGGCAGCCGCGACGACTGGCCCGGCCAACGCGCCGCGTCCGACTTCGTCAATCCCGGCCACGAATCTTGCGCCGGAGCGTTGCGCTTCGGCTTCAAAAGTCGCATCGCAAATTATGGAACCGGAGAATCGCGGCATAGGCAAAAAAAGAAAGCGGCGCATTGGATGAGAAACCGTCCAAGCTCCTCATCAAATGCGCCAAATTCTCTGACTCGAAAACGCCCATCGCACCTGCGCGCGAATTTACTTGGCGGCTTTCGCCGAATGCGTGCGCGTATCGCGTTCCCGCAAGCGCGCCGCTTTGCCGCGCAATTTACGCAGGTAGTACAGTTTCGCGCGCCGTACGCGACCGTGTTTGACGACTTCAATTTTGCCGATGATGGTCGCGTGCAAAGGGAAGATGCGTTCGACGCCGATGCCGAACGAAGTCTTGCGCACGGTGATGGATTCGCGGATGCCGCTGCCGCGTCGCGCAATGACGACGCCTTCAAAGGCCTGCAAGCGTTCTTTGTTGTCGCTTTCCTTGATGCGCACATGCACGCGCACGGTATCGCCCGGAATAAATTCGGGGATGTCCGTGCGCAACTGTGCGCTGTCTATTTGATCCAATGATTGCATAAGTCACCTCAGTTTTCTTGTTGTGTTTCTTCAATCCAACGCTGCTCTTCTGCGGTGAGAGCTGCGCGCGCCAGCAAAGCTTGAATTAAGTCCGGGCGCATTTTCAAAGTTTTTCGTAACGCCTCGCGTCGCCGCCATTTGGCGATATTCGCGTGATGTCCACTCAGCAGAACTTCCGGCACGTCTATCCCGTTGAAGCTCGCCGGTCGCGTGTAATGCGGAAAATCCAGCAAGCCATCCGAAAAAGAATCGTTCACCGCCGAAGTCGCACTGCCCAGCACATCGGGCAGCAACCGCGTAATTGCATCTACCAGCACCATCGCCGGAATTTCGCCGCCCGTCAGCACGTAATCACCGATAGAAATTTCATCGGTCACGAGATGCTGCACGACGCGCTCGTCCACACCTTCGTAGCGCCCGCAGAGCAAAATCATCCGCGTGAAATCGCGGGCGAACCGCTCGGCTTCGCTTTGCCGAAAGACGCGACCTTGTGGCGAGAGCAAAACGACTGCCGTCGGCTCCGCGTCATTTCGCAAGGCTTCGACGGCGCGAAAAATCGGTTCCGGTTTCAGCACCATGCCGTCTTCGCCGCCAAACGGACGATCATCCACGACGTGATGCTTGTCGGTTGTGAAAGAACGCAAGTCGTGAATCTGGATGGCAATGTGCCCTTGCTGTTGCGCGCGCCGGAGAATGCCAAAGTCAAACGGCCCGGCAAAGAATTCCGGGAAGATGGTCAGCACATCGAAACGCATACGGCTTCATCACAAATCCAAGCTCACAAATCTAAAAGGCCGTCCGGCGGGTTCACGACAATCTGTTTGTTCTTCGTGTCCACGTCCGGGCAAATCTCGCGCGTCAGAGGAATCATAAACTCACGGCTTTGATCTTTGACGACTAACAACGGAGCCGCGCCGAAATCTTCGACTTTCACGACCACGCCCAGCGGCTGCCCGTCCATTGTCACTACCGCGCAACCTTCCAAGTCGAACAGGAAATATTCATCGTCGTCCAGTTCAATCAGGTCTTCGCGGCCAATCACCACGCTGGCTCCGCGCAATTCCTCCGCCCGGTCGGCATCGTCGTAGCCTGCAAATTTCAATAGCACGCGACCTTTGTGAAACCGATGCTGCTCCAGTTTGAGCGGGCCGATGAGTCGGTTGTCGCGCCGCAAAGTAACTTCGTCCAGCGCGGCAAAGCGTTCTGGGAAATCGGTCAGGATGTCCGCGATGACTTCGCCGCGAACTCCCTGCGGACGGGCGATGCGTGCAATCGAAATCAACGCTTCCAGTTGTGCCGCGTCTGGCTCTGCCATCACGCTTTGTGCTCCAGTCGTAGCGCGATTTGCTAAATCGCGTGCCTTCCTTATTCCGCGATTTAGCAAATCGCGTTACGACTGGAATTATTCCAAAATTTCCAGCACGAAGCGTTTTTTCAACTTCGTGCCTGACGCGGCCAGAATCGTCCGAATCGCGCGCGCCGTACGGCCTTGTCGTCCGATGACTTTGCCCAAGTCACCCGCCGCGACGCGCAATTCGATGACAGTTTTCTGGTCGCGCTCGACCTCTTTGACAGTGACCTCGTCAGGGTGATCCACCAACGCCTTGGCTATCAACTCTACGAGTTCTTTCATTACGAAACCTCCACAATAAGCTCAAAAACAATGCCTAGTGCCACTAAGCCGTTGCTTCGGGCGTACTCTTGCGAATCAAATTCCGTACCGTGTCCGTTGGTTGTGCGCCGCATTTGAGCCAGTAGGCGATGCGTTCGTGATCCAGCTTCAAGACGCTCGGTTCCTGGCAGGGATTGTAATGCCCTACGATTTCGACGAACCGCCCGTCGCGTTTGCCGCGTTTTTCCGCCACGATCACGCGGTAAAACGGACGCTTTTTGGCTCCCATACGAGTTAATCGAATTGCTAACAAGTTCGTACCTCCAAATTGAAAGCGCGGAATCATCTCCGCTTTTTCTTTTTTACTTTAATGCGTTCTTTTTTCTTGCCGCCGATGCCCGTCAGCTTTTTAGCCACTTTGCCGCCCAAGCCGCCGAGCATGCCGCCGCCGCCCATCATCGCTTTCATCATCTGCTTCATTTGCGCGTACTCCTGAAGCATCTGATTGACTTCGTTCAGCGTTGTGCCGCTGCCGTGCGCAATGCGTTTGCGGCGCGACATATTGATAATCAAATGATTGTTGCGCTCGCCCGGCGTCATCGAATCAATGATCGCTTCTGTGCGCTTGAGCTGCTTTTCCATCTGCGTCGTCATTTCCGGCGTCATCTTCGGCATCCCCTTGAACATGTCGCCGGGTAACAAACTCATGACGCTCTGCAACGAGCCGAGCTTTTTGACCTGGCCGAGCGAATCGCGGAAATCTTCGAGCGTAAATTGATTGCGCTCGAATTTCGCCTGCATCTCTTCAGCTTTTTTCTCGTCTACTTCACTCTGGACTTTTTCAATCAGCGACATCACGTCGCCCATCCCTAAGATGCGCGATGCAATGCGATCCGGGTAAAACGGATCCAGCGCGTCGTACTTTTCACCGACACCGACAAACTTGATCGGCTGCCCCGTAACTTCCTTGATCGAAAGCGCCGCGCCGCCGCGTGCATCGCCGTCCATCTTCGTCAGGATCACGCCCGTGATGCCGATTTGATTATGAAACTCGGTCGCGCTTTTGACGGCGTCTTGCCCCGTCATCGCGTCCGCGACGAAGAGCGTTTCGCTCGGCTGCATCTCAGCTTTGATGTTGCGCAACTCATCCATCAGCGCATCATCAATGTGCAAGCGCCCCGCCGTGTCAATCATCAACGTGTCAAAGCCCACTTGCTCACAATGCTTGCGCGCCGCACGACACAATTCCAACGGATCATTCAAGCCGTCGCCGTCAAAAACCGGCAGGCCAATCGCTTTGGCGATGACAGCTAACTGGTCGCGCGCCGCCGGACGATAAACGTCAACGGACAGCAGCAGCGGCGTGCGGTTCTGATTTTCCTTGAGCCACTTGGAAAGCTTGCCGGTCGAAGTCGTTTTGCCCGACCCTTGCAAACCGACGATCATCACGCTGTTCGGACGCTTTGAGGTAAAGAGCAACCGCGACGATGTGCCGCCGAGCATTTCGACCAGTTCGTCGTTGACAATCTTGACGACCTGTTGCCCCGGATTCAGCCCGTCCATCACATCCGCACCAACCGCCTTGGCTTTGACCCGTTCCACAAAGCCGCGCACGACTTTGAAGTTGACGTCGGCTTCGAGCAGCGCAATGCGAATCTCGCGCATCGCCAATTCGAGATGCTCCGGCGTCAGGCGGCTTTCCCCACGCAAATCCTTGAGAACCTTCTTGAGCTTGTCTGACAGCGCCTCAAACATAATCAACCCAGCGTCATTGATGCCCAAGAGGGCTGGACGCAAAAGCGGTAAGGATAGAAAACGGCAGGTGACATTGTCAAGATAAGCTTCGTGCTGTGTGCATTTTCACGTTTGACGCTTCAACGCAAATGATGCTACAACGCTTGCTTTTCAAGCACCAAGCAAGGATCAACCGTATGGCTTCGTCACTGTCCGCTGCAATCAAACAACGTGTCATCGCAATCGTGCGAGAGCAATTCGACCTCGACCTCGAAGATTTTTCGTCCGAAATCCCGCCGCGCACGGAACTCGGCGATTTGGCCTTTCCCGTCGCCTTTGAATTGGCCAAGCGCCTGAAAGCCGCGACAGGCGAAAAGAAAAATCCGCGCGACATCGCCGCGAAGTTAGCCGAAGGCTTGAGCGACATCCCCGGCGTCGCCAAAGTCGGCATCGCTGGCGCAGGTTACTTGAACATCTTCTTCGACCGCACTGAGATATTCAGTCAGTGGGTCAGCAGTTCACCGACCACCGACCACCAGCCACCAACCACCGACAAAATCATCGTCGAGCATACTTCGATCAATCCGAACAAAGCCGCGCACATCGGGCACGTTCGCAATTCAGTGCTGGGCGATACGGTCGTGCGCATTCTGAAAGTGACGGGCGACAACGTCGAAGTCCACAACTACATTGACAACACGGGCGTGCAGGTTGCCGATGTCGTCGTCGGGTTCATTCACCTGGAAAACAAATCGCTCGACGACATCAAAGCCCTTGCCGAACGCGCTGTCACAAGCCGCGCCGACAGCTTTGATTATTACTGCTGGGATTTGTACGCGCGCGTCGGGCAATGGTACGAAGGAGACAAAGCGCGCCTGGCGATTCGCGCGCAAACCTTGCACGAAATTGAAGCAGGCAACAACGCGACCGCCGAAATCGGCGAATATATTTCGTCCCAAATCGTAGATTGCCATTTGGACACGATGGCGCGGCTCGACATCAGCTACCAACTGCTCGCGCGCGAAAGCGAGATTTTACATTTACATTTCTGGGCGCACGCTTTTGAAAAGCTCAAAGCCAGCGGCGTCATCGTGTTCGAGACTGAAGGCCGCAACAAAGGTTGTTGGGTAATGCGCGCGGAAGAAAGACAGGGAGAGGGGGAGACGGGGGGACAAGGAGAAGAATCGGAACACGATGCGGACAAAATCATCGTGCGGTCGAACGGGACGGTCACGTACACGGGCAAAGACATTGCCTATCATTTGTGGAAACTCGGCAAGCTCGGTTTGGATTTTCACTATCGCCCACTGCGCAAAGACCATCGTGGCCACGACGTTTGGATTACGACGGGCGATGAGGCCGCCGCGAGCGCGGATCATCCGCCGTTTGGCAATGGCACAGCGTTCCTGAATGTAATTGATGTCGGGCAATCGTACCCGCAGGCGAACGTCAAAAAGGCTGTGATGCTGCTCGCGGCGACGGAAGAAGCGCGCGCCAAAGTTGCCCGCAGCGCGCATCTGGCGTACGAAAAAGTCACGCTCAGCGCCGATGCTGCGAAAGAATTGGGCGTTGAATCTGACGGCGCAGTTTCGATGTCCGGGCGCAAAGGGTTGGGCGTGAAAGCGGACGATTTGATTGATCGCTTGGAAGCGAACGCGCTCCAAGAAGTGCAAGCGCGTCATGAAGATTTGAGCCTTGCCGAACAACAAACAATCGCGCATCAAATCGCCGTCGCAGCCCTGCGTTACTTTTTGCTCAAGTACACGCGCACTTCGATCATCGCCTTCGACTTCAAAGAAGCTTTGAGCTTCGACGGCGAAACCGGGCCCTACATTCAATATTCCGCCGTGCGCGCCAACAACATTTTCCGCAAACTCGGTCGCACGCCGGATGAAGTGAGCAAGGATTTGGCGAACGTCACGGCGGAACAAATCAACGAATTCTTCGCAGGTGAAAGCGGCCATGAATTATGGTCGCTCGTGTATTTCGCCGCGCGGCTGGAAGACGTGGCGCGACTTTCGGCAGAAGCGTTTGAGCCGACGCACGTGGCGAAATATGCGTTCCAACTCGCCAAACAATTCAATCTCTTCTACCACAACTTTCACATTCTCAGCGAAGCGAACGACGCGCGCAAAACGCTGTTGTTATTGGTCGCGGACAGCGCGCGCCGCCAACTGGAACAAGCTTTGGCCTTGCTCGGCATCGAAACGCCGGAAAGGATGTAACGCCCCGTTATGCTCATTGTTATGACCCCCGACGCGACGGAAGAAGACATTCAGCGCGTCGTCACCACTGTCGAATCCATCGGCTTCAAAGCCCATCCGATGCCCGGCGCAAATCGCACCGCCATCGGCATCACAGGCAACACAGGCGCAATTGACCCTGAACCGTTTGTCGAACTGCCCGGCGTGTTTGAATGCGTGCGCGTCACGAAGCCGTACAAGTTGGTCGGGCGCGATCTCAAGCACGACAAAACCATTATCAAAGTGGGCGACGCCGAAATCGGCGGCGCGGAACCGGCGATCATCGCGGGCGTCTGCGCGGTCGAATCACGCGAGCAAACAATGCTCACCGCACAAGCCGTAGCTGAAGCGGGTTGCAAATGGTTTCGCGGTGGCGCATTCAAGCCGCGCACATCGCCCTACGCCTTTCAAGGCTTGCACGAAGACGGCTTGAAAATCCTGGCCGAAGTGCGCGACACCTACGGCTTGAAAATCGTCACCGAAGCGATTGACGAACCGGCGCTCGATTTGTGCGAACAGTACGCCGACGTCATTCAAATCGGCACGCGCAACATGCAAAACTTCAGCCTGCTCAAACGTGCGGGACAAGCGCGCAAGCCCATCTTGCTCAAACGTGGGATGTCTTCGACGCTCGAAGAATTTTTGCTCGCCGCCGAATACGTGATGGCCGAAGGCAATTATGACGTGATTCTGTGTGAACGCGGCATCCGCTCGTTCGGCAGCCATTCGCGCTTCACGCCGGATTTAGCCGTGATTCCCGCGGCGCAAAAACTCTCGCACTTGCCCATCATCCTTGATCCAAGCCACAGCACCGGCACGCGCGAAACCGTGATCCCCATGTCGCGCGCAGGCATTGCCGTCGGCGCAGACGGCTTGCTCGTAGACGTGCATCCGTATCCTGAAAAAGCGTTGTGCGACGGGCCGCAAGCGTTGTTGTTCGAGATGTTCCGGCAAATGGTCGAAGAAGTCCGCGCGATTGCCGCGATTGTCCGCAAGCCCGTTTGACCCACACGCTCAGTTCAAATTCATCGCATCCAACTTCAGCAACGTGTGCAACAACACATTTGCGCCGTTCGTGATGTCTGCGGGCGTGGAAAATTCGCGCGGGCTGTGGCTGATGCCGTCGCGACTGGGGATGAAAATCATGCCGATGGGGCAGAGGTGCGCGATCTCTTGGGCGTCGTGACCCGCGCCGCTCGGCAACAGTTTGGTCGTGAAGCCCAATGCTCGCGCGGCTTCGTCAATGGCACGGCGAAAGCGCGCGTCGGTGGGCGCGGGCTGCGACGATGTGACTTGCTTGAACTCGAATTTCGTGCCGGTCGCGGCTTCGATTTGACGGACTTCGGCTTGAATCTTTTCGTAGAGCATTTGCACTTTCGCCGCGTCCAAATCGCGCAAGCCCAAACTCGTCGCCACCTTGCCCGGCACGATGTTGAAGGCTCCGGGGAACGCTTGAATCTTGCCGACGGTTCCGACTTGCCGACCGGGAACGGAGGTAACAATACGATTGACCGCGTCAATGTATTTCGCGGCGGCGAGCAGCGCGTCCTTGCGTTGATTCATCGGCGTCGTGCCCGCGTGATTGGCAAAGCCGTCCACCGTCACTTCCCACCAATTCACGCCGACGATGCCTTCAACGACGCCGATGTTGATGTTCTCCTGATGCAACAAACCGCCCTGTTCGATGTGCAATTCGACGTAGCCTGCAAGGTCGCCTTTTTGGCGCACATTGCTGGCGAGTTTGCTCACATCACCGCCGATGAACTGGATGCCTTCGCGGATCGTCTTTTTGCTGTTCGTGACAATGCTCAGGTCTTTTTCCGTGAGTTGTCGCGCGAGCGCAGTGCTGCCGACGGTTCCGCCTTCTTCGTTTTGGAAGAGGACGACTTCGAGTGAATGGCGCAGGCGCACGTTATTTTCGGCGAGCGTCTCGGCCACCTCAATCGCGCCCATCGAACCGACTTGTCCGTCGTAGCTACCGCCCGCCGGAACGGAATCAATGTGTGAGCCAATCATCAGCGGCTTCAACGAAGAGTCGCTGCCTGCGCGGCGTCCGATGATATTGCCTGCGGCGTCAATGCTCACGTTCAGTTTTGCCGCCCGCATCAAGTTCATCGCGTATTCACGGGCTTGCAAATCTTCGGCGGAATAAGCGACGCGATGCGTGCCGCCTTCGGGCGTTTTGCCAAATTGCGCAAGTTCGGACAAGTGCTGATTGACGCGCTGCCCGTTAACGCGCAGGGCCGGAGATTGCCTGGCGAAGGCCACTGCGGGAAGGGCGGCGATGAGATGTTGATTGAATATTCTACGGTTCATACTTGTGTGCCGGGTAGCGCGATTTGCCAGTAATTCTCAATTTGAAATTGCCGTGGACGAAAAATACCAATTCTTCATTGTTCCTTCTTCCTTTTTCATTGTTTCCCAGGGGTTCCCTCGTCGAACAATGAAGAGTGAAGAAGGAAGAAGGAAGAATCCCGTTGTTTCATCCCCAAATTGAGAATTGCTGGCGATTTGCTCAATCGCGGCGGTTTTGTTGTGCGGTAGCGATTTGGCAAATCGCTTTACACCGCATTAGTTCTGCTTACCCACTTGCCCTCAACGCAGCAAGGCTTTGATCGTTGCCGGATTGCCGTCATTCGGCGCGGGCTTCAACTTCAGAATTTTTGCCATCACGTTGTAGACATCCACGTTGGCGAACGGGGCAACCATCTTCCCGCGTTTGAAGGCCGGGCCGTGGGCGACAAACAACGCTCGCATGGATGCCAATTCGTTATCGAAGCCGTGCGCGCCGCGATCACTGATGCTGCCATCAGCAGCGGGTTCGGGCGGACGGAACTTCTCACGACTGTTGATTGACCAACCTTCTG